>JAIEMK010000025.1 GCA_019752295.1 Chitinophagaceae bacterium | reverse complement strand
CCCATCACTCAAAGAAATATCTTTTATATCATACTTGTGTCCACACAGTAGAAACATGGTTTGGAGGGGGCGCCGATCCCAAGCACTTGGGATTCGGCGGGGGTGGTTGATTCTCTTAGAGATTATTTTTCATCGAATCAAGTTTTTCCCACCCTCCCGAGTTCTCGGGACTACGCTCGCACCCCTCCCAAACGTGTTTGGGAGGGGAAATATATATGTTTATTTTTTATTCTTTATTCTTCTTCAATTTTGACTTTTGAATTTTGACTTTTGACTTTTATTTCACTTTCTTCCCCCCAAGGTAGGTATTCAAGACTTTCAGCTTCAGGATATCGGGTTCAGCAACTTTCATCAAATCATTATCAAGTATAATAAAGTCGGCTTTCTTACCGGGTTCAAGGCTGCCTACTTCATTTTCGAGGAAGCTCGCTTTGGCGGCCCAGATGGTCATGCCCCGAATGGTTTCTTCTCTGCTCAGCGCATTTTCTTTTTGGAATCCATCGGCAGGAAAACCTTTTGCATCTTTACGGGCAACTGCGGCGAGAAAAGTTTTAAAAGGAGAAATGTCTTCCACCGGAAAGTCGGTTCCCAAAGCAATCCATCCGTTTTGCTGCATGAGTTGTTTATAAGCATAACCTCCTTTTAATCTTTCTGTTCCCAATCTTTCTGCAGCCCAGTACATATCGCTGGTAGCGTGCGTAGGTTGAACAGAAGGAACTACACTTGCAGATCCGAATAAATTAAAATCGTTTTGATTTACAATCTGTGCGTGTTCTATGCGCCAGCGCCGATCGTTCTTTCCTTTTAAATATTTTTGGTACACCTGCAGGATCTCTCTGTTGGCACTATCTCCGATTGCATGCGTACACATTTGCCAACGAGTAGTTGATAATACATTGGCAAGTGAATCGTAGTGCGATTTATTACGCAATAAAAATCCCTGCCAGCCGGCTTTATCCCGATAAGGTTGAATCAGGCATGCGCCCCTGCTACCAAGGGCTCCATCGGCATATACTTTAAATCCATTTACAAAAAGCTTATCTGTTTTATACGGACCTCTTTTCAAATATTTCAATAGGTTGGCATCATTATCGCTCAACATTACAAACAGGCGCATATCAATTTTGCCTTCTTTTTGGAGTGTATCAATCGCATCTACATCCTGATAACTTAAACCACAATCGGTAATAGTTGTAAGTCCCTGTTCGAAACAATTTTTCTCTGCGGCTTTTAACCAATGCAAATAAGTTTCTTTGGTGGGTTCAGGAATTTGCTTGTACACATTATCATCGCCATTATCGATCAACACTCCCGTTAATTTTCCATCTTTTACTTCAATAGCTCCACCCACAACTATTTGTCCCGCTCGGATGCCTGCAAGGTCCATTGCTTTTTGATTGGCGATGGAAGCGTGTCCGTCGATGCGTTGCAATATCACGGGCTTGTTTGGAAATAATTGATTTAACAATGCATTGGTGGGATAGGTTTTACCGGGCCATTTATTTTGATCCCAACCCCGTCCCTGAATCCAGGGAAGATCAGGATTTTTTGAAGCAAAAACTTTCACTCTCTCAACAGCTTCTTCCCAGCTAGTGGTACCATAAAGGTCTACCTGAAACAGCGATCTTCCATAACCAACAAAATGTGCATGAGCATCAATAAAACCGGGGTAAACAGCCTTACCCCCTGCATCGATATTTTCTGTTGCACTATATTTTTTTTGAATCGCATTGTTTGTGCCCACAGCAATAATTTTTCCATCTTTTACCGCCATTGCTTCAGCAACGGTATAGGCTGAGTCGACCGTATAAATTACCGCATGATGGATGATGGTATCTACTTTGTTTCCGGCACAAGCACTCAGTGAAAACAAAATTGCTATCGCAAAGATTTGCCTCATAAAATTAGTTTAGAAAATAAAGATAAGGGAATAAACAGAGGGTAGTATCCCGCTAATCATTCAGGCTATTTCAGCAATTCACAAGGCTTTAAGCCGGTGTGCTTTTTGAAAGCCGCAGAAAAATGCGAGATCGAGGAATAGCCCAGCAATGCAGATACATCTGTTACGCTTAATCCTTTTTCATATAAAAGATATTTCGCGTGTTCCATGCGTTGTTGTTGATAAAAATCGAAGATGGTTGTTCCAAATATTTCTTTGAATCCTTTTTTAACATAGCATTCGTTCATCGCTACTTTACGACTCAATTCCTTGATGGTGATCGGATCACCGATATGTTGTAATAATATTTCGCGTGCCTGATAAATCCTTTCGCGTCCACTTTCGTCGGCCAGAAATTTACAAGTAAATCCTTCTTCTTTTTCGTCCACCAAACATTCCAAACTATATACCAATAGCTCATGCACTTTGGCATTCACAAAAATGTTTTCCACTGAGCCCGAGTAACTATGATTCAATAGTTCATCAAGCACATTGCGTTTACGCAGCGATACAGAAAAGACTCTTGTAAAAGCATTGGGATATTTGAAAGCCAGCACTTCGTCTTTCTGATTACTCAGTTTAACGTTGTGTACAAATTGATGTAGGAAAGTAGCGGTAAAGTGAAAATGGTAAACGTCAACTGTTAGATGCTTTCCGACACAATTATTAGTTGGCAACTGATTACACTGGCCGCAATCTTTGGCTTCGCAATACCTGTTTCCGGTAGTGCAATAGCGAAGCTCCAAATAATTTTCTTCCGGTTTTTTTGCATTATAATGGTACACGAGCATGCCGGTATCTTCCGCCACCCAAGAATTCTGAGCGTAAAAACGGTTAATCTTGTAGTGAATGGAGCCCGGAATCTGCTGTTTTTTCTCGTACAACAGGTCCATACTCGGTTCAATACCGCTCTTATGCGCCAGTTTTAATATGTCCATTACCTGCATCATCAAACACAAAATTAATGTATAAACATCTAATTGGCAACTTAGCCTTTGTTAAAGTAGCTGTTTTACCGAGGTTTTGGCTCTTTTCGGGCAGATTTTACCCTTATCTGACAATTCATGGAATTTTAAGATTTCGGTACAGTTTGCCCCACCCGAAAGTGGATAAATAGCCATTTTTTATGCCTCCTAAGCCCCTAATTTTCATTAACTTTGTCCACTTCTGATAATTTCATTAAACACAGGACTGATAAGCATTTATGACCCAGGAACAACTAGATAACAACGAGGAACAGAATAAGAATTATGGCGCCGACAGTATTCAGGTTTTAGAAGGTTTGGAGGCGGTAAGGAAAAGGCCCGCGATGTATATCGGCGATATTGGTGTTAAAGGATTACACCATTTGGTTTATGAAGTAGTAGATAACTCAATAGATGAGGCACTGGCCGGGTATTGCAAGAATATTAATGTTACCATCCACGAAGACAATTCAATCAGTGTGCAAGATGATGGACGTGGTATCCCAACTGCCATGCATACCAAAGAAAAGCGTTCGGCTCTTGAAGTGGTAATGACCGTTTTACACGCTGGTGGTAAATTTGATAAGAACACTTATAAGGTTTCAGGCGGATTGCACGGCGTGGGTGTGAGTTGTGTAAATGCCTTAAGTAGTACACTGATTGTGAATGTGCACCGCGAAGGAAAAATATTTGAACAGGAATACAAGATTGGTGTACCGCAATATGCAGTAAGAGAAACGGGCACAAGCGATAAAACCGGCACCTACGTTCACTTCTGGCCCGATCTGACCATCTTTCAGGAATCGGTTTATAAGAAAGAAATTCTGGAAGGTAGACTGAGAGAGCTCTCCTTTTTGAACAGAAGAATCAATATCACCTTAACTGATTTACGCGACAAGGATGATCAAGGTGAAGCTTATACTAAGAATTTCTACAGCGAAGGCGGTATCGTTGAGTTCGTAGAAATGCTCGACAGAAACGGCAACAGAACTCCCCTGATTCCTGCACCATTGTATGTTGACGGGCACGACGAAGCTTCGAATGTGGCAGTGGAAGTGGCATTGACCTATAACGATGACTTTAAGGAACATATCTTTTCTTACGTGAACAATATCAATACCATCGAAGGTGGTACACACGTTACGGGTTTCCGTCAGGCATTGACAAGGGTTTTCAAGACTTACGGTGATAAGCAGGGATTATTTGAAAAAGCGAAAGTAACAATTGAGGGTGACGACTTCAGAGAGGGATTAAGCGCTATCATTTCTGTAAAAGTTCCGGAGCCGCAATTTGAAGGACAAACCAAAACAAAATTGGGTAACAGTGAAGTGAGCGGTATCGTTCAAACTACTGTGGCACGTGCATTAGAAGCATTCCTGGAAGAAAATCCACGTGAGGCGAAGAACGTGATCTCTAAAATTATTCTGGCTGCACAAGCCCGCGTTGCTGCTAAAAAAGCACGCGATATGGTACAGCGTAAAACCGTATTGAGCGGTGGTGGCTTACCCGGTAAACTGGCCGATTGTTCAGAACGTGATCCTGAAAAATGTGAGTTATACTTGGTGGAAGGAGACTCGGCGGGAGGTACCGCTAAACAAGGGCGCGACAGAAGTTATCAGGCAATTCTTCCATTAAGGGGTAAGATACTGAACGTGGAAAAAGCTATGGAACACAAGATCTACGAAAACGAAGAGATCAGAAATATGTACACTGCTTTAGGCGTAACCGTTGGTACCCCTGATGATCCGAAAGCATTGAATATTGCCAAACTGCGTTATCATAAACTGATCATCATGACCGATGCCGACGTGGATGGATCGCATATCGCAACGCTGATTCTTACTTTTATATTCCGTTATATGAAAGAGCTGGTTGAGCAGGGATATGTTTATATCGCACAACCACCTTTGTACCTTGTTAAAAAAGGCAAGGATCAGGAATATGCTTATACCGAAGAACAGCGAAAATACTGGATCGAGAAGCTCGGTGGGGGCAAAGATGATAGTGTAAATACGCAACGATACAAAGGTTTGGGTGAAATGAACGCCGAACAATTGTGGGAAACTACTATGGACCCTGCCCGCAGAACACTCAAGCAGGTTACTATTGATAGTGCCTTTGAAGCAGACCGCATCTTTAGTATGCTGATGGGCGATGAAGTAGCTCCACGCCGCGAATTCATTGAAACCCACGCGAAATACGCTAAAATTGACGTCTGATTTTTAAGTATCAAAAAGAGGTATTTTAGATATAAAAAAGCGGTCATTTACATCAAATGGCCGCTTTTTTTGGGAGGATGCTGTATGTGGATTAGTTCTGCCACCCGATTGCGCCTAAATCTTAAAAAAATAGTTAGCTTGTGCTTTGTTTCTCAATCGATAATTCTCTAACAATTAAATTCTAAGAAAATGGACACTTCAAAAATGATCAAAGCATATTGCCTGAAGACAAAAGAAAAAAATGTGCCAATGCAGGATGCAGTGGTTACTAAAACTGCTAAAGGTGGTTATATGGCCGGTGGTCATGATGGAAAAGGAAATAAAATGGCTGCTATTCTTAGCGAAGCAAAAGCTTTACAAGCAATCGCTGACGGTGTTGCCAAAAAAGGATTCTAATTAGAAGTCAAAATTAAAAAGTCAAAAGACTGGTAGCAATACCCAGCTTTTGACTTTTTCTTTTTATTCTTCTTCAATTTTGACTTTTGAATTTTGACTTTTGACTTTCTCATGCATCCTCTCCAAAAATTGATGCATCCCCACCATATCTTTTACATCATCCACTACTAGCAGGAATAATTTTCCGGCTTGTTTTAATCGGGCTTTATTAGTTCCAGTTTGCAAGAAGCTCAATACATTCTTAAATAAATCAGATTCGAAGTAGGGAGAGTCGGGTCGGTTAATGAAATAGCACCTGAGTGTATCTTCTTTTAAACTCATTTTCTCAAAGCCTATCTGAACCGCAAGCCATCGGCATTTTACGGTGGTAAACAAATCTTCTACCTGATAAACCATTGGTCCAAAACGGTCGATCATTTCATTGTAGAAATTTTTTAATTCTTCTTCATTCTCACAACTATCCAATCGTGTATATAAACTCAACCGTTCTGTAATACTCTCCACATAACTATCGGGAATTAAAATTTCAAGGTCGGTATCAATGGTACAATCTTTTACAAAATCGTCTTGCTTACTAATCTCTTCTTTAAACAAATCTTTGAAATCGGTGCGCTTTAATTCTCTGATGGCTTCTTCCAAAATCTTCTGATACATTTCGAATCCAATCTCTGCCATGAATCCGCTTTGTTCTCCGCCCAGCATATTACCAGCCCCTCTGATATCCAAATCGCGCATTGCAATCTGGAAACCACTTCCTAGGTCGCTAAACTGTTCCAGTGTTTGTAAACGTTTGCGCGAATCAGTAGGAAGTGAGCTCATTGGCGGGCCCAATAAATAACAGAAAGCTTTTTTATTACTACGTCCTACCCTTCCTCTTAACTGGTGTAAATCGCTCAAACCAAAATGGTGCGCATTATTGATCATAATGGTATTCACATTCGGAATATCCACCCCACTCTCCACAATATTGGTACAGACCAGCACATCATATTTGCGATCAATAAAATCCAGAATTCGCTCTTCGAGTTCATTGCCTTCTAATTGTCCGTGTGCAAAACCAACACTCAAATCGGGGCAAAGCCCTTGAATCATCGCACACATTTCTGATAAGCCCTGCACCCTGTTATGAATAAAGAAAACCTGCCCGCCTCTTTCTGTTTCGTAATAAATCGCATCCCTGATAAAGTCGTCATTGAACACGTGTACTTCCGTTTGTATCGGCTGCCTGTTTGGCGGTGCTGTGTTCATGATGCTCAGGTCTCTTGCACCCATCAAACTAAACTGCAGGGTACGTGGAATGGGCGTGGCAGTAAGTGTTAGGCAGTCGACATTGGTCTTTAGTGTTTTTAATTTTTCTTTATGCCCCACTCCAAATTTTTGTTCTTCATCGATTACCATGATGCCGAGGTTTTTGAATTTTACTTCTTTACCCAACAAGCCATGTGTACCAATAATGATATCGATTTTCCCTTCTTCCAAGCGTTGTAGTGTATCTTTTTTTTCTTTGGCCGATTTAAATCGATTGATATAATCTACCGTAACAGGAAAATCTTTTAGCCGGTCAGAAAATGTTTTGTAGTGTTGAAATGCGAGGATGGTAGTGGGCACCAGCACAGCAGCCTGTTTACCGTCAACACAAGATTTGAATGCAGCACGTATGGCAACTTCTGTTTTACCGAAACCTACATCTCCGCAAACTAGTCGGTCCATTGGCGAAGGACTCTCCATATCTTTTTTAACATCTGCCGTAGCCTTACTCTGATCGGGTGTATCCTCATAAATAAAAGATGCTTCCAACTCTGTTTGCATATAGGTATCTGGCGCATGCGCAAAGCCTTGCTGCGCCTTTCTTTGCGCGTAGAGTTTAATCAGGTCGAATGCAATTTCCTTTACCCTGGTCTTGGTCTTTTCTTTTAATTTATTCCAAACCTCGCTACCCAATTTATTAATCTTCGGTACGGTACCTTCTTTGCCGGTGTATTTAGAGATCTTGTGCAGCGAATTAATATTTACATAGAGTATATCGCTGTCTTTATAAATGATGCGAACTGCTTCTTGTATTTTACCGTTGATCTCGATCTTTTGTAGTCCGCTATAAGTACCAACACCATGATCCATATGTGTTACATAATCGCCGGGTTGCAGGTCGCGCAAGGTTTTCAGTGTAAGCGCCTTATTTTTATTGTATGCCTGTTTTACCTTGTACTTATGATATCGTTGAAAGATCTGATGATCGGTATAACATACCAGTTTCAGGTCTTCATCGATGAAACCTTCGTGTATGCCGGTTGCAATAGGAACAAATTGTATTTCTGTTTGCAGATCGGCGAAAATACTGCTCAGTCGCTCCAGTTGTCTTGCCTGTTCTGCAAAAATATAGATCCCGTATTTCGCAGCTTCGTGCGCTTTCAGGTCTTTGATCAACAGATCGAATTGCCTGTTGAAAGAAGGTTGGGTTCTTGTATCGAATTTTATTTCATAATTAGCAAGATGTGGTTTATAACCAAACTCCACAATATCCCGTAATTTCATTTGTTCTTCAATAATTGATCTGCCAACGAAATCATCCTTTGTCACAATTTTTAAGATCCGGGTATCATCCTCTTCATCTGTATTGTTCATGCGATAACCGTCTTCCGCCAATCCCATAAAGCCTTCCAGGTCTTCGGCCTGTTGATCGATCTTTCCGCCGATCACGTCCCAGTCTTTCAACCACAGTACCGTATTCGCAGGCAAAAATTCAAGCAGAGAAACTTTTTCGCCACTCTCGAATTGTGTTTCCACATTCGGAATAATGCTCACCTGCAATAATTTTCTTTCGCTCAATTGTGTTTCCGGATCAAATATGCGAATACTATCCACTTCGTTTCCAAACAACTCTACGCGATATGGTTTTTCGTTACCATAAGAATAAATATCGAGTATCCCTCCACGCAAAGCAAACTGGCCCGGCTCGTAAACAAAGTCGGTTCGCTCAAACCCATACATCACAAATAATTCCATCAGATTATTGAGCTGTATGGTTTCGTTTACTTTAATGTGAATGATATTTCCGGTGAGCGTTTTGGGCAATACTACTTTTTCGAAAAGCGCTTCGGGGTAGGTAACGATTATTTTTTTATTTCCTCCCAGCGATAATTTCGTGAGGGCTTCAGTACGCAACATCACGTGCGAACTGTTTAGTAGACGAAAATTTTTTCGATTTTTAAATGAGGAAGGAAAATAAAACAGGTCCAGTGCATTGGTTAAGTTCTCGAGTGTATTATGAAAATAGGCCGCTTCCTCAGCATCGTTCAAAACCACAAGGTGATTCAGTTGCTTGCAGCGCTCATGCATAAACACAGAACTCACTATGAATTCAGCGCTACTCCCCTGTAAATTTTTTAGAAAAATCTTTTGAATATCATTCTCCTGAATTCTATCGTCAATAGAGAGCCTGTCCGCCAATTGAAAAAGGCGGGGGGAATTCTGGTACTTCTCTAACAATACACCAATATTCATAACTACAAATCATTCCTCGCGGATAATAACACCGCTCTATTGAAAGGTTCGCAAAGATACAGTTGCAACTAATAAGTAGCGCCAATATTCAAAGTCAATTTTGCATCAGTAAACCTTCCCGGCACCACTTCAAATAAAGCAATATTGTTATACTGGTCGAAGAGGTTTGCAAAAAAACTTTTGCCCTGCTTTATAAAAAGCGAGTACTTTCCAGGGGGTAAAGAAGCAATGAATTTACCTGCACTATCCGTTTCAACAGAAGCAACCAAGCGGGTATTGATCAACGTATAGAAACCTGAACTGGCAGATCTGGTAGTCTGAGAGAGGTGGGTACTATCGTATATCAATATCGTGGATCGGATTCCTTTTAGAGGCTGGGGTTCAACTCCTTTCATCGGCATCCTATTTCCTCTGGCCTCCAAAACGGTACCCGAAATGCCCTGATCCGGCTGGATATTTTTGTTCGATTTTGCAGAAGTACAACTCATTATTGTTAAACTAATAATAAATAGAGCAAAAAGAAAGCGTATCATACTTCAATTTTAATGCTGAAAGTGTCTAATTTAGTAAAGTTGCAAAGTGCCACCAAACCCTTTGCGCATAAATATATAATTAATAGGAGCTATGACTAGATCTTTATTGTTAATTGTTTTTTTATCTGTTATTACCGTAAATGGATTTTCCCAGTTAAGAACCAATCGCGAAATTTTAGAGAGCGCTTCTCAAAAGCATCGGATAATTGAGAATACAAATTATGCGCAAGCATTGGTGATGGCAAAGAAAAAGGGATGGAGCATGACCATCACTTCAAAAAATGGTAAAAAAGCATCATTGATCGGAGTTGACGCTTTTGGGTTTCCAAAATATTATATTTCTCAGAACAATACCATTGCTGCTGCAACTACCAGGGCCAATCAATTATGGCCTGGTGGAGCCAGTGGTTTAGGCCTCAGCGGATCTACCGCAGCTTTAAAAAACAAATTGGCCATTTGGGATGAAGGAAAGGTATTGGCCACCCACGTTGAAATGGTTGGCCGAATTACACAAAAAGATTTGCCTGCAACTACTGAAGACCATAGTACCCACGTTGCTGGAACCATGATTGCTTCAGGAGTAAATCCCAATGCCAAAGGAATGGCTTATGGTATTCAGGGTTTGATTGCATATGATTTTAATAACGACGCTTCTGAGATGATGGCAGAAGCCTCTAATATTTTATTATCAAACCATTCTTACGGAATTATTTCGGGATGGAACTACAATTCTGGTTTGGGGCGATGGGAATTTTATGGCCGGCCCAAGGAAACAGAAGATTATAAGTTTGGATTTTATAGCACCGATGCACAGATACTCGATTCCATTGCATACAATGCCCCAAATTATCTGATCGTAAAAGCGGCGGGAAATAATCGATCTGAAAATGGTCCCAAAGAAGGCGATCCCTATTATCGCTATGATAGTTCTTTCACTATGATTAGTGCAGGAGCAAGACCCGCAGGAATTAGCAACAACGATTCGTACAATACCATTCCCTGGGATGGTAATGCAAAAAATATTTTAACAGTGGGTGCAGTCAATGGATTGCCCAGTGGTTATACCAGAAAAGAAGATGTTGTAATGACCAATTTCAGTAACTGGGGACCTACTGACGACGGAAGGATAAAACCCGATATTGTTGCAGATGGCGTAGAAGTATTTTCACCAATCGCTACATCAAATACCAGTTACGCAAGCTATTCAGGAACATCGATGGCTACACCGAATGCTACCGGATCGCTTTTGTTATTGCAGGAATATTATTCTAAATTAAAAGCAGGTGCGTTTATGCGTTCTGCTACTTTAAAAGGTCTGGCCATTCATACAGCCGATGAAGCCGGATTAGGCGACGGGCCCGACTACCAGTATGGTTGGGGATTATTAAATGTAGAGCGTGCTGCTGCTGTAATTACTGCAGCCGTTTCGTCGAATAATGGTAGTAGCAGTAATCATTTAATTTACGAAAATGTTTTGACGAATGGTCAAACTTATACCACAAACGTAATTGCATCAGGTAATGGCCCATTGGTTGCAACAATTAGTTGGACAGATCCAAAGGGTAGCGTTGAAACAGTAAACGTGCTGAATAATTCGGCGAGGAAATTAGTGAACGATTTGGATATCAGAATTACCAAAGGAAGCAGTACTTATAAGCCATGGGTATTAGATCCTAATTTTCCTGCATCATATGCAACAAGAGGAGATAATACGATCGACAATGTAGAGCAGGTAAAAGTGGATAGTGTTGTTCCAGGTCAGACTTATACAATCAGCGTTACACATAAGAGTATTTTAGCAAGAGGGCAACAGGCGTATTCATTATTGGTGAGTGGTGTTGGTGGAACAGCTTATTGCAGCTCAGCTCCAACAAGCACTGCAGGAGCCAGAATCGATAGCATTTCGTTTAAAACAATTCATTATACAAATCCTGCGGGTTGTACCAGTTATACAGATAATACAAATATCAGCGCGAATATCGAATCATCGCAAACCATTCCTTTTTTTGTAAAAACAGGCACTTGTGATGCTTCCTCAAACCCCCGAATTGTTACTGCCTATATCGACTATAACAATAACGGCATCTTTGAAGCATCTGAGAAAGTGGCACAAAGTGGTGCTATCAATTCAGCAACAGGAAGCTTCACTGGAAGTATTACTACTCCTGCAAGTTTACCGGTTGGCAATCTTTATTTGATGAGGATTATTGTACAGGAAACCAGTAATGCGGTTGATGTAAACGGCTGCGGTTCGTATGGTAAAGGAGAAACAGAAGACTTCAGATTAAAAGTGGTAAATCCTTCAAACGATTTATCGATCGATCAGCTTATTGCTCCTGTATCTGGTTCATGTGCAGTAGATAGTCAGTATGTAACCATCTCAATCAAAAATAACGGAGCCATCGATCAAACAAATTTCCCTGTTTCAGTACTCGTAAAAAATGGGGCAAATACTGTTTTAAGTTTATCGAGTGTTTATTCACTTACTGTGCCTGCATTGAGTTCCACACTTTTTACATTTACCACGCCTTTCTTAACAGCACCGGGAATCACTTATACAATTACCAGCACAGTGAGTTTGGCTACGGACCAAAATGCATCGAATAATACCAATATCAGTAACGTATTAATTCCTAACAAGCCTGCTGCACCTAACGCATCGGGAATTATTTGCAGTGGATCAGCCATTTTAAAAGTCACCAACCCCACACTTGCATCAAATTATTTTTGGTATAACAGTGCTACGTCCACAACACCTTTCGCATCGGGCTACAATGCATCTACCACCAATATTCCAGCGAATAATACTTTTTATGTGGGTGCCGAAGCAAGAGGAACGGTTGGGCTTCCCAATAAATTGGTTTATCCAAGTGGCGGATACAATGCTTATAGCGGACAATTCGTGAATTTCAACAATTCCGTTCCATTAATCATCGAGACCGCCAGATTATATATTGGCAGCGCGGGTACTATTAAATTTACAGTTGCAAACTTTAATGGATGGAGCGACACATCGCATACCAGTTATAGTTATTTTCCAATTTCATCTACAACACTTAATGTGTATCCTACCACGCCTACCCCATTGGCCGGTGCAGTAACAGGAAATAATGCTGCGGATACGGGTGCTATTTATTATTTAAATCTTCCTGTACCTGCAACAGGTGATCACGTTATTATTATCGATTGCCAGAACGGTGCAAATATTTTTAGAAATAACGGCATATCAAATAGTCCTTATCCTTTTGCATTGCCGGGAGTAATGTCGCTCACAGGAAACAGTGCTGCAACAAATACCTTCCCGAATAATTTTCAGGGCTACTACTATTTCTTCTATAATATGAAAGTGAATACAGGAGACTGTGTGAGCGACCGCGCTACGATTGTGGCAACCACCATTCCAACCCCGGTGATTTCACAGGTAGCAGACTCATTAACAAGTAATATTTTATTGAATAATCAGTGGTACAAAAACGACACTTTAATTGCAGGCGCTACAAACAATCATTACAAGCCTGTAAGTTCGGGAACTTATAAATCGACTGTTTCAGATCCAAGCGGTTGTATCAAAACCTCGAATGCAATTCCTTTTGTTATCACTGCATTGAATGATGTTCTTGTACAGGAAATAAAATTAGCTGTATCCCCGAATCCTTCCAAAGGCCCCGTGAGAGTAAGCTTTGAAGTAACTGTAAAGAAGGATTTATCAATCGAAATATTCAATTCGGTGGGCCAGAGGGTAATTGTTCAGGAGTATCCCGGCTTCATCGGTAAGTTCAATAATACGATCGATTTAACGGGATTCAGTTCTGATCTTTATACGCTACGCATCAGGCATAACAATAAGAATTATTTACAGAAAATTCTGATACAGAAATAAAAAACAACAAAGGCAACCAATTTCAGTTGCCTTTGTTGTTTCTGGCAGATATTCTACCTTAGATAACTAATCCATTTTGTAAATGAAATGAACCATAATCAAATTTGTTACCAACAGAAATGATTAAAGGCGAATTCCATTTGCAATTAAAAAATAATCAAATGCAAAAAGGCCTGCTCCTTTCTTTTATTTTATTGAGTTTGCTTGCTGTTGGCATTCTATGGAATCGTCAACAGCATCGCGTTGAAAAAAAATTTGAGATAGAAGAGGAGGAAAATGAGTCACCCGAAAAAAGGGATGCCATGACTGAAGCGCGCGCTCAGTATGAATACGATATTTTAAAAGATCCCATTACAGGTAAAATTCCTACGGGTATTTATAAAGCAGAAATGAAACAGGCAATGAGTATACCTGTTTCGGGGCATCAGCAATCCGCTGCATCAAATGGAATTATTCGTACAGGATTTGGTGTTAATGGTCCTTCCACTAATCTTTACCTCCCTGCAGGTCCGAATAATGTGGGAGGAAGAACCAGGGCATTTGTTTTTGATAAAAGATATAATGGCACAACTAATAAAGTAATTCTCTCTGGTTGTGTAAGCGGTGGTATTATGCGTTCTACCGATGGTGGTAATACATGGACGCTTGTTACTCCCGATCAGCAGGTTCATAGTATTAGCTGTTTTGCACAAGACCCCAATACCCCCGATACATGGTATGCAGGTACCGGAGAATCGCTTGGTAATTCTGCGAGTGCATCGGGTGCATTTTATCTGGGAAATGGAGTATTTAAATCAATCGATAATGGAGCAAGCTGGTCGGCACTAGCAGCTACACAAGGAGCTCTATCTAGTTTTGATAACGTTTTCGATCTTGTAAATCGCATTGTAGTAAATCCGGCGAATAGTGATGTGTATGTGGCTTGTGTGAGTACGATTTATCGATCAAAAAACGGAGGTGCTACCTGGTCAGCAGTAAAAACCGCTTCGGTATTAGGCAATAGTGTTACGGGCAATACCGATATCGCCATCAATAAAACCGGAACAAAATTTTATTGTTCTTTTCACTTAAAAAGTCCGGCAGCCGACCGAGGTGTTTGGCAATCCGATACAGGTGATTTGAATTCATGGACTGTTGTAGGAGGCAATGTTGCAGGTACTCCTACAGGATGGCAGGTAAATACAGGTTCATCGAGTTGGGGTAGAATTGTTTTGCAGCTTGCACCTTCAAACGATAATATTTTATACGTGTTGTACGAGAACGGAGCTAGTCAGGCCAGTCCAAGCTTTTCTCCTGAAGCTGATTTTTTTAAACTCGATAATACAGGCGGAACGGCAGTATGGACAAATCTTTCGGCCAATATGCCCGATATGCCCGGTGGAAATAGAACCGGTTCAGATCCTTTAGCAGTGCAGGGTGGGTATGATTTATTATTGGCTGTGAAGCCAGATGATGCCAATACCGTTTATGTTGGTGGCACCAATTTATACCGCTCTACCAATGGCTTTACAAATGTTTCTGCAACCAGTTGGATCGGTGGATATAAAACAGATTTTACGACAAATGTGTATGCCAACAGCCACCCCGATATGCATTTTCTTGCATTCGATCCTACTAATTCTAAAAGGGCATTTTGTTGTAACGATGGTGGGGTGCAGGTTACAGACGATATAACAGCACCGGTTGTTGCATGGACTTTTATCACCAACTATCAGACCCTGCAATATTATTCAGTTGCTATTGATCCCGAAACAGGTAAGGATAATTTTATTGGAGGAGCGCAGGATAATGGAACATGGTATCGTGATGCATCTTTGAATTTTGGGCCGAGGCCGGCTGCTCGTGCGGGTATCAACGATTTTGTAAACCTCTTTAGCGGTGATGGCGTAAAAGTTGATATCGCTAAGATCAGTGCCGGTCAGCAGCTCACTTATTTTGGAGCACAGGGTGGGCTCATCGTGAGAGATGAATTGTTAAACAATGCAACTTACCCCGGGGCTGCTATTAAACCCAAGATTGCCGATCTTACTGCGAACACAAATAATGGCTATGGTGATTTCGTTACCAATTTTAAACTTAGCAATTCCAACTCAGAAGTACTCTTTTATACTAACTACAATAAACTGTTTAAAACAAATTCTGCGAGTACGGTGGATAGTAGTAAATGGACCAGACTTCTTGCCGTTGAAAACAAAGTGAATAGTTTGGGAGGTACAAGTGTTTCGATCAGGGCAATGAATTTTTCGTGGGGACCTTATCAGAGTTCACATGCAATGTATATTGGCACCAATAACTCAAAAATTTACCGACTGGATGATTATGCTAATGCAAACGAACTAAGCATTCCGCAGGACATATCAATCCCTGCACTCGCAACAAGCACCGTAAACATCATTGATATTGCAGTAAATCCAAACGACGATAACGAGATCATGGCCGTTGTTTCGAATTACAATACAGTTTCGATCTGGTGGACCTATGATGCCAAATCTGCTACACCAAGCTGGTCGAATGCAGAAGGTAATCTTACACTTCCTTCGATACGATCTTGTGCCATAGTGGTAAAAAAAGATGCTGGCAATAATCCCATAACGGAGTACTACGTGGGTACTTCTGTGGGCTTATATACCACTGCAAGTATTGGTAAAACATTGGGTGCCGGAGGAAATATTGTTTGGTCGCGCGAGGGGGCATCTGTTATAAATTATGCTGTAGTGCATTCGATCGACTACCGACCTGAAGACAATACTCTTTTATTAGGCACACATGGAAACGGCATGTTTTATACCCAGATTGGATCAGCCAATTTCACACCTAACCTTCCAACGGCAGTTGCTCCAGCGATTCTGAACGATAAAAATTTCGTTACGGTGTACCCCACTGTGAGCACAGGAAATTATCATTACGAAGCAGGGCGGATGAGTGGTATTAAGATGATGCATATTCAGGTATTTAATATGCTCGGGCAGCCGCTGTATCGTTCTACTGTAAACTATGGTAGTGGTAATATACTGCTCTCCGGTATGCCAGCAGGAAATTATGTAGTTCAGATTATCAGTGATAATAAGAAATATCAAAGCCTTCAAAAAATCATTAAACAGTAATTATGACTGTTAAAAAAATTGTCTTGAGCATTCTGATAGTTTTGATCGCAATAAACAGTTTTGCTCAGAAAAAGTCGTTCTTAAAATTAAAAGCATTTGAACGGAGTTATATTTCCGGGAAAGCAATTGTTCCAGAAATATCAATAGGCAATCAGGAAGTCAGGTCGGAATCAACTGCAGCGGCTCCAGAATATTTCATTTACCTAATCGCATACAAGATGCCACTTGTTAAGTTCCAAAAATTGTGGATCAAACAACAGTCTTATCTGGCAACTATGCAGAAACTCAGTCAAAACCCGGTTACCATTCAAAACGGTAAACATATCGACACATTGGTACAATACGACTGCGCAACAATCTGGCAGATTAAAATTAAAGGGGTCGATAAAACAGGAGCAAAGCCAAAGAATACAATCGCAGATCAGGTGAAGGGGAATGATTTGGTTTTACGGGTAACTGATAAAGAGGGGAACTTTTATACAAGAAATATAAAAAAAATTTCGGTACTGGAAGCTGACAGAGGTCAATAAAAAACCGGCTGAATAGATCAATCTTTGCATCTGATATAGCAGAACTAATTACCTTCGTCACCTAAATTGAATGTATGTTAGAACCTTGGCGTAACGGGAAAGTTATCAGAATAGAAAACGAAACTCCTTCAACCCGTAGATTTTGGATAGAAATCCCTGAAATAGAGAACTTTGAATTTTCACCCGGACAATTTGTAACACTGGATCTTCCCATTCACGAACAGAAAAATAAGCGATGGCGTAGTTACTCAATTGCATCTGCACCAAACGGTACCAATATATTTGAGCTGGTGATTGTATTGCTTGAAGGCGGACTTGGAACAACTTATCTTTTTAACAAAGTATCGATAGGAACAGAAATATTATTAAGAGGTCCTCAGGGCAAATTCCTGATGCCCGATCCGCTCGACAAAGACCTTTACTTGATTTGTACCGGAACGGGGATCGCTCCTTTCCGCTCTATGTTACATCATATCAATAACAAAGCCATTCCGCATCAGCATGTGCATTTGATTTTTGGATGCCGTCATTTTGAAGATGGTTTATACATCAAAGAATTAAAAGAACTGGAAGCGAATACGGTAAATATTCATTTCCATCCATGCTATTCGAGAGAGCCCGAAGTGCCTGCCGGAACATACAAAGGTTATGTACACCCCGTTTACGAAGCTTTAACCAACCAAGGAAAAACACCCGCTAATTTTTATTTATGCGGATGGAAGAGCATGGTTGACGAAGCCAAACAAAGGATTCTGGCGATGGGCTACGACAAGAAAGATATCCATTTGGAGCTCTACGGTTAGTACTGGCCTGTTCCCAACAAAACCAGGGTACATGCCTCAAAAGGTTTGATACCATTAGCTTCTGCGATCCGAAAGAATTTATTATTTTCTGTTCCCGGATTAAAAATGATTCGTTTTGGGTGCAGCGACAGTATATAGTTGATGTACTGATCCTGTAGTGCCGGATTGATATACAATGTTACTGTATCCACATCAGTTTCAATTGGCTTTCCCGTAACAATCGGTTCATCTCCTATCTTACCCGACTGTTTTCCTAATGCGATTACTGGATGTCCGTGCTTTTTTAGTTTTTGCACAGCCAGATAGCTATATCTTTCGGGGTTTTCTGAAGCTCCGATCACCATTGTTTTTTTGAGCGTTGTCATCTTGAATGTTTTACTTTATTAAAAAATTCAAATTGGATAAAATCGCTGCAAGCACTTATTTACAAGCTTTTCGGTTGACGGCTGTTTCGTCCATTTGTGATCAATATAGCAAAGAAAGTGACAATGATGTGCAAAAAAAAACTTATCCTCGTTTAAAATACTGTTGTTTATAAAAATATATTTTTTAACTTTCGTTTAGATTAATAATCCATCACTCAAACTAATACCATCATGGCAAAAAAAAGTAAAAAAAAGGAAGCTAAAAAAGCAGCTCCTAAAAAGGCAGCCGCTAAGAAAGTTGTAAAAAAAGCAGCTCCTAAAAAAGCAGCAAAAAAAGCAGCCGCTAAAAAGGTTGTGAAAAAAGCAGCTCCAAAAAAAGCAGTTAAAAAAGCAGCCGCTAAGAAAGTAGTAAAAAAGGCAGCTCCAAAAAAAGCAGCAAAGAAAGCAGTAGCTAAAAAAGCTGTAAAAAAAGCAGTAGCCAAAAAAGCAGCTCCTAAGAAAGTTGCAAAAAAAGCCGCTCCAAAAAAAGCAGTTAAAAAAGTTGCCGCTAAAAAACCAGTTGCTAAAAAAACAGTAGTTAAAAAACCAATTGCAGCACCTGCACCAGCACCAGTTAAAAAAGCAGCTCCTAAGAAAAAGAAAGCTGCTAAAAAAGTTGCTCCCGTAGTAGCTGCTCCGGTTGTTGAAACAGTTGCGCCAGTAGTGGCTCCAGCCGAAACAACAACTACTCCTACTGCTGAATAAGCATACTCGTTCAGATCAATATAACTACTCCTGCCTCGTTCTTGCCGAATGGAGCAGGAGTTTTTTTTATTTTTAGTGTTAGCTGGAAACTTTAAAAAATATTTTATGCGCTATTTAAGTTTGATCCTTATTTGTTCAATTAGTTTTTTCGCTTCGGCCCAATCCAATTCGAAAATTGCAGACAAAACAAAAAACATGCAAAAAATGGAGGGCTATTTTAATTTCTGGTGGGACGCGAATACCGGAAAAATCTGGTTGCAGATTGATAAACTGGATAAAGAATTTTTATACATCAATTCATTGCCGGCAGGACTTGGTTCGAACGATATTGGTTTAGATCGCGGCCAGATTGGCAATACCAGAATCGTGTATTTTAATCGTGTAGGAAAGAAAGTTTTTCTTGTTCAACCTAACTACGAATACCGCGCTATTACCGACAACAGTAACGAGCAAAGAGCAGTCAGGCAGTCCTTTGCTCAATCAATCATCGGAAATTTTGTGGTGGAAGAAGAAGAGGGCGGCAAATTGTTGGTAGATGCTACTGCTTTTTTTGTGAGGGACTCACACGGTGTTTCCGACAGGATTAAAGCCATGAAACAAGGCTCTTATCAATTTAATGAAGCCCGCTCAGCCATTTACCTTCCCAATACAAAAAACTTTCCACTCAACTCCGAATTTGAAGCAACTATTAGTTTTACTGGCGGAGCTGATGCAGGAAGGTTTGTAAATAGTGTTACGCCTTCTTCAGAGGCCATTACACTGCGCGTTCACCATTCCTTCGTGCAATTGCCCGATAACGGGTATAAACCCAGAAAATACGATATTAGAAGCGGTTATTTTGGTATCTCTTATTTCGATTTCAGCACCGCTTTTACCGAGCCGATCGAACAATTATATATCGCCCGACATAGGTTGCAAAAATTACACCCCGAGGCAGCCGTTAGCGAACCAGTGAAACCTATTGTGTATTATGTCGACAACGGAACTCCCGAACCAATTCGTTCCGCACTTTTGGAGGGTGCCAGTTGGTGGAATCAGGCATTTGAAGCAGCAGGTTACAAAAATGCATTCATCGTAAAAGTATTGCCTGATTCTGCCGATCCAATGGACCTGCGTTATAACCTGATCAACTGGGTTCATCGCTCTACAAGAGGCTGGAGTTATGGAGCAAGTATTTCGGACCCGCGCACAGGCGAGATCATGAAGGGGCAGGTAACTTTAGGCTCACTCAGGATACGTCAGGACTACCTGATATTTACCGGATTACTTTCGCCATTTGAAACAGGGAAGCCGGTTCCTGAAACCATGAAACAGGCGGCATTACAGCGTTTGCGCCAATTGTCGGCTCACGAAGTGGGACATACTTTAGGGCTTCAGCACAACTATGCTTCCAGTTTTAACAACCGTGCTTCCGTAATGGATTATCCGCATCCGAATGTGGTTGTAAACAGCAAGGGGCAGATTGATTTTTCGGATGCCTACACCAACGAAATCGGAGCATGGGATAAGCGTGCCATTCAGTTTGGTTATACTGATTTTGCTCCCGGCACCGATGAAAACGAAGCTTTGAAAAAACTTTTAGAAGAGAATACAAAAATGGGCTTGCTATTTATTGCAGATGCCGATGCCAGAGCTGCAGGAGGTTTGCATCCCTATGCGCATTTATGGGATAACGGAACGGATGCCGGTGATGCATTGAAACAAATAGTTGCTGTAAGGAAAGTGGCACTGGAAAATTTTTCAGAGAATGCGATCAAAGTGGGTATGCCCTTTGCAAAACTAGAAGATGTTTTGGTACCCATTTATAATTATCATCGGTATCAATTAGAAGCAGCCTGCAAACTAATTGGAGGAATGAATTACAGTTATAATGTAAGGGGTGATGCACAAATAAAACCAGCCATTCTTCCAAAAGCCGTACAGGAAAAGGCTTTGGCGGCAGTGCTGGATTGTTTGTCGCCCGAAACTTTAACGATCTCCGATAGAATTCTGGGATTAATGTCTCCCCGTCCGCCGATGTATTATGGCATTGGCGAATTGTTTGAAAAGAGAATGGGAATGAGTTTCGATGCGCTTGCTGCTGCAGAAGCGCTTACGAACTATGAGCTCAGCTTTTTATTTCATCCCGAAAGAGCCAATCGATTAGTACAATTCAAAGCCGAAGCCGGTACACCCGGTTGGGATGATGTGTTAGATGCCATCATTCAAAAAACCTGGAAAGGCCCTGCAGAAAAGGGTTTGAAGCAACAGGTACAATTGCAAACGCAACAAATGGTATTGAGTTGGCTGATTTCTTTGAGCATGAATGAGAATGCCAACTATCAGGTTAAAGCAATTTGTTTTGACCGCTTGCAAGCATTAAAACAATTTGCCAGCGAAAAAGCAAAAACAAATCCAGCTCTGAAAGCCCATTATACTTATGCCGTAGAAAGAATTAATAAGCCAAAAGATATAGTTGTTCCGCAAGCAAAAAACATTGCTCCCGGAGCGCCGATTGGGTGCGAGGATTTTTAGTGAAGAGTGGACAGGTTGTTTTATCTGCGTGCAACGCAATAAAAATAAAGGTATCCCCTCCTGTTCGCTTGCGAATAGGAGGGGATACCTTTATTTTTTATTCTTCAGTTTTAACTTTTGAATTTTGAATTTCACTCTTCCTACACCAACATCCTCAAAGGCTCTTCCAGTAAGCTTTTCAGCGTTTGCAAGAATGCAGAACCTGTAGCGCCATCTACCACTCTATGATCGCAGCTTAGTGTTACTTTCATCACATTTCCTGGTACCACTTGTCCGTTCTTTACAACAGGAACTTGCGAAATACCACCCACTGCTAAAATACATGCATCAGGAGGATTGATGATGGCAGTGAACTCGTCGATACCAAACATTCCAAGATTAGATATTGTAAAAGTGCTTCCTTCCCAATCGGAGGGTTGCAATTTTTTGTCTTTTGCTTTTTGTGCAAATTCTTTTACTTCAGCACCAATCTGACTCAATGATTTTCCATCAGCAAAACGCACCACGGGAACTAGTAAACCATCTTCCACAGCAACGGCAACACCAATATTTACATGATGGTTATACCGAATGGTATCGCCCAACCAACTGCTGTTCACTTTTGGATGTTGTTTCAGCGATAATGCAACGGCTTTTAATACCATATCATTAAAGCTGATTTTTGTTTTGGCCACTTCGTTGATCTTTACACGGGCTGCAACTGCAGCATCCATGTCGATACTCATGGTTAAATAAAAGTGCGGAGCAGTAAATAAACTTTCGCTCAGTCTGCGTGCAATTACTTTACGCATTTGAGAAACGGGAACATCTTCAAAACTAACCTGACCGGCAGGTACTGGAACAACGGTGGCCTCCTTCGCTGAAGCTTTGGCGGCCAAGGCAGGAGCAGATATTGGTGTGGCCTCACTCATTGAAGCTTTGGCGGACGAAGGAGTATAATTATCGATATCTGATTTGGTAATTCTGCCGTTATCGCCTGTACCTTTTACATAACGCAGATCAACTCCTTTTTCGTTTGCAATTTTTTTGGCAAGCGGAGAAGCAAAAATTCTTCCCTCATTTACAACAGTTTCAACTACGGAAATATTTGAAATAGGCGTTGATGGAGTTGCTACTTGAGCCTCGGTAGCTTTCGCTGAAGCTTCAGCGACCAACGCCGCTGATCCAATATTTTTTGAAGCTGCAACGATGTCTGTAATATTCTGTCCGGGTTTACCAATGATGCAAAGCAAATCGTTCACCAGAATTTTTTCTCCGGCTTTTGCACCCTGATATAATAATACACCATCCTTATAACTTTCCAGTTCCATAGTGGCTTTATCGGTTTCGATATCAGCCAATACTTCTCCCTTTTTTACAGTATCACCCACTTGTTTCTGCCATCCCGCAATAACACCCTCGGTCATGGTATCACTTAATCTTGGCATTAATACTACTTCTCCCAAAGTACTAATATCTAATCCCACACTTACCGCTTTTGTTGCAGCTTCGGGCTCTTTCGCTGAAGCTTCAGCGCCTAAAGGCACTTTAGTTGGAGGTACAGCACCAGAGTGTTGTGCTATTAATGCACTAATGTCTTCACCGGCTTTTCCAAGAATAGCCAGCAAATCGTTCACCTGCAATTTTCCACCAGATGCAGTACCTATATGCAACAAAACCCCTTCCTGATAGCTTTCCAGCTCCATGGTAGCTTTGTCGGTTTCAATTTCCGCCAATAAATCGCCTTTTTTTACAGTATCACCCACCTGCTTATGCCAGGCGGCAATGACGCCCTCGGTCATAGTATCACTTAGTCGGGGCATTAATATCGCTTCAGCCATAGTTCGATTGCTCTTTTAAATGAGCCGTGAAATTAAGGTAAAAATAAGAACCACACTAAAAGAACAGTGGCTCAGTTTAGTAAAAAAAGGATTTTATTGCCCCTGAGCCAGTGTATACGCTTTTTTACCTCCCCACATATTCAACAATTCAATAGAACACACTTTATAATCCTTTATCATGCGTTTATATAATTCCAGAATATCTGTTTGTGTAACGGCAACATCTCCAATGCTTTCAAAACGACAGAAATACTGATTCACCAGATTCGTAAATACAGAGCCCTTGGGCCATACCTGTGTACCCCTGTTACTGATGGTTACCAGTTTAAATAAATCCATGGTATGTTTCAACGCTTTTTCTGCAACAGCATTGGGTTGTTCGTTACATTCTATAATAATATCAACCCCAACAATTTCTTCCTGCTGCATTTCAAGACTCTCGATCATTGGATTCTTCTCGAGTTTAAAATGCGTTGGTGTTACATAATGATTTGCAATAAAAGGTTTGGGATTGTGTATCGGTTGCTTACCAAAATTCTGAATAATGGCGGCTGCAAATTCGGTAGTGTTTAACGACTTAATAGCTTTATCTCCAAAGTCGCCCGTATGTATCCCGCTTTCCAAAGTATACAATAATGCATTCTCAATCATCGCAGCATTCTCCATCATACCCAGGTGTTGCAACATTCCAAGTCCACTTAACAATAAGGAAGTAGGGTTCGCAATATTTTTCCCGGCAATATCTGGTGCTGTTCCATGAACCGCTTCAAAAATCGAAATATGATCGCCAATATTGGCCGAAGGCGCGAAACCCAGTCCACCAACGAGTCCTGCACAAAGGTCACTTACAATATCGCCTTGCAGATTGGTTAACACCACTACATCAAAAAGGTCGGGGCGCGAAACCAGTTTCATACAAAGGTCATCTACAATTACATCATCTGATTTTAATTCGGGATACTCTTTTGCCACTTCATAAAACACTTCGAGAAATAGTCCGTCGGTGATTTTCATGATATTCGCTTTATGGCCACAAGTGATGCGTCTTGCCCCTTTTTTCTTTGCCATTTCAAATGCGTACTTAATCACTTGCATACTTCCCGGACGGGTAATAAAACGGCGACCCAGCGCCACGTCATGCGTCAGCATATGTTCGATGCCGCCATATGTATCTTCAATATTTTCACGAACTATGGTAATATCAATTGGTATTCCTGCTTTACTAAATACAGTATCAACGCCATGCAAGGTTTGGAAGGTTCTTTTATTTGCGTAAGTGTTCCATGTTTTGCGGGCAGTAACATTTACACTTTTTACACCTTTGCCCTTTGGTGTTTCCATTGGGCCTTTGAACAAAATTCCTAAAGATTCAATTGTTTCCTGCGCTTCAGGAGTCATGCCGTTGCTGTATCCCTTATCAAATACCCACTTGCCCATGTCAACAAACTCATATGAGAGTTTCACATTGGCTGCATTAAAAATACCCAACACGGCCTCCATAATTTCCGGACCGATTCCATCTCCTTTTGCTACAGCAATTTTTGTCATATTGAAATTTTAGTTCGGCAAAATTAACATTTGTAAGCATAGCTACTTCGTTAAAAATGATATTAATTCAATCATTTTGTGCTTTTATTTGATTTATTCTGTTTTTTTTCCACTCATCCTCTTTTAATATTTTTCCTACTAAATAGTTAGTTTCATTTTCATACATTTACTAAAAGCAAATCGATAAAAATGGTATCAAAGATTTCTGAAGGCGTTGAAATTAGCGTCGAAATATTTTACCAGTCCGACTATAGCAAACCTCTGAATCAGGAGTTTATGTTTGCCTATCGGGTAACTATCGAGAACCATAATAGTTTCAGCGTGAAGTTACTTCGCCGGCACTGGTTTATCTTCGACAGCAACGGAGAAAAACGGGAAGTTGAAGGCGAGGGTGTTATTGGTGTGCAACCCGTTTTGCAACCATCCGAAAATTATCAGTACGTGAGTGGTTGTAATTTAAAAACCGAAATGGGTAAAATGCATGGCACTTATTTGATGGAGAATCAAAATAATAAGGAAACTTTTTATGTAAATATCCCATCTTTCGAAATGATCGTTCCTTTCAAGTACAACTAATCCCTTCTATTTAGGCTTATACCTGGTTTCTTCAAAAATTTCTTTGGCAGGCTTTCGCATCACTGAATCTGGCGAAACAGCAGCATGTTGATCGATCCACTTTAATACAATTTTTGTGCCCACAAACTGACCAATCATTCCGGGCGAAGCATCTCCCAATGCGGGTGTATTTGGACCATCGTTCATATAGTCTTTTGTTTGATCGGGATTGGATTCGTAAAGCAAATTGTTCTGTATAAAAAAGCTCCAGATATCCGCTTCGTTTTTATTGCAGCCCTCTATCTGTGCTTGTGTATAGCCTGTTCTGATGCTATCTGGCGTTTCGGGCATCAACGTTTGAAGTAGCCATTGTCGTTTACCGGCCTCGATCATCTGCTCTACCAAGGGCTTGCCCAAACTTTTATTGGGATACATATCATCAATAATCGTCTTAATACAATTCACGGGAATATATGCCCGGTCGAATCTTCTTGAAACGTAATTGGGATATAATTCCAAGCCCATTTCGGTTTGATAGAGTGAATAATTTTTTCCCATATACATCTGCAAACCCACAGCCAGCGCATCGGTTGTAATAATATTTGCGTAACTATTAATGGGCCCAATAAAAGTTACCAGCTTTGATGGCAGCGGATATTTTGGATAATAATATTTTACTCGTTGCAATCCTTTTTTCAACTCCTCTTCGATCGGCTTAAAATCGGCATACAATAATTTAGCAGAATCGAACAAAACCCCATAGGTTCTGATAAATTTTCTGGTATCTTTTGTTGCACTATCCACCGTTGTACCCAGAATATTGAATAAAAAATCTTTTGCAAATCCGGGATAAGCTGCATTTACTTTGTTCAACCCGGCATCCACATGGTTGGTATCGATTGTAAAAAAAGCATTCTCAAAACGAAGCGATTGCAGATCAATTTTTACAGCAGAAACATCTACCGGCTTAGGTGATTGCTTACACGCAAACAGAAAAAATAATAAACCAACAGTCAACAATTGCTTCATGCCGGCAAATTAAGTGAGTTTTGATTGCTATTTGAAATACTCTTCTACAAAATAAGCTGCATTCACAATAAATTATGAAATTCGCATCATGAAGATTTTCTTAGCACAGCAAAATTACCATATCGGCAACTTTGAATTCAATACCAATAAGATCATTGAAGCTATCGAAGCGGCCAAAGCGCAGGGCGGTGATCTGATTTTATTTAGTGAAATGAGTGTTTGTGGGTATCCTGCGAGGGATTTTGTGGAGTTCAACGATTTTATCGGCAAATGCCAGAATGCTATCCAGCGCATTAAAGCGCACGCAGATACTATTGGGGTGCTCATTGGCTCGCCGGCCAGAAACCTGCATTCAAAAGGTAAAAGTCTTTTTAATGCAGCCTACTTTTTATTTGAAAACGAAATCAAGGCCGAAGTACATAAAACATTATTGCCCACTTACGATGTATTTGACGAATACCGTTATTTTGAACCCGCATACGAATGGAATGTAGTTTCTTTCAAAGGAAAAAAACTGGCCATCACCATTTGCGAAGATATTTGGAATCTTGGAGATAGTCCTTTGTATCGGATTTGTCCGATGGACCATATGATGGAACAGCATCCCGATATCATGCTAAACATCAGCGCATCGCCTTTTGATTATACGCATGATGAAGACCGCAAGTCGGTAATCAAAGCAAATGTTTTGAAGTATAAAATTCCAATGTTTTATTGCAATGCAGTGGGTAGTCAAACAGAAATTGTTTTCGACGGAGCTTCATTAATTTTTGATAAAGATGCTAATTTATGCAAGGCCTTGCCCATGTTCGAAGAGTCGTTAGAATCGGTGATACTGAACAATGATGGAAGCATCCAATGCAATATCATTGAGCCCGCGAACAGGGTTCCTGATAAAGAATTAAACCCTACCACATTAGAACCCCAATTGAATATTGAGCAGGTTTACAATGCGCTGGTGATGGGCATCAAAGACTATTTTTCGAAAATGGGTTTTACTAAAGCAATACTGGGTTCATCGGGTGGAATTGATTCTGCGGTAACACTGGCTCTGGCATGCAAAGCCTTGGGCAAAGAAAATGTGCGCGCCATTTTAATGCCCTCACCTTATTCAACGGAGCACTCTGTTAATGATGCCATTGAATTGAGTAAAAACCTTGGTAATCCTTATGATACCATTCAAATTAATGATGTTTACGAATCGTTTTTAAAAACGCTGGATCCTATTTTTAAAGGCCTTCCCTTTTCGCTTGCCGAAGAAAATATACAAAGCCGGAGCCGGGGGAATTTATTGATGGCGATCTCTAATAAATTCGGATATATTTTATTGAATACATCCAACAAAAGTGAACTGGCTACAGGTTACGGAACTTTATATGGCGATATGGCCGGCGGACTAGGTGTATTGGGCGATTGCTACAAATTGCAAGTGTATGAACTGGCTAAATACATCAATCGAAATCGGGTTATCATTCCGATTAATATTATTGAAAAAGCGCCTAGTGCAGAATTGAGGCCTAATCAAAAAGACAGCGACAGTTTACCCGACTATACAGTATTGGATCAAATTCTTTATCAGTATATCGAAAAACGCCAGGGCCCTGCAGAAATAAAAGCGATGGGCTTCGATGCTGCATTGGTAGACCGTACACTTAAAATGGTAAACACCAACGAATACAAGAGAAATCAGTTCTGTCCCATCATACGCATTTCACCAAAAGCATTTGGAGTTGGAAGAAGGGTGCCGATTGTGGGGAAATACTTGTCTTAGATGATTTTCATTCTTGCATGTTTTAGTGAAGAGGTAATTTTTACTTGCAAGAAGAAGAATAAAAATATTTCCCCTCCCAAACGTGTTTGGGAGGGGTGCGAGCGCAGCGAAGTGGGGTGGGAAAAAACTTGATTCGACGAAAAATACTTTATTTGAGATCAACCACCCCCGCCGAATTCCGTTACACGAAATCGGCGCCCCCTCCAAACCGTGGTTTGGAGGGGAAACTAATTTTGCAACTCTAATTAAATAAAATCAGCGCCAATCAGTTTCATCTGCGTCATCTGCGTGCTATAAAAACAGACTCGCAAAAGTCAAAAGCTCTTCACTTTCTTAATCATGCATTACCATCAAAGGCAAATGACTATGGAAGGCCAAACGCTTGGTGTGACTCTTCTTGAAGATGCTATCGAAGAATCCATGCTTTTTAGGCATGGTGATAATGAGGTCCATTTTATTATCGTCGGCGAACTGATTGATGCCGACAGTAAATGATTCATTTTCTACGAAATGATATTCCGGATGAAGTCCTTTTAGCAACCCATCCAACACCATATTTTCGAAAGAAACATCGATTGCTTTTTCTGAAGAACTATTTACATGCAACACGTGCAATTTGGCGCCGGTATTTTCGAGCAACTGTGTTAATAGTTTAATCGGAGTTGTTTCCAATACCTGCTTGAAGTCGCAGGCCAACACCACATTTTTAATCGGAACAAAATTCGCATCCGGAGGTACAATTACTACCGGAATGATGGAATGTTGTGAAACACTCACTGCATTACTACCAATCAGCGTTTCGGTAACTGCACCGCCACCTGTAATACCCATCACAATAAAATCTGCGCCAACGGCTTTGCATAATTCATTGATACCTCCTGTTAGAACATTGTATTCGCTGAACGTATCCATTTCAATATTTCCAAAAGGTTCTTTAGCGAGCTCGGCCTTGAATTCAGCCAATCCTTCCTCGCTACTTTTTTTCATCAGATCCATATCCAATAATTGCACGGTTGGTACCATTGGATCTACGCTTACAGGAGCTTGATAAGCATTATACAATACGATTCTGTCGGCTGCAATTTGGTTAGCCAATGCCAGTGCATATTTTGCAGCATTGCGGGCTGTACTTGAAAAGTCGGTAGGAACTAATATCGTTTTCATAAGTTAATTTTTATTGATTTTGGCCAGAGAATTCGCTAATCAACATTTGGTTGTTACAAATTTTCTTATGGCTCATTCCTATTTTAATTTGTCCTATAAAGCTAGTCTGTTTCCACGCAATAAACAATGATATAAATCAGCAAAGTTTTTAATTCGTGGAAATAAAAATGTCCGGCAAAATTCATTGCCGGACAAGCCTTTAAAAAATAGTTCTGTTTATAAATTTTCGATGATTCCGGCAATGCCCTGACCTCCTCCCACGCAGGCCGAAACCAAGCCATATTTTTTGTTTAACCTTTTCATATCGTTGAGGATCTGCACGGTTAATTTGCAACCGGTGCATCCCAGTGGGTGACCCAAAGCAATTGCACCGCCATTGATATTCACGATATCTCTGTTCAACCCCAGTTCACGAATTACAGCAAGCGATTGAGAAGCAAATGCTTCATTCAATTCAATCAGGTCGATATCTGCAAGCGTCATATTTGCCTGCTTCAATACTTTTGGAATAGCTGCAACCGGACCGATTCCCATCAGTCTTGGTTCAACACCGGCAGAAGCCACGTTTACCAAACGGCCAATTGGTTTTAGTCCCAATTCCACAACCATCCTTTCGCTCATCACAATCACAAAAGCAGCGCCATCACTTGTTTGTGAAGAGTTACCTGCGGTTACAGATCCGCCAATAGCAAATGCAGGTTTCAGCTTCGACAATATTTCCGTTGTGGTTTCTGCACGCACCCCTTCGTCGGTATCAACAATATAATTTCTTACCGCTTTTTTACCCTTTTCATTTACATAAGTTTCCTCCACATTGATGGGCAGAATACCCGATTTAAAATATCCTTCTTTGATAGCTGTGGCGGCTTTCTGGTGCGAAGTTGTTGCAAACTGATCCTGATCTTCTCTGTTTACATGATATTCTTTGGCAACAGCTTCTGCCGTTAAGCCCATACTCAAATAATAATCGGGTGTGTCTTTTGTAATGGAATATGCCGGAACAGTTTTCCACCCTGCTGTTGGCACCAGACTCATACTTTCGGTACCACCTGCAACAATGCAATCAGCCATGCCCGTGCGTATTTTGGCAGTTGCCAAAGCGATGGCTTCCAATCCACTGGCACAATAACGATTAATGGTAAATCCCGCAACGTCAATACCCAAAGCACGTGCCGAAATAATTCGTCCAAACTGCAAACCCTGCTCTGCTTCCGGTACTGCATTTCCGACGATTACATCATCAACTCTTTTGGTGTCCAACTGTGGAATAGTTGCAACTAATCCTTTAATCACTTCAACGGCCAGATCGTCGGGGCGAAAAAAACGGAATCCGCCTCTTTTGCTTTTGGTAACCGCAGTACGATAGCCGGCAACGATATATGCTTCCTGCATGATGATTTTATTTTAATCTGACCAAATGTAGGGAAAATTAAAATAAAAGTTGTTTATGCAACTATTAATTTTTAGCCGTTACCTGCTTTATCTTCGCATCATGTTATATCCCATTCTCCGCAACCTGCTTTTTAAATTTCCGCCCGAAGATGTACACCATTTTACAATGCACCAACTCCATACGGCCTGCAGTATCAGTGCTACTCGAAAACTGATTCAAAAGCAGTTCTGCTATGCCAACAGCTCATTGGAAAAAGATTTATTCGGACTGCATTTTAGCAACCCGGTAGGATTGGGTGCGGGCTTCGACAAAAATGCAAGCTATTTAAAAGAACTGGCTTGTCTGGGATTTGGATTTGTAGAAATCGGAACCGTAACGCCGCTTGCCCAGGATGGGAATAGCAAGCCTCGATTATTTCGCTTGCCCAAAGACAAAGCCCTGATCAACCGTATGGGTTTCAACAACGAGGGGGTTCAGCAGGTAAAAAAAAGATTAGCCGAATGGAATCAAACAAAGACAAAAGAAATTGGTGCATCGCTGATTGTTGGCGGAAATATTGGCAAGAATAAATTAACACCTAATGAGCAGGCCTGGAAGGATTATGAGATATGCTTTCAGGAATTATTTGAAACAGTAGATTATTTTGTAGTGAATGTTAGTTCCCCAAATACACCCGGCTTGCGCGAATTACAGGAGAAAGATTCTCTCTTAAAAATCTTAGGCAACCTTCAGAATATCAATCAGGGTAAGGCAAAACCGAAGCCCCTTTTATTGAAGATCGCTCCTGATCTTAGTGATGAGCAATTAAGCGATATCGTATCACTTTCGTTTGAAACAAAACTCGACGGACTGGTTGCAACAAATACTACTATTAGTCGCGCCAACTTGCTTACTCCGGCATTGGAAGTAGAAGCAATGGGTGCAGGTGGTTTAAGTGGCAAACCCGTTACCAACAGAGCTACTGAGGTAGTAAAATATCTTTCAGAAAATACCGGCGGCAAGATCCCGATAATTGCCAGTGGCGGCATTTTTACTGGTTCCGATGCAAAAGAAAAATTAGATGCCGGCGCATCGCTGGTGCAGGTATGGACCGGATTTATTTATGAAGGGCCCTGGATTGTAAAAAATATTTGTAAGTCGCTTGCTGGGTACTAATAATTAGTTTAGAACTGGAATCTGAAGCTGGCAAACATGCCAAACTTATCACGTAATTCGCCGCTGATTGGTGGTGGTGATGCTACACGCCAAACAAAATCAATTCTAAAGAATTTAAAGATATTATCAACCCCAGTACCCAGTTCGATATAAGGTTTTCCATCCAATGAGCGATAGGGATAATTACCCACAAAATTCATTTGTTTGTTCGCCTCACTCAGGGTGCCTACAACTCCTTTAGCACTCCAAAATTGGCGGAATTTTAATTTGCGTGTAAGCGTATTGTATTTAAATATTCCTGGACCAAAATTATGTTCCACATTAAATCCTGCATACTGATCAGCCAGATATTCAAAACGTTGCATCAGGTTAAAAGCATATCGATTATAGTAATACACTTCGCTGCCCGGCAAAATATCGAGCATTTGATAGGGCAATGTTCCAAACACTTTTCCTCCAAAGAAATTATATTTTATTTGGCCATAAGGCGAAACCTTAAAATAGTGTGTAATAGTTGCATCTACTTTATGATAATCGTAATTGCCACTCAACACGTTTGCCCAGCCTCTCGTGTATTTAAGATCCAGAATCGGATAAAGACTTCCAAGACTGATTCTCGAAAAGTTTGAAATTAAACTACGTTCCAAATGTGCATACCTTAAATGCAATACCGACTCAAATGTGTTGAAGGGTTCGGCTCCGTTTTGAGTATAAAATTCCTTACCTGGCAGATTTAATAAAGGATCATATTTTTTGTTCACTAAAGTAATACCAACCCCAAATCCTTTTGGTGATTCTTTATAAAACTCAATTTCTTTTCTTTCCAGCCGCTGAAATTTATAAGGAATATTCGGCCTTCTAAACAGCGTAGCAAAAAGGTTATCTGTTCCCAGTTGATCGTAGTTTACCTGACCATTATCTAGATCATTTTTATACAACACACGCAGGTAAGTCCAGTAGTCTTTATTGAATAAGTATTTTACTTCCCCGCCTCCTTTAAACTGATGATCTTTTGTGCCATAAGCAGTGTAAGCGCTCAGGAATAATTTTTTATGAAAGCCTCTGTTGGTAGATACATCAAACCTAAAACGTGCACCTTCCCAATAGTTTCCACTCATCCAATAATACCAAGGGCCAATTCTAATATTGCCAATATCTTTTGTTCCCTTCATGATGGCTTCTACTGCATCTCGATAAAAGATATAAGTTTTATTTTTTGTTAGCGTATCGAGTACTTTATAAACAGTCAGTTCGTTTTTATCGAGCCCTTCGTGGCGATTTTTTTGCCAAAACGAATCTGGGAGATCTTGTGTATTGGGCACCAGATCCACCTGCTGATTTTTTTTGGTTTTTGCAATATCCTGAGTAGTGGCGGTATCATTCAGTACAACGTGCTCGTAAGTAGCCGTTTTTCTTCCCTTAATTCCCAGTTTGCCATTTCCTATCGGAGCAATATCGGCCACAAAACGGTCTTTGTATAAGAACCAGATAGAATCGTTGATGAGCCTGTATTCCTGAATGATAGAAAGTCCTTCAATGAAATTGATATTGGCATCGGGCGAAGGTCGCATCGTTACTTTTTGAATCGCAAAACTGGTATCATTTACCCAGCAATCGCCTTCAAATGTATTTTCGCCTTTTCGTTTTGCGGAGAACCTGAAATGCACCAGTCTTTTTCCTCTGAGATATGCAGTGTCGGCTAATTTAAATTTGTAATAATTATCACCGTTGCTGTTAAAAGGACTAATAAAATCTTTGTTGAAAACCGGAATGAAATTGTTGTACACGTTTACGTTTTGGTACATCCCTCCCATTTCTTTAATCAGGCTTTCGTTTTCTACACCATTTGTTTTGGTGGCTTTGATTACTTCATGAATGCGTTCCGGATTTTTTTGATAATAATAATCGGACAAAGTTTCGCTCAGATAAACCGGTAGATAAGGTCGGCTGCCTTCGGCCGAGTCAACATAACTCAATACAAATCCGAGTGGTTTTAAAATAATATTTTTCGCAAGTTTTTCTTTCTTTATATTATTGAGATCCATCTCCAACTTATTGTAGATCTCATAAGAATAACTATCCCACCGCGTTCTGTTATTCTTGTCTTTATTTGCCATAATCTTTTTCCAGAACCAGAGTGCTCGATTGTATTTTGATTTTACAACAGCTTCACCCGAAGGAGGTAAGACTTCGATTTTAAAAATAATGGTTGCAGAATCTCTGAATGCACTGATCGGCAAAACCAGCGCTTTGTACCCCACACTTTGCACTAGTAAAGAATCGTTAGCGAACACGGCTTCGTAGTCCAACGAAAATCTTCCGGCAGAATCTGTAAGTGCCCCTTTTTTAGAAAGCTTAAATACAACTGAAGCAAAGGGTATGGGTTCGTCGCTCTGTTTATCTTTAATAACCCCTGCCAACCTTTTGGTTTGCGCGTTTAATAAAAAAGAACTGAGCAAAAACAGCAATAATAGGAATCCCGATTTACGATTAAAAAACATCGGGTCAAATATAGCTGATGTGCAGGGCTTATGGACCAATGTAAAAGTTTATAAATTCTTAAATTAAATAAAACGACAATTCTATGACCATTCCCATGCGGGTTAGTCATAAAATAACTTTTTCATTGGCTAAATCTACATAGCTAATAGATCGTTAAAAATCAAATCCCAGCGAAAAATACATGACGGGTTTTCCAACAAACACACCTTTCATTGGCCAGGCTGCATCTAGTTTCATAAAATATCCGAGTAAAGTGCTGCGTACACCAAAGCCATAACCACCGGCAAAAGGTCCTAATCCACCGGCGTCAATCCGAACAGCTACATTGCCTGTTGGAATACCGCTCGGATCTAATTGTTGATAATACTCGCCCGGTCTTTTGATGCCGTTAAACTTACCATTCCATGCAGTTCCTAAGTCGATAAATTGTACCAACTGAAAATTGCGAAGAAATGCATTATTAATTGGCCTGTTAATGAGTGTTGCAAAAATCGGTAATCGGAATTCGCTGTTTAATACAACCGCATTATTTCCATTGGCCACATTTTGATTGTAGCCGCGCATATTTAATGCAAGGGTTTGAAAAGCATAAGACTGATCGGGTGCCGGAGGGTTGTTATTAAATTTAGGTCCTATCCAACCATCCACACCACCGAGGTAATAAATGAGTTTTTTATTGCCCCAGGAGAAATCAGCCGCAGCCCTTCCTGCCCAAATAAAGTTGCGATAAATTTTTATGTATCGGCGTATATCTGTACCAAAATTAAATGTAACATTTCCTGCTCCTCCACCTGTTGCCATGGCAGGCAGATTTGCATCCACATAAATTTTATAACGCAAACCATTCCATATATTCTGTGTTGGATTGATGGTATTATCGTGTACATATTCAAAACGCGATAAAATATATTTTGTGAGCGTATCTCTGTAAGCCAAAGCATTGGGGTCGGGTAATCCGGCGTTATTATCATAAGCTTTCAGTACACCTCTGTCGGTTCTGTATGCCAATATCGCCCTTAAACTTTTTACTTCATTCAAAGGATATGTAACATTGGCCTGAAACAAATTGGTGAAGAGCTCATTATTATAAGAGCTGGCATAAAAATTAGTTTGGTTGCTGCGATAATAAGTAAAGCCCCAGTCAAGTCTTTTTCTGTAATTCTGAAAACTAAAGAAAACATCTTTGTCTTTGAGGTTTGTACCAAATCTAAAACCACCTACAAATTTAATATCTTCAAAAAGGTCGCTGGTTCCCACACGGAATGCGAAGTTCAGATCATTTCCATTGTTGAGTTGAATAGGCCCCGATCCACCGGCATAGGGTTGGTATCGATTGATGAGCACATTATTTGTAAACCCCGCCAGAATATAATCGCTGTTGAACTTCATGCGATAATCGAATAGTCGCGACTTGCTTAAAGTTGAAACTTTTTCGGCTGTTTTCATCAGACTGGCAACAGATATTGAATCGGGTTTTTCGTCAGCAAATTCCGACTGAAAAATTGCTTTCGGTTTTTGTTTTACAGAATCGCCCGATGGTTTATTGTTGGTATATAATATGGCTTTCCCGTCGGCAGTGCGCTTAACTTCCATATTTTTTTTCATGAAATCTGTGGGCCTTGCACTGATATTTCTTTTCTTCAGCGCAATGGAATCCACTTTCAGTTTATACAGAAATTTAAAATCTCCTTCCTGCCTAACTTCACTTACTTGCCCGTTGTTGCCGGCGATCCTAGTTTCTAGCAAAGAGCTCTGATAATTGGTGATGGGGAAAGTATAAGTAGAATCTCTGAATACCTGAAAATAACTTACACTATCCGGCTCGTTCTTGCGCCATGCAACCAATGTGGAATCAAATTCTTTATTCGATGGATTATGCAGAATCTCGTCCCCTACATAATACAAAGTATCTAATCCGTTTCGGGCTGTTGCAAAAAATCCGGCCCACCTGTTTTTGATACCATTCTCGTCCGAAACAAATGTAAAGTGGTTGGTATTATACTGCATGGGCGAATGCGCATTTCCAAATTTGATATTGGTGAGTTGTGCAATTTGTTTTACCGGTCCGGTATTAATACCGTCAACCATAAAAATATTGAAGTGGTATCGACTTGGTAAAACCGTATCTGTACTTGGTGCTTCGGGGTTCGGTCTGTTTGAAGAGAAGATAATTCCCACACGATTTGGGAAAGCCACGAAACTCGGCTCCAGATCATCATACACATCATTGGTGATCTGCGTTAATTTATTTGCTTCGATATTGTAAGTAAAGATATCCGAATGTCCGTTTTTAACGGCACTCATCACCAGTGTATTGGCATCGAGCATAAATGAAGCGTCCAGAATCTGATCAACACCTTCGATGGTTTGTTTGTATCGTTTATAATGCGCAATGGCATCATACACAAACATATTTATCTTACCGTCTTTCCAGTACAATACCAATAATCTGCTGCCCTTACCATCCCATGCCATGATCGGATAATTCGGATTGATATCACCCTGATTGGTTCTTACACCCAGCGAAAGCAATGTTCTGGAATTGTAAAAATTCTCGTAATATTTTACACTATAAATACCTTTTTTAAATTCCACCACGGCATAGTTATTACTCTTTGGTGTGGGGTTCGCCTGAAATCTAAAATAGTCGTACTTGCTGATATCTTCCGTAACATTCAATAAACCTTTTGGTGCATTTCTTCTGCCGCGAATATCTTTTATATAACGATCCTGTTCAAACTGCATGAAGTCTTTCAAAACATCTTTAAATTTCGCCTTGCAGATCCGCAGTGCTGCGCTGTTTAAATTTTTATAGATGCGCGCCAGATACAACATATATGTGATGTTCTCTTTGCGGTATTTTTCTCCGAAATAATACCAGAAAGCATTTCCTGCTAAAAGTGGTTTATCGAATGCAAACTGATAAAAAGAATTATAATTGCCCCCTAGTATGGCGCTTTTTAATGCATCGTCTTTTTCAACACTCCAAGGTTCGGCAACATAAGCAACATATCCATCAACCAACCATTTGGGCAAATCCAATAAAGCCTGATTGCTGGCAAATTCACCGATGTCGTCGCCGAATAATAAATTATCCGTAAGCACTTTTGCAATTCCTTCGCGAATTCCTCTTCGCAGGTGCTCGTGGTTACCATCAAAAAACACAATGATTTTATTATTCACCAGTTTGGTGGAACCACCGGCATTCTGCCAGTCCATTCCTAATCCAATATTGCTGCTTTTATAATCGTTGTAATTATTATATACCACAATATTGGCCCTGCGTTGCAAAGAATATTCTGTAAAATTTTCAATAGAGGGTAATTCTTCTTCGGCAACCTGCGCTGCGAATTTTCCCAGTTCAACACCCCCCTGAGAAGTATAGGTATTGAAGTTGGGGGATTGATAGAATTTCCAGATGAATTTTTTATGTTGTACCCTGTTTTTCCCAAAGGTCACGGTACTTACCTGCGCCATGGAAAAGAAAGGGAAAACAAAAGCAATTAAAAAAAGCCATTTATTCATTCTATTGAGTTGCATATCCGAACTTTAGTATTTTAAAATTAGTCATTTACCATTAAAAGCACTATAAAATTACGTTTATGATTCATGTTAAAGTTTTTACTTTTAACGCCGTTCAGGAAAACACATATCTGCTTTATAACGACGATCGCAAAGCTATTATAATTGATCCCGGATGTTACACAAGTGCGGAACAAGAAACGTTAAAAAACTTTCTAAAAGATACGGGACTCGAAGCGGTAAAGTTGCTCAATACCCACTGTCATCTGGACCATGTTTTTGGAAACGACTGGGTGCATAGCAGTTTCGGGCTTGAATTGCATCTCCATCCCGATGAAGAAAAAGTATTGGAATTTGCGCCAAGATCGGGCGAAACCTGGGGCTTACCCTTTATTAATTATAGCGGCCCCCTGCATTTTTTGAGGGAAGGCGATGAAGTGATACTAGGGGAGGATCGTTTAAAAGTGCTGCTCACTCCGGGACATTCTCCCGGAAGCATTTGTTTCTACAATGAAAAACAAGGGTTTGTAATTGGGGGCGACGTTTTGTTTTATCAAAGTATCGGGCGCACAGATATTCCTTACGGCAATTCTGAAACCTTATTAAATAGTATCAGAACAAAATTGTACACCCTACCCGATGAGGTTACCGTGTATCCCGGTCATGGCCGACCAACCAGTATCGGCCACGAAAAAAAATTCAACCCCTATATCAATTGAGTTAATAATTAATTGACCGGAAATAAAGACGAATCTCAAAATTTAGGTCGAACTTGTATAAAAATTAATTGTATGTCAACCTATTCAGAATTAGCCATCGGCAAATACTACCTGATTACAGAAAATGAAGGTGAAGAATTAGTTTTAGTGCAACCCATGCTCGAGACCAATGCAGCGGTTTTCCTGATCTTGCATGATGCAGAAGAGGAAGTTACTTATTGGAGAAAAAAGGATGATCATATTTTTGAGATTCTGGAAGAACTGAGCGACGAAGAAGCGCTTAATTACGAGTTACTCTTTGACGAAGACGAGGCCGACGAAGACTGGGAAGAAGAAAGTTTATAAAATTTTCTCTTCTGTTGCTTTGTTGTAAGCCATTATAAATATGGCTCCTAGATTTTTATGCGGTGGCACATAATCCTCAAAAGTTTCTTTGAGGTTATACCTGAATTGTTTAGCCATATCGTTCCACAACTCAGGCCAGTTAAGGTCTTGAGCCATGCGTAGCTTTTCGCTGATTTCGTTGATCAGTCCTTTATTGATAACACCCGTGCCTACCTGTTTGGTAGAAATAATATGTGCTTGTGGACAGATCTGCAAAACTTCGTTGAGGTTTTGATAGCCGCCACAACCTCCCAGTATCACCAGCTTTGCCGACTCGGCCAATTTTTCGATAGTTGATTTCAGGTGGTAACTATGCCCCCTATGTATTACAATAGTTGGCGAAAGATGTTGCTGCTCCAGATACTGTATCAGATCGTTTTGTGCTTTATCGTCCAAATCCTGCTCAGTATTCAAAGGGCGATTGGCGTAAATGGTTATTTGCACACCTTTTCTGGAAGAAATTTCAACCCACTCGGGCTTATATACAATATTCCATTTGCCGTTTTGAAAACCATTAATGAAAGCTGCAAAAATATTTGCCCCATCTTTATCGCCATAAAAAAATTGCTGCATGATGATGCGGCCACAGGAATCCTGCAATAATAAATTAGGCAATATGTATACCGGCGGTATCCCCAGTTTTTCAGAAATATCAATATGATTAGATGTGTCCAACGAGAGAAAAATATCCTGCATCAATTGATACATCCTTACCCCACGTTGGTTATGCTGCGCAACATTTTGCTGCAGATTTTTTTGTACTTCCTGCAGTATTAATAATCTTAGCGCAGGCTGATAAATGCTTGCATAAGAATCGGCCACATCCACAGCGTCTTCGAGGGTTCTTCCTTTTTCAACACCACTTACAAAATTCCTCATCCTGCTAACAGCGGCGCTCGAATCCATTCGCTTTAAAAAATCATCCAGTGTATTATAAGTTGCTGCGATTCTGATAAACTTTTTGAAATAATCATCATGCACTAAACGCAACAAACTGTCTGCACTAATTTGTGGTGTGCTTTGAAAAATGCGTGGGTAAATTCCGCTCACAAAACTCGATGTGTACATTTCTGATTCACCCATCACTGCCAGATAATACAGTTCCGTTGCATTTAGTTTATTCAGTTTTTTAAACCTTTGTTTCAGGTCTTTCAATTCGTGTAAAGCATTGATATCATTGATGTACAGCTCAATTGCTTTTGTCTGCAATTTTGCGGTTAACACTTTCACCAGCATGGGGGTATCGGCCTGCTGCATTCGCTGGGCATATTCCATTCGGGTAGCAACCAATAATTTATAATAACCCTCTGCATGTTCTTCGGTGAGTAGGGGTGTTATTGAATCGATGTTAATGGTATTGTTGTATAATTTATCGAGGAAGGGGAAATACATCCTTCCTGTTTTTGTGGCAGACAACTGACCAATCAATTGCACCAGCGGATGATTACCAGATTGTATTTTTCGGCCGAGTGCATTGGGTGCTGCAGCATAATTGTATAATTTTTCGGGATCAAGAAATGCGGCCTGCACAATCAGGCTATCAGCAAAAATGTTTGCGGGATGATCGCTGAGTGCAGGTAGAATATTTTCGGGATGCAGTTGACAGTATTTCCAAACTATCAGATCCTTTGCTTTTGCGATGCCAAAGTTTTCTTTGAATCCATAATTATCAACTAGTATATAACAGATGGGCAAGCGGTTCTTTTCAAAAACAGGGTAAACAGAAGCCCCCTGCAAATCCAGTTTCATTGCTTCATCATAAGAATTAATGAGCAAGGGCAAATTATTTAAAGTTATTCGCTTTGACCGATTGGCACTAATAAATGAAGTTAAAAGATCATTTACACTTCTTAGCCATCTGTACTTGCCATTTACATCAATGGCATTATTATTTTCGATGGAATACCTGATTCGTGTAATGGTGCTATCTACCCAATATTTGGCAGTCGGCCTGCTACTATCGGATAGTTTATAAAAGCTATCGATCTTTTTAAGCGATTCAATAATATATTCATGATGCAATTGCCTCATGGCCGGAATAGAGGGTATAACCGGCTCGGTTTGGGCCATCAGGCCAACAGAAAAAATTGATATTAAAAATAGAATGTATAATTGCTTCATGTATCTGAAAGGCTCAAAAATAGGATGATTTGGTGGCATAAACTCAGGATGCGGCAATTACTGTTAACAATAACATAATAAGCATAAACACGCTAATTGCCAATCATTAAAATTAATTTTGTGTAAACATACTGTTAACATGGAAGGCAAAGCTAAAAGGATTTTGATTGCAGACGACGAACCGGATATCTTAGAAATTGTAAGTTATAACCTCTCAAAAGAAGGTTATGAGATCTATACCGCGAAAGATGGCAACGAAGCCATTGAAAGAGCCAAACAGCTCAATCCCGACCTGATTATTCTGGATATTATGATGCCTAAAAAAACCGGGATCGAAGTATGCGAAATACTCAGAACCCAGGCCATGTTTCAGCATACCCTGATCATTTTCTTAACGGCTTTGAGCGACGAATCTTCTCAAATCAAAGGCCTCGAAACCGGCGCAGATGATTATGTAAATAAACCAATCAGCCCGAAAGTGCTGATCAGTCGCGTTAACGCCCTGTTTAGAAGAACCAATACAAAGCCTTCTGAAAGCAAAACCCTCAGCATTGGCAATATCAATATCGATCCTGTGAAATTTATGGTGATGATTGATGGCAAAGACGTGATACTAGCTAAAAAAGAATTCGAATTATTGTATTTGCTTGCATCGCGCCCAGGCAGGGTTTTCCTGCGCAACGAGATCCTTTCTCAGGTATGGGGTAACGATGTGATTGTGGGCGACAGAACCATCGACGTACATATCCGAAAAGTGCGCCAGAAAATGGGAGTCGACTGCATTACAACTGTAAAGGGAGTTGGCTATAAGTTCGACGTTTAGACCTGAGAATCATCAAATTCATTAGCTGCGATTAACTTGTTAATTGATTTGTGTAATTACTTATCAATGCGAAGTAACTTTGCGATCAGTTTATCTAACAAATCGAATACCTGATTCATTCATGCTCAACCCAAAGAACCTTAGTCCCAAACAATTATCGGCATTCACCGCTTTGGCCTTGTCGATACCCATCTCTTTGGGTTACTGGTTCGACAGACCAAACTGGATTATTGCGTTGATAGCTTTTGTGGTAATATTTTTAGGAAGTTATCTCTTGATTCAATTTGTGCTGGAGTGGTTTATCTATCGCAAGATTAAATTAATCTATAAATTCATTTATCAAACAAAGGCCAACAAGCGGGAGGAGACCTATTACAAATATATTCTGCCTCAGAAAAGTATTGACGAAGTGCGTGAAGACGTGGAGAAATGGGCGGAACAACGAAAGGCCGAAATTGAATTGCTGAAAAGAAATGAAGCTTACCGGAAAGAGTTTCTTCAAAACTTATCGCACGAATTCAAGACACCCATATTTGCCATTCAGGGTTATGTGGACACGCTTTTGGGAGGTGCCATCGACAATCCGGCAGTAAACAAACGTTTTCTGGAAAATGCAGCAAAGAATGTAGAAAGGATGGTGAATCTGGCCGAAGACCTCGACGAAATATCAAAGCTCGAAAGTGGTGAACAACCCCTCTACAAGGAGCAATTTATTGTACAGGACCTTATCAAAGAAATTTTCGACACACTCTCCATCAAAACGGCTGCAAAGAATATCAAAACCAGCATCAAAAAGGGTTGCGAAGCCCCGGTGACGGTATTTGCCGACAAAGAAAAGATCCGCCAGGTGATCAATAATTTGTTAGAGAACGCCACCAAATACGGAAAAATGGATGGAAGTATCGTGGCAAGCGTCTATAAAACCGATGGGCGCTTAGTACTCATCGAATTCAGCGACGACGGCATTGGTATTGCAGAGGAACATTTACCAAGAATCTTTGAACGATTTTACAGGACCGACAGGGGCAGAAGCAGGGATGTGGGTGGAACCGGGCTGGGGCTGGCTATCTGCAAACACATTATTGAGGCCCACGGGCAAACCATGCACGTTCGCAGTAAATTAGACGTGGGAACCACTATTGGCTTTACATTAGATGAGAAAAACTATTGATTCTAGGCGAATAAAATAAAGATTTTGATGAATTTTGAATGAATTCTATATTATCTAATCGTTAATTAATTCATTAAAAATTAGCACTAGCTTCATAAGCTTATTTTTGCACCAAATTTAAAAATCATGGGTATCAACTCTATCGGTAAATTTTTTATGCCAAAAAACAAAGTGTTCTATGAGCTATTCGAAGACGTAGCAGAGAAAGTTCACGAAATGGGCATTAAACTGAAAGAATTAGTTAGTGAGCCAGATGCCGATAAACGCGTTTCTTATTTGGCACAGATCGAAGACCTTGAGCATAAGAACGATGACAATACCCATCGCATTTTTACAGAACTTGGAAGAAACTTTATTACTCCCTTCGACCGCGAAGACATTCACTATCTGGCAACAGCCCTCGACGACATTGCAGATTATATTTACTCCTGCTCAAAGAAGATCAATTTCTACAATGTAAATCCTAACGATACAGGTATCCAGAAAATGGCCGACCTGATACTGCAGGGCACTGTAGAAATTAAGAAAGCGGTATTGGGTTTACGCGATATGAAAAACCTACGTGCCATGACCGAGGCAATGGTAAAAGTAAATAGCATTGAGAATCAGGCAGACGATGTATTTGATATGAGTATTGAGATCCTGTTTCAGCAGGAGAACGATTTCAAAGAAGTGATTAAGAAAAGAGAAATTTATCAGGTAATGGAAATCGCTACCGATAAATGCGAAGATGCAGCAAACGTTATTGAATCAATCATTATCAAATACGCATAAACGGTAGCCTTTCAAATTGTTCGTGAATCGGACATAGAATTGGCCCACCAAAAAACTGCTTATGTTAACTATCCTCATTCTGATTATTGTATTGGCGTTTATATTCGATTTCATCAATGGATTTCATGATGCTGCCAACTCAATCGCAACGATCGTTTCAACAAAAGCGCTAACGCCATTTCAAGCAGTTGTTTGGGCGGCGTTTTTTAATTTTGCGGCTTTCTTTATTTCAAAATATATTTTCAAAGAATTCGGTATCGGTAATACCGTTGCTAAATGGGTGAACCCCGAATTTGTTACACTTCAGGTAATCCTTGCGGGTATCATTGCCGCCATCATCTGGAACCTCATTACTTGGTGGTTTGGAATTCCCTCCAGTTCGTCGCACACTTTGATGGGAGGGTTTATTGGTGCCGCAATTGCTAATGCAAAGGGCTTTAACCTTGCAGGTGTTGATGTAGTAAACTATGCCAAAGTAGTGCCTACTTTTTTATTCATATTCTTAGCGCCACTTATCGGTATGGTGATCGCCTTTTTTATTACCATATTGATTGTACACTTGTGCAAACGATCGAATCCATACAAGGCCGAGAACTGGTTCAAACGTTTACAGTTGCTTTCATCTGCGGCATTCAGTATCGGACACGGAGGAAATGATGCTCAAAAAGTAATGGGAATTATCGGAGCAGCCATGATCTATTATGAAGGAACAAAAGGAATTCATTTAAGTTTTAATCAATTTGCCGATCAATATAGCTGGGTGCCTTTTACCTCCTTTTTATGCATTGGTTTAGGAACGATGAGTGGTGGTTGGAAGATTGTTAAAACCATGGGAACCAAGATCACAAAAGTAACTCCGCTAGAAGGTGTTGCCGCTGAAACTGCAGGTGCTATTACTTTATTCCTAACCGAACACTTTAAAATTCCTGTTTCAACAACACATACCATCACCGGTTCAATCATTGGGGTTGGTGCAACAAAAAGATTGAGTGCTGTTCGATGGGGGGTAACCATCAACCTGCTCTGGGCTTGGGTTGTAACCATTCCAATCTCTGCCATACTCGCTGCTTTGGTGTTTTATCTACTCAAGTTTTTTATCTGATAAAGGGTAACTAATCGCTCTATTTGAATTTATCAATTTATATTTGAGCATAATTTAATTTATGCAAAAGATTTTAGTTACCGGCGGATGCGGGTATATTGGTTCACACACCATTATCGATCTGCTGAACAACGGGTATGATGTAATATCAATCGACGATAATTCACGCTCCACCAATTTTTCGATCGCAGGCATCGAAGAAATTACCGGAAAAAAAATAAAAAATTATAAAGTTGATCTTAAGAATTTCGATGAAACGCAAGCAGTGTTTCAGGAAAATACCGATATCGCCGGTGTCATTCATTTTGCTGCTTACAAAGCAGTTGGCGAATCGGTTGCTGCCCCGCTTTTGTATTTCGAAAACAACCTTTTTTCGCTCATCAATTTATTGAAGTGTGTGGAGGAGTTCAGCATTTCAAATTTTGTATTCTCTTCTTCCTGCACGGTTTATGGAAATCCCGACAGCATTCCTGTAACGGAACTTTCCCCCATCAAAAAAGCTGAATCCCCTTATGGCTCTACCAAACAAATGGGTGAAGAAATGTTGCAGGCATTTACCAAAAACGGTTTATGCGATACTATTCTGCTCCGCTATTTCAATCCGGTTGGAGCACACCCTTCTGCCATTATTGGTGAACTGCCGATTGGCAAACCACAGAATTTAGTACCTGCCATTACACAAACTGCCATCGGCAAATTACCTAAGATGAAGGTATTTGGGAACGACTATCCTACTAGAGATGGGTCTTGTGTGCGCGACTATATTCATGTTTGCGATATTGCACACGCGCATACTTTGGCGATTCAATATTTAGAGAATCATAAAAACGAAACTTCCTGCGATATATTTAATCTGGGTACTGGTTTGGGTGTTACCGTTTTAGAGGCTATCAAAACTTTTGAAGAAATAAGTGGCGTAGCGTTGAACTACGAAATTGCTCCTCGCAGAGCGGGAGATGTAGTAGCCATTTATGCCAATAACGATGCTGCTGTAAATAAGCTTGGCTGGAAAATTCAGTACGATCTGAAAGATATGATGAAGACTGCCTGGGCATGGGAATTAAAAATCAAAGCTGAAGAAGAAGCAGCGATTAATAATTAAATTCAAAAGTCAAAAGTCAAAAGTCAAAAAGTGAAGAGTGAGGAGCATGAAGAGTAAAAGAAATATTTTTTCTTTTACTCTTTCCTTCTTCAATTTTGAATTTTGACTTTTGAATTTTGACTTTTAACTTCTACTGATTCAACATCTTCTCCGCATTTTCAGCCATCTGCAAAGCTTCAATAAAATCATCGATCTCGCCGTTGATAACTGCATCTAAATTATAGGATGTTAAGCCGATGCGATGGTCTGTAACCCTTCCCTGTGGCCAGTTGTAGGTTCTAATCTTAGCGCTCCGATCGCCGGTACTTACCAGCGTTTTTCTCTGACGCGAAATTTCGTCTTCTTGCTTGCGCACCTGTTCTTCGTACAATTTTGTACGCAACATGGTCATGGCTTTTTCGCGGTTGCCCAACTGCGAACGCTCGGTCTGACAAACCACTACTACTCCTGTTGGAATATGCGTTAAGAATACTTTGGTCTCTACTTTATTTACGTTTTGTCCGCCCGCACCACCACTTCTCGCAGTCTCCATTTTTACATCGCTCTCCTTCAATTCAAAATCCACTTCTTCTGCCTCGGGCATAACTGCAACAGTTGCAGCCGATGTGTGTACGCGCCCCTGTGTTTCGGTATTTGGTACACGTTGTACACGGTGTACCCCACTCTCAAATTTTAATGTTCCATAAACGTCTTCACCAGTTACTTCCACAATCACTTCCTTATATCCACCTACAGTACCTTCGCTCTCAGTAACAATATTGGTCTTCCATCCTTTCTTGGAACAATAACGTAAATACATTCCCAATAAATCGCCCGCAAATAAACTGGCTTCATCTCCACCGGTTCCAGCGCGGATCTCAAGAATTGCATTCTTATCGTCTTGCGGATCTTTCGGGATCAATAATTTAGTGAGTTGTTTTTCCAACTCATCCTTTTTAAGTTCCAATTCCGGCATTTCCATCTTGGCCAGTTCGCGCATATCTTCATCGCTCCCATTGAGACTTTCTTTAGCAAATTCATAATCTGCCAAAACACGCTTATAGACTTCGTAGGGTTCAACAATCTTTTCAAGCGAACGGTATTCTTTGCTATAAGCGCCGTATTGCTTTTGATTATTGATTACCTCGGGGTTGGTGAGCGCAATACCTACCTGCTCAAATCTGGCCTTGATTGCATCAAGTTTATCTAACATAACCGGTTTAAATTTTCAGTCTGCGAAGGTAAGGTTTTAGGGTCGACCACAGTACAAAACTACAAGTGAGCTCTTCAATACACTTGAAAATGACGGGTATTGTTCGTGTAGATTCTTTAGTTCGGTTCAAAATTTCAGTTAATTTCATAGCAGACTTACTGGTTATGAGAAAACTATTCCCACTATTGCTGTTAATCAGCATTATAACACATGCACAGGAGGCCGATATCCTGATCAAACATGGCAAAGTTCTGGATGGCACAGGAAATTCATGGTTCTATGCAGATATTGCGATTAAAGATTCCAAAATTTTTAAAATTGGGGTACTCAATAACTGGCATGCTACTAAAACCATCGATGCAAGCGGACTCATTGTGTGCCCCGGCTTTATTGACGTACACACGCATATTGAGGGCGATGAAAAGAAGAATCCTACAGCCAATAATTTTATTTTAGATGGGGTTACCACCGTGGTAACCGGGAATTGTGGTTTATCGGAAACCAATCTGGGCAAATATTTTGCAATGCTCGACAGCTTAAAACTATCTATCAATATTGCTTCACTCATCGGCCATAACGATGTACGAAAAGCAGTAATGGGTTCTGCACGCAGAGATCCAACCGAAGCTGAAATGCAACAGATGGAAGGCATTGTAAAAAAAGCAATGGAAGATGGGGCAGTGGGCTTATCAACCGGACTCATTTATATTCCCGGAACTTATTCTAAAACAATCGAAGTAGTGCGGCTTGCAAAAATAGCATCTGCTTATCACGGCGTTTATGCAAGCCATATGCGCGACGAAGGTGATAGTGTTACCGAAGCAATTGATGAAGCATTGCATATTGGCAGAGAAGCAAAAATGCCCGTAGAGATTTCACATTTTAAATTAAGCGGTCAACAAAACTGGGGACGCAGCAAAGAAACCCTTCCCATGATCATCAAAGCAAGGGCAGAGGGATTAGACGTTACCATCGATCAATATCCTTACACCGCAAGCAGTACTTCTTTGAGTACTCTATTGCCCGATTGGGTTTTGGCCGATGGCCAGGACTCCATCAAAGCCCGACTATCGCGCCCCGAAGTTCGCAAAGAAGTAACAGCCCATATGCTGAAGAAATTACAAAAAAGAAAATTGAAGCATTTCAGTTATCCTGTTGTAGCATCTTTTAAACCCGATAGTAGTTTCAACGGAAAAAGTATTGAACAGGTGAATCTCCTGAAGGGCCGCAAACACAAAGCCACAGAAGAAGCACAGACCATTATCGAAATGATGGAGCAGGGTGGCGCAGGCATGGTATTTCACGGCATGAGCGATCAGGATGTAAAAGCCATCATGCAATATCCCTTCAATATGTTTGCGAGCGATGCGAGCATTCGTGTGTATGGATCGGGCAATCCGCATCCACGCGGATATGGCACCAACGCGAGGGTGTTGAGTAAATATGTACGCGATGAAAAAGTAATTTCTCTGGAAGAAGCAATTAGAAGAATGACATCCTTGCCCGCACAAAAATTTCAACTCAAAGATCGTGGCCTTTTACGCGAAGGCTTTGCAGCCGATATCGCCGTATTCGACGAAAAAACAGTGCAGGATCAATCTACTTATAACAAACCACATCAGTATAGTGTCGGTTTCAAATACATCATCGTGAATGGTGTGCTTACAGTGGAAGAAGAAAAACATACCGGTGCAAGAGCAGGAAAAATTTTAAAACTGAATTAAAATAAACCCATAAAATAATATGCTAAAAAAACTATTCATCATCGCCCTTTTCCCATTTGCCGTACACGCACAAGATTATAAAAAAATACATCAGCATGCCATTTTTGTGGATTCGCACAATGATATCCTTACCGCATGCATCGAAAAAAATGTGAGTATGGATAAGGACTTGAAGGGAAAAACTCAGAGCGACCTTGCACGTTTTAAAGAAGCAGGTGTGGATGTTCAAATCTTTTCTGTTTGGTGCGATGGCAATCAGAAAGATCCTTACCAATGGGCCAATCGCGAGATGGATACACTAGATGCTGTTATCAGCAGAAACCCCGATAAAATTGCACTCACCCGAAATTATGCGGAGCTCAAAAAAGCATTGAAGCAACACAAGCTCGCAGCCATGTTTGGCGTAGAGGGTGGCCACATGATCGAAGCTGATATCAATAAACTCAACAAAATTTATGAGCGTGGTGCAAGGTATATGACGCTTACCTGGAACAACTCTAACTCATGGGCTACATCTGCTATGGATGAAACCCTTAAGAAAGACAGTCTTGCCAAAACACATAAGGGACTCACTGATTTTGGTAAGGAAATTATTAAAAGAATGAATAGTTTGGGAATGATGGTAGATCTTTCGCACGTAGGCGAACAAACATTCTGGGACGCCATCAACACCACCACAAAACCCGTCATCGTTTCGCATAGTAATGCTTACGCACTTTGTTCGGCTTTCAGAAATTTAAAAGATGATCAGATCTTAGCGATTAAAAAAAATGGTGGCGTAATTGATTTGAATTTTTATTCCGGCTTTGTTGACAGCACGTTTAAATTAAAAGAAACAAAGTTTGCAGCGAATCATGCACAAGAATTGGATTCATTAAAAAAACAAGGCATAATACAAGAGTACGCTTTATCGATATTGGCAGATAAGTATGCTTCTGAAGTACAGGAAGCGCGTCCGCCACTGTCGGCATTGTTAGCGCATTTAGACTATATCGTAAAACTTGCCGGCATAGACCATGTGGGCATCGGCTCTGATTTTGATGGCATTACTTCCAGTCCGAAGGGTTTAGATGATGTAACCAATTATGATTTGATTACTAAAGCTCTGGTAGAAAAAGGGTATAGCAAAAAAGAGATCTATAAAATTTTGGGCGGAAATATTTTGAGGGTGTTGAGGGAAAATGAAAAATGAAGAGTGAAGAAGAAAAAAAAGTTAAGCAAAAATATTTCCCCTCCCAAACATGTTTGGGAGGGGTGCGCACGCAGTGCCGCGGGGTGGGAAAAAACTTGATTCGATGAAAAATACTTTATTTGAGATCAACCACCCCCCGAGTTCTCGGGGCTAAGCCGCTCGGCCACCCCTCCATCCCGAGTGCTCGAGATGGAGGGGAAATTTCTTTTAAGCATTTTTCAGTTCAACTTCAATAATATAGTTTGTCATGAAAAAAATACGATACTTATTCGTCGCGATTATTTTCTTGTGCATGCATCAAATGATTGCAGCCCAATCATTCTCTTCTGCAGAAATCAGTCGCTGGAAAGTGCAGGCAAAAAAAACAACCATCATTCGCGACAACTGGGGGATACCTCATGTGTATGGAAAAACTGATGCGGATGCAGTTTTTGGTTTATTATACGCACAATGTGAAGACGATTTCAAAAGAGTGGAAATGAATTATGTGGAGAAACTGGGAAGGGTATCTGAAATAAAAGGTGAATCGGAATTGTATAACGACTTACTCATCCGCATGATCATCGACACAGCAGATGCAAAAAAAGATTACGCAGGAGCACCCGAATGGTTAAAAAAATTAATGATCGCTTATGCCGATGGCATCAATTATTATATCTACACACATCCACAAACAAAACCCGCATTATTAACTCGCTTCGAGCCTTGGTACACGCTGCTATGGACCGATGGAAGCATCAGCGCGATTGATATTGCAGACATTTCTGAAAAAGAATTGAAAGATTTTTATTCGGGCAAAGAAGCAACCGATCTTGCAAGAAACGATCCGCAGAACTACGATCAATTTCCGGATGGTTCAAACGGGTTTGCGATTGCTCCTGCAAAAACGACTTCGGGAAACGCCATCCTCTATATCAATCCACACGTTACATTTTATTTTCGCCCCGAAGTAGCAGTTGAGAGCGAAGAAGGTTTGCACGCTTATGGTGCAGTAACATGGGGACAGTTCTTTATTTATCAGGGGTTCAACGAGCACCTAGGTTGGATGCATACTTCGAGCTATAGTGATGTAGCAGATACTTATATCGAAAAAGTAAGCAAACAAAACGGAAAATTAGTTTACGAATATGATCATCAACTAAGACCGGTTATTCAGAAAAAAATCAATATTAGTTATCTCAACAACGGCAAACTTTCTACAAAAAATTTTACTGCTTTTTATACTTCACACGGAGCAGTTATGGCCAACCGAAATGGCAACTGGATATCTGTAAAAGCCAATAACCGCAATATTAAAGGGTTGATCCAATCATGGCAACGCACCAAAGCAAAGAATTATGAAGCATATAAAAAAACGATGGAGTTATTGGCCAATACTTCAAACAATACCGTGTATGCCGACGATCAAGGAAATATCGCATATTGGCATGGGAATTTTATGCCTAAACGCAATCCGAAATACAATTGGAGCAAACCCGTTGATGGAACTACCAGTGCCACTGAATGGCAGGGCTTACACCAGCTTGAAGAATTGATTCAAATCAAAAATCCTAGCAATGGATGGATTCAGAATTGCAATAGTTCTCCATTCACTGCATCTGGAATTACCAGTCCTAAGAAATCGGATTTCCCAAAGTATATGGCACCCAATGGCGATAATTTCAGAGGTGTAAATGCAGTAAATCTTTTTAAAAATGCTTCCGGATTTACCATCGAAAAAATTATCGAAACAGGATATAATAAACACCTGCCGGCATTTGATATCTTAATTCCTGCATTAGTAAATGCATTCGAAAAAAATAAAAATGATTCGGCTTATCAATCGCTTGCAGAGCCCATTAAAGTTTTATCTGCTTGGGATCGAAATTGTGCTGAAACATCTGTTGCAACTACATTAGCGGTGGAATGGGGTCAAAAACTTTGGCCACTTATTAAGAAGGGATCAGACGAGGATCAGGAGTCGGATGATGTAGAGAAGACCCAACATTTTGCTGCAAATGCTTCTGCAAAAATATTACTCGAACCCCTTCTTGCTGTTGTATCAGAACTCCATACCAAATTCGGAACATGGCAAATTGCATGGGGTAATATCAATCGCTATCAGCGGCTTACAGGCAACTTGACTGAAGTGTATGATGATACTAAAGCAAGTATCCCTTCGGGCATGGTTGCATCAACATGGGGATGTTTACCCTCTTTTATCAGCAGAACTTTTCCGGGAACCAATAAACGTTATGGTGTAAGTGGTAATAGTTTTATTTGTGCTGTTGAGTTTGGAAAAAAAATCAAAGCAAAATCTTTATTAGCCGGTGGCGAAAGTGGTGATCTTAATTCCAAACACTTCGGCGATCAGGCAGAAATGTACAGCAAGGGGCAATTCAAAGAAGTACTGTTCTATAAAGAAGATGTATTAAAGCATGCGGAGAAAATGTATCATCCGGGTGAATAATTTTTATCAGATTTTTTTTATTTCTCATTCAGCTTAATATGATACTCCTGTATTAGCGCTGGGTTCTCAGGTGTTAGCGTAAAGCTTACCCTGATAGATGCTTGCTCACCCTGTAAATCGAAATATCCACGCAATTGATTTTCCGGAACTACTTCTCCTACAGAAATAATTTTTCCCGCTTTTTCAAATATGGGTCTTGCCTCTTTTTGTAAAGCATCCACAAAATAATCCATGAAAAAATTCACAGCAAAGATTCCTGATTTTTGTGCTCCATTAAATTCGGGTAATAATTTTACCAGTTGATCTCTTCTTTCGGTAAGTATTTTTGATGCAGGTAATTTACGCGGCTGCAATCCCGATATGCGAACCAGTGTATCCATCACCATGGTATTCGCATATGCGGTTGACGCATACGTTGCATTGGCAAAAAACATCAACCCTAAACCATATTCTGGCAGAATAATCCAGTTGCTTCCAAAGCCGGGTAATCCACCGGTATGCCCCACAGTTTCTCTACCCTCTCCATCTCTGCTCCAACGCAGTCCATAAGCATAAGCAGTAGCCAATGGCGAAGGTCTACCACCCGGGTATTTATAATTTGCATTCAACCCCGAAAAGCGCCATGGTTGATGCATTTCGCGAATTGAACTTCTTTTAACCGGACCTGTTTCCATATCATTTCTCGGAGGCCATGCATCTTGATGCAATGCAACATATTTGCTGAACGATTCGATCGATACAATCAGTCCTCCCATTGCTCCATAAATACCATCGTGCAATAAAGGCTGTTCCACATATTTTTCGTTCAGCCATCTATAACCCTTTACCAACTGATTCGCCGGAACTTTACTGTATTCCCATGCAGCTTCTGTCATGCCCAAAGGCTTTAAAATATGTTTGCTAATATAATCGCTGTAGGGAGTAATGGTTTGATTTTTAATAATCATTCCCAACATGGCAAAACCCATATTACTATACTCATACACCAATCCCGGATCGTTCGACAAACTAATACCCTTCTCTAACATTTCAGCAAGATCATCTTCTGTAGCAGCCAACTGGCGGTCGCCCCAAGGATTGTCTTCCGGAAAGCCCGCCGAATGCGTCAGCAAATTACGTATCGTAATCAGGGGCGCGTCAGTAGTAAGTTGCTTGCCCTTCATTTCTGGAATATAATTTTTTACAGGATCATCGAGTTTGATCTTTCCCTCATCGCGCAATTTTAAAATGGTCATTGCAGTAAAGCTCTTGCTCATCGATGCAACGCGAAACATAGAATGCGTTGTGGCAGGTGTTTGTTTTTCGAGGTCCGTAAATCCACCCGCACCTGAGTAAACTAATTTTCCGTCGAGCATAATTCCAAAAGCATATCCGGGGAAATGATTTTTGGCAGCATAGTCTTTATACAAACTCTCCACCAAGGGAAAATATTTTGCAACTTTTTCCAAGCGATTGCTATCCACAAATTTCGGAGGCAGGTAATCTTTTTGTTGCGCCTGCAGAAAAAAGGGACTACTCAATAATCCCAACAAAATAAAAATGCCACCCTTTGTTTTCAGAAATTGTTTCATCATAAACTGCATTTGTTTTAAAAGAAACTAATACGACATCAGTTTGCTAATATAGTTTTCAAGTCGGCTCTTCGCCATATAATTATTTTCGAGTTGCGCGTTGAAAGGAATCGGAGTATCGAGCGATGCGCAGCGCATTACCGGGGCATCCAATAATTCAAAACAGTATTCGCTGATCCAGGCACTAATCTCGCCACCCAAGCCACCTGTTAAATTATCTTCGTGCAGGATCAACACTTTTCCGGTTGCCCTCACAGCTTCTTTGATGGCGCTATAATCTAATGGCTGCAAGCTTCGCAGATCGAGTATATTCAAATCGATATTGGGATGGTTTTGTTGAAACTCCATCGCCCAGTGCACACCCGCACCATATGTGATCACCGAAATATCAACCCCCGCTTTTACCTGCTTAGCTTTCCCAATTTCAATTTCGTAATAAGCATCCGGCACCGTTCCACTCACGCTGCGGTACAATGCTTTGTGTTCGAAAAACAAAACTGGATTGGGATCGTTGATGGCAGCAATCAATAATCCTTTTGCATCTTCGGGACTTGAAGGATACACTACTTTTAATCCCGGCACGTGCGTAAACCAGGCTTCGTTTGTTTGCGAATGAAAAGGACCAGCACCCACCCCACCGCCTGTTGGCATGCGAATTACCACATCAGCATTTTGTGCCCAGCGATAGTGCAGCTTCGCCAGATTATTTACGATCTGATTAAATCCTACTGTTACAAAATCGCCGAACTGCATTTCCATCACCGACTTTAATCCCTCCAAACCCAGTCCCAGTGCGGTTCCCACAATAGCGCTTTCGCAAAGTGGTGTATTGCGTACCCGCGCTTTTCCAAACTCCTCCACAAAGCCTTCAGTAATTTTAAATGCACCACCATATTCTGCAATATCCTGTCCCATTAAAATCAGGTGCTCGTGTTTTTGCATGCTCTGGTAAAGTGCATCCCTGATAGCGTCGACTAATCTTTTTTCGGAATAAGCAATATTGGTGTCAAGCAAACTAATATCGGGAGCCTGTTTGTTTTTATTTTTTATGGGTGCATACACATCATTGATTTCGGCCTCGCTATCGGGCAGCAAATCTGGCGCTTCATAAGCAAGCTTTAATTCGGCTTCGATATGTTCTCTAAATTCATTGCGGATATCAGCAACTTCCATTTCGCTAATTACATTTGTTGCGATCAGGTATTGTTCAAAATTTTTGAGTGGATCTTTCTTGCCCCATTCTTCGAGCAATTCTTTGGGAACATATTTTACGCCGCTTGCTTCTTCGTGTCCGCGCATGCGAAAAGTCATGCACTCAATGAAATAAGGTTTCTGTTGTTCGATGCAATATTCGCGCACTCCCAGAATGGTATCGTACACTGCTAACACATCGTTGCCATCAATACGCACACCATCCATGCCATAGCCCTTGGCCTTATCCACTAAACGATTGCAACGATATTGTTCCGTAACTGGTGTGCTCAATCCGTATCCGTTATTTTCAATAATAAAAATCACGGGCAAGTCCCACACGGCAGCCACATTTAATGCTTCATGAAAATCGCCTTCGCTTGTGCCGCCATCGCCCGAAAAAGCAACAGCACATTTTTTTTCTTTTCTCAATTTATAAGCAAGTGCTACTCCATCGGCCAATGCCAACTGTGGACCCAAGTGCGAAATCATTCCGCAGATATGATGGTCGCGCGTGCCGAAATGAAAACTTCTTTCCCTGCCCTTACTATACCCGTCTTTATTACCCTGCCATTGCATAAATAATTTTTGCAAAGGCATTTTACGCGATGTAAATACGCCTAGGTTTCTGTGCAAGGGCATCACCCACTCGTCTTGTTTGAGCGCCATGGTAACACCCACCGAAATAGCTTCCTGACCGATACCGCTAAACCATTTACTAATCTTACCCTGACGTAGCAACACCAGCATTTTATCTTCAATCATCCTCGGAAGGAGGAGTTGCCGATACATATCGATTAGGGTTTCGTTAGAAAGTTTTTTTCGATTGAATTGCATACACACTGAACTTTAAAAAAACTAAGTTACTGTATTTGAAGCCTCCGTCATAGCACAAAAAAGCCGCCCCAAAAATGGAAGCGGCTTTAAGAATATATTTAACTGATTAGTTTCTGCTGCCCAATTTGCTCAACAGTTTCAGCATCTCGATATACAACCAAACGATGGTTACCAAGAGTCCGAAAGCACCATACCATTCCATAAATTTAGGAGCACCTCTTTCAGCACCTTGCTCAATCATATCAAAATCGAGGATCAGGTTTAAAGCGGCAATGGCAACCACAAATAAGCTAATGCCGATGCTCAATAAACTGCTATCGTACATGAAGCTTACGTTTACACCAAACATTCTCAACACCAAAGTAATCAGGTAAAAAATACCAATACCCAGTGTAGATGCGATGATCACCGATTTAAATTTTTCGGTGGCCTTAATTACTCTAAAATTATACAAGAGAAACATTGCGATGGCAACACCAAAAGTCAAGCCAACAGCCTGCATTACCAGTCCGGGATATTTTTGAGCAAACATGGCATTGAATATTGCAGAAATACCACCAATAAATAGGCCTTCGAGCAATGCATATGCAGGAGCTAAAAAGCCCGCCCAGTTTGGTTTAAACATAATTGCAAAAGCCGCGATCAATCCGCCGATCATGCCTACAATCATCCACACTTGCATGCTTTCGGGACCTTTTTGTTCGAACACCTGCCAGTTATAAGCGGCACCCGCGATCACCATAAACATTAAGAACCCAAATTTGTTAATCGTACCACGCACACTCATCACACCTTGATTGGCAGCGTCGATAGTACTGCTCTTATCAAACATTTTCTCGGTTAAGGTTGGATTACCAGATTTAAAAATTGCCATAGATTAAATTTTATTTCAAGTACAAATATACAAAAACTATTAAAGAGCGGCGACCGTTAACCCTCAACAAAAACATAAAATTTATAAACGGAAACGAGTTATTTTTTTAATCCGGGATAGTGGTCAACCGTTTCAAAAACATATTTCGGATTCTTTTTTAAGATCTGAATAAATCGTACCAACGAAATACTATCGGGTGTGCGTTGAAACATCCTGTCGTGCGAAAGGAGTACCAAATGATTTTTAGTTTGTGTTTGATTTCTAGCAAAAGCACTATCTATCTGAGCAGCCAGCTTTTCGGGGCTCTGCACGGGGCGGGCATCTTTATGATTAAAATTCCATTCCAGATCCCAGCCAATTACATTAAAGCCTGCACTGTCTAATTGATGTGCTACAGCACTTACCAAATGGCTGGCTTTAACCCTTCCTTCTTTTACCCAGGCGCCATTACCCGGAAGGCGGATAATTTTTTTGGGAACCTGCAAAGAATCCTGTGCCCGAAGAAAGGTTTGGAAAGCCATGTCGGGGTGCTGGTAAAAATATTTATAGTGTTCCTGTGCATGGTCGTAGCTGTGGTTGGCGAGCAGAAATTGGGGGTAGCTATTGCGAATCATGCCAACCAGTTTTTTACCGTCCGATTTTTTGAGTTGGTGTAATCCCACCATAAAAAATGTGGCTTTCACGCCCGCATCTTTACAGGTATTATAGCAGCCCATGGTTCCCGGCTGCGGGCCATCGTCGAAAGTAAGGTAGATATATTGTTTGGTGGTATCAATTGTATAAGGCGTTTCCGGAGCCTTCACAACCGTGCCGTTAACCTTTGCCGCATAAGCCTGTTTGGCCGAATCGGTGGCAATATCGGTTTCTGGTTCCGGCTTTCCTGCCGTTGTATTATTACAAGCCATCAATCCTATTAATCCTGCTAATAGCAATCTAATTCCTTTGCTGTGCTGCTCCATACTTTTAAATTTCGGGAGCTAAGATAAAGCATGCGCAAGAATTAATCTTTTTTACCCATTTTCAATTTTTGCTGTGGATTAACAGAGAAAATGCGAAAAAACAGGTTTTGTACCTCGTTTCGGTCGTATCTTAGCATGCTTTTTTTAACACCAACTCCAAGTTGATGCCAAAAAAACTATTTAAAACAGTCATGTTAAGCGAGCCATGGCATCAATTTTGAATTGTACCAATGAACAGAAAAGAAGAACTTCTACAGGATGTAGTGATTAAGTTCGCCGGAGATAGCGGCGATGGAATGCAGTTAACGGGTCAGCAGTTTACCAATAATACTGCGATGTTGGGTATCGATCTGGCTACTTTCCCGGATTTCCCAGCAGAGATTAGGGCCCCAATCGGAACTTTAGCGGGTGTAAGTGGTTTTCAGTTACACTTTTCGAGCGACAGGATTTATACTCCCGGTGATGATTGCGATGTATTGGTTGCCATGAACGCTGCGGCGCTCAAAGCCAATCTAAAAAGCATTAAAAAAGGCGGTAAAATCATTGCCAATATCGATGGATTTGATGCCCGGAATTTAAGGCTTGCCAACTATCCCGATGGCGTAAACCCCTTGGATGATGGCAGTTTGGACGGATATGAATTAACCAAAGTAGACGTTACCAAGCTCACCCGCGAGTCGCTGAAAGACTTTGCAGATCTGGGTGTTAAGGAGCGCGACCGTGCCAAGAATATGTTTGTGTTGGGTTTGATTTACTGGATGTATAATCGTAACCTCGATACCACTAAAGAATTTCTGAAAGATAAATTCGGCAAGAAGCCAACCATTTACGAGAGCAATATTAAAGTATTGCAGGCGGGATATAATTACGGCGATACTACCGAATCATTCACTACCCGTTATAAGGTAGATAAAGCCAAGATGGAGCCGGGTTTATACCGCAGCATCATGGGTAATCAGGCATTGAGTTATGGATTGATTGCAGCCAGCGAAAAAAGTGGTTTGCCTTTATTCCTCGGTTCTTATCCAATTACACCGGCCACCGATATTTTACACGAGCTCGCAAAGTACAAGAGCTTTGGTGTACGCACTTTTCAGGCCGAAGACGAGATTGCGGCCATCTCTTCAGCAATTGGCGCCAGCTATGGCGGTGCGTTGGCAATCACTACCACTTCCGGTCCCGGTATGGCATTAAAAGCCGAAGCAATGGGATTGGCGATGATGTTAGAAATTCCTTTGGTAATTGTAAATATTCAGCGTGGTGGTCCTTCAACAGGGTTACCCACCAAGACCGAGCAGAGCGATCTGATGCAAGCCTATTATGGAAGAAATGGCGAGTGTCCGATGCCAATTATTGCATCATCTACTCCGAGCGATTGTTTCGATGTGGCGATGGAAGCTTGTAGAATTGCATTGCAGCATATGACTCCTGTAATTTTATTGAGCGATGGATATATTGCCAATGGTGCAGAGCCGTGGAAGTTTCCTGTATCCGCCGATTTGAAGCCGATAGAAGTAAATTTCAAAACTAGTAAGGATGATGGCGATGTAAAATATATGCCGTACAAGCGTGATGAAAAATTAGTTCGTCCTTGGGCTGTTCCCGGCACTGCCGGCCTCGAGCATCGTATTGGCGGATTAGAAAAGCAGGATGTTACGGGTAATGTAAACTACGAGCCCGAGAATCACCAGCACATGATTAAGATTCGTCAGGCCAAAGTTGATAAGGTAGCGGATTATATTCCAGCGCAAACAATTGATAGCGGCGCAGAGAAGGGCAAGGTATTGATTTTGGGATGGGGCTCTACTTATGGTGCCATTAAGAGTGCCTGCCAGGAATTACATGCAGAAGGAGTTGAGGTAAGTCATGCGCATATTCGTTATGTGCGTCCCTTCCCTAAAAACCTTGGCGAGATCATTAAAAAATTCGACAAAGTATTGATCCCCGAAATCAATAATGGGCAGTTAGTAAAAATCATTCGCGATCAATATCATGTAGATGCCATTGCTTTTAATAAGATGATGGGCATTCCCATTACCAAGGCCGAGATCAGCGATCAGGTACACAAACTTTTATAGTTGAAATATCTTTATAGTTGAAATATCATTAACCAGAATCCCACAAAACAGATTCTGTTTTAACAAGAAGCAATCCTGAGTAGGGGTTGCTTCTTTGTTTTTTGGCAAGCTACATTGCGTAAATGGGATCATTGTTTGGTAGTACTTGGTTTGGATACAACGATTATCGATGTGCTTGACAAATTTTGCAAGTGCAAGTATTAGCTGTAAAATGACGGACGCCAACAACACGGCCATCTTTTTTGTCGGCTGTTTTAAAAATTTCATCAAACAAATAATCTTCGTTTTTTTTCCAGATATCTTCTAATTGCATAACTACAAACATCTGCTATTTGAATCATGCTTGTTAATTGCGAATCAACAAACATGGGGGTTTCGATGATATTATTAATTGTAGTCCAAAGAGTACCGCTTCGGTGGAAGCCCTTCATCATCTCAGTATGCTTTTTCTTGACAGTATCATTATTGTCGTGTATAAGTAATCCATATTTTTTATCATTACTTGTCTTGCTATATATTTTGAGGTATTGTTCAAATCTTGACACAACCTGTTCAAATGTTTGTTCATCCACAGTAAGAGGGGTTACCGCAGGGTTAAAATGGATTTTATCAATACATTCCGCAAACAACCTGCAAAAATTCCATCCTCCTATTAAGGCAGCTATCTCTTTGACAAATTTCTTACGCTCATCAAAAGTTAAGTGGATGTAGCTATTTGTAGCTTTGTAATTCTTTTTTGTTTTATGATATAGTTTTTGTGTGTTTGGTCCTTGCAATCTTAATAATTCGGTATTTCTGTATTTTTCTACTTCGTATTTTCTTGTAGAATAGTTAAGTCTTTCAAAATCAGTAATCTTCGATTGTTCAAGGTAAGGCCATAACAGCCAACCGGTATGAATCTCGGCATGATCTAAATTGTACTTATTTTTAAGCTTTTGAATTTCTATTTCACAATTTTTCCATTTATGAATTGGGATTGCTAAACCAGCTAAAACATAGTGAGATGTATTCCCGGGAATATCTGGCGTACCCGACTCGTCGATATAACAAAATATCATTGCAGTAGGTTTTGGGCACAAAAAAGCGACTGGATTTGGGGAAGTATCCCCGTATTGAGACGCTTAGCGACTCGTACCAGACGCAAAACAAATTTACAATCTCAAATCGAATAAACAAATGTTTTTCCGAAGTTTAACACGCCAATAAAAGCACTGCAGCTTTTGGGGTTGTCAATAGTGGGGATTGCTTCTTTGTTTTGGGATGCATAAATAGCAAATATTGATCCTTTTTCAAAGTGCCTCTCCCCATACTCTATACTGGCTTTTGACTGGGGGGAGACTGGGAGTATCGATACTGCAGTATGGGCCCGGGCTACTACACTTGCACTGCCTACTGTAGTACAAAATAGTGTACACTAATTATTGCGAAAAGGAGGTTGATAAGTGTTAAGCGTCCTGACTAGATTTTTTCAACTACTGCTAGAATCACCTGAAATGAGATCGCATTTTATGTATATTTAGTTTAAAAGCAAGTTTTTCGAGAAACTGCCGTTACAGCTATTTTAAACAGACAAATATGAAAGCACCAGAATTAGCAGTCAACCCCGAGAAAATTGACAAGCTCATTAATAGAATTAACAGCGGAGATATTCTTATCCCTGCTTTTCAAAGGGGATTTGTTTGGAAACCAAATCAAATAATAGAATTGCTTGACAGTATTGTGAAAAATTATCCCATTGGTAGCGTCCTGTTATGGAATACTGGTGACAGACTGAAGCACACAAGAAATATTGCCGGATATAAAATTCCAATTACAAAAGAGGACTACCCAGTTAATTATGTTTTGGATGGGCAACAAAGAATTTCCTCTATCTATGCTGTGTTTAGTGACCAAACAGAACAAGAAGAGACAACAGAGAACTACAATCCTAACTTAGATATTTTTGAAATCTACTATGATTTTTCCAAAAAAATATTTGTTCATAAAACTGACATTAGTGGTAATGTATCGGAGACAATTTATCTTAGAAACTTCTTAGATACGCCAAAATTTGTTGACGCGTTTATGATCCTTGACAAGAAATATCATACTCCAGCAAAGGAACTTCATTCAAAATTTATCAACTACGAATTACCTGTAGTAACTATCAAAAACAGAGAAAAATCAGAAGTTGGAATCATCTTCGAAAGAATCAATCATACTGGAACTAAATTAAGTATAATGGATTTAATGATTGCTTGGACTTGGACCGACAATTTCCATCTACTTGAAAAAATGGACGATTTACTTGAGCAGCTTGATGAGAAAAATTTCGGTGATTTGTCTCAAAATATTCTTCTTCAAACAATATCAGGAGTTGTACAAAACGACACCACAACTCCAAAAGTATTAGAGCTATCGGGTGAACAGGTTCGGGATAATTGGGATAAAGTTTGTGAAGGATTAAGAAAGGCAATTGACTTTTTGCATACAGAACTCAACTGTTCCATTCAAGATTTCCTTCCATTTCAACAACAAATTGCACCCCTTTGCAGATTTTTTACGGAAACAGGTACACCCAATGCTGAAGAATTAAAATCATTAAAAAAATGGTTCTGGAAAACCTCTTTTTCTAATCGCTACTCAACTGGACAAACAACGGCCAAAATGAATGCTGACATTGAAACCATTCTTCAAATTAGAAAGGGGAACCATAAAGTTGTTGATTTACTAAGATACTCTGTTACGGCATCCGAATTAATTGAGACAACGTTTTCTAAAGCAAATCCACTCACAAGAGCATTTCTTCTATTAATGGCTCAATACAAACCAACAGATTTAGTAAAGAATACTAAAATAGATATTGCCTTTGCCCTTTCAGAATATAACAGAAAACAATTCCACCACATTTTCCCTAATGCATATCTTAAAAAGCAAAAAGTTGCAAAAAAGAAAATATTTAGTATTGTGAATTTCTGTTTTTTACCCGCTGAATCCAATAAAAAAATATCAAAAAAAAGCCCTTCTGATTACTTCTTTAATTTAATTCCATCGACAGATTTTAATACAATTTTGGGAAGCAATTTAATTCCCATTAAAAAGGACATATATCAAAGAGACGATTACAACACATTTCTTGAAAAACGAGCTGAAACTATTATTAATGAACTTGACAAAATCACAAATTAATTTCAGTCGACGTAAAAACTGCTGGTACACGGATTCAGCAAAAATTGCGGTTCAGTGCTCTGTAGACGTATTTTTAGTAAATCAAAAATTGGTTCTCCGCGTCAACATTTGTTGTGAAAATCATCACCTTCTCCAAGCCCGAAAGTTTTATGCAATTTTTGCGACCACCCAATTATTGAAACTATCAATAAAACCATGACACGACTATTGATTTTTATATTTCTTTTTATCGGGCTCAGTTCATTTGGACAAATTGGTGACACGAGTTTTGGGAAACCAATTTTTTGGTATCGCATTAGTGACCCGCGGGCTATGTTTATGGGAGCAGAAGGCCCACTATTCATTCTTTATATCAATGGTAAAATTTTGTTTTGGAAAAACGGGGCGTATAATTTGACCCAGGTTGAAGAGGGTGAAAAGACTCAGCTTATCAGTGAACTAAATTTGACGGATACTCTTTTCAAAAAAAGTAGATTTTTCAACGCAACAATTTCAGCCCCCAATGGAGAGATACTGGCAACAGATAATCCATCTTATAGTGTTTTTGTAAAACTTGACACATTGGTTTGTGTTTCAGTTTGCGGTTATGTTTCATCAAAGGATTATCGGAAAAGGTTTCCATCACAAGTTCTCAATATTCATAACTTCATTTTAAACTTTGACGCTGAAAAGTCGATAAAGTGGATACCTGACAGAATTGAGATTATGTTATCCGACTATAGCCACTCACCAGACATCCCAATTCAATGGCCGACAAATTGGCCTAATCTTAATAGTCCAGATACAAGAAAACAAGGAAGTTATGTGACAAGTATATTCTTAGAAAAAAAATATTTGAACCAGTTGACAGAACTTCTAAAGAAGAGAAGGGAAAAGCAAGCTTTTGAAATAAATGGTAAAAAGTATTTTATTGGATATAGATTCCCAATACCAGGGTTATACTAAAAAAACAAGTCGAGGAACTTTCATCCAAGCTCATCACAACTTGTCCCGCTAAATGGGAGAACCCTACGTGAACGCCTCGATTTATACGGCTCTTCGAGTTGCATATTTCAATCAATAAGCTAGGCATATACCCTCATGGTAAACAAAACTGGTGGAATAACAATCATCATTTTCCCACCGTTAAACTTTGTTCCGATCAGGGCAAACATCACTGGATATAAATTGCTAACTTCAACTGATGATATTAAGCAACCAGTACGGGCAGGCGAAGTCGATTTCCCAGTCTTTGCATATTCCTGTCCATTGTGCATGATTATATTGTAATACCCTAAATTTCAAATATCAATAATACACTGCAAACTATCTGCAATTCATTAGATGATTTATCGACTCGACTTTGTAATTTTTGTAAGTAGTTAGTAAGCTGTAAAATTGCAAGAATCTTGCAGACGATTCGTAGTGCATCTGGTACTATTTTTCCTTTTCTAAAAAAGACCGGGCTTTCATTTTAAATTCATCAAGTGATGTGAATTGTTTATCGCAGACATTTGTAAGTCTTAATTTATCTTTTCGTGGCAACGCTTCAAAATTTTCTGTTACAACCCAGCCATGATATTTAATATTTCCTAATAAATAGGCTTGATAACTCAATGTAGCAAGTCTTGCCTTAGCAACATCCTTGACACCAAATAAATACACGGGCTTGCCATTCGGCTGAAAAGAATAGTCTGCTTCTATATCATCCCTCTCAGGTATCGGCATGACCTTTTTTTGAGGATTAAAATCTTTAAGGTTGCTAAAAATATATTCATCTAGCATTTCAAAAAACAAGTTTTCGATTATTTCCCTTTTAAAATAACGCATGCTTCCAATCTTTGCATAAGCCTGCGTAATATGCATTATATCTGTATATAAAGTTTCGGGCTTAGTGTCTAAGTAAATATTCCCCTCTTGTTCAGTAAGACCGTTTTCAGATACTATTTTTTGAAGTATGGTCTCTTTGTTTTCGGTATCAATGTCGTAAGAATATGAAAGTCTTTGTAATGTCAAACCGTAATCACACAATGAAAACTTATTTTCACCTACAGGCGTTATAAACAAATCTATCATATCGCCATCTTCATGATAAATTGGCAACAATATTTGATAGATACCAGGCCTTTTTTGCTTGATAGAAACTCTTCCGTTGAAGTCCTGTTTTATATAGTTAATTATCTGTTCCATTAGATTTCTTCGACTCGTTCAAAGTTAATATCAATTTGGTTATTGGGCGCCGGAAAGTGTTTTTTTCTATCAGCAGGTATTATGTTAATTTTTTTTACATAAAGTTGTATTGCATCCTCTATAGTCGAATATGGCACATCAGTTTCAATAAAACCTTCTGGTTTTAAACCTGCATTAATTCTCTCTGCGGTTGAGAGATGTATATGTGGGCCATAATGGTGTTGAGCGTTTTCGTTTGGACCATGCGGACCATTAATTCGCAACAAAACAATTTTTCCTTTCTCCTCTTTTGGATTATAAACTAATCCAATTGAATAATTTTCTTGAAAAGTTAAATTTTTAGATATAAAACCACTGAATGAATGCAGACCATCTACTGACTCAAGTAAAAATTTTACTTTACTACTGCCCCGACCTACCCCAGAGTCTTTAGGAGCATCAATCACCTTTTTCCCGCAATTGACTAATTCTTCTATAAGGTCGTCAGTGAAAATCATACAAGGTAAAATAAACAATATTTCTACAATAAACAACATATCAATATTTTATAACCAATTAACTTAGCATAATCTCCTGCACATTTGCAAGTCATCACTCGACTGTAATTCGTTGCAAAGCAGTATCGCTTGCAGACACTCCCAGCGACGCTATTAAAATTATTTTACTGTCGTACAACTTGATAAAAATGCCGAAATAGATGCTGAGGAATTTCTAAAACAATCAGTACTGTTTGAACAAGAAACTACCTATTCAACTACCACTACAAAACTCAAAAAAAAGGCAAGAACCTTATCCAAATAAAATAAGAATCGAAGATTACCACAGCATATGAAACGAAATTTATTCCTGTTGATTTTTCTGATTGGCTGCAACGCCTCAGATACTAACCCGAAGCTCGGAGTGAAGAATACATCTCAAGTGACTGAATCAGCAAACCAACAGAAGAATGTAGATATCATTAAACCTGTTCTAGTTAAAGCTCCAACAGGAAATACTTCAGAAGAGGATGCTGTTGTAGCAACCATACATGGAAGGTTTCTTACATTATATCCTTCGGGGAAAATTACAATTCGGAATATAGCAACAAATCAATCTGACAGTTTCCATCTTACTACAGAATTACTAGTAGAGAAGGCATACTTCCTTGATTATAAAAACGATTTAATCATTTACTATACAGAAACAGACAACGAATCGGGAGCAAGTTATATTGAGGCATATGATCGTACAAACTATACAATGAAATGGAAAAATAGAACAAATACAAAAATAAGCATTTCATACAGAGACACTAGCCTGGCTTTTAAGCGGCCCCCACTAAACCTAGAAAAATTGTACTGATTATGATCTGACAAATTCCTATGGCTTCTCCTCGGAATTCCTAACTTTATACATACTTTCTTTAAGATCAAATCAACAACTCTTCAATTGCCATTTATGAAACACAAAGCCCTGCCTTTTTTGGTTTCCCTACTCATTTTATTTCCTACTTGTTTTATTGCTGCACAAACAAGTAAGGATCAAATAATTGCACAAAAAATTAACGCCATCGTTAAACAATTAACGCTCGAAGAAAAAATTGCCATGCTGCACGCCAATAGCATTTTTGGCACTGCAGGGGTACCACGCCTGAATATACCCGGACTGATGACGGATGACGGCCCGCTGGGTGTGCGCGAAGATGTATTGGAAGGTTGGGGCTCTGCCAATTCCACTACCGACTCTGCCCTTTTCTTTCCCAACGGCTCTGCACTGGCTGCTACCTGGAACCCACAACTCTCTTATCGATACGGACATGATATGGGCGAAGAAGCCAGAGCTCGAAAAAAATATGTGATGCTGGCTCCTGCATTTAATATTGCCCGCACACCTCTTAATGGAAGAACCTATGAATACTTATCGGAAGATCCTTTTTTAAATGCGCAACTGGCTGTTCAATCGGTTAAAGGAATTCAAAGCCAAAATATTGCCGCCTGCGTAAAACACTATGCACTCAATAACCAGGAAATTGAACGCGGAAAAGTAAGCGTTGAAATCAACGAACGCGCCCTACAAGAAATTTATCTGCCCGCTTTTAAAGCTACTATTACCGAAGGCAATGCATGGACCATCATGAGTGCCTACAATAAATTGCGCGGAGTTTACTGCTCCGAAAACGAATACCTGCTCAAAACTATTTTGAAAGGGCAGTGGGGCTTTAAAGGAATTGTAATCAGCGACTGGGGTGGCACACATAGCACCGTTACTGCTGCCAACAATGGACTGGATGTGGAAATGGGTTCAAATCCGCCCTACCATAGCTATTATTTCGCCGACCCCTTACTCAAAGCAGTGAAGGAGGGTAAAGTAAGTGTACAAACCATTGATGAAAAAGTGCGTCGCATTTTATGGGTAATGCATCATACAACTTTAAGTGAAAATCCTCCTTCCGGAAGCATCAATACAGCAGCACATAGCAAAACAGCTTACGATATTGCTGCAGAGTCGATCGTGCTTTTGAAGAACGAAAAACATTTGCTTCCCCTGAATACTGCAAAAATAAAAAGTATTGCGGTGATTGGCGATAATGCGATTCATACATATCACTTAGGGGGATTTGGTGCCGGCGTAAAAGCGAAATATGAAGTAACTGCACTAAAAGGATTAGAAAATAAATTAGATAAAAACACCAGCATCAAATTTGCACAAGGCTACCGCGCTATTTATAAAGCAATTTGGAACACAGATAAAACTGAAATGTCAAAAGCAGATCCAGCCCTGATTACAGAAGCTGCGGCATTGGCAAAATCTTCTGAATTAACTATTTTATTTGTGGGTGGCAATCGCGATTATGAAAGCGAGAGCAGAGACAGACCCAACTTATCACTTCCTTTTGGCGAACAGGAATTAGTAGATGCAGTGTTAGCTGCTAATGCCAATACCATTATCGTGGTTGTGGGCGGAGCACCTTATGATATTAATAAGATTAAACAACAAAGCCACACTATCGTATGGAGTTGGTATAATGGTTCTGAAAATGGCAATGCTTTGGCCGATGTGTTAACGGGTAAAGTAAATCCGTCCGGCAAATTGCCTTTTACCTTTCCGGCCGATTTAAAACAATCACCTGCACACGCGCTGAATGCCTATCCCGGCGATTCTGTAGTAACCTATCAAGAAGGTATCCTGGTGGGATATCGTTGGTTTGATACCAAAAAAATTGAGCCACTCTATCCTTTTGGCTATGGATTATCATATACTTCTTTTGCGTATTCAGATTTAAACACGAATAAGAAAATATATCGTGCAAATGAAACCATTAAAGCAACGCTTCAACTAACAAATACCGGTAATTTTTCCGGAAAAGAAACCATTCAATTATATATAAACAAACCCAGCTCTGCTGTGGAGCGTGCAGATAAGGAGTTAAAGGCTTTTAAAAAAGTGATGGTCCAGAAAGGAGCTACGGTAGAAGTGAAATTGGAGATCCCTGTTAAAGGACTAGCCTATTACGATACCCAAAAAGCTAAATGGATTGTTGAACCCGGTGTGTATAAAATATTGGTAGGCGAATCATCTGCTAAAATTCATCAAACAACTTCTATTACAATTGAATAGATTTTGCTTATTTGGCACGCAAAAAAAGTATTGAGTATGAAATTTAAAATAACGCTCGCGTTTATTTTCATTTGGGCTTTTGGTAATCAAAGCTTCTGTCAGAATGTGGCCGCCGAAAACATAACGGTCAAAGGGGTTGTTTTAGATAAAGAAACCAATACTGCATTAGCCTATGTTAGTGTGGGAGTTTTAAATAAACCGGAGGGAACAGTATGCGACTCAATTGGTCGATTCTCGTTTAAGATAACGCAAGAAAATCTTGCAGATACTTTACAGATAAGCCTTGTAGGCTATGGCAACATTAGGATTTCAGTTAAGGATTTTATGGCAACCAATGACAAGACAATCAAGTTAAAGGCCGAAGTAAAAGAACTTGCTGAAGTAACTGTTATCAGTTCTACCCCACGAATAGATAGCGAAGTAATTGGTCGGCAAAAGTCGGGCAAGCTGGTGCAATTATCGGTTCATAATAAAACAAGTGTTGAAGAAACTATTGGTTCTGAAATGGGAATGCGATACCATGCCAACAAAAGAAATGCGATTCTTAAGGATTTCAACTTTTATATTTCTGCCAATAATTTCAACTTTATAAAATTCAGGATAAATATTTATTCTCTAAAAAACAATATGCCCGATACCATCATTTGCAAGACACAAATTTTTGCCGCAATCAATGATTTTAAAACCGGTTGGACTAAAATAGACTTAGAGCAGTACAATATTAAAATTAATGGCGAATTTATTATTACGATGCAATGGATAGAAAGCAGGATGGCAAAAAAAGAGAACCCCATTACAATAGTTCCCGTAGCCGTTACAGCTTTTTCAAAAAATTGTTATACAAGAGTTGCAAGTCAGGACAAATGGAAAAGAATGGGAGTTACTTTAAGTAATTTTATAACCATTGCTTATTAATATTGGCAGAGGAGGAACTTACTCAAGTGAAAAATTTTTTACTCCATCTTTCTTTTGATGAGATTTTCTATTTCCAGTTGTTGCCGTTTCCTGTCGCTTTTCCAAAAGCCTGTTTTATGATATATCAACAACCCATTTTTGTCAAATATTAAAATGGTTGGATACATATAAAAATTAAAGGTCCCATTTAAATAATCTCTTGATTCATTATAAGATTCTGCTTTTCGTTTTGAAAAAGCAAAATACACAGGTAGTTTAAATGTATCAAGATTCGACATCTTCTTAAAATAACTGTAAGTGTCATTCTCTAACTCATTTCTGTTTTCAATAAGTGGCCTAACTATTGAACTATCTGTAAAGGTAATTGTCAAAAAAGCGATAGCCGGGTTGTTTTTATACTTTGCATACAATTCATGCAACATATTCATTTCAACGAAGCAGGGTCCGCAAGGCACAAACCAAAAATCGATGAATGTTATTTTTCCTTTTGCTAAAGACAATAAATTAGTTGTCCCATTTTTTAAATGATATAAAGAAAAATCAGGTATTTTTTTAACGGGTTCAGCCTCATTTTTCTGCCCAAGAGTTGATTGAACAAAGAATAATACTGCTATAAATATCAGTGTTCGCATATACTACTTTTACTATTTACACTTGCCCTAACTCAGATTCCAGTGTCCCGAAAAAATTTCACCTCTACTCTTCTCACAGGTTCCACACAATTATGCTATAAATTCTGGCATAATTTCATGTCTAATGTAAGAAATGCTTCATCATATTATAAATATTTAACAATTTATTTATTTTGATTTCTTGCTTGCTAGAGAGCCTAAATGCAAAAATTTAATATCAGTCAGTTCGGGCTAATTAGTTGAGAGAGTGAGTTTGCTTGTTCGTGTGGACTAAAGTCCAAAAATCAGAGAATGTACTTAAAATAGAAGGAGATTCCTGCCTATTATTACTTATGATTTAGCAACTGTAGCCTCAGACCAACAATGCAGTTGATCTCTACCATCAAGTACTTGGATTGAAAATACTTTTTTTCTTATTTCTTCATTTGTAGTTTCCCAAAGTGTGTCAAATAGAAAATCAATTGCATCAGAACAATACATATTGTCAACCCAAGGTGCCTTTACCTGAATGATATATGATGTGGATATATCTCCAGGGAAAGCTTCTTCAACACAAAAGTCAGCCAATGGCTTTCCCAACTCAGCGCATTTCTCCTGAAAAGGGATCAATAATTCTTTTAATTCTGTTCTATCCATGTTAATATTCCATTTATTCCCGAGAGCGAAGTTATTAATTTTTCAACATCCTTATCTAGTACATGTCCACAAGGCTTGTATCTGGCATTTTCATCCCATGCATTAAACAATAATGAATTGGCCTTTGCAAGTTCTTTTGAAGTTGCCTTATCATTATCAAATTGAATTTTCAACCCACTGAAAATCAGCAGAGTAAATAAATTGTGAGTTTTTAGCGTTTTACGGATTTCGCCAATTCCTTTGATCGAATTCGTGACAGTATTAGCTTCGTCAAATAGGTTAGGGATTCCTAATCTTTCACAAATCTTAGCTTTTAATGCCAGCTCTACACTATAACCTGCTAAATAAAATGCCCCATCACACATTCCATTTTGGAAAAGTACCTGAGCTTCTCTTAAGCGCTGATCTGCCAGTTTTTTTATTTCTAAAGGGTTAGTCATTTCATTTGACACAAAAGCATAATTGCCAATAAACTTATAGCACTTTAAATATAGCAAAAATCGAAAAATTAATGTGAGAAATCAGAACTATTGTATGGAAAAGTTTGTAAAAAAATTTTACGAGTCAAAACCTATTTTGATTCACAGCTTTAGGTTTTTACTTTTTTCCGACAAATATAAATGCTGCTGAAAGTTGAGGTGTGATGATTTAGTCGGACAGTATTTTGTCTTAGTTAATAATAGTGTTTCAAATATAATACTTATAGTTT
>JAIEMK010000009.1 GCA_019752295.1 Chitinophagaceae bacterium | reverse complement strand
TACCTGCGGTTTAAAAATTCGTCAAACGAAAACGAATACAAAACAATCAAGGGTACTGTTTTGCTGATTCGATAAATCATTTTAATTGATTTACAAGTTAAATAGAAAAGAAGAATTGTTTCAACATTTTATTAAAATTGTACCTTCGCCCCGAAATTTTGGCTACCCTGCAAGTAGCTCCAATAATTATTAATGGAACATTCCTTCGGGATGTCTAAAATTAAATGGTATGGCCTTATTACACAATCGTGTTTCAAACGAAGAGCTGAAACAACTAATGCTTCAGGAAAAAGACCCACGCACAACTGTTAGCTTCTACGCTTATTTTCCAATTCAGCATCCCAAGGAATTCAGAGATTGGCTCTACAAATCGCTTTATCAATTAAAAGTTTTCGGCCGTATCTATGTTGCCAAAGAAGGAATCAATGCCCAGATTAGTGTGCCTTCGGCAAATTTTGAAGCATTCAAAACTTTTTTGTATTCAATACCTGCCTTAAACGGATTGCGATTGAATATTGCAGTGGAAGATGATGGTAAAAGTTTTTGGGTACTCAAAATAAAAGTACGCGAAAAAATTGTTGCTGATGGAATTGAGGATCCTAATTTCAGCATGGAAAATAAAGGCCGCTATGTGAATGCCGCTGAGATGAATAATTTGCTGGAACAGCAAGATACCATTGTGATCGATATGCGTAATCATTATGAGTATGAAGTTGGTCATTTTAAAAATGCAATAGAAATACCCTCCGATACTTTCAGAGAGCAATTACCGATGGCAGTTGACATGATGAAGGGGAATGAAGAAAAAAATATCATCATGTATTGTACCGGCGGCATACGTTGCGAAAAAGCAAGCGCCTACATGCTGTATCAGGGATTTAAAAATGTATTTCATCTGGAAGGAGGTATTATTAATTATGCCAAACAAGCTTCAGAAATGAATCTTACCGCCCAATTCATTGGAAAGAATTTTGTTTTTGATAATCGCTTGGGAGAGCGCATCACAGAAGATATCATTGCCAAATGTCACCAGTGCGGTCAACCCTGCGATACACATACAAATTGCGCCAACAACGGATGTCATTTACTTTTTATCCAGTGCAAGTCCTGCGCAGCAGAATTTGAAGGATGCTGCAGTCAGGAATGCAAGAACAGCATTCATATGCCACTGGAGCGCCAAAAAGAAATCAGGCAAGGGCACGATAAGGGGCAGCATATTTTTAATAAAAGCAAACAACGTTTAAGGCCAAGACTCGATGAATTGAATGGGTTGTAGTTGCATTATTTTTTTTATGAATCCTGTAATGGGGTATGGTGCTTGAATTTTACGCCCATCATTTTTACTGAGCATTTTCCTTGTTTTGTACTATTTTGCTTTTGGTGAAAAACATAAGTTGTTTCATATTATTATTTTGTTTGGTGATCTACATGGGTGGATACCATTTAGTATATGCTTTGTATCAGGACGGTCTGAAAAAAGAAATGAAAGCATATATAAAATCTAATAAATCGAATAAAATTGCCAGTCACTTTGAATTTATCGCTAGTCGTGGAAATATAAGCGACAAGGACTTTTTCTGGGAGGAAGAAAATAAAGAATTCAGGTATCAGAACGAATTATACGATGTAGTAGAAATTAATTATGCTGCGGGAAGGGTTCAGATAACCTGTTTGAAAGATCATGATGAGAATCAACTTGAGTTTAATTTGAATGCGATTCGAAAAGCGCAAAAGAGCGGCCCTGATAAAAATAACCCGAACCTGATCAAAATATTGAGTGGATTTTGTTTCGAAAAACAAACCTACTTTTTTATTCATCCCTTTCAGGAGAAGATAAGAAAGATTTATAGTAAAGCTGATCTGGCATTACTCTTCCCTGAAATTATTACCCCGCCTCCGCGTTGTTGAAATAAATATCAGTTGGGCTACTCTGGGTAGCTGCTAATTAATTATTTCAACAATATTGTATTTAAATGAAAAGAATATTTATTACGGTAGTATCTGTATTACTCATAGCGTCGGCATCTGCGCAAAATAAAATAAAGGGTAAGGTTATCGACGCTAAAACTAAAACTCCGCTGGCAGGAGCTAGTATTCGACTATCAGATTTTGCTGCAACAACTTCTGATAGTGCAGGAAATTTTAGTATTGATTGCAATGGCAAAGGGAGCCTGGTTATTTCATATATCGGTTATGAATCTATTAAACGTGTTGCCGTTGATTGCAATGCAGTACAAAATTTTGCACTCATTCCGCAAGACCGGCAATTAGATGATGTAGAAATTACTGCAACATCCAATCAAAACAAATCTACTTTGTATCAACCGGTGTCGATTGCAAAACTTTCAAATGCAGAGCTGAAAAGAAATACCGGAATATACTTGGATGATGCCATTAATACAGATGTACCAGGAGTCACCATGCAACGCCGTGCGGTATCATCTGGACAACAATTTAATATTCGCGGATATGGAAACGGTATTCGGGGAACAAATGGAAGCAATAGCAATTTTGATGGTCAGGGATATAAAGTTTATTTAAATGGCATACCCGTTACAGATGCCGAAGGAATAACTGTAATGGACGATATTGATTTTAATTCGATCGGGAATGTGGAAATTACAAAGGGGCCTGCAGGAGCTTTATATGGCTTGGCTATTGCCGGCGTTGTTAACCTCACTACACTAAAGCCCGAAAAAAATAAAACCCTAATTGGTCAGGATATTCAGGTAGGATCGAATGGATTACAACGTTATACCACACATTTTCAGACCGGAAACGAACACAGTGCATTGTTGATAAATTATGGCAAACAAAAATCGGATGGCTATATGTTGCATACGGCATCAAAAAAAGATTTTGTAAATATTGCAGCCGATTTTCAACCAAATGAAAAACAAAATATCAATGCGTATTTCGGATATAGTAATAGTTATGACGAAAGGGGGGGAGAGCTTACAATTGATCAATACAATAGTTTTGATTATACCGGTAACCCAGATTACATAAAACGAAATGCGCACTCAGAGGTAATTAGTTTTAGAGCCGGACTTACACATACTTATAATTTTAATCGCCATCTGTCAAATACCACAACGGTATTTGCATCAGGTGCAAGCAATAACGCGAGCTCTGCAGGTGGCTGGACGGATAAAAACCCGATCAACTATGGATTGCGTAGTACAGTGGATTTGAAATTTAATTTAGAAAATGGGATATCGCTCAGTGGAATAACTGGCCTGGAAGCACAACAACAATATGCTCAGATTATTGGATATAATATGATAGCAAATCCGAACTCGGCAACTGCTTATTGGACTATTGGGGCAATGAAAAGTAATCAGTCTACGATTAGCTCCACCAGTTCGTTATTTACAGAATGGACTTTGCAATTTCCGAAAGACCTTTCGATTACTGCCGGGCTCGGGAATAGCAGCATGCGCATTGACCTGAACGATAAGTTTTATGTTGCTTCAAATACCAATCCCAGCAAATTTGCCACAAGTTATAACGGAATGTTGTCGCCCCATATCGCCATCAATAAGGTTTTCAATAAATCAGTTTCGGTGTATGCCTCGTACAGCAAGGGTTACAAAGCTCCGGTGAGTTCCTACTTCTTTATACCCGCTACCGGAAAATTGAATACCGACCTTAAACCCGAAATCGGAAATCAGTTTGAGATTGGTACAAAGGGTGTTATCCTGAATGATAAGGTTGCGTATCAACTTGCAATCTTTAGTGCTCAATTCACCGATAAAATGACAGCCATTGCGGTTCCCTTAAATGGCTCAACTACAACTACCGCTTATTCTTATATTGCCAATAGTGGAAAGCAGGATGATAAGGGCATTGAACTTTTACTAAAATATAATGTACTGGAATCGGCTACCGGATTTATTAGTTCTGTAAAGCCTTTTGCAAATTTGGCGTATAGCAACTTTAAGTATGTAGGTTATAGTTTTCAAACATTAAGTGCGGATAGGCAATCTGCCGTAATTGCAAACTACGACGGGAAAGCAGTGGCAGGTGTAGCGCCACTTACTGCAAATTTGGGTGTAGATGTAAGCAGCAAGATCGGTTTTTATGCAAACCTTACTTACTCTTATAAAGATGGTATGCCCATCAGCTCCGACGGATTGAATTATAGCAGCAGTTATAATTTGTTAAACGGGAAATTGGGATTTCAGAATAAGCTCTCTTCAAAAATTGGATTTGATTTATTTTTTGGTGCAACCAATATTACTGGAACGCAATATGCTTATATGGTATTTGTAAATCAATTACCCGATGCATATTTACCGGCTCCCTATAAGATTAATTATTTTGGTGGCGTAAATCTGAAGTATAATTTATAACCTTGATTTTTGTAAACTTAACAGTTGCAAACAGCATTTCAATTCTAAAATGCTGTTTGCAACTGTTTCTGGTCTAAATTAATTGTGCTAGATAACTTTATTTTTTTTCAAACTTTCTGTTACCAGACTCATCATTGTTTCTTCTGAAACAGATTCCGGCACAAACGATTTTCCGCTTACTTTTTCAAATAGTTCGATATAGCGTTTACTAATTGTGTCGATCCATTCATCGGTCATTTCGGGAACTGTTTGCCCTTCTTTTCCCATAAAATTATTTGCGATCAACCACTCTCTTACAAACTCCTTGCTTAACTGTTTTTGTTTTTCGCCCGAAGATTGTCTTGCTTCAAATCCCTCCGAATAAAAATAACGAGATGAATCTGGCGTATGAACCTCGTCCATTAAATAAATGGTATCGCCAATTTTTCCGAATTCATATTTTGTATCTGCTAAGATCAATCCCTGTTTTAAAGCAATTTCTTTTCCCCTCTGAAATAATTGTAAAGCATATTTTTCCTGAATTTCCCAATCGGCTGAAGAGGCGAGTCCCTGTTCAATGATTTTTTCTTTTGAAATATCTTCGTCATGTCCTGCATCTGCTTTTGTAGAAGGGGTTATAATCGGAGTTGGAAAGAAGTCATTTTCTTTAAGTCCTTCAGGCAAAGCAACTCCGCATAATTCTCTGGAGCCGCTAGCGTAAGTTCTCCATGCGTGACCTACCAGATTTCCTCGCACAACCATTTCTATTTTAAAAGGAACGCATTTTTTTCCGATCGACACATTCGGGCAAGGAGTATCCACCAACCAGTTTGGGCAAATATCTTTTGTAGCATCTAACATAATTGCAGCAATCTGATTTAAAACCTGACCCTTAAAAGGAATAGGACGGGGAAGGATTACATCAAATGCAGAGATCCGATCACTGGCAATCATTACCAACCAATCTTGTTTGATGGTATATACATCTCTTACTTTGCCATGATAAATGGCTGTTTGTTCCGGGAATTGATAATTGTGCATAGACAAAAATAGACAGGCTAATGTTATAAATGGCTTGCCCGGAACTGTTTTTCTTAACAGCACATGGCTATTTGTGGACAAATTAAATTTTTGCGGAAAAATAACAATTCCTACTTTTAACAAAACGATCCAATTAAACTTGCTATTATGAGAAGATTCTACAAGTATTTTGTGTTATTGATTCTGGGAATGAGCCTGACCTTCGGTTCTTTTGCTCAGCAATCAACTACTGTTACCGGTAGTATTAAGAATGCAAAATCAAAAGAAGCTGTTTCTGCAGTTTCCATTACAGTTAAAGGAACCTCCGCAGGAACCTTTACTGATGATAAAGGTGTTTTCAAATTAACTACTGTACAAAAACCTCCCTTCACAATTATCATTTCTTCTGTTGGTTATACCAATAAAGAAGTTGTTGTTAAAAGCGATAATCAGGTAGTTGATCTGGAACTTGATGCGGCTTTTACTTTGGGCGATGAAGTTGTAGTAGCTGCTTCAAGGGTACCGGAAAGAATTCTTGAGTCGCCTGTTTCGATCGAAAGAATCGGAACTGCTGCAATCAGAAATACTCCGGCTCCAAACTACTACGATATGATCACCAATTTGAAGGGCGTTGACGTAGTAGCTGCAAGTCTTACTTTTAAAAGTATTGGTACTCGTGGTTTCAATAGTAGCGGTAACACCCGTTTAAATCAAATTGTTGACGGAATGGATAATCAGGCTCCGGGCTTGAATTTCTCGGTTGGTAATATTATTGGTTTAACGGAACTAGATGTAGATAATATCGAGTTGTTACCGGGTGCTTCTTCTGCACTGTACGGACCAGGAGGAATGAATGGAACTGTTTTAATTAATAGCAAGAATCCATTCAAATATCAGGGGATGAGTTTTCAGATTAAACAGGGACTAAATCATATTGATAATGTTCAGAGACCAATGTCGGCTTATTATGACTGGTCTGTTCGTTGGGCAAAAAAGATTAGCGACAAATTTGCATATAAAATAGGTGCACAATATGTTCAGGCACAGGATTGGGCTGCCAATCAGGATTTAGATTATAGCAGAACTCCTACTGCTACAAATCCTAATGGAAGTCAGATACCGGGTAGTAGGTTTTCGGATCCCAACTACGACGGTGTAAACGTGTATGGTGATGAAACAAATGCTAACCTGAGTAGCGTTGCCAATTCAGTACGTGCACAAGTGCCATCTGCTGTGATTGGTGCTTCAGATGCCTACCTTAATGCAAACAGAAATGCAAATCTAACTGCGTTTAACGGCTTCCTAAATGCTATCGGTGCAGGTGCAATTGTTGCAGGCGGATACTCACCAATCATTTATGGTAGTTCTGCAACTCGTAATGTGTATATGAACCAGTATGTGAGCAGAACAGGTTATAAAGAAACCGATGTGATTGATCCTACTACCAGCAACTTCAAATTATCGGGTGGATTGTATTATAAGTTAACCGATAAAATAGAAGCTTCATTCACTGCAAACTGGGGAACCGGCACTACTGTTTATACAGGTGCTGATCGCTACTCTATTAAGGACTTCAAAATGGGTCAGTATAAATTAGAACTAAAAGCGAAGAACTGGTATGTACGTGGTTATACCACTGCAGAGAATTCAGGAAATTCTTATGTAACTACCACCACAACGCGTTTATTTAATGAAGCATGGAAATCAAGTAATACTTGGTATCCTCAATATGCTGCTGCTTTTGCCAGTTATTATGATGCTGGTATGGGCTATCTTGCTGCACATAATGCGGCACGTGTTGTAGCCGATCAAGGACGCCCAACCGGATTCCAATTATACAATCCAATGTATCAGGCAGTTGCTTCAACGCCTATTTCTAAGGGCGGCGGATTGTTTTTGGATAGAACAAAAGTTTATACTTTGGAAGGTCAATACAATTTGACTGAAGCGCTAGGCTTAAATAAAACCGGTACCGATTTCTTAATCGGAGGAAGTTGGAGACAATATATATTGAATTCTCAGGGAACTATTTTTGCTGATACTGCCGGTACCATTAAAATAGCCGAAACAGGTGCTTACGCGCAATTATCGCAACGTTTATTTAACGATATTCTGAAGATTACAGTATCTGGTCGTTACGACAAGAACGTGAATTTTGCGGGCCGCTTTACTCCAAGGGCTTCTGCCGTAGTGAAACTGATGAAAGATCAAAACCTGCGTTTTTCTTATCAGTCTGCTTACCGATTCCCTACTACACAAAATCAGTGGATCAATTTAAATACTTCTCAGGGTCGCTTAATGGGAGGCTTGCCTCAGTTGAGAAATTTCTATAACTTCTCAACCAACCCTGCATACACTGTAGCCAGCGTTCAGGCTTTTGGTGCAAGTGCTGCTGCCGGCGCACCTAATCCCGCTTTGTTGGTACCACAACAGTTTGGTGAATTCAAACCAGAATCAAGTACTTCATTTGAAGTTGGTTACAAAGGCTTATTTGCTAAAAGAGTGCTGATCGACATTTATGCTTATTGGGCTAAATACCAGGATTTCCTTGGTGGTGTAAACGTTATTCAGTCGAACAACGGCTCACCTGCTGGTTTAATTGGATATAATCCAAACTTTACCCCGGGAAACCCTGCCTTAACAAGAAGTATTTATAGTGTTTCTGTTAACCAAACAACCGACGTAAACACCAATGGTTGGGGCGCTTCTATCGAGTACCTATTGCCTAAAAATTTCTCAATAACAGGTAATGTTTATTCCGATGTAATTGGACCAACACCGGTGGGATTTGTTACTTATTTCAACACTCCTAAATACAGAACAAACTTGTCGTTCAATAATTCGGGATTTGGACCTAAGAATTTATTTGGCTTCAGTGTTGTTTACAGATGGTTGGATAGCTTCCATTACGACGGAACTTTCGCTGCAGGCGAAGTGCCTTCTTATCAAACAGTTGATGCGATGGGTAGCGTGAAATTCCCTAAAACCAAGTCTTTATTGAAAATAGGAGCATCAAATATCTTTAATAAATACTACCGTACAGGTTATGGTAATCCTCAAATTGGAGGTTTGTATTATATAAGTTTTGGATGGAACGTGTTTTAATCGACTCGTTTTAAACCAACAAAAAATCCTCTTCAAATCATTTGAAGAGGATTTTTTGTTGGTAAAAGAGCGAAGTCTTTTGGTTTTATACTTTAGAATCTTATATTTTTGCTCCTCATTTAATTCAAAACACTTATGCGTTCAATTGCTTTCAGAGAGGCTCTAAGAGAAGCCATGAATGAAGAAATGAGAAGAGACGAGAGGGTCTTTTTAATGGGTGAAGAAGTGGCCGAATACAATGGCGCTTATAAAGTAAGTCAGGGTATGCTGGCAGAATTCGGGGCTAAACGCGTAATCGATACCCCAATTGCAGAACTGGGATTTGCTGCTGTGGCTGTGGGTGCGGCACAAAACGGACTTAGACCAATTGTTGAATTTATGACCTGGAACTTTGCAGTTTTGCCAATGGATCAGATCCTGAACACCGCTTCAAAAATGCTGGCAATGAGTGGCGGACAAATTGGATGCCCCATTGTTTTTAGAGGTCCTAATGGAAGTGCAGGTCAGCTTGGTGCCCAGCACTCAACCGCTTTTGAAAGTTATTACGCCAATATTCCCGGATTGAAAGTGGTTTCTCCTTCAAATGGCTATGATGCCAAGGGTTTGCTGAAACAAGCTATCCGCTATGAAGAAGACCCTGTAATGTTTATGGAGAGTGAAGTGATGTATGGCGATAAATGCGATGTGCCGGATGAAGAATATTATATCCCTCTGGGTAAGGCGGATGTAAAAAAACAAGGTAGAGATATCACGATCGTTTCCTATAACAAAATGATGAAAGTAGCTTTAGGAGCTGCTGCTGAATTGGAGAAAGAAGGTATTAGCGCAGAAGTAGTTGATCTGAGAACCATTCGCCCATTGGATTGGGAAACAATTGTAGAGAGCGTTAAAAAAACAAATCGTTTATTAATCGTTGAAGAACAATGGCCCTTTGCTTCTATCTCTTCTGAAATTACCTACCGGATTCAGAAAGAGGCTTTTGATTATCTGGATGCACCAATCCGCAGAATTACCAGTGCAGATGCACCCATGCACTACGCACCTAATTTGGCAGCGCTTGCAATTCCCGATATCAGCAGAACCATAAAGCTGGTGAAAGAAATGGTTGACCAAAAAAAATAGTGCTATTCATTAACCTACTAATAAACTAATCCCGAAGCTGACTGTTCAAGCGCTTCGGGATTCTTAATTTTGATAAGTGAAGTATTGTATTTTTATCGCAATTTTTTTTCTAACAATGGGTAAGCCCTTTGCTCAAAACGATTCCATAAAACGATTTGTTGCCGATAGCCTTGAACCCGTTATCGTGGAAGCTTTCAGTAATCAGGTAAAATGGAAAGAAGCTGCTGCGTCTATTGCACAAATTGATCAGAAACAATTTCTTTCTTTTGCGCCCTTATCGCTGGTGCCATCTTTCAATACCATTAGCGGACTGCGAATGGAAGAACGTTCACCGGGTAGCTATCGTTTGTCGATCCGCGGTAGCTTACTCAGATCTCCATTCGGAGTAAGGAATGTAAAAATATATTGGAATGGATTGCCCATATCCGACGCCACGGGGAATGCTTATTTAAATCTCGTAGATCTTCAGCAAATTAGTTCTGCAGAAGTTATCAAAGGGCCTGCCGCAAGTGTTTATGGCGCGGGAACCGGAGGCGTTGTTTTATTAAAATCCAATCTTCCTTTTGCAGAAAAAAAACAGCAAGAATTTTCTGCCGCAATACAATCTGGTTCGCATGGTTTGCTAGAGCAGGACATTGCCTGGAAATATCAAAATAAAAATTTTAGTAGTGCACTGAGAGAAACTTATCTGAAATCGGATGGTTATAGGGAGCAATCTGCTCTCCATAAAACGAATTTGCAATACGAAGCAGCTTTATTGGCAAAGCAACACCAACTGCAATTATTAAGCTGGTACACAGATATTGCATATCAAACTCCGGGTGGAATTACCCTTGCACAGATGCAATTAAATCCAAGACTTGCCCGTCAGCCGAGTTCCAGTTTACCCGGTGCAGTGCAGCAGCAAACAGCTATCTACAACAAAACTTTTTTTGTTGGCATCGAAGATAAATGGACACTGGGGAAGGGTTCGATGCTTAGGTCATTTGTTTCTCTGAATAATACCCGTTTCGAAAATCCATTCATAACGAATTATGAATTTAGAAACGAAACCAATACCGGCATTGGTGTTCAATGGATTTACCAGCCCAATCAAAATAGCATTCAATGGATATCAGGATTGGAATGGCTGTACAATCATTCTGTGATAACAGATTTTGGAAATCGGAAAGGAGTAAGGGATACCTTGCAATTCAGTGATAACATATTTACGAATCAGTGGACAGGGTATACACAGTTGCAGAAAATTTTTGCGCATCGGTGGCAACTGAATGCGGGCATCAGCTTTAACCAACAGCTATTAAGTTATCAAAGAACTTCAGACCCGCTTGCTAATCGTCAGCTTAAATCAACAGCTATTGTGCCTGCTCCCCGCTTCTCAGTTTTGTTCAATTTGAATAAAAATATAGCAGCTTATTCGATTATTGCATTTGGTTTTTCTCCTCCATCTCTTGCTGAGGTGCGTCCTTCCGATGGAAATTATTATGGCAATCTCGCTCCCGAAAAAGGATGGAATTTTGAAATGGGGTTAAAGGGATTTTTGCTTCAAAATAAATTGCAGCTTGATATAGCTTATTATCATTTTAAATTAAACGACGCCATTGTAAAAAGAACAAATTCTGGTGGTGCAGAATATTTTATCAACGCTGGAACTGCTTTGCAGCAAGGGTTTGAGCTTAGTGGAAAGTTGCAGGCAATTCGTAATAGTCAGCATATTGTTTCATCTCTTTTTGTATGGACTTCATTCAGTTATCAGCCTTACCATTTTATAAACTATCAACAGGGAAATAGCAGTTTTGCCGGAAATGCACTTACAGGTGTTCCTAAAAAAATACTTGCTTTAGGCATAGATCTGGGGATATTTAAAAAATTTATTTTACACAGTAACCTGAATGCGGTGAGCACTATTCCACTAACAGATGCAAATGATGCATATGCCGATCCGTATCAACTGGTACAATTGAAATTGGATTATTTGTACAGAGATACCAGACATCATATCCTTTTTTTTGCAGGAATCGATAACCTCCTGAATCAGCAGTATAGCCTTGGAAACGATATTAATGCTGCAGGAAAAAGGTTTTATAATCCGGCATCCGAGAGAAACTTTTTTGCAGGACTTCGTTTTAAGCTAATTAAGTGATGGCAATGATTATCTTAGCATTGCTGAATAAAAAATACTATGGCTCAAATATTAATTATTGATGACGAGCGGTCGATCCGCAATGTGTTGAAAGACATACTAACAAACGAAGGCTTTAAAGTTGACGAAGCTTCGGACGGGGAAGAAGGGCTGAAAAAATTTTCCACTAATGCTTACGATTTGGTTTTGTGCGATATTAAAATGCCCAAACTTGATGGACTTGAATTTTTAGACAACGTTATACAACTAAACTCCGAAATTCCGGTGATCATGATTAGCGGTCACGGAAATATTGAAACCGCTGTTGATGCAGTTAAGAAGGGAGCTTTCGACTATATTGCCAAACCACCTGATTTAAACAGATTATTGATTACTATCAGGAATGCGCTGGATAAAAATTCGCTTGTAAAAGAAACCAAAACACTCAAAAGAAAAGTTTCGAAAGTTCAGGAGATTATTGGGAACAGTGATTCGATTCAGAAAATAAAAGATACGATCGAAAAAGTGGCCGCAACAGATGCGCGCGTTTTAATTACCGGCGACAACGGTACGGGTAAGGAATTGGTTGCAAGATGGCTTCACGAAAAAAGCAATCGTGCTGCAGCCCCGCTAATTGAAGTTAACTGTGCTGCAATCCCCGGAGAGTTGATTGAAAGCGAATTATTCGGGCACGAAAAAGGTTCATTTACTTCAGCTATCAAACAACGTATTGGAAAATTTGAACAGGCTAGCGGAGGAACACTGTTTTTAGATGAGATAGGCGATATGAGTTTATCGGCGCAGGCAAAAGTGTTAAGGGCCTTGCAGGAATCAAAAATAACAAGGGTGGGTGGCGATAAAGAAATTAGTGTAGATGTAAGAGTAGTTGCGGCTACGAATAAGGATTTACTAAAAGAAGTGGAACAGAAAAATTTTAGACTGGATCTTTATCACAGGTTGGGCGTTATATTAATACATGTACCTTCTTTAAACCAACGTGTGGATGATATTCCGCTCTTAGTTGAAAAATTTTTAATCGATATAGCAGCAGACTATGGCCAATCCTCTAAGGCGATCGACAAAAAAGCTATCGAGGCTTTGCAAAAACATAGCTGGACGGGCAATATACGCGAATTGAGGAATGTTGTAGAGCGTTTGGTCATCTTGTCTGGCAAAACAATTACAGAGGCCGATATCAATAGTTATGTGCTTCCCGGCTCTTAAACAATTTTTGCGGGAAGGAAACCATTTCATCCTGCGTCTTTAAAATAATCAGTTTCGGTTTGCTGACAGTTATTTCAGATGCTTTATTTCCTGATACCACCAGCGTTTGTTCAGGAAAATTTGTTTTGTACGAAATAATTAATTCGTCGAGTGTTTTGCCTGTTAGATTCGTAATCGTGTGAAAATATAAATGGGTGATATTTCTTTTCGATAGGTAATCTGCAATTTCGTCTTCCGAAATGTTTGCCCCTAAATAAGTAGTGCTGATCTGATTCTTTTTAAATAAATATTGGATAAATAATAAAGGTATTTCGTGGTATTCTCCGGCAGGTGTAAATAAAAGAATGTTATGAATACCGATATCTCTTAGTTTGGGTAGCCCTTCTATTTGGAGCAATATTTTATTCCTGATCAGTGCACTTAAAAAATGTTCCTGCGCAGGTATCAGATGGTCGGTGAGCCATAACAAACCAATTCTTTTTAATAGGCCATAAGCTACATCCAGTATGCTTTTTTCGAAACCGAACTGTTGAATTGCTGCATTGAAAATGGTTTCAAAACTCTGTTCATCAAAATCAAATACCGGGTTAATTAATTGTAAAATATAAGATTCGGAATTTTTGCAATGCGATCGGTCGATATTGGCAAAAGTTAGAATGGCTTCCCTGCTCAATCCTGCAATTTGAGATATTTTGAAATCATTTTGATATAGGTAGGTAATCCGTAAAATAGTTTTTAGGTCTTCATTGTCGAAATAACGATGATTGCTATCTTTTCTTTTGGAAATGACCAGTTGATATCTTTTCTCCCATATGCGCAATGTATGGGCTTTAATGCCACTTAGATTTTCAATATCCTTAATGCTAAAATATTGCATCCTTCTATTTTATAGCCTGCTTTATACTGGTTAAATTAAGCTTATTCTTATGGAAAGAAACATATTTAAGAAAACTTTTCGGCCAGAAAGGTTAAAGTGTGATTGAAAAGGATATTTTTGTTCCTACTAATATCATTATTATGGGTTTATTTTTATTTATTATTGGTTTAATAGGATGGTTTGTAGGAATGTATGGAATGTTTCAAAAAGCCGGTATTACTCCCTGGAAAGCGCTTATCCCTTTTTACAATACCTGGCTGATTGTTGAAAAAACAGAGATAAAAAAATACTGGTTTTGGCTTCAATTGATTCCTGTGGCAGGACAATTTATTACCATTTGGATTACTATCATATTTGTGATGCAGTTTAAACGTGTAAGCCTGATTCATCATACCGCAGTTGTGTTTTTGCCCTTTATCTATTTTCCTTATTTGGGGTTCTCGAAAAGCGAAAAGTTTTATGGTCCTTCGGTGATGGCACTGTATCATAAACCTGCTTCGCGCGAATGGATTGATGCTGGTGTGTTTGCAGTAGTGGCTGCTACCATTATCAGAACTTTTGTTTTTGAAGCCTATGTTATTCCATCAGGTAGTATGGAAAAAACACTATTGGTGAATGATTTTCTTTTTGTGAATAAAATGAGTTATGGTCCGAGAATTCCTCAAACACCACTTTCTTTTCCCTTTGTTCACAATACCATGCCCGGCTCACTTACAACACCTTCTTATCTGAAATGGATTCAACTTCCTTATAAAAGATTGCCTGCTCTTACACCTGTAAAACGCAATGATGTAGTGGTATTTAATTTTCCGGCAGGCGATACCATCATCAATCTTCCGGAGTATGGAAGTAAGCAGCCTTATTACGATGTTTTAAGAACGCAGTTTAAAGGCGATCGGGAAGCCTTGATGAATCAGTTTCCGGTGATTGTTCACCCCATGGATAAAACGGATAATTATATTAAACGTTGTGTTGCCGAAGGCGGCGATATTTTGCAAATAAAAAATGCAGAATTGTTTATCAATGGCCAACCTGCTTACTTACCTAAAAGTTCTCAAACTGAGTACGTGGTAGAAACCAATGGAACCAATTTTACAGAAGATTTTTTGATGACAGAATTGGGCATCGATATACAGAATAACGACGGTCAGTTTGCTGTTTTTGAAAATAAGCCCAATACCTTTAAAATCAACATGACACCGGTTGAAGCCGACATGCTAAAAAAACAACCCAATGTAAAATCGGTTAGTTTGTATTTAGATAATTTGGTGGGTGGTTATTTTCCTTTCGACGATGCTAATTTCCCTTACAGCTTAGACAATTTTGGCCCTGTTAAAGTTCCTAAAAAAGGAGTAACTATTAATTTAACCCAACAAAATATAGCTTTATACAGAAGGTTGATTTCGGTGTATGAGCATAATACACTGGAAGAAAAAGAGGGAAAGTTTATTATCAACGGAAAAGAAACAAATAGCTTTACGCCGATCTATAATTACTATTGGATGATGGGAGATAACCGACATCGTAGTCAGGATAGCCGCTATTGGGGCTTTGTACCTGAAACACATGTTGTTGGTAAAGCTTCGATGATCTGGTTCAGTTACGAAAACGGGCCGCGCTGGAAACGCTTGTTTAATAGTATCAAATAGCGTATATTTATTAACCGTAAGGGGTCCTCATAGTGCTTTACTATGGGGACTTTTTTTCTAATATCGCAGCTATGCAAAAATCTAATCATCAACTTTTCTTTGAAGCATATTCGGATATCAAAGAGTTGAGCAATTCGGATGCATCACTATTAACATTGGCGCAGTCTGCTACTTCTCTGGCTTATGCACCTTATTCGAAATTTAAGGTAGGAGCTGCAGCCAGATTAAGTAATGGAGAAACGCTGAAGGGTAGCAATCAGGAGAACGCCAGTTTCCCGGCGGGTATTTGCGCAGAGCGCGTTTTGCTTTCTGCCTGTTCTTCTTTATTTTCCAGAGTTCCGATAGAAGCAATAGCCATCAGCTATCTGAACGATCAGGACAAGAGTAACAGACCAATCGCTCCCTGTGGTATTTGCAGACAAAGTTTGTTGGAGTATGAAAATTTTTTGAAGCATCCAATTCGTTTAATACTTGGTGGATTTGAAGGAAAAATTATTGTGATTCCAAAAGCATCAGATCTATTACCTTTTGCATTTACAAACGACGACTTATTTTAACGATAGGGTAATTGCATTGATTAGGGCTCTGGCAAATCAGCATCGCCTGTATTTTTTATTTTAAAATTATGACAGCAAAGCTTACTATGCGATCTGTTTTTGTCACGTATCTCCGCTTAGGTTATTTGCTTCATCTTATGACCATTGCAGAGTTGTTGTGTATTTATGCTTTATTCCAAGAATTTAATTTAACGAGCTGGGCTCAGGGCGGTCATTCGGTACTCAAATTTTTTTGCATTATTTGTTTGATTTTTCCACCCATATTTCCTCAATGCGATGCCAGATCGCGCTATCAGAACTACAAACAGGTAAAAGATTATTTATACCTCTATGGTTTTCAAACCAGAATCATAAAACCTTTTTCTTGTTCACGTTGTCAGAGAGATGCGGTGTTGGCTGCAGCCGAAGAGCTTGGCATGCAAGACCAATGCAAAATATTTTTTAAGGAGTTGGGCTATCGTTGGTATCATATCTTACCAGATTTTTTGATTCATAAACCGGTATATCTTTTTAAAAAAGAATTTTGGCTCAACACTTTTTTTGTAAAAAAATATGAAGCTAGAATTGATTTCAAAACTTTGTTGAAAGATGTAGAGACGAAAACCATTACTACTAATTTCGAAATTAGAACGGTTATCTGATCAACACTGTTGTACCCTTTAAGTGGAATGCTTTTCCAGTGTCTTTGTGCACATAATCAATTGTCCATACATAAGTACCACTTTGTTGCAACTCTCCATTCAATCTGCCGTCCCATTTATTGAGCCAGTTATTGGTTTCGAAAATCACCTGCCCATAGCGATTGAAAATTTTAAAATTCAGTTCTTTTGCTTTAAAGGCATTTAAAGGATAGAGGTAGTCATTTAACCCATCGCCATTGGGTGTAAATCCCGAAGGCACATCAATATAACAACTGGGTAATACGGTTACTTTTTTAAACGTGGTGTCGGTACAGTTAAATGTATTTGAAACAACCAATCGAATGATATAAGAATTTCGTTGAGCATTCGGCTGATAATAAATTCCAATAGGCTGTTGCAAATTACTGGTGATGCCGTTTCCGAAATCCCATTTCCATTGAGTGGCATTGCTGCTGCTTTTATCCTGCACCATCAAACTGTCTTGCAAACACAAAGTATCCGAAATAATAAACCCAGCTTTTACAGTGTAATCGGGCAGGTTAATATCTGCACTGCTTGTGTCGGAACAAAAACCATTCGTAACGTATAATTGTGCATGTAGTTTTCCAAAACTATTAAAAAGAAAGGCGGGGCTTTGTAAACTGCTGGTAGTTCCATTATCGAATGTCCATTTCCATTGCGTAACAGCATTATTGCCATTGTGAGAAAACAGTAAAGTATCATATTTACAACCCGTTTTGAGAAGCTGATTAAAATCGGCTGTAACAACCTGCTGAATGGTGAAGTTTAAAATTGAACCAGAAGGTGTTATTTGTCCGCACTCGTCAACCAAGGTATTTCCATCAGAACCATTTGTTAATTGAAGTTGATAAGTTCCATTTGTTTTAATGGGCTTGCTTAAAATAATTTGTATTTCGGAACTTACAGCACTGGCACAAACGCCCCTTGCTGATTTTATATTTACAGTGGAAGGGCCGGTGATTAAAAAGTCGGTACCATCGATTGCGATAGAATTACAACTAATGGGTTTTCTGAATATTAGTTTGAGGGTATCCTGAATGCACACTATCGGTACCATACTATCCATTGGTGTAGGAACAGAAGCTGTAAAAACCAGACTTTCTTTTAAACCTGTTGCCAATTGGTTGTCGCAATTATCAAGCAGTGTATTTCCATCGGTTCCCACTTGCGAAGTAACGGTATAGGAACCCGGCGACAATGGCGATTTCATATCCAATACAACCGTATCCATATCAAACGAAAAAGCACAACCTCTTCCGCTAGCAGATACAATTGAGTTGGGTGAAGTTCCGGAGATATTGAAATCGGATCCATCTGAATCAAGACTACCACAGCTTACTTTTTTGTTGAGTGTTACAATAATTTGTGAGCCATCACAAACTGCACGGGCATTATTCAGTACTGGTAAGATAGGATTGGTGATGCTGGCAGTACCTCCCTGAAATGAAAGTTGATAACCCACTTGTGAACTGGAAAAATTACTCACCAACAGAATATAATTATGCCCTGCAATCAAATCGGGCATCGTGCTAAAAGTGGGGTTCCCATTAACAACTGCCGACGCGCATTCGAACCAATGCACACCCGCTGTACCCGCTCCGGTGGCACCATACATTCCAGACCAGTTAGCAGAAATAATCAGGCTCTTGTTGGTGTATACATCCATTGGATCAACTCCGGTAATGTCGAATAGTTCCCAATCGTAATCGTCGTTCGTATTGATGGGGGTGATTGAAAAGCCCAGCTTACCGGATACAAAGCAGGTGAATTTGTACCAGAAAGGATTGATATCAGAATACCCTCCGGAACCAGCGCAGGGAGTGGGAACAGTTCTGCCTCCGCAGGCTGGAACAGTTTTCTGATCAAAAATGGTTTTACCGCAAACAGGAAAAGCAGTTGTAGGATTTTGTCCAAGCGTAGTACAGGTTTGGCTATTTGCATGTACTAAAAACAATACAAATGCTAAGGATATGGTGACTATTCTACCTGATTGTTTCACTATTCAAATCTATTTCATAAATCTATTAGAGATGATATTTAGAAAGTGAATCTTATTCTAAAATTTAAATTGATAATTATTTAATGTTTAAGTCGCTAAAAAATATGCAGTTGTATTTAATTTAAATAAAAATAGAGATAGATTGGGTTTTTGGCATGGTGTTTGGCCTTGGGGCTGATCAAATTTGTACCTAGATGCTTAGAACAGAAAGTTTTGAGTAAATTACCATCCGGCAAGATCGGTTTGAAGGGTGCGCCTCAAATTGAAAAATATGAAAAAAATCATAACTGTTCTGGTATTACTGTTCTGTAGTCATCAGATTTACGCTCAACAAGATACCATTCCCGTTAACAAAAAGGATACGATCTTCATTAACAAACAGGACACAACCATTATCCCGTCAAAGCCTGATACCCTTCAAAATAGAGATACACTTAACATCGATAGTGTTAGAATTGATTCTTCAGAAATTTACCGACTTAAGCCCGATGGAAAGTCGCTCAAAGGAATTGCAAGTTTCTATAGTAAGAATTTAGATGGCACTAAAACGGCTACAGGTGAGCGCTACAGAAATAATAAACTAACTGCTGCCAGCAATAATTTTAAATTAAATACCTGGGTGAAGGTTACTAATTTGAGAAATGGAAAGTCTGTAATTGTTCGAATAAACGATCGAATGCATCCGCGAATGGCAAAAAGAGGTAGGGTTGTGGATTTAAGTCGCGCAGCCGCAGCAGAACTGGATTTCATGAAGAATGGACTTGTAAAAGTAAAAGTAGAAGTTGTAGAACTAAAAATTGTTGATTAATGGTGCAGAATTAACAGTTTTATAATATTTTATAAAATCAATCCAAGCCTGTATTTTTGCTTGATTAATTAAAACTGTTTATGAAGAAAATTCTAGTTTTTATTGTTGTCTTAGGAATCTCAGCAACAAGTTTTGCTCAGACGTCCCCGTATAAAAAACTGCCGTCTTTAGGTCTTAACTTTTTCTTGCAAGACTTTAAAACTCCAGCAATCATTTCAAGTAGTTCTTTGTCGGCAGCTTTAGCCAATAAAAATTGGGCTAAGGTTTCTGATATGAGTGCAGGACTAAGTGTGCAGTATATGAACGGAATTACCGATCATATTGATTTTACGGCAACTCTGGGTGGAAACTTTGTAAGTTATCCCTTCAGATCAGTTTCAGGAGTTGCACCTGCAGTGAATAATAAATTTTTATTGGAAGCCGACGCCGGCGTAAATATTAAATTATTGACCGATAAATACTTTTTAGTTCCTTACCTGAATGCCGGTATTGGTGCTTCTATGTACGGTGGTAATTATTTTGCAGCATTTGTTCCACTTGGTGGAGGCTTGCAATTTAAATTAGGCGAAGAGTCTTTCGTACACATTCAGATGAACTATCGTTCTCAGGTATCTCCGCTTTCTACCAACCACCTGAACTATTCACTTGGATTTACATCTGCTTTAAAAGAGCGCAAAGCACCTGTAGTAGTTGTTGCTCCACCGCCTCCGCCGCCTCCACCTGCTGATACAGACGGAGATGGTATTATCGATTCAAACGATAAATGCCCTACAGTTCCTGGTGTTGCTAAATACCAAGGTTGTCCTGTTCCGGATACGGACGGAGATGGTATTAATGATGATAATGATAAATGCCCTACTGTAAAAGGTTTGGCTAAATATGATGGTTGTCCTATTCCTGATACCGATAAAGACGGCATCAACGATGAAGAAGACAAGTGCCCTACTGTTCCTGGTGTTGCTCGTTATCAGGGTTGCCCTATTCCTGATACAGATGGAGATGGTATTAATGATGAAGAAGATAAATGCCCACACGTAAAAGGAATTGCTGAATTACAAGGTTGTCCTTCTTTGAACTTTGTACCAAAAGATATTCATTTTGCTAACGGAAGTGCTACACTCACTAAACCTTCAAAAATTGAGTTGGAAAAAGGTGTTAAAGTCTTATCTGAAAATCCTGTATTGAAAGTGTCTATTGAAGGTCATACTTCAAACACCGGTACAGATAAGATTAATAATCCTTTATCTCTGAAACGTGCCAATTCTGTAAAGAGCTATTTGGTTTCTAAAGGAATTGCTGCTGATAGATTAACTACAACAGGTTTTGGTAGTACCAAGCCAGTTGAAGACAATAAAACTGAAGCAGGCAGACTAGCTAATAGAAGAGTAGAATACAAAATACAAGAATAAGGTTGCAGAAATTTTTAAAAGCCCCATTCCGAGCAATTGGAATGGGGCTTTTAATTTAGTAAGGGCTACTAAAGAATATTCACTTCTCTTTCTAAAACGATCCCGAATTTATTTTCTATACTGTGTATGATTTTTGAGGAGAGTTCATAAATTTCCTTTCCTGTAGCATTTCCAAAATTCACCAGAACCAAGGCTTGTAGCGCATGACAGCCGGCATCGCCGATACGGTATCCCTTCCATCCAGCCTTTTCAATCAGCCAGCCTGCTGCAATTTTTATCAAACCATTTGCTGCAGGATATCCGGGCAGGTCTGGAAAATTGGGTTTTAGTTTTTGAAATAAATCATTTGAGATGATTGGGTTCTTGAAAAAACTTCCTGCATTACCAATTTTTTTTGGATCGGGTAATTTACTCGACCGAATGCGGATTACGGCTTCTGAAACCTGTTGAATAGTTAATTCCTGAACTCCCATTTTTTCGAGTTCCTGTTCTACCGCACCATAACTTGTTTTAAAAGAAGGTTTTTTGTTTAACCTTAAACGTATTTTTAAAATTACAAACTGATTCTTTAGTTTGGTTTTAAAAATGCTCTCGCGGTAACCAAACATGCATTCCGATGCGCTGAATCGAATAACACATTTTTCTCTAAGGTGGTATAAGTCTAAAGAGTCGAAAACATCTTTTATTTCCACACCATAAGCGCCGATGTTCTGGATGGGCGACGCACCTGCACAACCGGGTATCAGGCTCAGGTTTTCAATTCCTGCATAGCCCTTTGAAATGCAGTACAAAACAAATTGGTGCCAGTCTTCACCCGCCGCCACTTCTACAAAATAATGATCCTCATCTTCCCCAACTAGCGTAATACCTTTCATCTCATTTTTCAAAACCCAACCGTCGATCAAAGGGCTGGTGAATAAAATATTGCTTCCACCTCCGAGGATAAAATGTGCATTTTTGATGGAGAATTCATGATCGGTAATGAGCTCTTCTAATGAATCCAATGAATCAAGTATCACAAAATTTCTGGCAATCGCATTAATGCCAAAACTGTTATACTGCTTCAATGATTTGTTCTGTTGTATTAGCATCTTTTATAAAAATAAGAAGATTGAGTTAGTTAGGGTCTGTATCTGCAATAATCTGAACCGAACGATATCTTTTATTTGTTTGTAGAATCATTGTCTGTTGATGAATAGCTGTCTTGCATCGCAAAATGGTTTGTTGATCTTTTGGAAGCTTTATCAAAATCTCCCAGATAAATAAATTCCTTATTCTGTCAACAACTGGCTGGGCCGGGCCATTCATCGATTGTCCGAACTGTGTTTTCATTCCATTCAAAAAAATATGAGCAGCTTCTTCTGCAATATTTTTTTCTTTGTGTTTGAAAATAATTTGAATCAACCTTGTAAATGGGGGATAAGAAAATTGTTTTCTGTTTTGAATTTCGTACTGGTAAAACAAATTGTAGTCATGTGCTTTTACAAATTGTAACACTGGATGAAATAGATTGCTTACCTGAACAATTACTTTTCCATCTGCATTCTTTCTGCCTGCCCTTCCGCTAACTTGCTCCATCAACTGAAATGCGCGCTCCGAAACCCTGAAATCGGTAAAATTTAAAATGCCGTCTGCATCTATAATACCAACGAGGTTCACGTGTTCAAAATCAAGTCCTTTTACAACCATCTGTGTTCCCACCAGAATATCAATTCTTTGTTGTTCAAAGAGTTTGATCAGAGCATCGTGTGCATTTTTCCCTTTAATGCTGTCGTAATCCATTCTTGCCACTTTTGCGTCGGGAAAAAATTCCAACACTTGTTCTTCAATTTTTTCTGTTCCAAAATTCTTTTGAATAAAATGGTGACTGCCGCAAGCAACACAGGTATTCACAACGGGGTAGCTGCTACCGCAGTAGTGGCATGAGAGTTTGTGTTTCGATTTGTGGTAGGTTAGTGTTACATCGCAATGTTCACAATGGGGTATCCATCCACAAGTTTCGCAAAGCAAATAGGGTGAATAGCCTCTGCGGTTCTGAAAAAGTATGACTTGTTTTTTTTCTGCCAGTGTGTGCTCTATGGCGCTTAAAAGGGTGGGCGTAAAAACGGTTTTCCCTTTAGGGGTTTCGGCTAAATTTCGAAAATCAACCAATTCCATTTTTGGTAAAACACCTTCCCCGAATCTTTCAGAAAGTGAAACCAGATTATATTTTTTCTGTGCACAATTAAAATAGGTTTCAATACTCGGGGTAGCACTACCCAATAAAATATTTGCTCCAAATTGGCCAGCATAATAAATGGCGGTATCGCGTGCATGATAGCGTGGTGCCGGATCTTGTTGCTTATAGGAAGGGTCGTGTTCCTCATCGGCAATAATTAAACCCAGATTTTTAAATGGCAAAAAAACGGCGGAGCGAGCACCCAAAACGGCTTTTAATTCGCCCGACTTCACCTTATTCCATATTTCAACCCTTTCGTTTGCGTTGAATTTAGAATGGTAAATGCCAATATCTCCACCAAAATGCGTTTGTAATCTTCTAATGATCTGCGAAGTAAGGGCAATCTCGGGTAAGAGATAGAGTACTTGCATCCCCTGCTTCATGTAATCTTCGATTAAATGAACATAGACCTGTGTTTTACCGCTTGAAGTAATGCCATGCAGTAAACAGGGCTTCTTCACTATAAACTGTTCTTTAATGGCTTCTAATGCGTTTTTTTGGGCATCAGAAAGTTCAAAAGCCAGTTCTGTATCTTTTTGAAAATTAGTAATTCGAGAAACAATTCTCTTCTGCGCCAATAAAATTCCTTTTTCAATTAGCCCCTTTAACTGTGCGGCAGTGGCGTTCGATTTTTTTAGCAGTGCCGATTGTGTTACTTCTCCTTCTGTTTTAAGCAGGTGCAGATAGGAGAGTAGCAGTTCCATTTGTTTGGGTGCTTTTCCCCAATTATTGAGGAGTTTCGAAAGGGCTTCTTCAGAAATATAATCCGGATGCAATTGTATATAAGTCTGTTTTTTTTCCTGATATTTTTCTACTAGTTCTTCCCAAACATAACAGATCCCCTTCTCAATCAATTTCTTTATTACAGGATAGGTTTGCGTACTATTTAAAAGCTGTTGTACTTCACCGAGACGCAATTCTTTTTTTAATTCCAATGCTTCTGCAACAATAAATTCATCATCGCTCAAATCTTTGTACTGATCATCTGTGCTTTCATTCCAGATCAAAATACTTTCGCTCGATAATTTTAAATTTGCGGGTACTGCAGCTTGCATCACTTCTCCTTCGCTACACATATAGTATTGCGCCATCCATTCCCATAATTGCAATTGCTGTTGATGAATCAAAGGTTCTTCATCCAATACATTCAATAAGGGCTTTGGTGTAAAGCCTGCAGGGGCTTCCGTAAATATTTTTTTTACAATGCCTGCATATTTTTTGTGTTTGCCCAAAACAACTTCCACCCGAATCCCCGGCTTAAGGATGTCTTGGAACTCAATAGGAACAGACCATGTGTAGTTCTTTGGTAATGCCAATGGAATAATTACTTCCGCAAATATGGTTGGGCTATTTGCAGTGAATGCCAGGAGGTCTGTAATGTTTTTTTGATTGGCCATGAAATTGAATGGCTAAGATAAGTGCTTTCTGCTTTTCAGTGCGAATAAGTCCGATACCTGCGTAAACCTGCTTCCATTTGTTGGTGCACTCTTTCTTTTAGTAAATGGATATCGCTCGTGCTTAGTCCTTGCACACTTACTTCTTCCAAATATACCACCCTGTTTTTTCCAGGAGTTAATGAAAATAGGGAATGGTAATGCAGTCTGTCGATGGTATCCACCAATAAGATTGGTTTGATATTGGTCTGCGTTTCAACGGCGATCCTGAAAGCGCCATCAAAAAAAGATTTTAGCGGTTTTTTTGTTTCATTAAAAGTGCCTTCCGGAAAAATGAAAATGGAAATATTATTTTTGATGGCCGCTTTTAAAGCACGCACACTTCTGGCTCTGGTTGCCGGGTTCTGACGGTCTACCAGAATCACTGCTGCGCGATAGATCCATCCGAATATCGGAATCTTAACCATTTCGTGCTTCCCCAAAACCCTGATCGATTGATGCGCAATCAACACAATGGCTGGGATATCGATATAGGAGATATGGTTTCCCACAAAAATATATTGCTTATTGCTGTCGTGTGGAGCTTCAAAAACTTCCTTGTGTCGGATGCCAATGAGCAGGTACCAAATTTTTGCCCAATATTTGCAGATTTGGTAGATAATGTTTCCACCCCTGATCTTGCCAAAAATGAGAGAGAACATTACAAAAGGAAAAGCAATCAGGGTTAGCGCCACAAAAAGGGCAAAAGCATAAATACAATAAATCCATTGAAGGAATTTTCCAAACCATTTCATTTTTCTAACTTAAGTAGAAAAGCGGATAGTCGCTGCTTTTTCTTTAGGGCATAAAAAAAGCAGCCGAAGCTGCTTGACTGATAAATATGTTTGAACAAAACAGTTACTACTAGATGGTAGTTTTTGATTCGTTTTTCCAGAGCAATAAAACAATTGAAATAACACAAGCTGCAACGGCAATAACCATCAGTGGGCTCTCGCTCTCGTTAGTTGCGTTATTTGCGATTTGAGTTGCTAATAGTAACATAGGAAGATAGTTTTTTCTTATTAATAGCTACAAATTGACTATAAAAAACCGAGATTGACAAGCATTGAAACTAAGTGAAAAGCCAATTTGTATATATAGAATATATTTAATAAAAAATTTTTCATTGCAATCGACTTTATTTTATTCTATTTAACGTATTTATTTTTAGGAAATCTTGTTTTATTTCAAAAAAAAAGTGCTTCCACACTATATTTTATCAAATATTTTTTTAAAAAAAATTAGAGAAAACTAAAAATATTTTCATTTTTTCTCTTTTTTAAAGGAGTTGAAACTAAAATGAGTCGGAAAGAGGGACTGGCGAATGGATTTCCGGAAGATTGAATACCCTCTTTTGAATCGGGTGTTGATCTAGTTTATGATCCTTTTGGTTTTTATAATTTGAGAGATATAGGTAGCCGATAATGCTTGCAATTAATGATCCTACCATTACTGAAACTTTGGAAATAACCTGAAACAAATCAAGTGAATATGCAAGGGTTGATGTAAAAATGGACATAGTGAAACCAATGCCACCTAATAAACCAATACCCCACAATTGTTTATAAGTGGTATTGGAAGGGAGTGCAGCAATTTTTAATTTGATAGCAATAAATGAAAAGAAAAAAATGCCCAATGGTTTGCCGAGGCTCAAACCGAGTATAACGCCATAGCTAATTGTAGATGTATAAACAGCGCTAAAACTTTCTGGGAAAATAATTGCTGTATTGGCTAATGCAAAAAGTGGCATAATGAAAAAGTTCACTGGTTTGTATAAAATGTGTTCCAGTTTTGCCAAACTTTTTAATGGGATGGCGAAAGACGCGATGACGCCAGCAATTGTAGCATGGATTCCTGAGTTGAAAATAAAGTACCATAGAAGCACTGCTGGTAGAACATATATTAGAAGAGAATTCACCTTCAATTTATTGAGGATGATCAAAATCGCAATACATAAGAACCCTAGCAAAAGATAGGTAAGGCTCATTTTTGAAGTGTAGAAAATAGCAATGGTTACAATGGCGCCCAGATCGTCTATTATGGCAAGTGCTGCCAAAAATATTTTTAATTGGATAGGTACTTTTTTCCCTAATAATGATAAGACACCTAATGAAAAAGCAATGTCAGTGGCCATTGGAATTCCCCAACCAGATTTTGCATCGGTATAATAGTTGTATACAGAAAATATCAAGGCAGGGCAAATCATTCCCCCTAAGGCGGCTAATACTGGTAGTAATGATTTCCTGATTGAAGCTAGTTCTCCAATTGTTAGTTCGCGCTTAATTTCCATTCCAACAAGGAAAAAAAATAGCGTCATTAATACATCATTTATATTAAGGAGAACAGTATCAGGAAGATTCAGAAACTCAAACGGAATTAATTTAAAATGCTTGTCCCAGAAGCCCGTATAACTTTTTTGTGAGAATTGTAAGTTTGAGAAAACTAAAGATGCGATGGTACAAATAATTAGAATGATGCCTGCGGACCTACTATCGTTGATGAAATCTCTAATAGGGCTAAACATTTTATTGATTCTTTTTTTCGGCATTTTTCTTACTTGATGAGAGGCTAATTAGGTTTATTCAAATGTGTTACTATTTTATTTACAATGTCAAGATCTCCTTGTGATTGTGCAAGTGCATCCCACCATTCGTCTGTTACATCTTCTAATCTATATTCTGTTTCTACATCATAATCTCCATCTTTATCAATTTCATAAAAACAGTTATTCAAAGTGTCCAGAACACTATTAACAGACTTAAGTTCCACAAATAACAAACGGCTAACCAGTTTCTTATTTATTTTCTGCTCTAAAAATTCAACTCTTTGTTGAAGATCTAAAATGTTGTCATCTTTTCTTGCCAATAAATAACTGGCTAAAAAAAGTGAGAGAATAATAACAACAAATAAAATGGTAGTCATTGTATGTGGTTGAAATTTTAGAAAGCGAAATCATTTTTAAAACAACAAATAGCACCGTGTTAAAAGTGCTATTTGTTGGGTTTCTCTATTTCATTTATTTTTTAGTCAACATACCCATGAACACCAGTTTCAACGATATCAAGACCAATGATTTCATCAGCTTCTTTGCTTCTTAAAGGCACAACTTTGTTCAATAATTTGAAGAAGCCATACATCGCGGCAAACACAAATACAAAACAAGTAACAGTACCAATTAATTGAGCAAAAAATTGTGAAGCATCACCATAGAATAATCCTTTAACAGTTCCTGGTACACCATTCCAGCCATCACCATAAGATCCATCTGCGAAAAGCCCTAGAGAAAGCACTCCCCATGCACCATTCGCTCCATGAACTGCAAATGCTCCAACAGGATCGTCAATTTTTAATTTGCGATCCACAAAATTGTAAACAAAAATTACAATAAGTCCAGCAATAGCACCAATGATAACTGCCGAAAGTGAAGTTACAAATGCACATGGTGCAGTAATTGCAACTAGACCTGCTAACATACCATTTGCAATCATACCTGGATCTGCTTTTCCGCCTCTAGCATACATGTATAACAATGCTGCGAAAGCTCCAGCTCCACCAGCTAACATAGTATTAACAGCAACAACGGCAATACGTAAATCACCACCAGCTAAAGTTGAGCCCGGATTAAATCCAAACCAACCAAAAGCCAAAATAAACGTACCAATAATTGCCATTGGAATATTATGACCAGGAATAGTATTTACTGTACCATCTTTACCATATTTTCCATGACGTGGTCCGATTACGATAGCTCCTGCTAGTGCCGCAACACCACCTACCATATGCACAACAGAGGAACCTGCGAAATCTACGTGACCATGTCCTAATTTAAAGTTAACACCTAGTTGGCTTAACCATCCACCTCCCCAAACCCAGTTACCAAACAATGGGTAAACAAACATGGATATAAAGAATCCGTAAATAACAAAAGATTTCAAAGTCCATCTTTCAGCCATAGAACCCGTAGGGATTGTAGCTGTGGTATCCATGAATACCATTTGGAACAAGAACAAAGTAAATACACCTACATCATAATACTTGCTACTTAAGAAGTAACCAACAGTACCTGCGATTCCAAAATCATGACCGAACATATGTATAATATATTCATGCGGAATCACTCCAGCAGACCCTCCGAGGTTAGCTACATTTAAAGCGCCTCCAAACATAATGGCAAAACCACAAATCCAGAATCCTATCATACCAATAGAATAGATCAGGAAGTTCATCACCATGGTATGAGCCACATTCTTTTTTTGAGTAAAGCCTGTTTCAACCATAGCAAAACCAGCTTGCATAAACATTACAAGGAAACCTGTAATCAAGGTCCACATAATGTTGATAGCAATTTTGTTATGACCATCTGCATTACCTAAAGTCTGCACAGCGGTAGCCAATTTTGATACATTAGCGCTAACATGCGAAAGCACTGTATCTTTTGCTGTTGCAACTGAATCAATCACTTTTGCTGCAGTGGTGTCAATGTCATTAATAGTACCTGTTTTAGCACCTGTTGCATCTTGTGCAAGAAGGGCCGTTGGAAAAGTCATGAATAGCATCATGGCCAACATAAACATTGCCGAAAAATGCCTACGCCCGATTTTTTTGAAAAGTAGTTGTTTCATTTGCTTTGTTTTTGGTTAATATTAGAATGGTTGATTGTCTAGAATTTGTAAACAGCAGCAATCAGGAATCCGCTGGTTGATTTTGTGGCTGTTCCACCACTTTTAAAGAAAAGATCACTGCTACCGCTGTCTAAACGCAGTTCAGGAATAATGGTAAGGTTGTCGATATGTATATTAGCCGACAGGGTAGTAGCAAATACACTGGCACCGAAAGCACCTGAAGAGGCCGATTTTTTATCATCGAAATATTCGCCGCGTAAGGTCCAACCAAGTTTGCTGCTTGGGTCATAATTAAAATAGACTGCATTACTTGACCAGCTTTTGCTTACTCCGTCTGTTTTGTAAGTTGCAATGGTTCCGTCGTAATTAATTCCAAACTGGCTGCTTACAACACCATTTAATACCAGATCAAACTGATTAAAAGAATTCATTGAACCGGTTGTGCCCGTACCCAAACTTCCTCCCTGATAATTCAGAAATAATTTGAACTTATCTGATTTAGATGAAGTGCTGAATTGAGCAATGGCCACTTTATTAGTGGAAGTAGTGGTAGAGTTATCAGTTGGATTAGCAACACCAATCATCAACGCTGATTTACCTCCTAACGAGATATCAGCTTTTAAACCGGTATGAAAAAATGGTCCGTACGAGAAACCATAACTCATGCTATAGTTTCTGTTGGCATAGGCATCAAGTAGTTCAAATCCAACATGGGTGGCCCATTTACCCATGGTTAGTTTTACTTTGTCGGTGAGCGCATAGCTAACATATAATTGTTTAATAGCTACGAGTGTTCCTGCATCGTTGTACGAAAATTCAGCAGCCCTTCTGCCAAATCCCAGATCGGCAGTTGCAGAAATTTTGCCGATAGAGTGATCCCATCTAACGGAAGCCATCCCTAGTTCAAAGGAATTTTGAGAATTGGTAAAACTGGTAAGATTGTTTGTTTTACCAACTGGTGCGTTGAAACTCGACCTGTAATAAGCATCAACTGAAGCTGTAAAAGTGTTCGTAGCTACAGGCGCTTTTTTGCTGCTGTCTGTTTGGGCTTTTAATGAAATAAAGCCAGAGAATGCGATGGTTAGTGCTAAAATTTTCTTTAACATTGCGATTGGTTTTATGATTAATAAATAGGTACAGCCTTTAAACTTGGTCAGAAGTTTATTATATGGCTGTACCTTAATTTTTTTAAGAAGCAATCGTGTACACATGGTATAAACTTGGTCAGAAGTTTATGCCATGTAGAAATCGGCAGGATAATCTATATATGTTGAAATCTCCAAGTTTAAATACCGGGTTGGAGATTTTAAATTCTAGGCCAGCTCTGGTCTGCGACCATATTTTTCGTTATGCTGTGTAGCATCAAGCCCCAAGGCCTCATCCTCTAAACTTACACGCATGGGCATCACCAGATTAATAAATTTGAAAATCAAAAAAGAAACGATAAAGCTGTACGAAACCACTATTGACAATGCTTTTAGTTGTATCAGAAAAAAACTCATATTGCCATACCAAAGTCCGTCGTTTCCACCTGCATTCACTGTTTTTGTAGCAAATATGCCCGTCATCAACATACCCACCATTCCGCCAATACCGTGACAGGGAAACACATCCAGCCGATCGTCTACATTTGATTTCTCTTTATAATGTACTGCTACATTTGAAATGATAGCAGCTAAAAAACCAATAAAAATACTCTGAGGAATTGCAACATAGCCCGAAGCAGGTGTGATGGCTACAAGTCCCACCACTGCGCCGATACAGAACCCAAGTACTGAAGGTTTTTTTCCTCTCATCACATCAAAGAACATCCAGGATAAACCGGCTGCTGCGGCTGCCGTATTGGTTGTTGCAAAAGCAGATACCGCCAGTGCATTTGCAGCTCCTGCTGATCCCGCGTTAAAGCCAAACCAGCCAAACCATAACAAACCTGTTCCGATCAACACATAAGGTATATTCGCCGGAGGAATATGACGCTGTTCAATATGCGATTGACTGCGTTTTAAAACCAATGCTCCGGCTAAAGCTGCACAACCGGCTGAAATATGAACTACTGTTCCACCGGCAAAATCCAATGCTCCCATTTTAAACAGGAATCCGTCTGGATGCCAGGTCCAATGCGCAATTGGCGCATAAACCAATAAGCTGAATAATAATATAAATACCGTGTATGATGTAAAACGAATCCGCTCTGCTACAGCACCTACAACCAATCCTGGTGTAATGATGGCGAACATCAACTGAAACAGTGCAAACAAAGAAAGAGGAATTGTAGGAGTTAGACTCCATGGCGCTCCCGATACAACTCCTTTAAACATAAAATGCGTTGCAGGGTTCCCGATAAATCCACCGATACTATCTCCAAAACACAAACTGTAACCAATTACTACCCAAACCACTGAAACAACCCCTGTTGCCACAATACTCTTCATCATGGTAGAAAGTATATTCTTGCGATGCACCATGCCCCCATAAAAGAAAGCCAGCGCTGGAGTCATTAAAAATACCAAGGCTGTAGCTACCAGCATCCAAGTAATATCGGCAGTGTTATACTTTCCTGCGTCATTAAATGTGGTTACAGAAGGAACGAATACTGCTACTACCGCAACAACTAAAAGAACTATAAATGGTACCGTGTTCTGTAGCGTCATTTTTTTCATCTAAAGGGGGCTTTTTGATATGTTTTTATTTGTTAATACTATGTTTACATTGCTAATGTAGGAATAAAATTGTTTTTATTGTCAATAAATATCACATTTAATTTATCATAATGTTTATAAACTGAATAACATTTCTATAGAATCTCTAATTTATAGGCTTTTTTGTTAGAAATTATTCGTAAAAAAAGAAACCCGCTTGATTTTTCGTCAAACGGGTTTTTTAAGGAATGATGTGAATAACTAAACGTTGATAGAATAGCTATGATCTTTTGTTTCTAATAAGGAATGCCCACCTGTAAGGTATTCATCTACTTTTCTGGCACATTCGCGGCCTTCACTGATTGCCCAAACCACTAAACTTTGTCCCCGGCGCATATCGCCTGCAGTAAAGATCTTATTGATATTGGTCTGAAATTCTTTTTCACTTGCTTTTACATTACCTCTTTCGTCTAACTCAATCCCCAACTGATTAATTAATCCTTCGTGTTGTGGATGAACAAATCCCATTGCCAACAATGCCAGTTCGCAAGGAATCTCTCTTTCACTGCCTTCTTTTTCTACAAATTTGGTTGGTCGTCCGTCTTCTGCGATAGTCCATTCCAGATCCACAATTCTAAGGGCTTTTAAATTACCCGACTCATCCCCGATAAATGCTTTGGTGGCAATCGACCAGTATCTGTCGGCGCCTTCTTCGTGCGAGGAAGTGGTTTTTAAAGTCATTGGATATGTTGGCCATGGCATCGAAGCATTTCTGCTTTCAGGTGGTTTTGGCAACAATTCAAATTGGGTTACGGATGCAGCTTTGTGTCGGTTAGAAGTACCCACACAGTCGCTTCCCGTATCGCCGCCGCCAATTACTACCACATTTTTACCGGTAGCAAAAATATCTTCAGATTCTACCTGCTTGTTAGCAACCCTTTTATTTTGTTGTTTCAGGAATTCCATGGCGAAATAAACCCCTTTTAATTCCCTGCCGGGGATGGGTAAATTTCTTGGTACGGTTGATCCCCCTGCTAATACAATACTATGGTACTCACGAAGTAGATCGTTTATGCTGATATTTACACCCACATTGGCATTGCATTTAAAAACAACCCCTTCTTCTTCCATTACACTAACCCTGCGGTCGATCACCCATTTTTCTAATTTAAAATCGGGGATGCCATAACGTAATAATCCGCCCGGGGCATCATCTCTTTCAAATACCGTAACCTGATGACCTGCATAATTCAATTGGGCAGCGGCTGCCAGTCCGGATGGACCCGAACCCACCACCGCAATTTTTTTGCCTGTTCTCAAATTTGGCTTACGTGGCTTTACAAAGCCTTTGTCAAAAGCTATTTCAATAATATGCTTCTCAATTTCTTCGATGGTGATTGCAGGTTGATTAATCCCCAATACGCATGCGCTTTCGCAGGGTGCAGGGCATATTCTTCCCGTAAACTCCGGAAAATTATTGGTTGATCTTAAAATATCGTATGCTTCCTCCCAGCTCTTGTTATATACCGCATCATTGAATTCGGGAATGACATTGCCCAGTGGGCATCCGTTATGGCAAAACGGAACGCCGCAGTTCATACAACGGGCGGATTGTTGATTCAACTTTTGATCAGATAAGCGCTCTACAAATTCTTTGTAATCGTTAATCCTCTCTGAAACAGGGCGTCTACCCGGTAATTCTCTCGTAAATTCTATAAAACCTGTTGGTTTCCCCATTTTATTTGGTTTAGTAGATAATGGTCTTTAATTGCTTTATCCTGCGATTTTTTCCTTTTTATCGGCCAGTACTTTTTTGTAATCTTTCGGAAATACTTTCACAAAATTCTTCAGTTGATTTTCAAAATCTCCCAATACGAATTTCGCTACAGCACTGGCAGTATAGGCGTAATGCTTTGATATCATATCGTTGAGCACAGACGCATCATTGCTGTCGATAGGATCCAGATCGATCATCTCTTTATTGCAACGTGAAGCAAATGAAGCATCCACATCATATATATATGCAATACCTCCGCTCATACCTGCTGCAAAGTTGCGGCCTGTAGAACCAAGTATCAAGGCAATACCTCCAGTCATGTACTCACATCCGTGATCGCCAACTCCTTCAACCACTACGTTTGCGCCAGAGTTTCTTACACAAAAACGCTCGCCAGCTTTTCCTCTGATATAGGCTTCTCCGGCAGTTGCGCCATAAAATGCTACGTTACCGATCAGGATATTTTCTTCCGGAACAAATTTGGCTGTTCTGTCGGGATACACAATCAATTTGGCTCCGCTTAATCCTTTGCCGAAATAATCGTTTGCATCACCTTCCAGTTCATGCGTAATTCCTTTGGCGTTAAATGCACCAAAGCTCTGTCCGGCTGTACCTCTGAAATTGAAGTGGATAGTATCGTCGGGTAATCCCTCTGCCTTATATTTTTTTGTAATCTCGTTCGATACAATGGTACCAACGGTTCTGTCGGTGTTCTTGATATCAAAGCTGGCCTGAACCCTTTCCTGATGATCGATTGCGGGTTGTGCAATCTTCAGCAGTTTCCAGTCCAACACATCGCTGATGCCGTGATCCTGTTCTTCCTGCTTGTATAGGCCGGTAGATAAAGAAGCGGGTTCTTTGTATAGAATTGGCGACAGATCGAGCTTGCTATATTTCCAGTGTGTAATTCCTTCCCTCATTTCAAGGTTTTCTACCTGGCCAACCATTTCGTTCACCGTTTTATAGCCCAGCTCAGCCATAATCTCTCTCAGTTCCTGTGTTATGAATTTGAAGAAATTCACGATATGGTCAGGGTCTCCTTTAAAGCGTTTGCGCAATTCCGGATCCTGTGTGGCAACACCCACGGGACAGGTATTTAAATGGCATTTACGCATCATAATACAACCTTCTACAATCAGTGCAGCAGTAGCTACGCCCCATTCTTCAGCGCCCAATAAAGTTGCTATGGCAATATCCCTTCCGGTCTTCATTTGTCCATCCGCCTGAACTACCACGCGACTACGTAACTTATTCCTAACCAATGTTTGATGGGTTTCTGCTAAACCTAATTCCCAAGGCAAACCTGCGTGTTTAATAGAGCTTATCGGAGATGCTCCGGTACCGCCATCAAAACCAGAAATCAACACTACATCGGCTTTTGCTTTTGTAACTCCGGCGGCAATGGTTCCAACGCCTGCTTTCGATACCAGCTTAACATTGATTCTTGCAGCTCTGTTGGCATTCTTAAGGTCGAATATTAATTGAGCTAGGTCTTCAATCGAATAGATATCGTGGTGTGGTGGAGGAGAAATCAATCCCACACCCGGAGTGGAATGTCGGGTTCTTCCAATCCAATCGTCTACTTTATGGCCCGGTAATTGTCCGCCCTCACCAGGCTTAGCACCCTGTGCCATTTTAATTTGTATTTCATCTGCTTCGGTTAGGTAATGACTGGTTACACCAAAACGTGCAGAAGCCACTTGTTTAATGGACGAACGCATAGAGTCGCCATTTTCCATCAGGTTAAAACGAATTGGATCTTCACCACCTTCGCCGGTATTACTTTTTCCACCTAAACGGTTCATTGCAATTGCCAGCGTGGTATGAGCTTCCCAAGAAATGGATCCGAAGCTCATTGCACCCGAAGCAAATCTTTTATAAATTGATTCTGCAGGTTCTACTTCATCAATTGAAATAGATGGCCTGTTGCGTTTAAACTGAAACTGACTTCTAATGGTACAGGCTTTTACCGACTGATCATTAACGAGTCTGGAATACTTTTTAAAAGTCTCGAAGTCGTTTGTCTTGGTAGATTGCTGTAATAAGTGGATGGTCTGCGGATTGAATAGATGGAACTCACCTTTTCTTTTCCATTGATATAAACCACCAACAGGTAAGCGATCAACCGGTATATCTTTTCTGCTGAATGCAAATAAGTGTTTGGTAAGTGTTTCTCTTGCAATTTCATCCAATCCCATTCCTTCAATTCTGGAAGTGGCACCTGTGAAATAAGCATCCACTACTTCTTTGTTCAATCCAATGATCTCAAAAATCTGAGCACCCTGATAGGATTGTAAAGTAGAAATGCCCATTTTAGAAAACACTTTTAATAGTCCTTCGTTAACGGCTTTCACATAATTTTTCTTCAGGTAATCTGTATCCAGATCCGAAACCAGTCGGCCACTCAATTTCATATCGCGAATAGAAGAAATCGCCAAATAAGGATTGATGGCGGTGGCACCAAAGCCAATTAGGCATGCAAAATGATGTACTTCCCAAACATCACCTGCTTCTACTATGATACCAACTTGTCCGCGGTATCCCTTTCTGATGAGGTGGTGGTGTACTGCTGATGTGGCGAGTAATGAAGGTATCGGAGCATGGTCAGAATCGATCGCCCTGTCGGTGAGGATAATCACTTCAAATCCGTCTTCTACTGCATCAACTGCGTATCGGCATAAACGATCCAGGCCTTTTTTTAATGAGCCCGGTTTGCCATCTGCCCTAAAATAAGTTTGAAGTGTTTTGGCCTGAAACACGCCTGTATCAATACTTCTGATCTTTTCGAGCTCGTAACTGTTTAATACTGGTTGTTGTAATGCAACAACGTGACATGCCAAAGGATCTTCCACCAATAAGTTTCCGGTACTACCTGCAAAAGTAGCAAGCGACATCACCATCCTTTCTCTGATTGGATCGATAGGGGGGTTGGTAACCTGAGCAAATAACTGTTTAAAATAACTGCTTAAATGTTGCGGCTCATCGCTCAAAACGGCGAGTGGTGTATCTGTTCCCATTGAACCGATTGGCTCTTTGCCGTCAATCGCCATCGGCGAAATAATATTATCAAGGTCTTCTGAAGAATAGCCAAACCCTTTTTGATATTTAAAAATCTGATCCGCTTCAAGGTGCGTAAACATTACCCTTGGCTCGGGCAATTCTTCTAAACGGATCTTATATTTATTTAACCATTCGGCATAAGGTTTATGCGAACAGATATCTGCTTTTAGTTCATCATCACTAATAATGCGTCCCTGTTCCATGTCCACTACAAACATTTTACCGGGTTGCAATCTACCTTTTTCAATAATGGTAGCAGGATCGATTGGTAATACTCCTGTTTCGGATGCCATGATTACACGGTCATCGTTTGTAACGCAATAACGCGAAGGTCTTAAGCCATTGCGATCGAGTGTGGCGCCGATAATTTTTCCATCGGTAAATGAGATGGAAGCGGGACCATCCCAGGGTTCCATCATGCACGCGTGGAATTCGTAGAACGCTTTTTTAATCGCGTCCATATCCTGATTGCCATCCCAAGCTTCGGGTATCAGCATCATCATTACATGCGGCAAAGAACGACCAGTTAGGGTAAGTAGTTCGATCATGTTATCAAGGCTGGCAGAGTCGCTCTGTCCGCCTGTAACAATCGGTAATAACATATCCATTTCTTCTTTGCTGAAGTATGGAGAAGTGAAACCTTTTTCGCTGGTGCGCAACCAGTTTAGATTTCCCTGTAAAGTATTGATCTCGCCATTGTGTGCAATATAGCGGAATGGTTGTGCCAGTTTCCAGGAAGGGAATGTGTTGGTTGCAAAGCGTGAGTGTACTAAACCAAATGCAGATACTACACGCTTATCGCTTAGGTCGGGGAAATAGCCACGAACCTGCAAGCTGGTCAACTGACCTTTATAAACAATCGTTTTATAAGAGAGCGAAGACAGATAAAATCCAACTTCGTCTTTTATTACGGTGTTTTGAATAGTATGTGTAGCATAATTACGCAAAACAAAGAGCTTGCGTTCAAATGCTTCAGGGTCGGTGATATGATCGGGGCAAGCGATAAAAACCTGTTCCATACAAGGTTCTACCGAAAGTGCAGTAGGTCCGATATCCGTTCTGTTTACAGGAACTTTACGATATCCTAGAATTTCGAGTCCTAGTTTTTCTGCAGCACGATTAAAGATATCGCGGCACTCTTCACGCACTCTGATTTCTTTGGAAAAAAATAAAAATCCAACACCATACTTACCATAAGCGGGCAAATGGATGTCGAGATTGATACATTCATCAAAGAAAAATTCATGTGGCATTTGCAACATGATGCCGGCACCGTCGCCGGTATTGTTTTCACAACCGCAGGCTCCGCGGTGTTCCATATTTTCCAATACTGTTAAAGCATCAGAAATGTGTTGATGACTCTTATGACCTTTGATATTCGCTACAAAACCTATACCGCAGGCGTCATGTTCAAACGAAGGATCGTATAATCCTTGATTGGATGTTGTGTCAAGCATACGCAACCGAATTATTAATATTCAGGAAATACAATGGTGGGCAATCGATAGTGGCAATTTACAACATAAATCGCAATTTGAAGTATGAAAAATGAAAACTAACAGATAATAGTTGAAAATATCTAATAAAATTAGCTCTTTGTTAGATAATTTCTAATTAACAAGCTTGATATAGTATGGTTTGGAAAATTTGGGAACTGCTATATTATCTTTTTCAAAAATGCCAAATACGGTACTACCGCTACCGGAGAGGGCTGCATAAGTGGCTCCTGCGGCATACAAGCTATTGATGATGTGACCAATTTCGGGATACTTATCCACAACCGGTTTTTCAAAGTCGTTGACAAGATTTTTCTTCCATTCTGCAATTGGCTCGCGGATGATTGTTTCGATACTGTATTTTGGAATGGCCGGAACGATATTTGAAAATGCCCAACTGGTGGCAATATGGATGCCGGGGTTAACAATCAGAAACCGGTAGTTCAACAAGTTCAATGAAATCTCTTCCAGTATCTCTCCGCGCCCTTTTCCAATACAAGCTTTGTTGATGATAAAAAAAGGGCAATCACTTCCTAATTTTAAAGCGTAATCGATCAATTCTTTTTCGCTCAATTCAAGTTGATATTTATGATTCAGTAACTGAAGTGTAAAAGCGCCGTCAGCACTGCCTCCTCCCAGACCGGCACCCATGGGTATGTTTTTGTGGAGGTGCATTTTTATGGGTGGTATTTGTGGAAACTGCAACTTCAACAGGTGATATGCTTTTACGCATAAGTTAGTATTGACTGAACCATTTACTGAAAGGCCTGATGCCGAATACTGAATTGGTTCTGTTGAATTTTTATCAGAATTTGAAATGATCTCGAGTACATCTGTGATGCCGACTGGATAAAATACTGTTTCAAGATCGTGGTAACCATCCTCTCTTTTGCGGGTAATATGCAAGCCAAGGTTGATTTTACAATTTGGAAAAACTACCATGATGGGGTTGGCTTATTTTCTTTTATTGATCTCATCCCGAATGGCAATGGCGCGTATATAGTCTTCCTGTTCGAGTACTTCATTTAAAAGTGCGTGCAGTGCTTCCACATCTAAAGAGCTAAGGTCTTCGCGTTCGCTTTGCATTTCTTCACTACCAACAGATTCTTTTTTATCTTTTTTTCCTGCGCTGTCTTCCATTAAGATACCTGCGTTTTCAAGGATGTGTTCGTAGGTATAAATGGGGCAGCCAAAACGTACTGCCAGTGCTAAAGCATCGCTGGTTCTGCTATCAATTTCAATAGTATCATTATCGGTATAGCAAACTAGTTTTGAATAAAATATTCCCTCCTGTAAATCGCTGATAATGATTTCCTGCAATTCAACTCCAAATGAGTTCATGAAATTTTTCATGAGGTCGTGTGTTAGGGGGCGGCTGGGTTGCATATGTTCCAATGCTACGGCGATTGCCTGCGCTTCGAATCCTCCGATTACGATGGGCAAACGGCGCTGTCCCTTCATTTCACCTAAAACCACCGCATAAGAATGCGTTTGGGTGATGCTATGCGAAAGGGCTACTATTTCCAATTCAATCTTCTTCATAATTGTATACGAAAGTAAACCAATTTAAAACACGAAAAGCAAGTAAGGCTTCTTAACTTTCAGCTTTCTATTAGTTCTAATAAAAATCAATAGTATGCCGATTTACAATCTTTCGGATATTCCCCCTAAAACAATTATTGAGGGATACGATGCAAAATTTATTCATACTTCGGGCATGACTTTTTCTTATTTGGATGTAAAAGCCGGGGCAAGTTTACCCGAGCATTCGCATATGCATGAACAAGTGAGCCATGTGTTGGAAGGCAGCTTTCAACTGACAATCGAAGGAGTGCCTCTTATTTTTGGTCAGGGTACAGTAGTTGTAATTCCTTCACATGCACTGCATTCCGGATTGGCAATTACTGATTGTAAAATACTCGATGTGTTTAATCCGGTAAGAGAAGACTATCGTAGTATGTAAGAAAAACTTTTTAAAAATTTTGTTTATGAATTTAGATCTTAGTAATCGCACTGCTTTGGTATGTGGCGCTTCACAAGGACTGGGAGCCGCAGTAGCAAAGGAATTGGCGTTGCTTGGTGCAAATATTATATTGCTTGCAAGAAACGAAATCAATCTGCAAAATATGATCGGATCGCTTGATGAAAGTAAAAATCAAACGCATCAATATATTGTTGCAGATACTAGCAAGCCGGCTGAATTGGTAGAAAAAATAAAACAATATTTGGTAAATGGAAAACCGATCGACATACTGGTAAATAATTCAGGTGGTCCTGCCGCAGGAAATTTATTAGACACTCCTGCATCCGAAATGGAGACTGCATTTCAATCGCACCTTATCGTTAGTCATTTGCTGGCACAAGTTATTGTTCCGCATATGAAACAAACAGGGTTCGGTCGCATTATTAATATTGTTTCCACTTCTATAAAACAGCCCATCAATGGTTTGGGGATCTCTAATACGGTACGTGCGGCTGTGGCTAATTGGGCCAAGACTTTAGCAAACGAAATTGGCATATACGGTATAACGGTAAACAATGTATTACCCGGTTATACTGATACCGACAGGTTGGATTATTTATTCGGCAAACAGGCAACTGCTGCGAATGCTACCAAAGAAGAAATTCTGCAAAGAACCATTTCTTTGATTCCTGCAGGAAGATTAGGAAAGCCGGAAGAGTTTGGTGCCGCAGTTGCTTTTCTTTGCTCACCTGCTGCTGCTTATATTAATGGAATTAATCTGCCTGTGGATGGAGGAAGATTGGGTGGATTGTAGGGAAAGGAAAATCAAAAGTCAAAAGTCAAAAGTCAAAATTGAAGAAGAAAAAAAATCTGGGCATAAAAAAACTCCCGGTGAAGGGAGTTTTAAAAGGAGTAAAGTATAGTTTTTACGCGATTCCTTTTAGCTTTTTGATTTCTGCTGTCATTTGCGGAACGATCTCGAACAAATCTCCTACAATGCCGTAATCTGCTGCTTTGAAGAAAGGTGCTTCGGGGTCTTTATTGATCACTACCATGATCTTGCTGCGGTTTACTCCGGCAAGGTGTTGAATAGCTCCTGAAATACCTAAAGCAATATATAAATTAGGTGCTACCTGAATTCCTGTTTGTCCAACATGCTCATGATGTGGACGCCAGTGTGCATCTCCAACTGGCCTGCTGCAAGCGGTACCTGCACCTAATACTTTGGCCAGATCTAAAAGTACACCCCAGTTTTCCGGTCCTTTTAAACCGCGGCCACCGCTTACAACAATATCCGCTTCTGATAGTGGAATCTCGCCGGTAATTTTATTGACCGCAGTAATTTTTATTTTAGAAGCGTCCACTGCAATATTCATTTGTTCAACTGTTGCTGCTCCTTCGCCCGCAACGGCAGAAATACTATTGGCATTTAACGAAATAACTTTGATTGGGGTATTGATACTGACATTTGCAAATGCTTTTCCGGAGAAAACAGTTTTACGAACCACAAAGCCATTGCTGGTGTCGGGTAAAGATGCAGCACCAGCAACCAATCCGGCTTTTAACCTTGCTGCAACCCTTGCTGCAACTGATTTTCCGGTAGGTGATTGAGAAAACACAATTACAGATGCACTGACCTGAGCAACTGCTTCCGAAATTATTTTTGCATAAAGTTGTGCATCAACATGATTCAGGTTTTCGTTATTTACCTGATGCACTTTTGCTACTCCATATTTACCAAGACTGGCAAGATCGTCTGCCACAGTGCCCAATACCAATGCTTCTGCACTGGTACCTAATTGTGCTGCCAATTTTGACCCGTAAGTCAAAACTTCATAAGCAGATTTCTTGATATGGTTATCTGATTGATCGAGGTATATTAATACTGACATAGTGGTAAATTAAAAAGTCAAAAGTCAAAAATCAAAAATCAAAATTCAAAAGCAAAAGCTAGAGAAAGTCAAAAGGAGTGTGCGTTCAAAAATCAAATTATTTTAACTTTTGAATTTTTACTTTTCACTTTAAAAGGCCTTGGCTTCTTCGTGTAATAAGCGAATTAGTTCCGGAACATTATCTGCAGCAACCATTTTGCAACCGGCTTTTGCAGGAGGCAGTTCGAAGTTGATAATACTTGTTAGCGCTTCGATGGCTGCGGGTTCAACTACCTTCAACGGTTTTGTACGGGCTGCCATAATTCCGCGCATATTCGGAATTCTTTGTTCTGCCATTCCTTTCTGACAACTTACTACTAATGGTAAATTTATTTCAGCAACTTCTTCTCCACCTTCAATTTCACGTGTGACGCTTGCGGTATTCGCATTCAAATCAAATTGAGTAGCTAACGAAATATAGGGCATGTCAACCAGCTCTGCGATCATGCCGCCAATGGCCGAACTATTGTAATCGATTGCTTCTTTCCCCGTGAAGATCAGATCATAATTATTTTGTTTTGCCAGTTCTGCAATCTGCGCGGCAATATAAAAACTATCGCTACTATCGGCATTGATACGAAAAGCTTCATCACCCCCAAGCGCAAGGGCTTTGCGTATAATGGGTTCGCAATCTGAAGCACCCACCGTTACCAGATGAATTACAGTACTAGGATCTTTTTCTTTTATTTCAATAGCTCTTACCAGCGAATACCATTCATCATATGGATTAATGATCCAGGTAACACCTGCTTCATCGAATTTGGTATTCCCATTCGTAAAAGCAATTTTAGAAGTAGTGTCGGGCGTTTTACTGATACAGACCAAAATTTTCATGAGTAAACTGTATTATATTTCTAAATGGGCAATTAGTTGTTTATGCAACTATTGGCAAATATACAAACGAAAATGAACCAGCAAAGTCCAATCCGCGATTTTATGATTATTTTTTTTTGGTTATTTCAGAATGACTGAAGAGGCACTGATTTCTAAATCATCTTCTATTAACTTTGGCAAATGGATAGGATCGGAAAAATCAAGGAGTTTTTATTGGCCAACCCCAAGGATAATTTTCTGCGTCATGCGTTGGCATTGGAATATATCAAAACCGGAGAGGAGCAGGAGGCCAGAAATTTGTTTGAGTCGATCTTAACTGAGTCACCCGACTATATTGGCTCTTATTATCATTTGGCCAAGCTCTTGGAAAAAATGGAACAAACAGAGTTGGCCATTGGTTGGTATGAAAAGGGTATGGTTGCTGCTAAAACGGCTAAGGATCAGCACGCTTACAATGAGTTGCAGGCGGCTTATGAAGATCTTGTCTATTAATATATTTTTCATTATTCATTCTCTATTATGGCTAATCGTTACGACCCCATTAAGTATGCTACTCCCACTGGTTCTACTTTAAATTGTAAAGGCTGGATTCAGGAAGCGGCTTTAAGAATGTTACTAAATAATTTGAACCCCGAAGTTGCAGAGCGCCCCGATGATTTGATCGTTTATGGAGGAAGAGGCAAAGCTGCCCGAAATTTTGAATGCCTCGATTTGATTATTCGGGCGTTAAAAGATTTGAACGACGATGAAACACTTTTAATTCAAAGCGGAAAGCCTGTGGGTATTTTACAAACACATAAAGATGCTCCCAGAGTTCTGATCTCCAATTCTCAACTGGTTCCCAAATGGGCAACATGGGAGCATTTTACGGAGCTGGAAAAAAAGGGGCTAATGATGTACGGACAAATGACGGCAGGTTCCTGGATCTATATCGGCTCTCAGGGAATTGTGCAGGGCACTTATGAAACATTTGCTGCAGTAGCCAATAAACATTTTAATGGCTCTCTTAAAGGAACACTTACTGTTAGCGCCGGGCTGGGCGGAATGGGTGGTGCACAACCCTTATCTGTTACGATGAATGCCGGAGTTTGTTTGATTGCTGAAGTGGAAGAATGGCGCATTGATAAGCGATTGGAGACCCGTTATCTGGATACAAAATTTATTGATATTGATCAGGCAATTGATCGTGCATTGGAAGCAAAAGCCGGCGGTGAAGCGTTGAGCATTGGGGTGCTTTGTAATGCAGTAATACTATTGCAAAGATTAATTGAAAGAAAAATTCAAGTTGATGTACTGACCGATCAAACATCAGCACACGATCCATTGGTGGGATATATGCCACATACACTGGATAATGCTGCTGCAAATGATTTGCGTGAAAAAGATCCTGAAAAGTATATTGCTCTTAGCTATGATAGTATGAAGCTACATGTGGAGTTGATGATTGAATTGCAAAACAAAGGATCGATTGTTTTTGATTACGGCAATAATTTAAGAGCACGTGCGCAAGAACATGGATTGAAAAATGCATTCGATTTTCCTGGTTTTGTGCCAGCATATATCCGACCATTATTTTGTGAAGGTAAGGGCCCATTCCGTTGGGCTGCATTGAGTGGAGACCCAGAAGACATTGCTATTACTGATGCATTGATACTGGAATTATTTCCTGAAAATAAGAGTCTTATTCGCTGGATGAAAATGGCCAAGGAAAGAATTGCTTTTCAGGGTTTGCCTGCAAGAATTTGTTGGCTGGGGCAGGGCGAAAGAGAAAAAGCCGGCTTAGCTTTTAATGAGTTAGTGCGAACAGGAAAAGTAAAAGCGCCAATCGTAATTGGAAGAGATCATTTGGATACTGGTTCGGTTGCTTCACCCAACAGAGAAACCGAAGCCATGTTGGATGGCTCTGATGCAGTTGCTGACTGGCCGATACTCAATGCCTTAATTAATACTGCCGGTGGTGCTTCATGGGTTAGTTTACACCATGGCGGAGGCGTAGGAATGGGTTATAGCATTCATGCAGGAATGGTGATTGTTGCAGATGGCACCGATGCTGCTGCCGCAAGACTGGCTAGGGTATTACGAAATGATCCGGGTATGGGCGTAATACGACATGCAGATGCGGGTTATGATATTGCGTTGGATACTTTAAGAAAATTCGGATTAGGATTGGATAGATTAAGTCAAAAGTAAAAATTCAAAATTCAAAATTCAAAAAAATATACTCCATCATTTGTTTCAACGTGGATGTTTTTATGGCACGCAGATGACGCTGATGAAGCAGATCTGCGCTGATTTGATTTAATTAAGTGACTAAGTTAGTTTCACTTTTATTTTTTGTTCTTCTTCAATTTTGACTTTTGACTTTTTACTTTCTTAGCTGCCTCTGGAGCCTCCAGTTTTAATTGGCTTTTTGGTAGTACCTACTGCCTTAGCACCCGGCTTGGCAATAAATTTGGAACCCTGTGCAGCCCCCTTTGGGTTTTTGCTGCCGGGTTTTCCGCTGTTTTTATTATTTACTGGTAATGACATATTTAAAATTTAATAGGATAAATATAATGGCTTTTTACGAATCATCCTTTAATCCAGCCTTTTCATCAATTCCTCATCAATCTTTTTAAAGAGATGATAGGGCTTGTAAATGCGCCAGTCAAACAGTTCCATTAGCTCAATATAGTACTGCAATTTTTTCTTTTTAAAATCCTGTTGAGTAGCTTCGGGCATATTTAATGCTACTGCCCATCCGTTAACTTCGCTCAGTTCTTCATACCATTCCTGATAATATTCTTTATCGCTACTGTGAAAATTCAAAACGTTTTCGCAGATCAATATGTATTTGTAAATTTTTTGCTGATACATGATATCAAGTATCTCGCGCTTAAGTTCCATGATATCGTTTTCAATTGCATCGTTCCACTCACCAATCAATTCAATGATGGCAAAATGCAATTCGTAATCTGTATAAATTATTTTAAGATACAGTGTTCTGCTGCCAAAATCATCCCATTGTGGATGGATATAATAATTGTACACCGTTTGCGAAAATTCAAATTCACTATAGGTGCGTCCAAAGAAAGGGGATAGGGCATCTTCCTCTGCAACATAAATATGCCGCCAATTAAAAAAGGGTTCTATATCATGCATTAGCTATCAGGCAATAACAGATTCTACGGCTTTTTTTACACTGCCGTGTTTTAATAAAAGATCTTTTGCTGTTTCGTAATCTGTTAGCTTCAACGACTCCATCAGCATCTTAACGCCGCGATCTACCAGCTTTACATTACTCAGTTGCATGTTCACCATCTTATTATCTTCCACACGACCCAACTGAATCATTACCGAAGTGGAAATCATATTTAATACAAGCTTCTGTGCAGTTCCGCTTTTCATTCTGGTACTACCTGTAACAAATTCAGGCCCTACCACTACTTCAACAGGAAAGTCGGCTTCTTCAGAAACGGGCGAATGGGGATTACAACTAATACTTCCCGTTATAATGCCACGCAGTCTGCATTCTTTCAATGCGCCGATCACATATGGAGTAGTGCCACTTGCTGCTAATCCAACCACCACATCTTTATCGCTTATAAAATGTTTTGTAAGATCTGCCCAACCTCTTTCTTCGCTGTCTTCTGCAAATTCAACGGCTTGCGTAATTGCTTTTTCGCCGCCAGCAATCAGGCCAATCACTAATCCATAAGGTACTCCAAATGTAGGCGGGCACTCACTTGCATCAACGATGCCTAATCTGCCACTGGTGCCGGCACCAATATAAAATAGTCTTCCTCCAGCCAGCATTTTATCGGCAATTGCCGAACTCAATTTTTCGATTTGAGGTATTGACCTTTCTACTGCATCAGGAACGGTCTTATCTTCCTGATTTATATTTACCAACAACTCATGAATCGACATATTTTCAAGGTGGTGGTAAGTAGAACCTTGCTCGGTTACTTTTATGAACTCAGACATAGCAGTTGTTTAACTGTGATACTCAATTAATCCTTTCATGGGTGCTTTAAGCACTTTCCCCAATTCCAGTTCGTAGGTATTGCAAAGTTCCTGCAAAACATCTTTGAAACCAAATGCGATACTGCCTATGAAGTTGATGGGATGAGTCCAGCTCTCTTTGTATTTATAGATATGTGTAAAGAAAAAATCGTTTAATCCGTCTTCAATAATATTTTCAATCATGTAATGGCCACGATTCTCCGCAAGAAAAATTGCAAAAGATGCAAGATACCTATTGGCCAAGGGTTTCTTATATATATTCTCTAATATTTCGATGGGGCTGGTTAAAAAACGTTTTTCAAAACTAGTTCTTAACTCTTCGTCAAAAGTATTGTACAAATAGTATTGCACTACTTTTTTCCCAAGGTATGCGCCACTGCCTTCATCTCCCAGAATATAACCAATGCCCGGACTGTTTTTGAGTATTTTTTTGCCGTTATAAAAACAAGAATTAGAACCCGTGCCCAGTATGCAGGCAACTCCTTTTTCGCGGCCACAAAGCGCTCTGGCAGCAGCAGTCAAATCGGTTTCAACAGAGATCTTTGCTTTTTTAAAAAGCTTTTTCAAAACCGCTTTCAGGATTACTACATTGTTACTATTACTTAATCCCGTGCCATAAAAATGAATTTCATCAATGGTACTTCCATTTAATTTCGGCACTAAATTTTTGATCAGCAGGGTCTCGATCTGAATCTGATTGAGGAAATAGGGACTAATGCCCGGAGTCATTATCTTTTTTTTCTTGCCGTCCGTCAATAAGCACCACTCGCATTTAGTGGCACCACTATCAGCAATCAATTTAACCGACATAAACTTAATTTTTCTGGTCCTCGAATTCTTCTGTTATTCTATCTCTCAAAACTAAGTGCAACTTATACCATTCATCCGAAACAACAAACCTTTATACGAGATTCAGCCATTAATTCTGATATTCGCATACTTATTCAAGTTACAAGAAGTATCGATTATGGGAAGTAAAAAACTACAGATTTGGTTGCCTTTTTTGTTTGCAATAACCATGGTTTTGGGAATGATGATTGGTTATCAGTTGAAAGAACGAACATCTGGAAACCGCTTTTTAAATTTTAATAAAGCCACTTCTTTGCAGGAAGTAGTAGACCTGATCAAGGAAAGATATGTGGATAAAGTTGCTTCAGATAGCATCAATCAACTAGCTGTAAATCAATTGTTAACGCATTTAGACCCTCACTCGGTACTAATCCCTGCCGCTAATTTAAACGAGTCGGAAGAGCATTTAATGGATAATATCAGCGGCATCGGAGTGGAGTTGCAATTGTTTAAAGACACGGTGAATGTAGTGAGTGTAATTAAAACTGGTCCTTCCGAAAAAATGGGCATATTGGTTGGAGATAAATTGATAGCTATTAACGATAGTGTACAGATTTCAGGCAGGCAAATGCGGTTTGATCAGATTCGTTCACTCATCAAAGGAGAGCCAGGAACAAAAGTAAAGATCAGGATTTTGAGGGGTAAGGAATTGTTGGATAAAACTATCGAAAGAGGATCATTTCCGGTACCCATTATTGATGTTGCATATATGCTGGACAAAGAAACCGGTTTTATCCGGATCAATCGTTTTGCTAACCGCTCTTACGAAGCTTTCATGGTAAAAATGGGGGAATTGCAAAAGCAGGGTATGAAGAAACTGATATTGGATCTGAGAGGTAATGGCGGCGGATTATTGAAAGAAGCCGTGGCAATAGCAGATGAATTTTTGAGTGGCGATAAACTCATCGTGTATACAGAAGGTGACCATCAACAAAGAACAGAATTCCGTTGCAAAAAAGACGGACTTTTCGAAACCGGAAAACTGGATGTGTTGGTTGATGAGGGATCTGCTTCGGCCAGCGAAGTATTGAGTGGCGCATTACAGGATTGGGACAGGGCTACCATTATTGGCAGAAGAACATTTGGCAAAGGCCTTGTGCAGCAACAGTTTCAGTTGTCGGATGGCAGCGCTGTTCGCTTAACTATTGCAAGGTATTTTACACCACTAGGGCGGAATATACAGAAGCCATATGGGAAAGATCATGAAGCATATAATGAGGAGCTGCTCAACCGATTTCATAATGGCACCATGATGAAGGAAGATACTACAAAGCCCAAGAGTAAATCGTTTAAAACGCCTGCAGGCCATTTGGTGTATGGTGGTGGCGGAATTACTCCGGATCTTTTTATTCCGCTCGACACCGCCAATATTGGAGAAAATATTCTGAAACTTTATTATAAGAATACCCTAAATAGTTTTGTGTATCAATATTATCTTCAAAACAAAGCAAAGTTTGATCAGATCGCAAACCCTGCTCAAATGTTAACTGCATTTGTGCCGGGTGACAAAGAGTTGAATGAGTTAAAACAGTTTGCACAGGCACAAGACAATATTGCTTTAACCACTCTTTCTGAAAAAGAAAGGAGGCAAATTATTCAACGCTTGCAAATACTGATGGCAAGGCAAATATGGAGAACCGAAGGCTATTTTGAGATTGCCAATAAGTACGATTCTGCCGTTCTAAAAGCGCAGATGGGTTTAAAATAGGAATTCTCGGTGTCTTTTGGGGTAAATCTCGGTGTTTTCACCGTGGGTTATTAATTGATTTATTCATTTATTTGCTAAATTGATTTTTATATCCCCTAAAAGCGCCGTATGAATTACAAATTGGTTATTGTATTGTTATTACTCGTAGCTGCAACTAGTTTGGTTTACATTAATGTAACAAAAGATTGGATCCTAATCGCAATAGGATTGATCGCAGCCAGTTCCGCCTTAATTACTGCCGGTTTCTTATTATTAATCCGAAACAAACGACAGCAAGTGGTTGAAGTTGAAAAATAGTTTACAGTTGATTGGTAGTTAAAAAAGCAAAGGATGATTTTTCTCCTTTGTTTTTTTTTGTCTGTTACTTACCACAATTGTTTTCCCTGATAATAATCCAAAATTTTTGATCTTAAAAAATAATCGTATTTGGCTGTTGCAAAACTGGCTATCGACCTGTCCAGATTATTTTTTGCAGCCAAGTATTCTACCGTAGTAGTTAAGCCGGCATTGAATCTGGTTTCAGCTACCTGAAAAGAGTGCGTATAGTCGTCTACCTGTTTTAGTAATGTTTGATATTTTTCGAAAGAGGTATTCATATTAATATAAGCCTGATCAACAGATTGCCTTAATTGTGTTTTTACGGTTTGGTAATCGAAATTGGCTTTCTTATCCAGAACTTTTGCCTGAATAACTCTTGTCTTGGCCTGCAATCCGTTTAAAATAGGAATCTGCAATCCCAGGCTAACAGTAGAATTAAAATTATTTGCCCACTGATTGCCATAACTTATTTTCTGGCTCGCGTAATTATTTTGTGGTGCATAAACAGGCAATTTGCTTGTACCCACATTTACATAAGAAGAAGTGGCAATGTCGGTTGAATTAATGAATTCAAGTCTGTTGGCAATACTCGAATAATTGGTGCCCAGTCCGCCGTATAAGCCCAGTGTTGGCAGTAGCTGCCCCCTTGCATAGGAAACTTTCGCAGCACTACCGTTTTTTCTGTATTCGGCGGCTTTTACCAATGCCATTTTTTGGGTGGCTTGTTGATAAATACTATCGGGGCCGTTTTCATAAATAACTGGGATTAACTTGTCGCTAATGGCTTCGAGTATTACTTCCTTGTTATAGTCTACATTCATTAATTGAGCAAGATTTATCTTGGCAGTTTCGAGACTGTTTTGAACAGTTATTACATTCAGTTCATCGTTCGAAAGTTGTCCCTTCAAATCATAATATACCGATGGAATGATGGCTCCATCTTTTTGTAAAACAGCCAGGCGCTCTACCTGATTACGGGTAACATCTACTTGTTTTTTGGCGATACCCAGTTGTTCCTGATTATTCAATACTTGTAAATAAGCGAGTATTACACTGATGGTAGTATTGTCTTTTAGTTGCTGATAATCCATACTACTCGCTTTTGAATTCCATTCGTTTTGTCTGATGTTTTGTTGAATACTGGAGCCGTTCCACAAAGTGATGCTACCATTCAGCGAGTAGTTTGCAAAATTAATTTGTTGGTTCACATATCCGTTTGTAAAGGGGTCGATGCTTCTGCCCTGATTGGTACCGTGACTGATATTGCCATTCAATGCAGGAAATCTGTTTGCTTTTGATTGATGATAACCGGCGTTATCCAATTCAGATTGAAAGCCAGCAGCTCTAACAGATTGGTTATTCGCAATAGCCGTTTCTACGCATTGTTTAAGGCTTAATTTGCCAGCTAATTTTTCGATTTTTTGTGCATGAGCTTTCCATACAGTAAAAAGCAAGACTAATAAAGCGATATATCTCATCTGATTCGTTTTTATTTTTTTTCAATTCTGCCATCCAACAATTCGATAATTCTTTGTCCGTATTCGGCATTTTTTTCAGAGTGCGTTACCTGAATAATGGTAACGCCATCTTCTTTATTTAACTGTTGAAACAGTTCCATAATTTCCTGTCCCTGTTTTGAGTTTAGGTTTCCTGTAGGTTCATCGGCAAGTAACAATTTTGGTTTAGCAACGATGGCGCGGGCAATACCCACCAGTTGTTGTTGGCCACCCGATAGTTGAGAAGGGAAGAGATTTTTTTTGCCCACAATATTAAAGCGGTCTAGTATATCTGCAACTATTGCTTGGCGTTCAGCCGATTTAATGTTTTGATAGAGTAATGGCGTTTCGATATTTTCATATACCGTAAGCTCGTCGATTAGGTGATATGCCTGAAACACAAACCCGATATTTTCTTTATAAAGTGCAGACCTTTGCTTGTCTTTGATTTGATAAATATTCTGCCCCTGAAAATCATATTTGCCTTCTGAAGCATCGTCCAACATACCGATGATATTCAGTAGGGTAGTCTTTCCCGATCCGGATGGCCCCATAATGGAAACAAATTCGCCCTGATCAAAATGCAGGTTAATATCTTTCAGTAAAAACACGCGGTTATTGCCAGTGTTATGCCATTTGAAAATGTGTTCTAAGTTTATCATAATTATTTTTTATTCTGTTCTTAAACTTTTAACGGGGTTGGCGGTGGCTGCTTTGATTGCTTGAAAGCTCACTGTGATCAATGCTACTGCTATGCCAATAAAACCTGCTAACACAAATAACCACCACTCTATTTGTATGCGATATGCAAAATTCTGCAGCCATTTATTCATGATCCACCAAGCAATGGGTGTAGCAATAAGGATGGCAATTACAACGAGGCGAAAATATTCCTTAGATAATAATTGCACGATGACGGATACTGAAGCGCCCAATATTTTTCTAATGCCTATTTCTTTTGTGCGCTGCTCTGTTGTAAAGCTTACTAAACCAAATAAACCAAGGCAGGACAGAAATACAGTCAAATAACTAAAGAAAAAAAATAGCTGCTGCATTTTTTGTTCGGCATTATATTGTTTTTGTAAATTATCGCTTACCCAAGTGTATTGCAATGTTTGATCCGGATAAAAATTATTCCAAATTCTGTTCAAAGAATTGATTACCTGCTGCCCTGCACCTGCGTTTATGCGTATTAGTATATTTCCGTAGTTAATATTGTTATTTGCTTTTATTATGCAGGGTTTCATAATAGTGTGCAGCGATTCATTATAAAAATCATTTATAACTCCAACAGGAATACCCGATGCATTAAAAAGCGGTTGGTTTAATTCTTTTACTTCTAGCGTTTTTTCAGTATACGAAGTAAGCAATACGGACTGGTGAGCCTCTGCTTCTGCTAACTTTTCATATTCCTTTTTTTTATAAAGAAACTTCGGATCTAAAGTATCTGATACAAACTGACTGTTTAGCAATCTACCCCTCTGTAATTTCAGCTTGAGTGTTGATGCAAAATCAATATCAGCTTCAATATAAGAGAGATTTATTTTTTTATCTTTTTGTGAGGGATCATTTACTTCTACTGTCATTGAGCCGCTTCCATTACCGGGTGCCCATCGTGCTATACACACATTTTGAACGCCGGATAAACTTTTTATTTGTTGCTTAAATGCTTGCCCTTTACTTCCCAGATTTGTGAAATCAATTTGTATCAAATTATTTTTATCGTATCCAATTTCTTTATTGTTAAAAAAATGTAATTGATTCCTTACTACAAGTGTTGCAATTACAATAATTATGGAGATCGTAAATTGAACGACTACCAAACTTTTTCTTAAAAAAATACTGCTTGTTTTATTTGAAACTGTCCCTTTTAAAATGGAGGATGGATTGCCACGTGATAAGACCAAAGCAGGATAGAGTCCGGTGAAAACACATACCAGCAATACGGTGGCAAGTGTTGCCGCAAAAAGTACAATATTTGTTAGTACACTTACGGTTAATGAGTGTCCAAGATATGCTTCAACTGGGTTTAAGGAAAGTTGGAAAAAAACGATTGCCAGTAAAAATGATATGACAAAAAAGATCAGCGATTCAAAAAGGAATTGAATAATAAGATGAAATTTAGCGGCCCCCAATATTTTACGTACACCTGCTTCTGGTATTCTTTTTAAAGCTCTGGCTGTTGTAAGATTAATAAAATTTAAACAGGCAATAAGAAGCAAAAGGAAAGCAACACCTGAAAAAATATACACATTCCGTATGCTGCCAATTACTGGTTGGTAGCCTTGTGCAAAATCTGAGTGCAAATAAACATCGCCTAGGGGCTGAAACTTAGTGGTTGTACTCACATTGTTTAGCACTGTTTTTTTGTACCAGCTATTAACTTTAACTGTAAAGTTTGCAAGATTTGTTCCATTTTTCAGTGACACATATAAAGGATACAAAAAACCAACACCTTGAGAAGAAAGTTCATTATCACTTTCAGTAAATTGCTTTAACACTATTACATCAGCTCTTAGATGAGAATTATAAGGAATTGTTTTTATAACACCTGTGATTAAGTAACTCACGGTATCAATACTGCCATCTGAACGTTTATTGTGAATTATTTTTCCTACAGGATTTACGGTTGGAAAATATTCATCTTTTATTTTTTGCGTGATAATTACATTGGCATAACCACTTGTGAATCCTTTTGGCGATCCTTTTAAAAAGTCAAAATCAAAAATGTTCAGGAAAGAAGGCTCTGAAGTGATACAATTTACAGTAAACTTGTTTTCACCGTCATCAGCACTAAATTGTTTTTTATCCTTTGTTAGTCGACAATAACTATTTACCTCAGGGAAATTTTTCTGTACAGAGGGCCCTAAGCCCGCAAGGGTAACAGGAATAGTTTGCTGTGTACCGTTATTTGTTAAAGTAACCCGGTAAATGTTAGCAGCATTTTTCCATTGTTTATCGTAAGAAAGATCATCAATTACAAAATTGGCAACAATAAGACAGCCTGCAAGTCCGATAGATAAGCCTGCAATATTAATTGTCGAATAAACCTTATTTCTGAATAAATTACGAACTGCGGTCTTGAAATAATTTTTGATCATACCAATATTTTTATTCTGTTCTTAAACTCTTTACCGGATTGGCAATGGCAGCCCTCACTGATTGAAAGCTTACTGTTATCAATGCAATAAACAATACTAACAACCCTGCCAGCGCAAACACCCACCATTCAATGGTTATTTTGTATTGATAATCTTTTAACCAGTTAAACATCAACCACCAAGAAACAGGAAATGCAATTACAATCGATAATAAAACTGGTTTTAAGAAATCCTTCGATAATAAACCAGTTATGCCAGTTACTGTAGCTCCCAAAACTTTTCTTATACCAATTTCCTTTGTTCTTCTTTCGGCGGTAAAAGATGCCAGACCAAATAAACCAAGGCATGAAATAATGATTGCCAATGCTGCAAATACACCAGCTAATTTCCCTATTAAAGTTTCAGCCCTAAAAAAGCGACCAAATTCTGCATCTACAAATTCATATTCAAAAGGATAACCGGGATTATTATCTTTTATTACTTTTTCGATTGCTACAATGGCTTTTGAAATATCGGCGTTTGCTTTTATGCGGATTGATAGAACATTGGTATGTAATGCATCTCCGAATAAAATTACCGGGTCAGCAGGCTTGTAAACATTATTTGAAACAAAATCATTCACCACACCTATAATTGTATATTTTTTGTTACTGGCAGTAATGGTGGATCCTACTATTTCTTTTTTTTCGATAATTTTTGCTAGAGTTTCATTAATGATAATATTGGTGCTATCTGTTTTCAGATCAACATAAAAATCTCTACCTTCTTTGAGTTTCATATTCATGGTAGAAATATATTCCGGACCAACCCCTTCTGTGGTAATCAACACTGTTTTATTTACAGGCTTCCCTTCCCATGTAAAATCTCCGGAATTACTTCCCTGACTTAATACAGTATTCCAGCTTTGAGCTATATTTTCAATGAGACCAGTATTCAATAAGTCTGTTTTTATTACAGAAAAATGATTTCGCATGTCGCCATTAAAATATGTTGTGATGAGCCTATCTTTTTTAAATCCTAAATCCTTTTCTTTACCATATTGTATTTGCTGATAAATAATTACGGTGCAGATAATCAATATAACCGATGCTGAAAACTGTGTAACCACCAATGCTTTACGAATGAATGCTGCACTGCCTGTTTTTAATTTTGTGCCTTTTAAAACAAGTGCCGGATTAAATGAGGACAAATAAAATGCGGGATAACTACCCGCCAAAATGCCGCAAACTAATGCTATAACAACTAAACTGCCAAAATGTAATGGCATAAAAATTTGAAGTGACAAATTTTTATGCACCAAATTATTGAACGCAGGCAATGCTAAAGAGATAATTGCAATTGCCAATAACATGGATATGAATGATAGCAGAATAGACTCTGAAAGAAACTGAAAGATTAGTTTTTGTTTTGCGGCACCCATTACTTTGCGTATGCCCACTTCTTTTGCACGTTTTTCGCTACGTGCAGTAGCAAGATTCATAAAGTTGATACAGGCAATAATTAGGATGATCCATGCAATTAAACTAAATAAGCGAATATTTTTTATTAAACCCTCTTTCTCAGTTCCACTAGTATCAAAACTATTGTATAATCTGATCCTGTTAAAAGGATACAATAACATTTTAGCAATGGTAGATTCTGAGTTCTTTCGCTGAACAATATTGTATAATTGTTTATTGATGGCTGTAACATTTGCATTGGGTTCAGTTTCAGCATATGTGATAATCCCATTACTGCCCCATTTTGTTAACCACTGATTTTGTTCTTCAAAAACTTTAAAAGAAATCAGCCAGTCGAATTTTATAGATACATTTTCTGGTAAATCTTTAAAAACACCTGACACTACATAATCCTGTTTGTTATCTATTTTGAGCGTTTTGCCAATTATATCGGTTGACTTAAAAAACTTCTTTGCCATCTTCTCCGATATTACAACAGTATGCACTTGCGTAAAAGTATTGGCGGCATTGCCTTTTGTAAACGGTACAGAAAACATTGTTAAAAAACCTGAGTCAACATATAAACCATTTTCGTTTATGGTTTTATCTCCCAATGAAAACAATAATGGATTTGCCCATGATATGCGTGCAGTAGTTTTAATTCCGGGTGTTTCTGCTTTTATTGCCTGTGCCAACGGGCCGGGTGTTGCATCAAACACAAACGTTTTCCCATCATAGGTTTGTTTGTCCTTTACAATATATAAATTATTTCTGTTGGGAAAATAGTGATTGTAATTCAACTCATCTTCAACCCATAAAAATATGAGGGAGGCACAAGCAATACCAACAGCCAACCCAAAAATATTTAAGAAGCTGAATGTTTTATTGCGAAAAATATTCCTGAAAGTGATGATGAAATAATTTTTTAGCATACAATATTTTTATTCTGTTCTTAAACTCTTTACAGGATTGGCAATGGCGGCTTTGATGGCTTGATAACACACAGTAAAAAATGCAATGAGTATTACCGATAAGCCGGCGATTAGAAATATCCACCAGTCCATATTTATTCTGTAAGCAAATGTTTGTAACCAATGTTGCATTGCCCACCATGCAAAGGGAGTAATGATTAATACTGCTAGTAAAACCAGATAAATGAATTCTTTGCTGAGTAAAGTAGTAATATCTGCAATGGTGGCACCCAATACTTTTCGGATACCTATTTCTTTTGTTCTTTGTTTGGTGAAGTAAGCGGTTAAAGCGAATAAACCTGTTGCGGAAATCAGCATTGCGATGATTGAAAAGAATGTGATGATTTTTTGAAGCCTGAGATAGGAGAGGAATAGTTGCTGAAAATTATCATCCAGAAAAGAATAGCGGATAGGAAAATCTGGTTCAATTTTTTTCCACGCATCCTCAATAGCGACTACAGATTGCTGTACTTGGTTACTATTTAATTTTGCAAGTATTGCACCACCCGATTGATACATACAAGCTTTGTTTTCGATACTATATACAGTGGGCTGCACAACGGTTTCAAACCCCTGTGTATTAAAGTCTCTTACAACCCCTACTATCTCCATTTGCAAACTATCGCAATTTTGAAATGCAATTGTTTTGCCGATGGGGTTGAGCAGGTTCAATTTTTTTGCTGCCGATTCGTTGATGATAACCGTTTGGGTATTTTGATCTGCATAACCATCAGCAAATAACCTGCCCTTCAGCAAACCAATCTGCAAGGTTTTAAAATAGTCGGTACTGATTTTTACGGAACCCATGCGGTATTGATTTCCCGCATATTTGAAATACGAACTGGATGTGTCCATTTCCAATCCTTTATCGCCTGGAACGCGGGTTGTTTTGGATACATAGTCTACACCCGGTATTGCTAATAGTGCATTTCTGGTAGCCATAAAACCGGCTTCTCTTGTATTTTGACTTGCCTGAACACGCATTACCTGTGCATCTGAAAATCCCTTTTCTCTATTACGCATATAAGACATCTGGCTGTAAATGACCAGCGTTGCAATAATAAAAAAAGCAGAAATCATAAACTGCACAACGATCAAACTGTTTCGAAACAGCATGCTTTTGTTCCCTGTTGAATAATCGCCTTTTAAAACTTTTGCGGCAGTAAAACGCGACAAAAATAGGGAAGGATAAAAACCAGAAATGAATGTTACCAGTAGCAGGCACAATAAAATCTGAACTAAAAATGGTATCGTATTATTCTCTTGCCAAAAACTCAGAGAGAGATTGAAAGAATGATTTAGATAGGGCAGGCAGGCATATACAATAAACACAGCAATGCATAAGCTGATGGTACACTGAATAATTGTTTCGGACATGAACTGGAGGATTAACCTGCTTCGGTTTGATCCCAATACTTTGCGCACACCTACTTCTTTTGCACGGCTCATTGATTTTGCAATTGACAGGTTGCTGAAATTGATGGCACCTGCCAAGAGCAATAAAATGGCCAATAATAATAAAATGGAAATAGTAGAAAAATTACTGCTGCCATGCTTGGGGAAGAGGTGAATTTTTGGAACAGCATCTATAAACAAAGCTTTTTGTTGCCCGGCTTTTTTATAGGCTTCAAATGATTGGTTGCCCTTTTTTAAACGTTCGTTATAGAAAATTCGATTGATGCCATCTTCTATAGCTAGTTCTGAGGCTGGATGTTTTAATTTAATATAGGTTTGGTTAGAATAGTTTTCCCAAAACTTATTTTGTTTCTCAAACTGATCGCGCATAAGTATTTGTACATTAAAATGAGATGGAGTTTTGGGCGCTTGCATGATGCCAGTTACCACACCACTAAAAGCATTATGCACTTTTATGGTCTGTCCCATTGGGTTGGTATTACCAAATAATTTACGACATAGTTCTTCGCTGATAATAATTGCATTGGGTTGATTCATTGCAGTAGCTGCATTCCCTTCAACCAGTTTGTATGGAAATACTTTTAGAAAGGAAGAGTCTGCTGATACCAGGCCTTTCTGGTATATTTTTTTATCATTTGCGGCTAGCAATATTTCAAAATCTCCGGCAGGTTGAAATGAAGTGGTTGCTTCGGCGTTCGGGTATTTTTGAAGTAGCAACGATGCAAGCGGGGTAGGCGTTTGAGCGGAAATGTCATTATCAGAACGGAGGGAAACCCTGTAAACTTTGTTGAGTTCCGGGCTCCATTTATCATAACTTAATTCATAATTCAGGTATAGCAATATGATGATAAAGCTGGATAGGCCTACGGATAAACCCAGTATATTAACAGTGCTATAAACCCTGTTTTTAGAAAGGTTGCGCCATGCGATTTTGAAATAGTTTAGTATCATATAATTTATTTTATTCTGTTCTTAAACTTTTTACCGGATTAGCAACTGCTGCTTTGATGGATTGATAACTCACACTGATAAAAGCGATTAAAAAAGAAAGGGCTGCAGCAAGCAAAAACACCCATGCTTCAATATCAGTACGATATGGATAACCCATCAGCCAGTTGTGCATGAACCACCACGAAATGGGTGATGCAATTACAAACGCAATTAAAATGAGTATAAAGAAATCCTTTGATAATAGTGCAGTGATATGGGCTACCGACGCTCCCAATACTTTGCGTATGCCAATTTCCTTCACCCTGTTTTCTGCCATATAGGTTGCTAGTCCGAATAAGCCCAGACAGGAAATGAAAATGGTAAGTACACCGAATATGCTCGAGAGTTTGCCCGTTGTTTGTTCGTCTTCAAATTTTTTGGCATAGTCTTCATCTACAAACTTGTATTCAAAAGGATATTCTGGATTGTATTTTTTAAAAATGGTTTCGACTGTTTTTAAATTGGCTGCTGTTTTGTTTTTTCCGTTCAGTTTCATTTGTATTACACTAAACCAATTGCTTTTTAATCCATATACCAGCATGGGCTTGGTGGGCTGGTAGGGCGATTCCAGAATAAAATCTTTGAACACACCTACAATATGCCATTGCCTGCCATTGTCTTTTATTAATTGCCCCAGCGGTTCTTTGAACTTAAATACTTTTAAAGACGACTCGTTGATCATCATGGCTGTTGAATCGGTGTTGTATTCTTTCAAATTAAAATCTCTGCCTTTTACAAGTGTTAAGCCAATTGTTTTGACAAGATTTTCGTCAGCAACATACCTGCGGAAATCGGTTTTGTCGTTCGGGTCTTTTCCTTCCCATTCCTGTCCCCAGCCATCACTCCAGCTTTGTGTTAGCGGAGCGCTGGTTTTGGTAACCGACACTACTGCATTGGATGCCAGTAAATCGTTTTTAACGAGATCATAATTTTTTCCCAGATCGCCTGTAAGGAAATGAAATATCAGGTTGTCTTTATTATATCCTGTTTCCCTGCTTTGAGCGTAGTTGATTTGTTGCTTTACAATGATGGTACAAATAATGAGAATGATAGCGAATGTGAATTGCAATACCACCAATATTTTTCGTGGAGTTACCAGTGCATGGGCCTTTTTAAAAGTACCTTTCAGTACGGTAACCGGTTGAAAAGAAGAGAGATAAAATGCAGGATAGCTGCCTGCAATAATACCGGTTAATGCAATGAAACCGAATCCTGATAACCAGAAAAGAATATTGCCATATGGCACAAAGAGGTGTTTATCGGTAAGTGCGTTGAAGCCTGAAAGCGACAACTGCACAATTATTAAGGCAATGATGGCGGCAATGAAGGCAATGAGTATCGACTCTCCAATAAATTGCAGGATCAATGAATTTTTGTGCGCGCCTACTACTTTTCTGATACCCACTTCCTTGGCTCTTTTTTCGCTTCTTGCGGTACTGAGATTCATAAAATTGATGCAGGCGATCAACAATATAAAACATGCAATGATTCCAAAAAGGCGAACAAACACCATACGGCCTCCATCTTCCACACCGTTTTTAAAGCTGGAGTATAAACGCCATTTTGCAATTGGATACACAAACATTTCCCATTTGGGTTCTTCGGGTTGGTATTTTTGTTTTAATTTTTTTAGTTTGCTTTGTAAGCCCTCCACATTGATTCCGGGTTTCAGCAAAACATATGTTCGGGTACTGTTATTACTCCATTCGTTATCATCATTTCCTTTAAATCTTAAATAACTCCAGGGTAGCAGGTATTCAAAATTAAATCGGGTGTTGTTGGGCAGATCTTTAATAATGCCTGTAACGGTAAAGTTATCGGCATTATCGAGCTTGATGATTTTGCCCATGGGTTCTTCATCGCCAAATATTTTTCTGGCTGTTTTTTCTGTGAGTACAATATTGTGCCGATCATTCAATACTGTATTCACCTGTCCTTTTAGTAAAGGGAAACTAAACACCTGAAAGAAATTAGAATCTACCTGATTGCCTTTCAATGTGATTCTTTTTTCTGCCACACTAAACAGGTGATCGTTATTCCAATCAACTCTTACTGATTGTTCTACTTCCGGAAAATCGCGTTCCAGTGTGCGGGCAAGCACTTTTGGGGTAGTATTCCAGCAATTCAGGTTGCCATCGAAACTTGCTTTGTTCCATGCTTCATAAATGCGTTCTTTTTTTTCATGAAACTGGTCGTAGCTCATTTCGTTTTGAATCCATAAAAGAATCAGGATGGCACTGGCCATTCCAACTGCCAATCCGAGTATATTGATCAGCGAAAAGCCCTTACTCCTTAACAGGTTCCTGATGGCTATTTTTACAAAATTTTTCAGCATATCCTGTGCGATTTATTGAATGTTGATCTGCATTTTTTGAATAGTAAAATTTACTTACGCCAATATATTTTCGGTAACTGTTTGCCCGTCTAGCATGCGAATGATGCGATGACTATAACGTGCATCGTGCTCAGAGTGTGTAACCATAATAATGGTTGTTCCTTGCTCGTTCATATTGGTAAGCAGTTCCATTACTTCGTTACCATTGGATGAATCGAGGTTACCTGTAGGCTCATCTGCCAATATGAGTTTTGGATTATTTACTACGGCTCTTGCAACTGCCACACGCTGTTGCTGGCCCCCGGATAATTGTTGCGGAAAGTGGTTTCGGCGATGCATGATCTGTACTTTTTCGAGTACAGCTTCCACCATTTGTTTTCGATCGGCAGCTTTAACGCCTGTGTAAATGAGCGGTAATTCTACATTTTCATACACGGTTAATTCGTCAATCAGATTAAAACTTTGGAATACAAATCCAATATTGTGCTTACGCAAATCGGCACGTTGGCGCTCATTAAATTTTGCGATCTCTGTACCATTAAAAATAAAACTGCCATTATCGGGATCATCTAATAAACCCAGAATATTTAATAGGGTTGATTTGCCACATCCGGAAGGGCCCATCACTGCTACAAATTCTCCCTTCTGAATTTCCATGGACAGTTTGTTGAGCGCAATAGTTTCTACTTCTTCTGTTCTGTAAATTTTTTCAAGCCCGGTAATCTTTATCATGATATTCTATTTTTTATTTTTTTAATTTTTACTATTATTATTTTCCCCGCCAAACCATGGTTTGGAGGGGGCGCCAATTTCGCTTTAGCGGAATATGGCGGGGGTGGTTGATTCTCTTGGAGAATATTTCCTATTAATTCAAGTTTTCGTCCACCCTCCCGAGTTCTCGGGACTGCGCTCGCACCCCTCCCAAACACGTTTGGGAGGGGAAATATTTTTTACTTAGTTTTTTTTCTTCTTCACTCTTCACTTTTTCAGCACCAGCTCCTGCATATTTCCATAATTTTCATAGCTCGAAGTGATCACTTTATCGCCCGGTTTTAATCCGGTTGACACTTCATAGTATTCGGTATTTTGACGATTCAATTGTATATCCACGCGATATGCGATAGTACCTGCTTCATTTAATTTAAAAATCCAATTACCTCCGGTTTGCTGATAGAACCCACCTTTGGGTAAGAGTATCGCCGTTGTTTCATCGCTTAGTGCCAATAATATTTGCAATGTTTGTCCGCGGCGAATGCCTTTTGGTATTTCATCTACAAATTGCATGTCTACTTGAAAATGTCCACTGGTTACTTGTGTAAAAACTTTCGTGATCTTTAATTTGTAGTTTTTACCTGCAAAACTAAAGTCGCCCATCAGTCCGATAAATATGCGAGAAATGTAGTGTTCATCTACTTCTACTCGTACTTTAAATCCGCTTACTACATCAATCTGTCCAAGCCTTTCGCCTTCTCTTTTACTTTGTCCGATCTCTGCATCTAAAGAAGTAAGCTGACCGTCAATTGGAGCTCTTACAACCAAGTCCCCCACTTTTTTACGCATTACAGTCAATGCATTTTGTGATCCTGCATAAGATTGTTTGGCTTGTTCCAGTTGTTGTTTGTTGGAAATACTATCCTGTTGTAAAATTTGATTGGTGAGTTGTTTTTTATGCAATAAGTAATTGTAATTATTCTCTGCCATTTTATATTCCTGCATGCCGATGGCCTTTTGCTCTAACAAATGCTTATTCAATTTATAAAGTCGCTCTGCTTCTGTTAGCAGACTTTCTACATCAGTCAACTGGTTCAGTTTGTTCACTGTATTCTGTTGTGCGGCATTTCGGGAAATCTGCATTTGTGTTAGCAGGTTATATACCGAGGTTTCCTGATTTACCAAACTCAATTGCAGATTGGTATTCGATAACTTCAAAATTGGTTGCCCCTTTTTCATTATCGCGCCATCTTCTACATATTTTTCTTCAACACGACCACCCTCAGTAGCGTCCAGATAAATGGAACTAATGGGAAGTATTACACCGTTAACGGGTATGGCATCTTTATAGGGACCTTTTTTTACTTCACTAATGGTGATCCTTTCGGTATCTACATTTAGTTTTGATTTTCCTGATGTGAAATAGATACTGGCTGCAATGAGTGCCAAAACCAATGCCACCAAACCGATGGTCAGGATTCTCTTATTATTCCATTTCTTTTTTTGAATAACTCTGTCCACTGTCTTGTTTTATTTTGATGAGGTTTAAATAATGGGATAGTATTGCTGCTGTTACTATCTATTGAAAAGATAATGCCAGAGTTTCAACTATCTGATAATCAATATACAATATTTTGTACATAGAATAAGATGTACGCAATTGATACAAAAACTGTTCGGTTTTGATACAGTGCCTTAAACCGTATTTTGATTAAACTGTTCTTGCTCAAATGATTAGTTAACTGGTATATTTATGGCTGAGAAAATTTAAACTTGGAAGAATGGGATTGAAGCATTCAAATATTTTGGTAATTGATGATGACTTGGATGTACTAACCGCTGTGCGATTATTATTGAGGCCTGAAGTTGGGGGAGTGGTCACCGAAAAAAATCCTGAGATGATTCCGCATCACCTTGCAAAAGAAAATTTTGATTTGGTATTGTTGGATATGAATTTTAATGCATCGATTAATACAGGGAATGAAGGAATTTACTGGTTGAAAAAAATCAAGGAATTAAAACCTTCCGTTTCGGTGATTATGATTACTGCTTATGGTGATATTGATTTGGCTGTAAGATCTTTAAAAGATGGGGCTTCTGATTTTGTGATAAAGCCCTGGCATAATGAGAAGCTAATAACGACTTTGAAATCGGCGATTCAGGATCAACCGTATCAAAAGAAATCAAATCAGGCATCTGCTAATCGTGCGGGCATTTTGATTTTGGGAGAAACCGAACCCATGCAAGATATTTTCTACAAAATAGAAAAGATCGCCCCTACGGATGCCAATATTTTAATTCTTGGTGAGAACGGAACTGGAAAGGATTTAATAGCTACTGCCATTCACGAACAGTCGCTACGTGCTAAACAACCCTTTGTGAAAATTGATGTGGGTGCTTTAACTGAAAGCCTTTTTGAGTCTGAATTGTTTGGTCATAAAAAAGGAGCATTTACTGATGCCAAAGAAGACAGGATGGGTAGGTTTGAATCTGCCAATGGAGGAACTTTGTTTCTGGATGAGATTGGTAATATTAGTTTGCAACAACAGGCTAAACTACTCACGGTTTTACAGAATCGTCAGGTAACGCGCATTGGCAGCAATCAGTCTATTCCAATTGATATCAGATTAATTTGTGCAACCAATCTGCCCTTGCAGGAACTCGCAGATGAAACGAAGTTTCGGAAGGATTTGATTTATCGGATTAATACAGTTGAAATGATGGTACCTCCTTTAAGGAAAAGAAAAGCAGATATCGTTTTATTGGCAAATCATTTTGCAAAAATCTATGCCGGCAAATATTTAAAACCCAATAGTCAGTTTCATCCTTCAGCGCTCGAAAAACTACAGCAGTATTCATTTCCAGGAAATGTAAGGGAGTTGCAATATACGATCGAAAGGGCCATTATCATGTCGAATAATACGGAGATTGAAGCGAAAGATTTACTTTTTTCACCCATTGAAAAACTGCCTGTTGAAGAGGAAGAAGCAGCGGAATTGAAACTTAGTACCATGGAAAAAAATACCATTTTAAAAGTGATTGATAAACATCAGGGAAATATTACTAAAGCTGCAAAGGAACTCGGTTTAACCAGAACTGCTTTGTACAGAAGACTAAGCAAATATGATATCTAAGAAATTTCATTGGGATATTCTCATCAGAATAATGCTATTGTTTGCTGTATTAACGATAGCTGCGTTTTTATTGGTGCATGCATGGTATATCTATGGGGCTGTTTGTATTCCGGTAATTGTGTTTCAGGTGTATAACCTTTATCAATACCATATTCAGGCGCAGGAAGAAGTAGCGCAGTTTGTTGAGTCGATACAATACCGCGATTTTTCAAGAAATTTCAATGTAAAACAGGCACCCGATGAATTAAAGCCGCTCAGAAAAGGGTTCAACGAAATTAATGCCACATTCAAAATAATTTCAAGAGAGAAAGAAACACAATACCAATATTTACAGAAAATATTAGAGTTAGTAGAGACAGGTATTTTGTCGTACGAACAAAGTAGCGGAGAAGTGGTTTGGATGAACGAGTCGTTAAAGAAAATGCTCTTAGTTCCTTATCTCAGAACCATCCACTCTTTGGAAAAAAGAGATGCATCATTATACCGGTCAGTGATTGATTTGCAAGCCGGCACCAGTCATATTGCTACTGTGCATCTGGAGAAGAATTCATTTAAAATTTTATTATCGGCCACCGCATTTCAAACAGAGGGTAAGCTGTACAATCTGATTGCTTTCCAGAATATCAATGAAGCGCTGGATGAAACAGAGTCGAAAGCCTGGCAAAAACTTTTGAGTGTAATGACGCACGAGATTATGAATTCGGTTGCTCCCATTTCTTCATTAGCCGATACCTTAAAAAACAGATTAGAGGATTCAACTCCTTTTTTGGATAATAGTAATGGGGTAGTAGAAGACCTTGAACTGGGAATTGCAACTATTAAAAGAAGGAGTGAGGGCCTGCTCAAGTTTGCAGAAGTATATAGAAATCTGAACAAAATAACCAACCCTAATCTTAAAAAAATATATGTTAGAGATCTTTTTGAAAGTATGTATCATTTGATGCAGCCAACGCTCGAACAGAAAAATATAGAGATAGAAATTATTTTGAAAGATCCGGAACTTTGCTTGGATGCAGATGCCAGCCTGATTGAACAGGTATTGATTAACCTGATTGTGAATGCTATTGATGCAGTGAAGGATATTAGTTTACCAAGAATTACCTTAACAGCAATGGAGTTATTGAATAAGCGGGTGCAGATTAAAATTTCGGATAATGGCTGTGGAATGAATGAAGAACTTATGAACAATATATTTATCCCTTTTTTCAGCACCAAGAAAAATGGCAGTGGTATCGGATTGAGTTTGTGCAAACAGATTATGATGTTACACAAGGGAAATATTACGGTGCAATCCATTCCGGAAAAGGGTACTGCTTTTATTTTGCAATTCTAATATTGTGTAAATACATTGCGATTTGAATTTAGATAGTAGCGTGGTCAATAAATTAAATGATGCTTATTAATCCTAGAGCAGTATGGCAAATATTCCCGACATTGTTTTTGATGCTTATGGGTTGGATCAAAAAGAAGTAGAAATCATTCCATTTGGTACTGGGTTAATCAATCATACCTGGAAAATAAAAACGATTGATGCGATGTTTATTTTACAAGAGGTTAATCAGGAAGTTTTCAAAAAGCCTGAAGATATTGCATGGAATATAGAGGAGGTTGGTGCATATCTGGCACTGCATTATCCTGACTATTTTTTTGTAAGGCCGGTAAAAACAAAAATGGATAGATCGATGGTGTTTTCCGAAAATAAATACTTCAGAATGTTTCCCTATGTAGCCGACTCACACGCTAAAACTGTTGTAAATAGTGCAGCAGAGGCTTTTGAAGCTGCCAAACAATTCGGAGCATTCACTAGATTATTAAGTGGTTTTGATGCTTCTATATTGCAATTTACTTTGCCAGATTTTCATAACCTTTCATTAAGGTATCAGCAATTTGAAGATGCATTAGAAAAAGGGGATAAGCAAAGAATCAAAGAATCAGTACAAATTATTGCGCAACTAATAGAAAAGAAATATATCGTTGTTAGGTATCAATCAATTCTTACCAATCCAGCATTTAAATTGCGGGTAACACACCACGATACTAAAATTAGTAATATTTTGTTTAATGGTTTTAATCGGGGAATTTGTGTGATTGATTTAGATACTTTAATGCCGGGATATTTTATCAGCGATTTGGGGGATATGATGCGAACCTATTTGTGTCCGGTTAGTGAGGAAGAAAATGATTTTAGTAAGATCAATATTCGTCCGGAATTTTATCAAGCCATCATAGACGGTTATTGCAGCGAAATGGGTACTGAGTTAACCGATGTTGAAAAGGATGCTTTACCTTATGCTGGTGAATTTATGATTTATATGCAGGCATTAAGATTCCTTACTGATTATCTTAATAATGATATTTATTATGGAGCTAAATACACAAAACAAAATTTTGTGAGAGCTGGCAACCAAATGGTTTTGCTAGAAAAATTACAATTAATTGCGACCTAATTATTTTTTTATTATAATTTGTAATAGATACTACAATTAAAGTTTCGACCTATTGAGTTAATTCCTGAGCCATGCATTCTATAGTCGGCATTCAATAAGTTCCCCAAACCTATCTGTATTTGCATAGATTTTACTTGAATACTACTATAGAGATTGATTACATTCCATCCCGGCGTACCACCAACTGGAATACGGTTGTCATCCTTATCTCCTTGTGCTAATCGGGTTTGTTTACCTGCAAATTGATCCTCGAGATAAATATTCCAAAATTGTTTACTGTACTTTAAAAGTATTCTACCATTAAATGGAGGAACCCTTCTCATGGGTTCATTTTTTGTGATATTTTGTCCAAATGTGTAACTACATCCAGAAATAAATTCCAATTGATTGGATAGTTTATAAGCCAGTTCCATTTCGGACCCTCTTATATAGGACTCTTGATTATTTTCTTTGACATAAACATTATATCCCGCAATTTGTTGACCGGGTATTTGTACTCGATTTACTAGGTCTTTCAAGTGCATATAGAATAATGCAATTGATGTTCTGATTTTTTTTCCTTCTATTTTATATCCAATTTCGGAATTGTAAGTCTTTTCAGGTTTTAATCCATAAGCTGGAATTTCATATCGGAAGTCTACCAATCCTAAACTACCCATATCGTCAACATTTGGTGCACGATATCCTGTATTAAAGGAAGCATAAATACTATGATTGGGAATTAAATGATAGAGTAGTGCTATATTCCCAACAAAGGAAGAGGGGCGAATGATAACTTGCCCTAATTGATTTACACCTGCCGCAGTATCTTGCATTCTTAGCGCAAAACTATTATAGCGAAGTCCAGTATTTAATTGAAATTTTCCGAATAAAAACTGATGCAAACTATAAATTGAAAAATTGGAACTTTTGGCATTGTCTGGGTACAAGCCACGCATCTTTAATCTTTGTTCCGTAAAAATGTTTATTTGTTCCTTACTACTATTTACTTGGTCATGATACCATTCAATACCAGAAATTGCAGACCAATTACGATTCAATTTTGAATCAATTTCAGTGGTTACACCAATTGTTTTAACACGATCAATTTCCTCAAATCTATTGCTATTCCCATTTTTTAAATAATTTCTCTGTTCATTAGTGGATTGATAAGATACAGTAGTAATTACTTTATTCAACAGTTTAGAACCGTTATTGATTTCTAAACGTGCATAATTAATATTATATTTTTGAGGTGAAAAATTATAGTACTTATAATTTTCTAATTTAACCTTGTGAAATAGTGGTATATCTTTTTGAACTGTTTGTTGACTAGCCAACGTGACAAGTGTTTTTTTGTTTAATTGCCAATTAGCTTTGAGATTATAGGCTTGTTCTTTATACCCAGATGGAGTTTGTATTCCAGTGGAATCTCCACCTAACAAATCGCCAAATTTCCGGGTTGTAATGCCTGCAATAAAATTGAATTTATTTGATTGGTAACTTACATCGGCACTACCTGAATACTCCATATCAGCGGAGACTATTTTCCCAATTAATCCCAAACCCCATTTTGGCTTTTGAGAAAAATTACCTGATTTTGAAAGTACTTGTATCACACCCCCCATTGCATCTGATCCATATTGAACAGATCCGGAGCCACGTACCACTTCGATACTAGAAATTGAAAATAGATCGATCGTATTCATATACTGGTTCGGTCCATATCGGTACGTACTATTATTCATCCTGATTCCATCAATTAAAAGCAGATTTTGATTTCCTGTTAGAGCTCTAATGAATGGCGAACCGCCTCCATGATTTGTTTTTTGAACATATATGCCAATTGATCCTGATAAAGCCTCTGGTGTGGTTCTAAAAGAGTAATTGCGTATATCAGTTATGGTGATTCTATTTAATGAGTATGGTAAATTGTTTGGACTTGAATTTTGTCTCGTTGCAGTAACGATTACTTCATTTAAGGTAGTATCTGTTACTGTTTGACCGTTTACTTCAGAATACCAAAAGCTAAATAGAATGACTAAGCTATAAACTGTTTTCATTTTTTAAAATTGTGCCGAAGATAAGACTCCCATGATGTACTTTCAAATTCATAACCTGCCCAAACTATAACTTAATAATTTGATTACATATTATAATTGAATGATAACAAATGGAAATGCCAGCTTTTTTAGGAGCCGGCATTTATTTTCATATAGCATTTATTTATCCTATAGGAACAAAGTCGCTGGCTTTTTTGGTAGCCATTTCTTCGTAAGTTTTCCATTTTAAATTCACCAGATCCTGAGCATGAACAATTAATCTTTCAGCTTCAGCAGGATTAGTAACTGTTAACACTTTATACCTTAATTCAAAATAAGCATAATCTCTCAGGCTGATCGTAGGCCTTGCTGAATCGAGTACAAACGGATTTTGATTTTTTAATCTTAATACCGGATTGTAGCGGAGCAGCGGCCAGTGACCACTTGCAACTGCTTTGTTCTGCTGATCCAATCCGTATTTCAAATCATATCCGTGAGCAATACAGTGGCTATAAGCAAGTATCAGCGCCGGTCCGTCGTAAGCTTCTGCTTCACGCAAAGCCAGTAAGGTTTGTTGTGGGTTTGCACCAAATGCAATTCTTGCAACATACACATTACCATACGACATTGCTTGTAAAGCCATATCTTTTTTACCACCGGTTTTACCACCCGCAGCAAATTTTGCTGTTGCGGCTGTTGGGGTAGACTTAGACGATTGACCTCCTGTATTGGAATATACTTCTGTATCCATTACTAGGATCTTGATATTTCTGCCACTAGCCAGTGCATGGTCTAATCCACCATATCCGATATCGTATGCCCATCCATCGCCACCTACTAACCATACGCTTCTGCGTACTAATTGGTCGCAAACTGATAATAAATGTTTGGCTGCATCCAACGATATGCTCGCGAGTTTTTCTTTCAATAATTGAACCCTCAACTGTTGTTTTACAATCTCTGATTCATGTATTTGTTTGGCATCAATTATTTCTTCAACAAAACCTTCTCCTAAATCAGGCTTTAATTCCAGCAATAGTTTTTTAGCAATATTCAATTGGTTATCTGCAGTAATGCGCATTCCCAAACCAAATTCTGCGTTGTCTTCGAACAGCGAGTTCGACCAAGCCGGGCCTCTTCCTTCTTTGTTTACTGTCCATGGTGTAGTAGGTAAATTACCTCCATAGATCGAAGAACATCCTGTGGCATTTGCCACCAATAATCGGTTACCGAATAATTGCGATAAAAGTTTGAGATAAGGTGTTTCTCCACAACCTGCACATGCTCCTGAGAACTCAAATAATGGTTCAAGGAATTGTGCTCCGTGTACAGTTGAAAAATCGATTTTAGAACGATCGTTCCAGGTAAGATTTTCAAATGTCTCAATATTCTTTTTCTCCATTTCCAATCTTGGCTCTTTGTCTCCAAGATTGATTGCTTTGTGCGAACTATTAGCAGGATCTTGTGCAGGACAAACTTCCACACACAAATTACATCCGGTACAATCTTCCAGATAAACCTGCAAAGTGTATTGCGTTTCAGGGAATCCTCTTGCGTTAATCGGTGCGTGTTTGAAACCATCACCAACACCTTTCAAATTGTCTTTGTGATAGAATTTAGCACGGATTACACTATGCGGACAAACATAAGCACAGTTACCGCACTGAATACAAAGATTCGGTTCCCAAACTGCTACTCTGTCGCTCACATTTCTTTTTTCCCACTGTGTGGTTCCGCTCGGATAAGTACCATCAATTGGCATCATACTTACAGGTAATGAGTCGCCATGATCGGCCATCATTACGGCAGTAACGTTCTTCACAAAATCAGGCGCTTTATCTGATACGGTTAATAGTGTATGATCGGCTGCTGATACAGATTTTGGATAATTTACTTCGAACATATTTGCAAGTGTTGCATCTACGGCTACGAAGTTTTGTTCGATTACTTTCTGACCCTTTTTGAAATAGGTTTTCTCGATCGCTTTTTTAATTTGTTTAATAGCAGCTTCTCTTGGAAGAACGCCGGATAAAGCAAAATAGCATGTTTGCATAATGGTGTTGATACGACCATTCATGCCGGTATCTCTTGCAACTGTTGTTGCATCGATTACATAGAATTTTATTTTTTTGTCGATGATACTTCTCTGTACCTGTCCGGTTAATTTTTCCCAAACTTCGTCTTTACTATAAGGACTGTTCAACAAGAATGTAGCGCCTTCACTTGCAAATTCCAGCATCTCTACTTTTTCAGTAAAATTAAACTGGTGACATGCAATGAAATCGGCCTTGGTAATCAGATAAGGTGCGCGAATTGGTTTAGGACCGAAGCGCAAGTGTGACACGGTTCTTGCACCAGATTTTTTAGAATCATATACAAAATAACCTTGTCCGTATAGGTCTGTATTTTCGCCAATAATTTTGATCGTATTTTTATTTGCACCAACAGTGCCATCAGATCCCAGTCCAAAAAATAAACCTTGTCTCCATTCTGATTCATCTAATTTAAATGATGCATCATACTTCAAACTTAGATGGGTAACATCATCGTTGATACCAATTGTAAATCCGTTTAATGGTTTATCTTTTTTCAATTCATCGTAAACAGCTTTTACCATGGCTGGGGTGAACTCTTTAGAAGAAAGTCCATAACGACCGCCTATTAAGTTAGGAAGCTGTTTAATTTTTCCTTGTTGTAAGGCTTCTACCAAAGTAGATAAAACGTCCTGATACATTGGTTCTCCTGCAGATCCGGATTCTTTGGTTCTGTCGAGAATAGCAATTGACTTTACAGAAGCTGGTAATGCTTTTACCAAATGATTTAGTGAGAAGGTTCTGTATAAACGAACTTGGATGACACCTGTTTTTTCACCCGCTGCGTTTAAAGCCAGCATGGTTTCAGAAACGGTTTCTCCTGCAGACCCCATTACAATAATCACACGTTCGGCATCAGGTGCGCCACTGTATTGAAATAGTTCATATTTTCTGCCGGTCATTTTTTCAAATTCCCGCATGGAGTCTTCTACAATATTGGGGAGTTTATCGTAAAAAATGTTTACGGTTTCTCTTCCCTGAAAATACACATCGGGGTTTTGAGCAGTACCTCTGATAAAGGGATGTTCAGGATTCAATCCTCTGTTGCGGTGTGCAATTACCAAATCATCAGGAATCATTGATTTGATTTGCTCATCGGTTAAAAGTTCCAGCTTATTTACTTCGTGTGAAGTACGGAAGCCGTCAAAGAAGTGTACAAATGGAATCCTAGATTTGAGTGTTGCATTTTGTGCAATCAACGCAAAGTCGTGTGCTTCCTGAACGCTTGCCGAACTCAACAATGCAAAGCCTGTAGTTCTTGCTGCCATCACATCCTGGTGATCTCCAAAGATGGATAGTCCTTGTGCTGCCAGTGAACGCGCTGCTACGTGAAATACAGTTGCAGTAAGCTCTCCAGCAATTTTATACATGTTGGGGAGCATCAACATTAAACCCTGAGAGGCAGTAAAAGTGGTGGTTAAAGAACCGGTTTGAAGCGCTCCATGAACAGTACCTACTGCACCTGCTTCACTTTGCATTTCCATAATATCCGGTATTCCACCCCAAATATTTTTAGTGCCTTTCGAAGCCCACTCATCAGCGAGTTCCGCCATGGTGGAGGAAGGCGTAATAGGGTAGATGGCACAAACCTCATTCACCCTGTAAGCTACATATGCTGCAGCTTCATTTCCATCGATCGTTGATATGATATTTTTATTAGGCATTAGTAGTTGCATTTATGGGTTCTGGAATCATTTCTATTGCATGACAAGGGCATTGCTCATAGCATACTGCGCAACCTGTGCAGGCATCTAAATTGAATTTATAGCGGTTGCCCTTACCAAGTTTTATAATGGCATCTTCAGGACATGCACCAAAGCAACCATCGCACTCAAAACAGTTACCACAGCTTAAGCAGCGTTGTGCTTCGAACCTTGCTTGGGATTCGTCGAAACCGGCATTGATTTCATCAAAAGATTTAACCGCTTCTTCTGGAGCCAACTTGTCCTGTTCTTTTTGCGGAGCATCAGTTTTATACCACATGTGCAGTTTTCTAAAACCTGCTGTTGGGTGTTTATCGGGTTTGCTGTAGGTAGCGTTTTCTAAATAGCTACTGATTGATCGGGCTGCTTTTTTACCATGACCAATTGCGATGGTGCTACTTCTATTTTCGCCAGGAAGTAAATCGCCTCCGGCAAATATTCCAGCCTCGCCTGTCATTCTCTGACCATCAATGATGATGGTTCCGTCGGTGTTAAGTTTAATGTCGGAAAAGCTTTGTAAGAATTTTGTATCAGCTTCCTGCCGATTAGCCATGATCAAAATATCGGCATCCACAATTTCAAATTCGCCAGTACCAATTGCTTTGCCCTTCTCTACTTTTACAATCTCTAAAGTAATTTTCTTGTTTTCGATTTGATGAATCTTTCTATACAATTGTACGTCCACACCTTCTGCTAGTGCATCTTCAGTTTCATAATCGTAAGCAGGCATCATTTTTTTATCACCGGGGAAATAAACTGCAACTTCCGATCCAAATCTTTTGATGATCCGGGATAAGTACATGGCTAATTTTCCTCCTCCATAAACCACTACTTTTTTCTGAATATAAGGCGAGGTATTGGATTTAATTTCATTGAAGAATGCAAACGCATCGATAATATTAACTGAGTTATCGCGTGTAAATATTTCTTCTTGAATCAACTGTGCTCCAATGGCAAGATATACTGCATCAAATTTTC
>JAIEMK010000003.1 GCA_019752295.1 Chitinophagaceae bacterium | reverse complement strand
TTTCCTCAGAAAAAGGTATCATAAAGAACGGGAGAACCTATGATACCTCAAATGATACCTTTTACATTGATAATATTTGATACAGAATTGTAATCGTACGGGCTTTAAAACCACTGTTTACACGTAGAATAATAGAAAAAGCCACTCCTAGAAGTGGCTTTTGTGATCTGGCTGGGACTCGAACCCAGGGCCCATACATTAAAAGTGTATTGCTCTACCAACTGAGCTACCAAATCGATCCAAGTCTGTTTTTAACAGACCCCCTTTTGTATTTGGGAGTGCAAAAATAGGAGATTTTGAAAACCAGCCAAATTTTTTATCTGTCTTTTTATTTTAATTACTCACCAATTTATAAACATTGGTGCTCAGAACTGCTTAATTTTGAGACTTATACACAATCTATATGTCCTATTTCTCTGAAAAAGTTGTTGTTATTACTGGCGGCTCCGAAGGTATTGGTAAAGCAATGGTTGATCAATTTCTTCAATTGGGAGCAAAAGTGGCCACATGCGGCAGAAATTTCGATAAACTATATCTGTTACAGAGTACTTATCCCGGTAAGCCACTGATAATTCACACAGCCGATGTGAGCAAGGAGCAGGATTGCCATCAATTTATAAATGCCATTATCAAATCATGGGGCACTATCGACATCCTGATCAATAATGCCGGTGTTTCAATGCGCTCACTGGTTGCTGATGTAGAATTAGACACCATCCGTAAAGTGATGGATATTAATTTTTGGGGCACCGTTTACTGCACCAAGTTTGCACTTCCATATATTCTTCAAAAAAACGGTACCGTAGTGGGCGTATCTTCTATTGCCGGCTACCGCGGACTTCCGGGTAGAAGTGGTTATTCCGCATCGAAATATGCCGTTAATGGCTGGCTGGAAGCACTTAGAACCGAATTATTGCACAGTGGTACAAATATTATGTGGGTATGCCCCGGCTATACCAAATCAAATATTCGGAATGTTGCCTTGAATAAAGATGGAAAGTCGCAAATGGATACCCCCATGCGCGAAGGAGAATTGATGTCGGCCGAAGATTGTGCTGCCATAATTATTAAGGGCATCGAAAAAAGGAAAAGATCACTGGTAATGACTTTCACCGGAAAAAGAACAGTGCTCATGAATAAATTTTTTCCTTCTCTTACCGATAAATTAGTGTACAAGTTTTTCTTTAAAAACGGAGAGCTGGTATAATAAAAAATCCTCTTTTCCGTTCTTTAAAGAAGAATGCCCATTTTAACGCTGACAACAGATATCGGTCAACGAGATTATCTCGTTGGTGCCATTAAGGGACAATTCCTCTCGGTGGATCAGCGATTTCAAATCAATGATATTACGCATTATCTTTCGCAGACTAATTTTCCACAAGCAGCTTATATCTGTTCTAATGCATTCAAATATTTTCCGGCAGGCACTTTTCATTTAGTGCTGATTAATCTTTATGAAACAGCTCCTAAACAATTATTGGTTGCCAAATATCATCAGCAGGTAATTATTTGTCCGGATAATGGAATACTCACCATGATTACCGGCGAAATGCCAAAAGAACTGATGGCTATTCCGGTTCGTGGACAAAATACTTTACTGGAGCTCACGCAACTGATTGCGAATAGCATTATTAAGCCCGAGGGAGACAAGCCTTTTAGTTTTAAAGGAGCTCCTGCAAAACCCATTGTGGAGCGTTATCCACTACGACCAACCATTGGGCCTGAATGGATGGAAGGGCAGGTTTTGTTTATCGATAGTTTCGAAAACGTAGTAATTAATATCACAAAAGCCGAATTTGAACAGCATCGAAAAGGAAGGAATTTTAAAATCTTTCTGCGCAGAAACGATGCATTTGAAACCATTAGTAATAACTATACCGATGTTCCAGGTACAGAAAAGTTAGCTTGGTTCAATTCGGCCGGTTATCTGGAATTAGCCCTTCGAAATGGTAATATGGCCGGATTATTTGGCTTGCAAGTGTTTAACGAACAGATGCAGCAAAGCCGGGCCGCCATGGAAAATAAGTGGTTTTATCAAACAATCCGCGTGATATTTGAATAACTAGTATAACAGTCATTTACCAACTCTCTTTTTTCAGTTTCAGCATTTGACAGTATTTTCGCATCCCACTATGCGTTTAAAAATGCATCAGTACCATTTAATTCACAATCAATAAATAGTTAATCTGCTATGGCGTACGACGTAATTGTTTTAGGAAGCGGCCCGGGTGGTTATCCCGCTGCAATCCGTGCATCTCAATTGGGCTTTAAAGTAGCGATCATTGAAAAAGAAAGTCTGGGTGGTGTTTGCCTGAACTGGGGTTGCATCCCTACAAAAGCACTATTAAAAAGTGCTCAGGTGTACGACTACCTGAAACATAGTAAAGCATATGGTATTACTGCCGATAATATTCAACACGATTTTTCGGGTGTAATTGGACGCAGTCGCGGCGTTGCCGATAAGATGAGCAAGGGCGTGCAGTTTTTGATGAAGAAGAACAAGATTGATGTGGTGATGGGTTATGGTAAAATTAAAGCCAAAGGACAAATTGAAGTAACTGCAGCCGATGGAAGCAAACAAATCGTAGAGGGTAAACATATTATTATTGCAACAGGCGGACGTGCTAAACAATTGCCGAATCTGCCCGTTGATGGTAAGAAAATAATTTCTTATCGCGAAGCAATGGTATTACCTGCACAGCCCAAAAGCATGATTGTGGTTGGTAGCGGTGCGATAGGTGTAGAGTTTGCTTATTTTTATAATAGTTTGGGAACAAAAGTTACGATCGTAGAATTTCTGCCGCGTATTGTTCCTGTTGAAGATGAAGACATTTCTAAAGAACTGGAAAAACAATATAAAAGACAGGGCATCGATATCATGACCAACGCATCTGTTGAATCGGTTGATACCAGTGGTGCAGGAGTAAAAGCAAAAGTAAAAACCGCAACCGGCGAAATATTTCTTGAAGCAGATATCGTGTTGAGCGCTGTTGGTGTGGTTGCAAATATTGAGAATATTGGTTTGGAAGAAATGGGTATTAAAACAGAAAAAGGAAAGATCGTAGTAGATAAATACAATCAAACTTCTGTTGCCGGCATTTATGCGATCGGAGATTGTACCCCGGGTCAGGCGCTGGCACACGTGGCAAGTAAAGAAGGCATCGGAACTGCAGAATTCATAGGTTATAACGAAAAGAAATTGAATCATTTACCCGAAACAATGGACTATGGCAATATCCCGGGCTGTACTTATTGTACTCCAGAAATTGCCAGTGTGGGTATGACAGAAAAAGCAGCTAAAGAAGCAGGATACGAACTAAAGATCGGTAAGTTTCCTTTCATGGCTAGCGGAAAAGCAAGTGCATCGGGCGCTACAGAAGGATTTGTAAAAGTAATTTACGATGCAAAATATGGTGAGTTCTTAGGTTGTCATATGATTGGAAGTAATGTCACTGAAATTATTGCTGAAGCTGTTGTAGCAAGAAAATTAGAAACCACTGCTCATGAAATTTTAAATGCAGTGCATCCACATCCAACTATGAGCGAAGCTTTGAAAGAAGCAACTGCCATGGCTTATGGTGAAGCGATTGATATTTAAAATCAGTTATAAAAAATCAAAAGGGGCTGTTTTTAGCCCCTTTTTTATACCAACAACTTTGTATTTTCTTGAAATATTTGTTGTTTTTTGCTGAAACTCTTCGTTAATCACTATTTTAGATGATGAATATGTTTTTAATGTGTAAGTGGAAATAGCACTTGCATATTTTCTACATTTTTATTTAATCCCTAACCGTACCCAAAATGAATACTCTGCAAGTAGACCATCTACTTCCGCATCAGTTGTTGCATTCGCGTATCTTCTCTGTAGTTATTACAGATTTGAGCGGGGGGTATCTGTATGTTAACCCACTCTTTCAGGAAAAATTCTCTTTTATAAGTCCCAATTTATTAGGAAGGCATTTTAGCGAAACCGTTTTTGCCAAAGACGTAATGCTCTGCAATGCAACTGCGAAAGCCTGTATTAAAGACCCTGACCAATCATTTGGTGTAACTGTTCGAAAAGCCACTGATGCTGTTGATTACAATTGGACACAATGGGAGTTGACATGTCTGAGAAACGAAAAAGGGGAGGCCTATGCAATTACTTGTGTAGGACATGATGTAACCAAAAAAGATCCATACAATAGTAGCCTCGACGATTATGAAAGAGTTCACGGATTGCCTGCTATTAAGATGAATGATGAGCAATTTATTTCGCTCGTGAATCATATTCCCGGGGTGATTTACAGGAATATTGGTGATGAAGATTTTTCGATCCTCTTTATCAGTAACGAAATCGAAAATCTAACAGGCTATCAGGCAGTACATTTTTATTCGAACAAAAAAAATGGGTATTCCTCTCTGATCTATGAAGAAGACAAAGCACTGGTTAAAGCAGCAATACAAGAAGCTATCAACAAAAAAGAGCAGTATGCAATGGAGTACAGGATATTGCATAAAGACGGAAATCTAAAATGGGTTTTTGAAAGAGGGCAGGCAGTTTTTGAAGACGATAATAAATTGAGTTTCCTTGATGGATGCATTTTTGATATCACAGAGAAAAAGCAGTTTGAAACGGCCTTGGCAAATAGTCAGGACGAAGTGAAACGATTGGCCCTAGTGGCGCATAGTACCACCAACTCTGTGATGATAACCGATGCCGATGAAAACATTATCTGGGTAAATCAGGGCTTTACTAGGATTAGCGGTTATACGTTGGATGAATTGAAAGGCAAAAAAATCGGGTATTCTCTGGAAGGCCCAGAAATAGATATAGAAGCAAAGAACAGATTGCGTTATGCTATCGATAATAAGTTGCCATTTAAGGAAGAATTTTTAAGCTACATAAAAAATGGCGGCCATGTTTGGTTAGAAGTAGATTCTCAACCGCTCTTCGATGAAAACGGAAAGCACCTAGGCTTTATGACCATTGAAAACGATATTACCCGTAGAAAACAGGCACAGCAACAACAGGAAGAATTATTACAACGTTTAACACTGGCTACAGATTCAGCGAAAATAGGTATCTGGGAAATTGATCTGAAGCACAATAACAAAGTGATTTGGGATGATACCATGTTTGACATTTATGGTTATGCCAATAATCCACAGGTTGAACCCTATAAGATCTGGAAAAAATTGATGCACCCCGATGATATGCAAATGATGCTGGAGATCATCACCGAATTGGTTGAAGGCAAAAAAGATATGGACTCCGCGCTCTATCGAATTATTACTACTAACGGCATGGTGCGCTTTATTGAATCGCACGCTATTGTAAAAAAAGCCGAGAATGGAAAAGTAATCCGCTTAATCGGCACCAACAGAAATGTAACCGACGATGTATTGGTACAGGAAAAATTAAAATCACAAAATAAAGCACTAAGGGATATTGCATTTATTCAATCGCACGAAGTTCGCCGCCCATTGGCCAATATACTGGGAGTAATTGAAGTGCTGAATAATAACAATACCGTCAGCAATAAAGACATACTGGATCACCTAATCCAAAGCGCCAACGAGCTGGATACCCAAATCAGAAGCATCGTTCAGAAAACCAACTCTCTTGATGGTTTGATTGGAGGTTTCTAATTTTATTTTGCAAATACTTTTTTCAACAAATCAGAAGTGCGGGCAAGCGGGTCTTTCCTAATATTTTTTTCTTCACTAGCTATTTGAAGGAAAATTCCGTTCAATGACTTTTCTGTTACATAAGCGGCCAGATCGGGGTTGATCTTTTTAAAACTAAAGCGATTGTATTGCGTAACAATCGCATTCCAATCCTTAGTTGCCCCAACTTTATTCAACGAAGCTTCAATACTGGGCCTGAAACTTTTTGTGAGTTCCTCATTTGTTTTCGACTGAAGATATTTTGTTGCTGCATCGTCGTTTCCTTTTAAAATGCCTACTGCATCTTCGATGGACATTTGCTGAATTGCTTTTATAAAAATTGGCGCTGCGGCTTTGCTGGCATCTTCGGCCGCGCGATTCATCGATAAAATGGCATCATCCACAGGCTTGTTCAAACCAATTTTTCTTAATGTGGTTTCAATTTTTTGCGCTTCGGGAGGCATGAGGATTTTGATAGCCGCATTACCGAAAAAGCCATCTGTTTTTGATAGCAGGTCAACACTTTTTTCTGTACCAACTTTTAACGCTTCTTTAAGCCCTTTTGCAATATCATCTTTTTTAAAAATCGAGCCTACAGCATTTTGAGAGCCCTGTGCTTTTGAAACGGAACTGTCTTTTTTGGTAACCGATTTTAGAATCGACCCCAGACTTTGTGCCTCACTATAACCAATTGAGCAGAATAGAACAACTAAAAATAAAATAGATCGCATAGGATGATTTTGAATACAAAACTAATAGGTATACTTGTTTTAAAAGAATACCAGAAAATATTATGCCAAAGATTAACATATGGCGATAAACCTGTTTGCAACCATTTTCTTCTATCCTTCAGATAAATGTTCTAAACCTTACCTTTGCTGCCTAAAAAACAAGATAAGCAGGGTGGATACCCCCAACTTGGATAGGAAGAACATTATGAAATACGATAAAGAAATCAGCAGTCGCAAAACATTTGCCATCATATCGCACCCCGATGCAGGTAAAACAACTCTTACAGAGAAGTTTTTGCTCTTTGGAGGTGCCATACAAGTGGCAGGGGCTGTAAAAAGCAATAAGATCAAAAAACATGCAACCAGCGACTTCATGGAAATTGAAAGGCAGCGTGGTATTTCTGTAGCTACATCGGTAATGACTTTTGAATATCAAGGCATTTCTATCAACTTATTGGATACGCCGGGGCACAAAGATTTCGCAGAAGACACTTATCGTACTCTTACAGCAGTAGATAGTGTTATTCTGGTAGTGGACAGTGTAAATGGTGTGGAAGCTCAAACGCGCAGATTAATGGAAGTGTGCAGAATGCGCGACACGCCGGTAATTGTGTTTATCAATAAAATGGATCGGGATGGTAAAAATCGGTTCGACCTGTTGGAGGAAATTGAGAACGAATTAAAAATTTCGTTGCATCCCATGACCTGGCCCATCAATAGTGGTAAGGATTTTAAAGGGGTATATAATTTGCACGATAAAAGCCTTAGATTATTTACAGCAAGTACCAAGGCAGATGATGAAGATGTGATTTCGATCAGCGATTTGGAAGATAAATTGCTTGATGCAAAAGTAGGAGATAGAGATGCTGAACAATTAAGAGAAGATGTGGAGTTGATTGATGGGGTGTATGGAGAGCTTAATTCGGATGATTACCTGCATGGAAGAATTGCTCCCGTATTTTTTGGTAGTGCCGTAAATAATTTTGGAGTAAAAGAAATGCTCGACACATTTATTCGCATAGCGCCGATTCCAAAAAGCAGAGAAACTTCCACCCGTACTGTTGCGGCAGAAGAAGATAAATTTAGTGGCTTTATTTTTAAGATCCATGCCAATCTGGATCCAAAACACCGAGATAGAATTGCATTCATGCGTGTATGCAGCGGCAAGTTTGAACGCAACAAATATTTTCATCACGTTCGCCTGAATAAGGATATGCGTTTTAGCAATCCCTATTCGTTTATGGCTCGAAGTAAAGACATCATTGAAGATGCATATGCTGGTGATGTAGTTGGATTATTCGATACCGGAAATTTTAAAATTGGAGATACCTTAACCGAAGGGGAAGACTTTTATTTTATTGGCATCCCAACTTTCTCTCCTGAAATATTCAAGGAACTGGTGAACAAAGATCCAATGAAGACCAAACAATTGGAGAAGGGAATTAGTCAGTTGACCGACGAAGGCGTTGCACAGTTATTTACGCAATTTGGCGGAAACAAGAAGATTATTGGTTGTGTAGGAGAATTGCAGTTTGAAGTAATCCAATATCGTTTGTTGCAGGAATATGGTGCTGCCTGCGAATTTAGAACACTACCTTATTTTAAAGCTTGCTGGCTTACTAGTAAAGACCCAAAAAAGTTAGAAGATTTTCTTAGATTTAAGCAACAAAATTCTGCCGAAGATAAAGACGGGCATCCTGTGTATCTCGCGCAGAGCGAATGGTTCCTAAATACAGAGATCACAAATAATCCAGATATTACATTTCATTTTTCGAGTGAAATACACAAATAATATGCAGTCAGACAATGAAACAATATATGATGTAATTATTATCGGATCAGGCCCGATCGGACTGGCATGCGCCATCGCCTCAAAACAAAAAGGATTAAATTATCTGATTTTAGAAAAGGGCTGTTTGGTAAATTCCTTGTATCACTATCCTGTAAACATGACTTTCTTTTCTACCTCCGAAAGGTTAGAGATTGGGAGTGTACCATTTGTGAGTAATAATGTAAAACCTACCAGAAATGAAGCTTTGGAATATTACAGGAGGGTTGCCGTTTCTGCATCATTGAAGATTCAATTATTTGAAGAAGTTTTATCTGTGTCACGAATCACAGAAAAATTATTTGAACTGAAGACCGTTAAAAATAATTATCAGTCCAGAAATGTAATTGTGGCTACCGGATTTTACGGGCTTCCTTTTTTATTGAATATTCCCGGAGAAGGACTTCCCAAAGTTACACACTATTATAATGATCCACATTTTTACGCTTTTCAAAAAGTAATGGTAGTAGGTGCTAATAATTCGGCTGTGGACGCAGCATTGGAAACCTGGCGGAAAGGAGCAGAAGTAACAATGGTAATCAGGGAAGATCAGGTAGGCGAGCGTGTAAAATATTGGGTACGCCCCGATATCATCAACCGAATCAGCGAAGGATCAATCAAAGCATATTTTAATTCAACACTAATTGCCATCAAAGAATCGGAAGTGGATATCAGTACTCCCGAAGGTATGGTTACAATTCCGAATGACCGTGTAATTGCAGCAACGGGGTATCAACCCGATCTTCATTTTCTGGATGCGATCGGAATAGAATTATCTCCCGATATTGCCCGAAAGCCTGAGTATAATGAGGATACGCATGAATCTAATGTAGCCGGCGTTTATTTGGCGGGAGTAATTTGTGGAGGCATGGATACGCATAGCTTGTTTATCGAAAATTCCAGAATACACGCCGAAAAAATCGTGGAACATATTGCAGCTAATTTATAAAATCAATGGACCCTTTTGAAACAGAAAGATTAATTGTTAGGCAGTTTACACCCGCTGATGCTGATGACTTTTTTCTGTTGAATAGCTCAGAGCAAACAATGCGTTATATCAGACCCATAAAAAACAGGGAGGAAAGCGATGCATTTTTAGAAGAAAATTTCAATTTATACTTGGAGGGCTTTCCTTATGGTAGAATGCTTGTTGCAGAAAAAGACACAGGAAATTTCGTTGGAACTTTTTCGATCTTATACCTAGATGGAGATGCTGACTACCATATTGGGTATGCGCTAATGCCTGCAGCGTGGGGAAAGGGTTATGCGTCAGAACTGGTTCTGAATGGTTCTAAACAATTTTTTGTGAGAACCACGCATGATGCATTGTTTGCTATTACAGATCCTGAAAATCTTGCTTCGGCCAAAGTGTTGCTCAAAAATCAATTTATACCATTTGGTGAATTCTTTTTAGATCAAAAATCAATGAGCATGTTCAAACTAACCAGAACTGAATTTAATCTCATTCATTCACAAATTTTGCATTAACTGCGATAATTGTACTTTTGCCCTTCTTATGAAATCAAAAACACTCCGAAAAGATAAAGTCAATATCATTACTCTTGGATGCAGCAAAAATCTGGTAGATAGCGAAGTGCTGAGCGGACAGCTTTTGGCCAATGATATAAGTGTGGTTCATGAGAATAAAAAACTGGATCATAATATCGTAGTGGTAAATACATGTGGTTTTATTGACAAAGCCAAGGAGGAGAGTATTAATACCATTTTAGATCAGTTGGAATTAAAGCGCAGAGGTAAACTGGATAAAGTATATGTAACCGGATGTTTGAGCGAAAGATATCGTGCTGATTTGGAAACAGAAATGCCTGATGTAGATGCCTGGTTTGGTACATTGGAATTGCCGTTGATGCTGAAACAATTTAATGCAGACTATCAATCCGAATTAGTTGGAGAACGTTTGTTGAGTACTCCGAAGCACTACGCTTATATGAAGATTAGTGAGGGTTGCAACAGAACCTGCTCTTTTTGTGCCATCCCTCTAATGCGTGGTAAACATGTAAGTAAAACCATTGAAGAACTGGTAATAGAAGCAGAGGGCCTAGTAAAAAAGGGTGTAAAAGAAATCATGCTGATTGCACAAGAGCTTACTTATTATGGACTGGATATTTATAAAGAAAGATCGCTGCCCAGATTATTGAATGCATTAGCAGACGTAAAAGGGATTGAGTGGATTCGGTTACACTATGCATATCCTAGTAAATTCCCAATCGAAATTTTAGACGTTATCCGCGAGCGAAATAATATTTGCAAATACCTGGACATGCCCCTACAACACGCCAGCAATAGTATGCTGAAAGCCATGCGCAGGAATATTACAAGAGAGGAAATGACAGAATTGATCAAAACAATTCGTGAAAAAGTTCCGGGAATTTGTTTGCGTACAACCTTAATTGCCGGATTCCCCGGAGAAACGGAAGAAGACGTGGAAGAGCTGAAAGAATTTTTAAAAGAACACCGCTTTGATCGGGTTGGAATTTTTAGTTATAGCCATGAAGAAAATACTTCGGCCTATGATCTGATAGATGATGTTCCAGCCGAAGAAAAACAAAGAAGGGCAGAAGAGATCATGGAATTACAGCAGGAGATAAGTCTTGAAAAAAATCAGGAGAAGCTTGGGCAGGTATTCAAAGTATTAATCGATAAAAAAGAAGCAGGCCGCTATTTGGGAAGAACTGAGTTTGATAGTGTAGAGGTTGATAATGAAGTGGTGATCCATTCAAAAAAGAAATTAACCATCGGAGAATTTGTTCAGGTAAAAATCAGCAAAGCATACGACTACGATTTAGAAGGTGAAGTTGTTGGCGAATAATTTAATGGTATTAGTTAATAGAACGATATCCTTTTGGGGTGGTTCCAGTTACTGACTTGAAAATTCTATTAAAATTCGATAAGTTATTAAACCCTGTTTGATAACCTATCGTTGCGATGGATTCATCTGATTCCAATAAAGCCTTGCATGCGTTGTTTACCCTGATTCCATTTAAAAATCCACTAAATGTTTTCCCAGTTCTGGTTTTAAAATATTTGCAGAAAGCAGTTTTGGTCATATTTGCTTTTGCTGCAACTTCTTCAAGCGTAATTGCCCTGTGACTTTCCTTAAAACTGAACTCTAAAATGCTATTTAACCTGCTACCATCTACTGCATTGATGGATTTTTGCAAAGTGATTGCCGACAATGGTTTTAAATCTTTCTTTCCTGCCAATTCATGTAATAGCCTAACAAACAACACTATTTTTTCAAGGCCAACGGCTTCTGCTATTTGATTTAATGTTTCCTTAATGCATTCCTTTTTTTTACCAATAACCTGAAATCCACCTTGACTCTGTTGGAAAAAAGGAAGAAAGCTAATCAATTCGGGTGCTTTCCAGAATCCAGTACCTAATGTTGTTTCGTCAAAAAATACGGTAATTGTACTCGCTTTTTTTCTTCCTTTAAAATAAACTGGATCGTTCCTAAATATATGTGGTTGGTTAGAGCCAATTACAAAAAGATCTCCCGCTTGAAAGCGACCAATATAATCTCCCGCCACCAAAATTCCCTCACTTGATAGAATCAGGGTTAATTGTATTTCATGGTGTTGGTGCAAATGATTGTATAAATGTTTGTTTTGTTCCAGTTGCACACGAACAGCATCTTTACCCGTTTTTGGTATCTGGAAAGGTATAACTTTCATGGTGTTAAATTAATCAATAAATCTGCTATTTAAAAATTTGAAGGATAATATAGTATTAGTACTGACTAATTTTAGTCAATTCCCCAAACTGAATCTTTACTAATTTTGAAATATTATACAATCAAAAACTAATACCATGGCAATTGAATGGAAAGGGGTGTTTCCCGCATTAACAACCAAGTTTACCAGTGACGATAAATTAGATCTACCATTATTTGAAAAGAATTTGAATGAACAATTGGCTGCTGGTGTGAATGGCGTAATTCTTGGTGGTACTTTGGGTGAGGCAAGTGTGTTGAGCACAGATGAAAAAGAGATCTTGGTAAAATTTGCCATTCAAAAAGTTGCTGGTAGGGTTCCTGTTATCATTAATATCGCAGAAGGTTCTACCCGTGAAGCGTTACTGCAGGCAAAATATGCAAAAGAGTGGGGAGCACAAGGAATTATGATGTTACCACCCATGCGCTATAAGACAGATCATCGTGAAACTGTTACCTATTTTAAAACGGTTGCTGATAGTACGGATCTTCCGATCATGATTTATAATAATCCAGTTGACTATAAAATTGAAGTAACGCTCGACATGTTTGCTGAATTAGCAGCTTGTAAAAATATTCAGGCAATCAAAGAATCAACAAGAGATATTACCAACGTTACAAGATTGATCAACCGATTTGGTGATCGCTTTAAAATCTTATGTGGTGTAGATACACTTGCCATGGAGGAACTGGTAATGGGAGCAGATGGTTGGGTGGCAGGTTTGGTATGTGCTTTTCCAAGAGAAACCGTTGCCATTTATCGTTTGGTAAAAGCAGGTCATATTGAAGAAGCAAAGAAAATTTACCAATGGTTTATGCCTTTACTTGAATTAGATATTCACCCGAAATTGGTACAGTATATTAAATTGGCTGAACAACAGGCTGGTAACGGTTCTGAATCAGTTCGTGCACCAAGATTAACACTTGTTGGTGAAGAACGTACACAAGTATTAGCTATTATTGATCAAGGAATTGCAACCAGACCTACGTTGCCAGAATACTTACACTTAAACAATTAATCATGCCCTTTTCTGCTATCACAACTTTACCTGAAATTGATTTTGTAATGGAGCAATCCATGCAAGCATTTTTAGCATATAAAAAAATCAATTTCAAAGAGCGTGCAGCTTTCCTCGAAAGAATTGCTTTTGAGATTGAGGCTTTGGGTGAAGTATTGATTCAAACAACTCAGGCAGAAACGAATTTGCCAGAAGCAAGATTGTTAGGTGAAAGAGGTAGAACTACGATGCAATTGCGCATGTTTGCTGCAATGTTACTAGAAGGTAGTTGGGTAGAAGCCAGTGTGGATCATGCAATTCCAGAAAGGGTTCCTGCTAAACCGGATCTTCGTAAAATGATGGTGCCAATGGGGCCCGTTGTAGTATTCGGAGCTAGCAATTTTCCTTATGCTTATTCAACTGCCGGTGGAGATACTGCAAGTGCGTTGGCTGCTGGAAATACAGTAGTAGTAAAAGCACATCCGGCTCATCTTCAAACTTCTCAGTTAATAGCTTCAGCAATTGCAAAAGCTATCACATTTTGTAATATGCCGGCACATACATTTCAACATGTAACAGGTAATACATTTGAAACTGGTAAAGCATTAGTGCAACAAGCAAACACTGCGGCAGTAGGTTTTACAGGATCTTTTTCTGGTGGAAGGGCTTTGTATGATTATGCTGCGGTACGACCAAAACCAATTCCCGTATTCTCAGAAATGGGAAGTACCAATCCTGTTTTATTATTACCCGATGCACTTGAATTAAATGCTGAAACTATTGCCACACAATATGCAGGTTCAATCACATTAGGCGTTGGCCAATTTTGCACCAACCCTGGATTGTTAATCGGTATAAAGTCTGCATCACTTGAGCGTTTCAAATCTTCTCTAGCAAATGCAATTAATCAGGTTCCTGCTTCAAAAATGTTGCATCAAGGTATTTTAAATGCGTACCACAAAAATCGCACTATTGCTTTGTCAACTAATGGTGTTAGTCGATTGACAAATGAAATTGCTGCAAATGATATTGATGCAACACCAATCATTGCAAATGTATCAGGTGCTGATTTTCTTGCGAACGAAAATTTAAAGGAAGAAGTTTTTGGCCCTTATGCATTACTGATAGAATGTACTGATATAGCAGAAGTAAAAAAGGTTTGGAATAGTGTTAGCGGTCAACTTACAACCAGTTTAATGGGAACTGATAAGGACTTTGATGCGAACCCAGAATTGATTGAAATAGCAAGCTCCATTGCTGGTAGGGTATTGCTAAACGGCGTACCAACAGGTGTTGATGTTTGTGCAAGTATGGTGCATGGCGGCCCTTATCCTGCAACAACCGATAGCAGATTTACTGCAGTTGGTATTAATGCTGTGAAACGTTGGGTAAGGCCTGTTTGTTATCAAAACTGTCCAGACCATTTATTGCCAGATGCCTTAAAAGAAAGCAATCCATTACAAATCAAAAGAATGGTTGACGGTAATCCTTATCAATAATTAGTTGATTGTTTTTCTAATTGTTTGGTATCTGTGATCTGAAAGTAAAAGCTGATCAAGGTTGAAAGAAATAAATATACGGCAATGATTAAACTCATCCCGTTCATGATTTTATTTAAACCAAACCAGTCGCCACTTAAAAAAATGATACAAAATCCACTGGACGATTTTAGTATTTCCCAGATCCATGCAGTATTGCTTTTATCCATCTGCTCTGTATACGCATAAACAAATAAGAAAATAAATCCGCCATAGATAAACATACCCGGACTCCCTATATCAGCGATATGGCCAAAGAAATGACTCACAAAGGCAAAAAGAACAATTAGTTGAATCCAAATCCAAACATTAAATAATGTACTGTTCTGTGTATCATATTTTTCAAAATGGTACACATCATCAATTTTAAATACCGGATACTTGTCTGCTACATCAGTTGGGCGCCAACCAGTTGGCATAAACCAGATCCTGCATTTGTCTTTCCAATTTTTTGTGCGCCAGGCATCTTTGATCAATAAACCTAAATGCATAAAATTGATCTTAATGGGGTTCCATGTTTGAGCCGGTCTTGTGATGCCATATACTGCAGGTACATCGGGTAATTCTTCTTGATAAGTACCAAACCATTTGTCCCAGAAAATAAAGATCTGACCATAGTTTTTATCCAAGTATTCTTTGTTAATAGCGTGGTGCACCCGATGATGTGATGGCGTAACAATGATTTTCTCTAAGAATCCCATTTTATTGATATGTCTGGTATGGTACCAGAACTGAGCAAACAAATGTAAAGGTGCAACAACTGCAATCACTTGAGCAGGTACGCCTAAAAGGGCTGCAGGCAATAAAAAGATCGTAAATAATCTAAAGAAAGTTGAAACACTTTGTCTTAATGCACAAGCAAGATTATATTCCTCACTACTATGGTGTATAATATGTGCATTCCAAAAAATATTGTATTCATGATCGATTCTGTGAACAAGGTAGCCAGTTAAGTCTAACGCAAAAAAAGCAATCACATACCAAAGCCAGCTTGTTTGCACGTGTACAATTGCAAGATGATTTACCATCCAATTATAACCAAGGATCGTGATACTCAATCCTAGTACATCTTTGGTCGCATTGGTAATGCCAGAACTTAGGCTTGAGATCATATCCATATTTCTAACCGTGTCATTGCCCCTGTACCAACCATACCATTTTTCAAGTAATACAAGCAGAAGAAATGCTGGCATTGCAATAAGCAGTATTTTACCGTATTGTTCCATATAGCAAACAAATTTTTACAATCGAACCAAATTTAAGTAGGATTATCTAATTTAATCTACAATTTTATAGCATGAAATGAGCATAACAAAAATTTGTCACCAACTGAAATGTTTGTTAGCGAATTACATGTAACCAAAATCAATTAATAAACACATGAAACAAGCACCTATTTGTATTAACTATCTTTCGTATAAAAATAAACCCGGTCACCATTTTTTTTGCATCGATGCGCATACTTGCGGCAATCCGGTAAGGGTAGTGGCTGCTGGTGGCCCAGCGCTTGAAGGAAATAATATGAGTGAAAAGCGCCAGCACTTTTTACGTGAATACGATTGGATCAGAAAGGGTTTGATGTTTGAGCCACGCGGACATGATATGATGAGCGGAAGTATTTTGTATCCGCCAACTGACCCTCAAAATGATGTTGGCGTTTTATTCATTGAAACCAGTGGTTGTTTACCCATGTGTGGGCATGGAACTATTGGTACTATCACAATTGCAATAGAAGAAGGTTTAATCAAACCCAAAGTTCCTGGCATTGTTCGCATGGAAGCTCCTGCTGGATTGGTGATTATTGCTTATCAGCAGGAAGGAAATAAAGTGGTTTCTGTAAAGCTTACGAATGTGCCAGCTTATTTAGCTGCAGAAGATATTACTGCCAGTTGTTCTGGTTTGGGCGAATTAAAGATGGACGTTTCTTATGGTGGAAATTTTTATGCCATTGTTGATGTGCAAGACAATTTTAAAGGATTAGAACATTATGAAGCTGGGCAATTGATTAGCTGGTCAAGAGAATTGCGCGCTAATATTAATCAGAAATACCAATTTGTACATCCTGAAAATCCAACTATTAATGGGTGCTCGCATATTTTATGGACGGGTTCTGTTTTAGATCCATCATCTACAGCACGTAATGCTGTGTTTTATGGAGATAAAGCGATCGATCGCTCTCCTTGTGGAACGGGCACTTCAGCAAGAATGGCGCAGTGGTACACAAAGGGTAAACTCAAAGCTGGCGACACATTTATTCACGAAAGTATTATAGGCTCAAAATTCATTGGTAGAATCGAAGAGGAAACTACCGTAGCTGATAAGCCTTCAATTAGGCCAAGCATTGAGGGATGGGCAAGGATCTATGGATACAATGAAATTACCATTGATGCAGATGATGATCCTTATGCTTACGGTTTTCAAGTGTTATAATTTAATATCAGTCAACTAAAACATGAATATGAAAAAGCTTCTTTTTTTAATGATCTGTGCGTTCAATCTGGCTCATGCGCAATCGCCAAAAGTTTGGTCGAAGGAAAAAGCAAATGCATGGTATGCAAACCAGCCATTTTTAACAGGGGCTGATTTCTTGCCTAGCACAGCAATTAACCAATTAGAAATGTGGCAGGCCAATAGTTTCGACACTGCAACAATTAATCGGGAATTAGGATGGGCTGAATCACTTGGTTTTAATACGCTCCGCGTATTTCTCCATAACCTAGTTTGGCAAGAAGATGCAAAAGGTTTTAAGAAAAGGATCAACATTTTTTTAACCATTGCTGCAAAACATCATATCAAACCACTCTTTGTTTTTTTTGATGATTGTTGGAACGAAGAACCAGTTTCTGGTAAACAACCCGAACCACAACCAGGGGTTCATAATTCTGGTTGGATGAGGAGTCCGGCTAAATCTATGCACAACGATAGCACAAAATGGAACACACTTGAAGCTTATGTAAAAGACATCCTGAAAACATTTAAGAACGATCAGCGAATTCTTTTATGGGATCTTTATAATGAACCAGCAAATAGTGGCTACGGAATGAGTTCAATGCCACTCTTAAAAAATGTGTTTCAATGGGCTTGGTCGGTCAGACCATCACAACCAATCACAGTTGGAGTATGGTTCGAAGAGTTTCCTTCTATTAATGCCTACCAGCTTTCCAATTCAGATGTACTTTCTTTTCATAATTATGGAGATACCAATTCCTTAAAATCAACGATCGACAGTTTGGAGAAAAGAGGACGCCCGATCATTTGTACTGAATATATGGCTAGAAAGCAGAACAGTCTGTTTGTCACACATTTGCCCATATTTAAATCACATAAAGTTGCAGCCATTAACTGGGGTTTTGTAAGTGGAAAAAGCAATACGATCTTTCCTTGGGGAAGTAAACTAGGCAGCCCGGAACCTGCAATTTGGTTCCACGATATTTATCGAAAAGATGGTACGCCATTCGATAAAAAAGAAACTGATTTTATTAAAAAGATCAATGGCAAGAATTAATAAAGAAACCCGAAATTTGCATTCTAATAAATTTCAGACAGGATAAATTTTATAGTATGAAGGTAGTTGTATTAGGAGGCGGAATTATTGGTTTAAGTAGTGCCTATTATTTGAAAGAAAGTGGACATGAAGTAACACTAATTGATAAGACAGATATTAGTAGCAATTGTTCTTATGGAAATGCAGGATATGTTTGTCCGAGTCATTTTATACCATTAGCTACGCCAGGTATCGTGAAGCAGGGATTAAAGTGGATGTGGAATTCGAGGAGCCCATTTTATGTACAACCAAGATTTAATTTGAGTTTGATTGACTGGGGATTAAAATTCATGAAATCGGCCACACCCGAAAAAGTTGCTGAAGCTGCAATTCCATTAAGAGATGTTGCAATCTTAAGTAAGAAGCATTATGAAGAGTGGACCAGGCTCCCTCAATTTAATTTTGCATACGACCAAAAAGGATTGTTAGAGATCTTTCAAACAGATGCTGGTGCTGAGCATGCAGCACATACTGTTCATAAAGCACATGAATTAGGTTTAACTGATACAGAGTTGCTTTCTTATGAACAATTACAAGCACTTGAGCCTCAAACAAAAATCATTGCAAAGGGAGCAATCCATTTTAAATGTGATGCCCATTTGTATCCCAACAAATTAATGGAGCAAATGATTGCACATTTAAAACAAGTGGGTGTTGTATTCAAAACCAATGAAGAAGCGATTGGCTTTGAAAATGTAGGGGGTAAAATCACAAAAGTTAAAACCAATAAAGGAATATATGATGCAGATTCAGTAGTGATAGCTACTGGTTCTTGGTCACGTGAATTGGCTGCAAAAATAGAAGTGAAAATTCCATTAGTTGCTGGAAGAGGTTATTCTGTAACACTAGAAGATTCTCCTTATACCATTAACCATCCTGCAGTTTTAATAGAAGGCAGAGCGGCATTAACGCCAATGGATGGCAATAAAATACGCTTCGGTGGAACAATGGAAATTACTTCTACTAATACGCCTCCCCGTATAGAAAGAGTTAAGGGTTTGTTGGCAGCAGTGAAACAGTTTTTCCCTGAATTTGATGTTCCGGTTCCGTCAATTGAGCAGGTTTGGTATGGCTACAGGCCCTGCTCTGCGGATGGACTACCTTATCTGGGGCGAACTAAGCAATGGAAAAACGTAGTGATAGCTACTGGTCACTCTATGTTGGGATTAAGTTTGGGAGCCGGAACTGGTAAAATCGTCAGTGAGATTCTGAATGAAGAAGCTTTAAGCATGAATATCGTTCCTTTTAATCCTAATAGATTTGATTGATTGCTGTCGGATAGTCATTAAAACTATTTGGCTTATTATTTGTAATTAGTTGGTCATGTTATTCGTCTGAATGATGAATGGCTTTATTAGTTTCTGCTAAGTTGTATTTTTAGTATCTATGAGTGATTTTACCAGTTTCCCAATTGCTTACGACCAGACCGGCTTTTTTTCAAAATTGGTAATTGATTATATTAGTCAGTCCGATAGGTTAGATGAATTTTATGCACACCAACCTTCGATCGAAGGCATAAAGCAATCAATAGCAGCAAGAAAGAATTTTAATACACCACGACAATTATTGGTTGAAGTATTAAAAGAGCAATATGCTGGTCTGCCTGTTTCAGAAAAACTGCAAGCCAATATCGAAAACTTGCTCAATCAAAACACGTTTACCATCACTACAGCTCACCAGCCAAACATCTTTACAGGGCCACTCTATTTTATTTATAAGATATTACATACGGCAAAGCTCGCTCAGGAATTAAACAAGCAATTACCAGAACACAAATTTGTTCCGGTTTATTATATGGGTAGCGAAGATGCTGATTTGGACGAGCTGGGGTATATTAATTTAGGCGGACAAAAACTGGTATGGCAGACCAAGCAAACCGGTGCAGTTGGCAGAATGAAAGTAGACAAAAGCTTTCTGCAGTTAATTAACGCTATTGAAGGACAAATAGGAGTACTGCCTGAAGGGCCTAGCTTGGTGCAAATCTTTAAACAGGTTTATACCGAAGGGAAAATGATTCAACAGGCTACACTGGAGTTGGTGAATATATTATTTTCGGATTATGGCATTATTGTATTGGTTCCGGATAATGCAAAATTAAAAACTGCATATCAGTCAGTAATTCGCAAAGAACTTACCGAAGGTTTCTCTCACCATTTGGTTGATGAAACTATTGCCTCGCTCAAAGAAAACTATAAAGTGCAGGCTGCAGGTAGGGATCTCAATTTATTTTATCTGATTGATCAAAACAGAGAGCGTATTGAATTTATAAATGACCATTATCAGGTTAACGCTTTGGGCTTAAGGTTTAGTAAATCGGAGATTCTGGATGAATTGGAAACACACCCCGAAAGATTTAGTGCCAACGTAATTTTAAGAGGAGGGTTTCAGGAAACCGTTCTGCCAAATATTGCATTTATTGGAGGTGGGGGGGAGCTGGCTTACTGGATGGAATTAAAGAAAGTATTTGATGCTGTTGGAATTCCTTATCCGGTATTGATTTTAAGAAATTCGTTTTTAGTAATGAAGCGCGCTCAGTTAGCAAAAATGGAGCAGTTGGGCTTTGGGGTTCAAGACTTATTCAAAGATTGCCTGCAATTATTAAATGAACTGGTAAAACGTCAATCAGCAGCAGATTGGAATATTTTAAATGAAATAAATTCTATTAAAGAACTCTACGGGCAACTGCAGGTGAAGGCAGCGAATATTGATCAGAGCCTGAATGACCATGTTATTGCGCTTGAAATAAAGACAGGGAAAAGACTGAAAGCCTTAGAGCAAAAGATGTTCAGGGCTGAAAGAAATAAGTTTGATGCGGCAAAACGGCAAATCACTATGCTAAAAGAAGCTTTATTCCCCAATAATAGTTTGCAGGAAAGAACGGATAATTTTTCAGAATTATTTTCTCAATACGGCAAGAGCTGGATGGATTTGATATATCAGGCATCTCCTTCTTTGAAAATGGAATTCACAGTATTGGTAATTGAATAGAGAGGCTTTAATAGTTAATCGAACTGCATTTGTATTAATCAAACTGATTGGGCCAAAGTACTTGCAGCGACTTTATTTTATCTTGCACTTCATCTTCTAAATGAACTTTAAAGTCGGCAATTGCCTTCGATACTTTTTCGTCGCAGGTTCCGATAATTTGAGCAGCCAGGATTCCCGCATTTTTTGCTGCATTCAAAGCCACAGTGGCAACAGGAACGCCATTGGGCATTTGCAAAATAGAAAGTACAGAATCCCAACCGTCGATAGAATTGGATGATTTGATAGGCACTCCAATTACCGGAACTGTTGTAATTGCGGCAATCATACCAGGTAAATGAGCTGCCCCGCCTGCTCCGGCAATAATTACTTTTAAGCCTCTTTCTTTTGCCTTGGTGGCATATTCCACCATACGAAGTGGGGTACGATGGGCAGATACTACAGTGAGTTCAAATGGGATTTCAAATTTTAGTAAAATATCTGCCGCAGCCTGCATGATATTGAGGTCACTGTCGCTACCCATGATGATACCTATCAGAGCTTTATTTGTACTCATATTTAATCAATTGCTTTTGCAAGATAAATGAAAATCGGCGATTCCAGTCTTTGTAAACTGATATATATCAGTTGTTGAGCTGATATTGGTTTGCTGAAGATAAACTTAAGAATATACCTTAGCCTTAAATTTCTAAAGCTATGCATACAAATCGAAAGGCGCAATTCAACCTGCTGCTATTTTTATCGCTGTTGATAGCCATTTTGGGAAGTTGCGATCATCAACAAAAAAAACAGGAGAAAGCGAAAAATGCTTCAGCCGATGATCCTCTTGAAATTTTGATGCATGGGAATTCCCATTTTGCAGAATTGAAACCTGAACATCCTGATGAAGATTTAAACAGACTAAAAGAAGTTAGCAAAGATCAACACCCGATTGCTGTTATTGTTAGTTGTTCGGATAGTAGGGTATCGCCAGAATTAATATTTGATCAGGGTATTGGCGACCTGTTTGTGATTCGTACTGCAGGGAATATTATTGGTAATCTTGAACTGGGAAGTATTGAGTACGCTGTTGAACATCTAGGTGTAAAACTAATTGTGGTACTCGGACACGAAAGTTGTGGGGCCGTGCAGGCATATTTAAAGGGGGGCGATGCCCCAGGGCATATCAGGGATATTGTGGACAGCTTAAAAGAAGAATCTGAAATTCAAAATACGGCGCTCAATGATCAAAACAGATTGGATAAATGTGTGATTGCAAATATTATTCACGGGGTAAATAAAATTGAAAATCAAGACGGAATAGTGCACGAAAAAATACTGAAAAAAGAATTGCAGGTAATAGGTGCAAGGTATGACCTTGAAAACTATAAAGTACAAATCGTTAAACAGTAAGACCGTTTTTTAAGTACCCGATTCCAGAGCCATTATTTTTTCGAAAATCGCTTCATATTGCTGATTCAGTCTGTTCCACTCTAATTGAATAGTTTTGTATTCGGTTTCGAGCTGCACGAATTTTGATTTATCAGCGTAGTTCAACGGATCGCCCATAGCCGCTTCGATGCGCAATTTTTCGGACTTGGCTTTATTTAAACTGTCTTCGATATTTTGTAGTTGCTTCTGAAATTTCTGAATCTCTTTTTGGAGATCTTTATTGATTGCACTATTGTCGGGAATTTGTTTTTGTACTGTTTCTTTTTTAGGCTCTGATTTTACTTCTGGTTTCTGTTCTGTCTTTGCATTCAAGGATTCTTTTTTGGCCATGCGTTCATTCCATTCAACCCATTCCTGATAACTGCCTTTAAATTCTTTGATCTGATGGTCTACAATTTCCCATATTTTATTAGCCGTCTTTGAGATAAAGTAACGGTCGTGACTTACCAAAATGATACTCCCCTCATATTTATTTAATGCATCGGCTAAAAGCTCTACAGAGTGCATGTCCAAGTGGTTGGTAGGTTCATCCAGAATTAGAAAATTGGCTTTACTTACAATGGTTTTTGCCAAAGCAACTCTTGCTTTTTCACCTCCACTTAATACCCGAATTTTTTTATCAATATCGTCGCCACCAAAAAGAAAAGCTCCCATTAAACTCCTCAATTCCACATCACTTTTCTTACTCCCACAACTTTGCATCTCTTCCAATATCGTATGCGTCATTGTTAATGCTTCCAATTGATGTTGCGCATAGAAACTGGCTTCTACATTGTGCCCCCAAACGCGCTCACCGGTGAACGATTCTGTTCCTGCAACCATTCTCAAAACAGTTGACTTCCCTTTACCATTTGCACCAATCAATGCAATTTTATCGCCCCGATCAATCTCAGCGCTGGTATGGTCTACAATATTTATTTTGCCAAAACTTTTGCTTACATCTTTCAACGAAACGAGCACCCTTCCCGGCACTTTTTCAAGTTGAAAGTTGATACGCAAGTCAGGGCGCTCCAATTGTACATCTTCAATTTTCTCAATCTTGTCCAAACGCTTTTGAACACTTTGCGCCTGAGCAGCTTTGCTTGCCTTGGCTTTAAATCTTTCGATAAATCTTTCTTGTTGACGAATATAATCCTGTTGATTCTCGAATGCTTTTTGTTGCATATCGATTCGGATCATTTTTTCTTGTTCGTAAAATTCATAATCGCCCGAATAAATATGCAATTGTTGCTGGTAAACTTCCACAATTTTATTTACCATTCTATTTAGGAAATATTTATCGTGACTCACAATAACCACACTGCCTTTGTAGTGCAATAAATATTTTTCTAACCACTCAATGGAAGGTAGATCCAAGTGGTTGGTAGGTTCATCCATCAATAATACATCGGGCTGCTGTAAAATCATTTTGGCCAGCAGTACGCGCATTCTCCATCCCCCACTAAATTCCTTGTAAGGTCGTATAAGGTCTTCGTTGCTGAAGCCTAGTCCATGCAAAACTTCTTCTGCTTTGTGGTGGATATTGTAGCCATCCAAAACATCCAGTTCGTGCAGGGCGTCGGTATATTTGATGAGCAACTCTTCATTTTCGGAATCATTTTCCAATTCATGCCCCAGGGTTTCAATATCTTTTTCTAACTGACGAACCCTTTCAAAAGCACTCAAAGCCACTTCCGTAATGTTTTCGTTGGTGTCGAAACTTAATAGATCCTGGTGTAAATAACCAATGGTAGTGTCCTTGCTTTTTTCAACAGAACCCTTCGAAGGAAGGTATTCGCCTACCAATACTTTCAATAAAGTAGACTTTCCGGTTCCATTATAGCCAATCAAACCCACACGATCGCCGGGTTGAATATGCCATGTAGCATCTTCCACAATTACCCGGGCACCAAACTCAAACGTAACATTTTGTAATCCTATCAACATCCTTAACAAGTATTTAAGGCCGCAAAGGTAATTGCAAACTGCTCCCAATGCAATTTGGATTAAATTTGTACATAATTATTTTATATGAATGAGTATAACGAGGGTTTCAGCAACTGAAATGTTTGTTAACGAGTTGCATATGGAAAAAATAAGTAAAAATTAACATATGAAATGGCTATTTGTTTGTCTACTCCTGATTATTTTAGCGGCCTGCAATAACCAAAACGAAAAATCAACTCCCGAACCTGGGGCTAAACAAACCCCCTTGGCAAAGTCGGCTAATTCGCCTGTGTTTAACGCCTCTTTCAACCTTTTGTTGAATGCCTATTTTGATTTGAGTAATGGTTTTATTGCCGAGAAAGATAGTGGTATTGCACAATCTGCAAGGGCTTTGATTCTTGCATCGGATAGTTTAAAATTGAGTGAATTACATGCCGATAGTAGTATAATTAATACGGCAAAAACCTATTCAGAAGGTATATCTGCTGAATTGAAAGGCTTATTGGGTGAGACGGAAATACTGGCCAAAAAAAGATCCTTACAAATGGTGAGTGATCAGTTATACGACCTGATCCGCACGGTACAGTACGATCAGAAAATGCTTTTTCACTTGTATTGTTCAAGTGCTTTTGACGATCAAGGCGCATATTGGATCAGCGATAAGTCGGATATGTTAAATCCTTATCTACCTAAGAAGATGCCGGTTTGCAGAGAAATCAGAGACACGATTCAGTTTATACACTAGCATCCATAAATGAATTGCACACAATTAATTAAGTAGGGTTATGAAGCTGAAGCTATTAGGGTTAAGTGCATTATGTTGCTTTTGTTTTTCAGTTGTTTTATCGCAGGATAAGTTTACGCTCAATGGTTATATCAAAGATTCATTAACCGGCGAAACCCTGATTGGTGCTAACCTTTATATTCGCTCCGAAGGGAAGGGGGTAACCTGTAATCAGTATGGCTTCTATTCTATTACATTGAAAAAGGGTAATTACGAAGCACTTGCATCTTTTGTGGGTTATCAGACCAAAGAGATTCCGATTTCTTTAAATGCAAATCAACAAAACAATATTCTTTTAGTACCTGCTTCTGTTGCTATCAATAATGTTACGGTTGTTTCACGTAAAAGAGATAATAATATTAAAACTGCTCAAATGGGCAAGTTTGAATTGAATGTGAATACCGCAAAAGCCATCCCTGCATTTATGGGTGAAGTAGATATTTTAAAAACCCTGCAATTATTACCGGGTGTCAGAAATGCGGGTGAGGGTAATGCAGGCTTCTATGTACGTGGTGGTGGCGCAGATCAGAATTTAATTTTGCTGGATGATGCAGTTGTGTATAATACCGGACACTTATTTGGATTCTTTTCCATCTTCAATAGCGATGCGATCAAGAATGTTACCCTTATCAAAGGAGGAATGCCGGCCCAATATGGTGGACGCTTGTCGTCTGTTGTAGATGTGGCAATGAAAGAAGGGAATAATAACAAAACACAGGTTGATATGGGCATTGGATTGATCGCGTCGAGATTTTCAATTCAGGGCCCGTTGAAAAAAAACAAAGCCTCGTACATGATCTCTGCACGCAGAACTTATGCTGATGCACTTGCAAAACCCTTCATTAAAAAATCGAGCGACTATTATGGGTCGGGATATTATTTCTATGACCTGAATGCAAAAGTAAATTATGCTTTTTCGGAAAAAGACCATTTATACCTGAGCGGTTATTTTGGAAGAGATAAATTTAATTTTAATAATGCAAAACGTTCATTCCAAACCGAAATCCCTTGGGGTAATACCACTGCAACACTCAGGTGGAATCATGTGTACAACAAAAAAATGTTTTCCAATACAACGCTGGTGTACAACGATTATCAGTTTGCATTGAATGGTAAACAAAACGATTTTAATATCAATCTGTCATCCGGTATCCGCGATCTGAATGCCAAAACCGATTTTGATTATTATGCTTCACCCGAGCACAAAATAAAATTCGGACTACAATACACTTTCCACACTTTTTTGCCGAATATATTAAGCGGAAAACAAGATAGTGTAGTGTTTACTCCACAGAATGATTCCAGAAAATATGCAAATGAATACGGTGCATATGTACAGGACGACTGGGAGATTAACGCAAAACTAAAACTCAATATAGGACTGCGTTATAGCCGGTTTCAACAAGTGGGAAGGTATACTAAATACACGCTGGATATTAACGGAAATAAAATCGACAGTATTCAATATGGTAAAGGACAAACCGTACAAACATATGGTGGCTTTGAGCCTCGTGCAACAATGCGCTATGAATTAAACGAAACGAGTTCATTAAAAGCAGCCATCACAAATAACCTGCAATACATTCATTTGGTAACGAATGCCGGCACTACTTTACCAACAGATTTGTGGGTACCCAGTACACAAAGGGTGGAGCCTCAGTTGAGCTGGCAATATGCATTGGGATATTTTAAAAATTTTAAAGAAGGAATGTTCGAAACCTCTTTGGAAGCCTATTATAAAACAATGGAAAATCAGATCGAATACCGCGAAGGATACACCCCTTCTTTAAAAGATCCTGAGGAAGAATTTGTTTTTGGAAAAGGGTGGAGTTATGGTACAGAATTATTTATCAATAAAGTGAAGGGTAGACTTACCGGTTGGGTTGGATATACTTTGAGTTGGACATGGCGTCAATTCAAAGACCTTAACGACGGACAGAAATATCCCAGCAGAAATGATCGGCGACACGATCTTTCGATTGTTACGAATTATGAGCTCTCTAAAAAATGGCGCTTGAGTTCGGTATTTGTTTATGGTACGGGTAGTGCCATATCGGTGCCCGAAAGATTTTATTTTGTTGGGGGTACATTAACGCAGGAGTATAGCCGTATCAATGCTTACAGAATGGCGGATTACCATCGTTTAGATATTGCTGCAACTTATACGCCTACTCATAAAGTCAATAGTAAGTACCACAGCAATTGGGTATTTAGTATCTACAATATTTACAGTAGAATGAATCCCTATTTTATTTATTATAATCAGGAGGGTAGTGCCGCAGCAGGAGATTTGAAAGTTTCTGCCAAACAGGTTTCATTGTTTCCAATCATCCCTTCAGTTACTTGGAATCTAAAGTTCTAATTATTCTTTTGGTATTCGATTACTACTTTGGCATTCTTTTCTTCGGTTGATGTAAGAAATACTTCATACCTTTTTTTGCCTGCTGTAATTACCATGAGTGCCGTGTTAGGAGGAATTTCACCCATGTTCTCGGCCACCATAATTATTTCGTGACGTGGACTTTCTTCCGACATTTTTATTTTAAGTGTGATGGGAGTATAGCTTAATCCGCCATTTTTAATTACTTGTTTATTATTGTCGAAAACCGAGATGGAATCGTGGTCGATGGTGCCGTTATCGTAAAGGTCTATCTGAATAAACTCTTCATCAGTAATAATAGTCCTCACCAAATTATTTTCTCTTTCAACCAGCACTTTTGGTAAAGCTGCTTTCTTGATAGGAGGAAGTTCTTTTGGCTTTGTAATAATGGTATCTTTTGTTCTGGGCAAAGGGTTGTTATCCTGCAAATCTTTTTTCTCTAACTGGGGTTGTTTAGCTACCAGATTTTTTTCGGCTCCGGGCTTTGGCTTCATTGCTGATGCAGTAACTGGTTTAGATGGAGCTGTAACCGGATTTTTTTTAGGAGGCACCACCTGATTTTTCTGGGCAAGCCCGGGAGCCGTAGCTTTTACCGATGGTTTGGCAGTAATCGCCTGTTTGTTATTTGGCAATGCTGGTTTAGTGGGTATGGTGCTCTTGCTGTTATCAACAGGCTTCTTTTTAAGCAGAAAGTCTTCGGGCTTAAAATCTGAACTGGCTACTTTTTCGAGATATACTTTGCCCGAACCGCAATCACCCTTGTCTTTTACATTCACAGAAATAAAAGTACCCTGTAACACTTCCAGTTTGCCAATTTTAGAATAATCCAAGTAACATGTCATTAAACAAGGCTGACTCCGATCTCCAATTTCTAATTCCAGTAAGCCTGTTTCCTTGATAATAATTGTTTTAGATTTTGGCGAAAAAATGCCTTGAACACTGGCCTTGCCGTAAAAAACAGTGCTTTTATAAGAATAGGTTACACCCTTTACTCCATTATCAAACTTTTGATCAATCTGCAATTCATACTTATACATTTCTTCTTTAATGCCATCTCGATATAAGCCGTTTGCAGAACTAAAATACCCCCTCCAGATCCCCGTAAGCTTTTGGGACTGGGCTGTGAAAGAAAGCAATAAAAGGAAGATGAGGGTAAAATTTAGTCTCATGTCACAAATCTACACTGTCAATATATGGCTTCTTACTAAAGAAGCGTTAAAGGTTTTGTTTTTATTAATTGTTAGGGGAACTGAAGTCTGACTGCAATTTTGTACTTTTGCATCTCTTTTTGAATTAAGATTTGATTTAAACTACATGATACAGATTCGTTTTCCGGATGGCGCCATAAGAGAATACCAGGATGGTATTTCTGCAATGGATGTTGCCAAGTCAATTAGTGAAGGGCTTGCCAGAAAAGTATTGGCAGCCAAAGTGAATGGGCAGGTTTGGGATGCGTCACGTACGATTACGGAAGATGCTTCTCTGCAATTATTGACATGGGATGATGCTGAGGGAAAGAATACTTTCTGGCATTCATCTGCACACTTGATGGCGGAAGCTGTTGAAGCTTTATTTCCCGGCGTTAAATTCTGGGTTGGACCTGCTTTAGATCGTGGCTTTTATTATGATATGGATTTAGGCGGACTCCAGATGACTGATGAGGATCTGCGTCAGATTGAGATCAAAATGAACGAGCTGGCCAAACAAAATAATCCCTATATCCGCAAAGGAATTTCAAAGCAGGATGCTATAAAATATTTTGAAGACAAAGGAGATGAATACAAGCTGGATCTCTTACAGGGACTAACTGACGGGGAAATTAGTTTTTACTCTCAGGGCGCATTTACAGATTTGTGTCGTGGACCACATATTCCTGGAACTGGCGCCATCAAGGCAATTAAATTAACCAGTATATCGGGTGCTTATTGGAAGGGCGATGAAAAGAATAAAATGCTTACCCGTGTGTATGGTGTTACTTTCCCCAATAAGCAAGAACTAGATGCCTATCTGTTGATGCTCGAAGAAGCAAAGAAAAGAGATCACCGCAAGCTGGGAAAAGAGCTGGGTATTTTTACAATGGATGATGATATTGGGCCGGGATTGCCTCTTTGGATGCCCAATGGAACTATCATTATTGAAGAACTGGAAAAGCTTGCAAAAGAAACAGAAGAACTTGCAGGATATAAGCGTGTGGTAACACCGCATATTGCAAAAGAAAATTTATATATCACTAGCGGGCACTTACCCTATTATCAGGATAGCATGTATCCACCAATGGAATTGGATGGTACAAAGTACTATCTAAAAGCAATGAACTGCCCGCACCACCACAAAATATTTTCTGCTGAGCTACGCAGCTACAAGGATATGCCATTGCGTTTGGCAGAATATGGTACCTGTTATCGTTACGAGCAGAGTGGTGAATTGTTTGGATTAATGCGTGTGCGTTGCCTGCATATGAATGATGCGCATATTTATTGCACAAAAGAACAATTTGCTCAGGAATTCCGTGCGGTGAATGAAATGTATTTAAAATATTTCAGCATTTTTGGAATCGATAAATACGTGATGCGCCTGAGTTTGCACGATCCTGCCAAGCTTGGTAAAAAATATATTGATGAACCAGCGCTTTGGTTAGAAACAGAAGAAATGGTGCGTCAGGTATTGAAAGACACAGGAACTCCTTATGTGGAAGTACCGGATGAAGGTGCGTTCTACGGGCCAAAAATCGATGTTCAAATCTGGAGTGCGATAGGTCGTGAATTTACACTTGCTACGAATCAGGTGGATTTTGCACAGGGACGCAGGTTTAAATTAGAGTTTACCAACAAAGAAAATACTGCTGAAACTCCTTTGATCATTCACAGAGCGCCATTGGGTACGCACGAAAGGTTTATCGGATTTTTATTGGAGCACTATGCTGGTAAGTTCCCTGTTTGGTTAGCGCCATTGCAGGTAAAGATTTTGCCGATCAGCGATAAGTTCATGGATTATGCCAATGAGGTAAAAGCCAAATTGCGTAAGGCGCATATACGCGTTGAGGTTGACGACAGAAACGAGAAAATAGGAAAGAAGATCCGTGATACCGAATTAATGCGTGTTCCATATATGCTCGTGATCGGTGAAAAAGAAGTTGCCGAAAACCAATTATCTGTGCGCCGTCAGGGCAAAGGCGATACCGGAACACAAAGCATTGATGCATTTGTTGATTTAGTGGTTGACGAAATAGAAAATCGTAAATCAGTAGAATAGCAGCTTTATATATATCTTTACGTGAAATCAATTATTCAATAAACAAGTTTTAATGGCATTACCACCAAGAGGCGGAGGAAGATTTAACCCCAGGTTTAACAGGCAACCGGAGCCTGAACATCGCATCAACGAGAGAATACGCGCGTTACAGGTTCGTTTAGTAGGCGACAACGTTACAGTTGGCGTGATATCTACATCAGAAGCTTTAAAAATTGCTCAAGAACAGGAATTGGATTTAGTGGAGATTTCTCCAACAGCAGATCCTCCTGTTTGTAAAGTAATCGACTATAAAAAATTCCTTTACGAGAAGAAGAAGAAAGAAAAGGAAATGAAAGCCAATTCCAAGCAAAGCGAAGTGAAAGAGATTCGTTTTACTCCCGGAACCGATGATCATGACTTTAATTTCAAAGCTAAACACGCAGAGAGTTTCCTGAAAGATGGCAATAAAGTAAAAGCTTACGTACAATTTAAAGGACGAGCAATTATGTTTCAGGACCGCGGACAATTGCTTTTGCTCAAATTTGCTGAGCGTTTGGCCGAAGCAGGAACACTTGAAAGTATGCCGAAGCTTGAGGGTAAAAGGATGTTTGCCATTTTTACCCCAAAAACAGGAAAAAAGAAAGGGTAAAATATTTTTAAGGCAAAATTCAAAAGTAAAAAAGCATTTAAAATAAAGAGCTCCTTCTGGTCGCAACTGATATCTAACTAGATTGAAATAGATCATTTTTTTTTATTCAGTCCTTTCTTTTTGATTTTTTACTTTTTAATTTTGACTTTTCTTCCTACCTTTGCCTCCCGAAAATTTTCGGACCATTTCCCGTAGGGCCCAACAAGTTTCCGACCTGTGTCGGAACGCCAGCAGGGTGTAATCTTAACTGATTATTTAACATGCCAAAGGTAAAAACCAACTCCAGCGCAAAGAAGCGCTTTAAGGTGACCGGTACCGGAGAGATCACTTTCCAGAAAGCTTTCAAACGTCACATCCTGACTAAGAAATCAAAAAAACGTAAAAGAGCAATGAACAAAAAAGGTTTGGTGGGTGCACCAAACAAAGATTTCGTTCTGCGTTTATTGCGTTTGAAAGGATAGTAGTATCATATCCCCGTTACCAATCATTTTAAAAATCAGTTTGTGGGTACCAGTTACCCCAACCACAAAAAAAATAAACTATGCCACGTTCAAAAAATGCAGTAGCATCTAGGGCTAGAAGAAAAAAGATTCTTGATCAGGCTAAAGGATTTTACGGTAAGCGTAAAAACGTATATACCGTTGCCAAGAATATCGTTGAAAAAGGTTTGACTTACAGTTATGTAGGCCGTAAACTTAAAAAGCGTGAATATCGTCAGTTATGGATTGCGCGTATTAACGCTGCTGTAAGAGAAGAGGGTTTAACTTATAGCCAGTTCATCAACAAATTAAACACGAAAGGAATTGAATTGAACCGTAAAGTTCTGGCCGACTTAGCCATGAATGAGCCAGAGAGCTTTAAAGCACTGGTTAATCAGGTAAAATAGTTTTCATTTTGTATGCAGAAACCGGAACCAAAATGCTTCCGGTTTTTTTTGTGCAAAGAAGCGAGTAAACTGTTACTTTTGCGGTGCAAAAAATTGTTTTGCTCACAGTCAAACACAATACCGGATAATGAACAACACCTACACTTCGCTTGTGAACCAAACCTTCCACTTTCCTCAGGAAGGATTTGATCAAAATGATGATGGGTATTTAGAGTTTAATGGCCTTGACCTGATCTCTCTGATTAATAAACATGGCACACCGCTGAAGCTGACTTATCTGCCCAAAATTGGGATGCAGATTAATAAGGCAAAAGGCTTGTTCGAAAAAGCTTTCAAGAAGCATAAATATGAAGGGCAGTATTATTACTGTTATTGTACCAAGAGTTCGCACTTCTCGTTCATTGTGGAAGAGGCTTTGAAGCATGGTATTCATTTAGAAACATCCTATGCTTACGATATTGATATCATCAATAGATTGTATGAGCGTAGAAAAATTAATAAAGACGTCTATATCATTTGCAATGGGTACAAGCAAAAAATGTACACTTCAAGAATTGCAAAACTGATTAATTCTGGATTTAAAAATGTAATCCCGGTTCTGGATAATAAGGAGGAATTATTGGCATATAAAAAGTCGATAAAAAAACCTTTCCGCTTAGGAATCCGTGTTGCTGCAGAGGAAGAACCCAATTTTCCATTCTATACTTCAAGGCTTGGAATTCGTGCCAAAGATATTTTGGAATTTTATGTAGATGAGATTGAAGGAAATGAAGATAAGTTTCAATTAAAAATGCTACACATCTTTTTAAACAAGGGTGTTAAAGATGATATTTATTATTGGTCTGAGTTGAACAAGATTATTAACCTCTATTGCCAGTTAAAAAAGATTTGCCCCGAATTAGACTCTATCAATATCGGTGGTGGTTTCCCAATAAAACATTCTCTTGGTTTTGAATACGACTATCAATTCATGATTAATGAGATTGTTGGAAATATTAAGAAAGCTTGCAACAAAGCTAAAGTGCCAATGCCCAATATCTATACAGAGTTTGGAAGCTTTACAGTAGGAGAGAGTATGGCACATATCTATAGTGTACTCGGGCAAAAAATTCAGAACGACCGTGAGTGTTGGTACATGATTGATTCATCTTTCATTACTACATTGCCAGATACATGGGGTATTGGTGAGAAGTTTTTGATGCTACCCATTAATAAATGGGACAATGAATATCATCGGGTAGTATTGGGGGGTATCACTTGCGATAGTCACGATTACTACGATTCTGAGGAACACATCAATGAAGTATTTCTTCCAAAGCTTTCTACTCCCAATAAAAAGGAGGAAGAGTCGAATAAAGAACCATTGTATGTCGGATTCTTTCATACCGGAGCTTATCAAGATTCCATTAGTGGATATGGTGGCATAAAACATTGTATGGTGCCATCGCCTAAACACGTAATCGTGGAATATGATAATAATGGAAAACTGATTGATTGGGTGTATGCAAAAGAGCAAACTTCTGCCAGTATGCTAAAAATTCTCGGCTATGTTCGCTAATTGAAATAAATATTAATTGAAATAAAAAATCCGCCAGAACAAGCGGATTTTTTATTTCAGTTGTATTTCGATTCAGGTGTCTTGTAAATCTGCTACGCAGGCTTTTAAATCAGTTAAAAAATTTCCGTAGAGTTTTTTCAAATACCATTTGGTGAAATAATACATGCCATACATTCCGAGAGCAACTATTATTAAGAGGGCTACTGCTAGTATTATCTGTACGGTTTCACTCATTTTTGGACTGGCGTGGGCAGCAGCAAGAGCCTGATTAGTATGATTGTCCATATAACCCAGTGTGCCAGAAAAGATGATACAGATGGGTATCAGGGCCATGGTAAGTTGCAGGTATCGCTTAATAAATTCATCAAGTAAACGGATATAGGATTCGAGATTGCTTTTCACAGGCAGATCCGCATTTCTTATTTTATTTGTTTTAAGTAACAGGTATATTAAAAAGAATAAGAACAGGTACATCAAAATACTAAATACGCCAAAGTAAATTCTAAATGAATGTAGCCCTGCACAAAATGCAGCATATACGAATCCAAAATTGATGATGAACCCGAATATGATTTCAAACCATAAACTTCTTTTTATCTTATCAATAAAAGAGTTGGTTTTTTGCTTTAACAAATACTCGAAATCAGCATCAGACCTGTGGGTATGGTCTGTAGCTAATTTGGTATTAAGCTCGTTTTTAAATTGATCTAAATCCATAACAATATATTTATACGGTGTCCATATATTTTTGAGTTTGTTCTTTCAGTTTTGTTTTGATTCGGTTCATTTTCACAGCCACATTATTGGCTGTAATGCCCATCATTTCTCCTATTTCCTGATATGCATAATCTTCGAGATAAAGCATCACGATCGCTTTATCGATTTTTGATAAGTCTCCGATCGCAGTGTACATAGCTTTAAGCTGCGCCTCAATTGGATTGATTGTTTCGTCTGCAACTGCCTCGGGTAATTCGCCTGTAGTATAAATAGTAGGGCTTCTTTTTTCTTTTCTAAAAAAAGTAATCGCTGTATTTAATGCTACCCGATATAACCATGTTGAAAATTTAGAATCGCCCCTGAATGATTGATATGCCTTCCATGCTTGTAATGTGATTTCTTGAAAAAGATCTTCCCTGTCTTTATATTGATCCATATACAGATTGCACACTTTGTGAACGATGTTCTGGTGTGTTCTGAGTAAGGTTACAAATTCTTTTTGGGCATTCATGAGAGCAAATTAATACTTTACCGGTTTAATTGTAAAACCTTGCTTACGCAATAAATTTAGTACACCGGTTTGCCCTCCCAGATGTCCTGCACCTACTGCAAAAAATGTAGGTTTCTCCCTAATCATCGTTTTAATTTTTGGGATCCAGTTTTGATTTCTTTTAACAATAAATGACTCGTCATTAAACCCACCATCGCCCTGTTTTTTAATGTAGGAGTAAAGCGCTTCTGCATCGTTTTGCTGATACACTGCAACCATTTCTTTCATTAGATTTTTGGTGCTATCAAAGTTTAGCACCATTTTCTGAAGCGCAATCATTTGTGAGTCAATCGGCTGTTCATCAATCACACTCATTTGTTCGGTTACGGTTTCCAACCCCAAAACCCCTAATTGATTTTTCTTTGCCATCTGCATGATCTCTGTTTCGGGTTGCACGAAAATACTGCAGGGCACCGTTTTTAGCGCTAATAAGCTAAGACTTAAAAAAGGTTTGTAATGGTTTAGTTGTGTAAATGCAATGCCTGTAATATGCTCAAATGCAGAATCGAATTTATGCTGCATAGGTGAATCAATAAAAGACTCCAAGTTTTTATCCGGCATCAATATCAGTTGCATCAATTGTGATTGCAATGTTGGGTCGTCCATGTTTAACTCTCCGCAAAATTGTTTGGTTGCAATAAGCTTTGCTTCAAACGATTTGCTGATCTTAAACTGATCTTTGCAAAGTATATGGAATGTGCCGAAAATATAGGAGGGTTCTTTCAATCCTTTTCCACTGATCTCCCAAAGCAATGAGGTTTTTTCAGAGCCCTGACTAAAAACGGCACCGTTAAAAAAAATCAGGATAAGAAAAAAAACTGTTTTTTTCATTTGTTTATTTCTATTGTTTTTTATTGATTTTGCCCACATATAATTCACTCAAATGATTGGTCGTGTATTCTATAAAAATATTACAATCTGCAAAAAAATAACCCCCATGTAGAAACATGAGGGTACCAAAACCAACTACTGTGAAAATAAATCGAATAAAACCTTAAACCTTGCCCTTAGGCGATTGTAATTGCCTTAGGAGAAACGGTTGTATCTTCTTTTTTAGGAAGAAATATTTTTAAAATTCCGTCTTCGTATTTTGCCTGAATCGCATCGGCCTTGATTTTGTCATCGAGACTGAAACTGCGTTTAAAGCTATTTAGCGTAAACTCTTTACGAATGGTTTTGGAATCTTTTTGTTCTTCAGTAGTTTTCTTTTCATAACTGATAGTCAGCAAATCTTTCTCGACCTGTACTTTAAAATCTTCCTTGTTTCTACCTGCTGCAATTAATTCCATCTGAAAACCTTCTGCAGTTTCGTGTATATTAACTTTTGGGAACCCAAATTGAGTTGGATAGTCTTTACCCAAATTAGCAGGAAAGCCGTTAAAGAAACCTTCGAGAAGATTGTTTACCTGTGCGGGGTGTTGTTTTACGAATGTCATACTATTAAGTTTTTAGGGTTTAAAATTTCCAATATCCCCCCAAACTTTGTACCACTGCGAATGCCTGAATAGAAGGTGCCAATATTGCTAAGATGTTATTTTTTGATACGACAAAATGGCAATCATGTTAATTTTTTGCCGACATAATGGCAAAAAATAAAGAAATGATGTTTATACATTTGTCTTAATTTTGCCGAGAAATCAAATAAAAAAAACGATATGTATCCAGCAGAAATAGTATTACCAATGAAAGCTGAGCTCACTGATGGGGGCTTTGACGAGTTATTAACTCCAGAAGATGTAGATAACACTTTGGCGAAAGAAGGTACTACATTAGTAGTTATTAATTCTGTATGTGGCTGTGCAGCAGGAACTTGCAGACCGGGAGTGTTAATGGCCGTGGAAAATGCCCAGATTCGCCCCGACAGATTAACTACCAGTTTTGCCGGTTTTGACGTGGAGGCAGTTAATCAGGTTCGTAAGCATTTATTACCTTATCCTCCTTCTTCTCCGTCAATTGCCTTGTTTAAAGATGGTCAGTTGGTGAGCATTGTAGAGCGCCATCAGATTGAGGGCCGACCTGCACAAGTTATTGCTCAGCATCTAATTTCTGTATTTAACGAACATTGTAATTAAGATTTTAGTATTTTCGCAAGAGATGGGTTAGTAAGTATGGGCCTCGCGAAAGTGGGGCCTTACTATTTCTGATAGTTCCCTGAATCATTTTTTCGTTTTTTCTAACTATCATTGTAACCCAAAGCTTTTAACTGCTATTAACGAAATTTAGAACCATTTTCATGTATCCCAATCTCTATTACGCATTTAAAGATTTATTTGGTTTTGAGTTATCAGGATTGAAACTCGTAAATACTTTCGGATTTTTTGTAGCGCTGTGTTTTATTATCAGTGCCTGGGTACTCACACTCGAATTAAAAAGAAAACAACAGCAGGGGTTACTCTCTTCTACAGAAGAAAAATTAGTGATCGGTGCGCCTGCTTCTTTATCTGAATTATTCATCAATTTTTTACTCGGCTTTATTTTCGGATATAAGATTATTGGCGCATTTCTGATCCCCGACGCACTCAACGATCCACAGGCTTTCATACTTTCCGGAAGAGGTAGCTTGCCTCTGGGATTATTGGTAGGACTGATTTTCGGCGGATTAAAATGGTATGAAAAGAATAAACAGAAATTGGAAAAGCCCGAAGAAAGGATGGTCAGGATCTGGCCGCAGGATCGGGTAAGCGACTTATTAATCTATGCTGCTGGTTTTGGATTTCTAGGTGCGAAAATTTTTCACAACCTGGAAAATTGGGGCGACTTTATGAAGGACCCGATGGGTGCGCTGATTTCGTTTAGTGGCTTAACTTTTTATGGTGGTTTGATTTGCGCTGGTGCGGCCATCATGTTATATGCTCGCAGAATTAAATTGCCCATTGTACACTTGGTAGATGCATTTGCACCAGTGCTAATGTTGGGATATGCGATTGGAAGGATTGGATGTCAGGTTAGTGGTGATGGAGATTGGGGCATTGTAAATTTAAAACGCAACCCATTCAGTTGGATGCCCGACTGGCTCTGGTCGTACCAATATCCGCACAATGTAATCGCCGAAGGGATTCCCATTCCCGGATGCACCGGCCCTTATTGCAACCAATTATTACAACCCGTATATCCTACTGCTTTGTATGAAGTAATCATGTGCTTCAGCATATTTTTTATACTCTGGTCGATACGCAAAAAAATAAAAGTACCCGGAAGACTTTTCGGTATCTACCTCATATTTAACGGAATAGAAAGATTTGCCATTGAGAGTATTCGTGTAAATACCCGCTACGAGTCGCTTCCATTCAAACCAACGCAGGCTCAGATTATTTCTGTGATCCTGTTTTTTGCAGGCATTGTGCTGGTGATTCTATCAAAAAAATGGAAATCCAAACAACCCTTGGAAGCTTAGTATTTACAGAATATTGGAATGGAATAAATATTTGAAATGCAATTATCTTTGCTAAAATATTTTCTATGCCATCATTTGATATTTCTTCTAAAGTTGATTTGCAAACTTTGGATAATGCCATCAATACAGTAACCAAAGAAATCAGTACCCGTTTTGATTTTAAGAACTCGCCCGTTAAAATAGAACTGAATAAGAAAGATTTTGTGTTACACCTCGAAGTGGAAAGCGATATGAAAATGAAGCAGGTAATCGATGTGGTCATCAGCAGGGCGATGAAACAGGGAATAGAAGCCAGTGCTTTTAACTTTGAAAAAGATGCTTATCCAAGCGGAAAAACCGTAAAGAAAGAAGTGCCTGTTAGAAATGGTTTAAAACAGGAGGATAGCAAGAAAATTGTGAAACTGATCAAAGACAGTGGCATGAAAGTTCAGGTAGCCATTATGGATGATATTGTAAGGGTTACCGCCAAAAAAATCGACGATCTGCAGGAAGTGATCTCGCTCTGCCGTGCTTCCAACCTCGGTTTGCCCCTCCAATTTATCAATATGAAGAGCTAAAAATGCCATTTTAAGCTTGTTTTAGCATGAAATATGAATTTCATTTGGACAAAACGCTTGATTTTCTTAACTTTGCCATCCTAAAAAAATAACAATACGGCCAAATCCGTATTACCTAAATCGATTATCATGAAACAAGGTATCCATCCAGAAAATTATCGTTTTGTTGTATTCAAAGACATGAGTAACGGCGAAGCATTCTTAAGCAAATCAACTGCTCATTCTAAAGAAACCGTTTTATGGGAAGATGGTAAAGAATATCCGGTTATTAAATTGGAGATTTCTAATACTTCACACCCTTTCTATACCGGTAAAAATATGTTGGTTGACACAGCAGGTCGTATCGACAAATTCAAAAAACGTTACGAGAAAAAGAAGTAACCTTTTTGTGAAATATTTAAAATCCCGTCCCGAGTTCTCGTGACGGGATTTTTATTGGTTCTACACCAGTAACTTTACTTACTAAATTTAAAATGCATGAAGCTGGATATTTTAGCGATAGGTGTACACCCCGACGATGTTGAACTTGGATGCTCCGGTACTTTATTGAGCGCAATCGCTGAGGGAAAAAAAGTTGGTATTGTTGACCTTACAAGAGGTGAGTTAGGCACAAGAGGTAATGCCGAAACCCGCAAAGTTGAATCAAGAAATGCTGCTGATATATTGGGTATTGAAATACGTGAGAACCTGGAGATGGCAGACGGCTTTTTTCAAAATGATGAAGCCCATTTGCGCAAGATCATTCAGGCAATCAGAAAATTTAAACCAACCATCGTTCTTGCAAATGCACCGGAAGACAGACATCCAGATCACGGGCGCAGCTCTAAAATGATTTCAGATGCAGCTTTTTTATCGGGACTTCGAAAAATTGAAACATCAATTGATGATGTTAGTCAGGAGTTGTGGAGACCCGCTTATGTGTTTCATTATATACAGGATCGTTTTCTTCAACCCAGCTTTGTAGTAGATATTTCAAAGTATATGGATAAGAAAATAGAATCAGTGATGGCTTATACAACACAGTTCTATAACCCTGATCTGGATGAGCCGCAAACCTATATCTCTACGCCTCAATTCTTGGAATCAATAAGAGCAAGGGCAATGATGCTGGGCAAAAGAATTGGAGTAGAATATGCCGAAGGATATATCAGCGAAAAAATGATTGGGATTAGTAGTTTTGATAACATTTTGTTACACACTACTTAATGCTAATTTTTATAAATCAATCAATCACAACCCAATCAACCATTAGAGTATGCCAATAGTTCCAGTGGGGTTAGTACAAATGACTTGTACCGCAACAAAAGAAGAAAACCTATTAAAAGCCATTTCAAAAATCAGGGAAGCTGCAGCGAAAGGCGCAAAAATTATTTGTTTGCAGGAATTGTTTACATCACTTTATTTCTGTGATGTAGAAACTTACGAGAATTTTTTGTTGGCCGAAACAATCCCAGGCCCATCAACCAATACATTAAGTGTAGTTGCCGCAGAACTGGGGGTGGTTGTAATTGCATCTTTGTTCGAAAAAAGAGCAGAGGGTTTATACCATAACACAACAGCAGTATTGGATGCCGATGGAACTTATCTTGGGAAGTATCGTAAAATGCATATCCCAGATGATCCTGCGTACTTCGAAAAATTTTATTTCACACCCGGAGACCTTGGATACAAAGTATTCAAAACAAAATTTGCAACTATCGGAGTATTGATCTGTTGGGATCAATGGTATCCCGAAGCAGCAAGAATTACTTCGCTCATGGGTGCTGAAATTTTGTTTTATCCTACCGCCATCGGTTGGTCTACTCAACAGGATGAAGCTACCAATACAGAACAATATGATGCATGGCAAACAATACAGAGAAGTCATGCTGTAGCAAATGGGGTACACGTGGTAAGTGTAAACAGGGTAGGACTTGAACAAGATGGTGCGATGAAATTCTGGGGAGGTTCTTTTGTAAGCAACCCTTTTGGAACCCTTTTGTACAAGGCATCTCACGATCAGGAAGAAATAGCCGTTATACCAATCAATACAACACTCACTGATCAATACAGAACACACTGGCCTTTTATGCGTGATAGACGGATTGATTCTTATCAACCAATTACCAAAAGGTATATCGACGAAGACTAATCAATATTTCCGAAACAACGTTTTACTTTTATGTCATCAATAGATCAAAATGGAATCTTACCTGATGCACTGGGCTATCAATTCCCCGCCGAATTTGCCCCGCATACAGCAACATGGTTAAGTTGGCCCCATAAAGAAGCTAGCTGGCCCGGAAAGATAGATTCGATTTATCCCAATTATAGCTTGTTTATAAAGTACCTGACCGAGGGAGAAATTGTTCGGATAAATGTGGCTAACGAAGCCATGAAAATATTTGCAGTATCACATCTGCAAAAAGCTGGAGTTGATTTAAGCAAGGTTGAATTTTTTATGCACCCAACAAACGACGCATGGTGCAGAGATCACGGGCCTGCTTTCCTAATCAACCCCGATGCAGCCATTAAAAAAGTAATTGTTGACTGGAATTATAATGCATGGGGAAATAAATATCCTCCCTACGATTTAGATGATGTAATTCCTACTTTGATAGGTAAGCATTTCAACATTCCTGTATATCACCCGGGTATTGTTATGGAAGGAGGTTCTGTTGAATTCAATGGCAAGGGAACTCTAATCAGTTCCGAAAGTTGCCTGCTTAATAAAAACAGAAACCCTCATCTCAGCCAAAAGCAAATTGAGAATTATTTGCATAATTATTATGGTGTAGATCAGATTCTATGGGTGGCTGATGGAATTATTGGAGATGATACCGATGGACATATCGATGATACTGTGCGCTTTGTAAATGAAGATACCGTGCTTACTGTTGTAGAAACAAATCAACAGGACGAAAACTATGAGTTGCTACAAACAAATCTAAAGCAGCTTAAAACCATGCGTTTGCTGAACGATAAACAATTAAATATCGTGGAACTGCCTATGCCCGATGCCGTGATCTACGAAGAGCAACGCCTGCCTGCATCTTACGCAAATTTCTATATTAGCAACAAACACGTTATTGTGCCTACATTCCGTTGCGAAAAAGATGATAAAGCACTTCAAATTATCTCAGAATGTTTTCCCGGAAGAGAAACGGTTGGTATCGATTCTACCGATATTATCTGGGGACTTGGAAGTTTTCATTGTTTGAGTCAACAGGAACCTAGGGGATAGGGCAAAAGTCAAAAGTCAAAAGTCAAAAGTGAAGAAGAATAAAAAGTAAAAGAAGAAAAATATTTCCCCTCCCAAACGTGTTTGGGAGGGGTGCGAGCGTAGCGACGCGGGGTGGGAAAAACATGAATTGAAGAAAAATAAACACCAAGGGTATCTGCACAATAAAATACAGGGTGCTTATTATTCTGTTACTTTAGCTTGCCTCGAAATGATATAACTAATTAGTTCATCCAATTCAATACCAGCCCTGTTGGCAGCATCTTGAATTTCTTCGCGCGATACATTCGCAGCAAAGGATTTTTCCTTTAATCTTTTTTTCACACCTTTTAAATCCATACCCTCATATCCGCCAGGACGAAGAATGGAATATGCATGAATCAATCCGGATAATTCATCAAATGCAAACAACATTTTATCCATCTTGTTAACCGGATCTACGCCAAAATGGTTGGGCCCGTGCGAAGCAATTGCGTGCATCACATCGGGATCTATTTCAAGACTCTCAAGGTGCTCAATAATTTTTTTGCAATGAAGCTCGGGCCATTGGTCCCAATCTGCATCGTGCAGCAAACCTGCAAGTTCCCATTTCCATTGACCTGTTTCGTCAAGTCCTTCTTTTTCGGCTGCCCAGCACTTCATTAAATGAGCAACCTGCAGCATATGAACTTGTAATTTGGGATTCAACACCCAATCATGAAATAACTGCATGGCATCTTTTCTTGACAACAATTTGCCAATATTATTGGGGTTCCCAAATTCATTTCGATTTAATAATAAAGACATTTTTTCCTTTTATAATTTTCTCAAAAATCGATTCCCGTTTTTCATTACTTTAGCCTCATTCGAACAATCACTATAAAAGTAACAGAACTATGCTTAAAAAATTAGTTTCATTTACCGTTTTTTTATCTTTTGCAATTTTGCAGTTGTCGGCACAAACACCACCTCCACCTCCACCTCCATCGAGTGGGAATGTTACACCAACAATAGTATCTGAACCAAAATCAAAGTACGACCAGCACCTTTTATTTGGCCCGCTGTTTTATCCAAATGCAGGAAACGAATTCAGAGCAGCTAGTGGCGAGCCCGGAAATGCCTACTGGCAAAATCGTGCTGACTATAAAATAACGGCTTCACTCGATGAATCCAAGAACGAAGTAACCGGCTCTGTAACCATCAGCTATAAAAATAATAGTCCTCAGGAATTACCTTATATCTGGTTGCAACTGGATCAGAATTTATACGATCTGCAATCGAGAGGTCAGGCAAAAATGCCTGCAACAGGCCGGAGTAGATATGGAGATGCAAAAAGTACTTTTAAAGGAGGGTATAAAATTTCTTCGGTGCAATTAATTGTGCCCGGAAAAGCTGCAGAAAATATTCCTTATATCATTACCGATACAAGAATGCAGTTGAGATTAAACAAAGCGCTTGCTCCAAAAAGCGGATCTGTTGCAGTAAGAATTGAGTATAGTTATGTAATACCTGAATATGGTTCAGACAGAACCGGAATTTTAAAAACCAAGAATGGCAATATTTATGCAGTGGCACAATGGTATCCGCGTGTTTGTGTGTTTGATGATTTGCAGGGATGGAATACTTTGCCTTATTTAGGTGCAAGTGAATTTTATTTGGAATATGGCGATCTCGAAGCAAGTTTAACCGTTCCTGCATCGCATATTGTGGTTGCTTCAGGAGAATTGTTAAACGCACAGGAAGTGCTGACTCCTACACAATTAAAGCGTTATAATCAAGCTAAGACAAGCGATACAACAATTATTATTCGCGGTGAAAATGAAGTAACAGATCCAGCTTCGAGGCCTTCAAAAGCAACCTGCACCTGGAAATTTGCAATCAGCAATGCCAGAGATTTTGCATGGGCAAGTTCAAAGAGTTTCATTTGGGACGCTGCTAAAATAAATTTACCGAGTGGAAAAAAATGTTTGGCTACCAGTGTTTATCCTGCTGAATCTGCGGGTGTAAACGCATGGGGTAGGGCAACAGAATATACAAAAGGAAGTATTGAAAATTATAGTAAGCGCTGGTTTGAATTTCCTTACCCCGTTGCGTCGAATGTGGCGAGTAATATTGGCGGTATGGAATACCCCGGGATTGTATTCTGTGGCTCTAACGCAAAAACAGAAGGATTGTTTGGCGTAACAGATCATGAATTCGGGCATACCTGGTTTCCCATGATTGTTGGAAGCAATGAACGAAAATATGGATGGATGGATGAAGGGTTCAATACATTTATAAATACATTGGCGAGTGAAGATTTTAATAAGGGCGAGTACTATCGTGGTAAAACTGACTGGCATGGGTATGCTAAATATATATTCGGACCAAGTTCTGAAGCCATCCTCAATACGCCTGATGTTTTGCAGGAAAAAAATATCGGCACTGAATTATACCTGAAGCCTGGATATGCTTTAACACTATTGCGTACTCAGATATTAGGTCAGGATCGTTTTGATTATGCATTCAAGAAATATATACGCGATTGGAAATTTAAACATCCTTCACCTTACGATTTCTTCAGAAGTATTGAGAATGGTGCTGGGGAGGACTTAGCATGGTTTTGGAGAGGCATGTTTTTAGAAAATTACAAACTAGATCAGGCTGTTTCTAAAGTAGAATATATTAGCAATGATGCTAAGAATGGTGCACTCGTAACCATCGATAATTTAGACCAATTGGCAATGCCCGTTATTATTGAATACACTACCAAATCCGGAAAAGTAGAACGTAAGAGTTTACCTATAGAAATCTGGCAAAATAATTCCAGTTGGAAGCTTAGATTAAATACTACCGAAGAATTACAAAAAGTAGTGGTTGATCCAGATCATGTTTTTCCTGATATGAATTCTTCAAACAATACCTGGAAAGCAAATTAAAAACTATTTATCAGCTACCAATGATGCGTCATTGGTAGCTTTTTTTAATGCAAGGTAAACTCCGTTTGTCCATCCAAATCCATCCTGCCCTGCGTACTCACCGCCTCCTGCTAATTTGCTAAGGTCTTCTACATTATATTTTTCCATTAATTTTCCTGTTGCCGCAAACACTTTTTCGTTCAAAGCAATCCATCTTTCTGCAATGCTTTTTGCAAGATGATGATGCCCATATTTTTGCAAACCATCAAACGCAATCCATTGTAGTGGTGCCCAGCCGTTGGGCGCATCCCATTGTTGACCTGAATGAATTGTGGTAGTAACTAAACCACCCGGTTTTAACAAGTTTTGTTCAACCATCGCAGCTACATTATTTGCCTGATGTTGATTGGCAATACGAACAAATAAAGGTAATAGCCCAGCCGCTGTTATTTTATTTTGTGTTTCCTGATTGCTTACATGATAATCGCAAAAAAAGTGAAGAGAAGCATTCCAACAATATTGAAGAATGGCAGATTTTCTTTTTGCCGCCATTTCAATATATAAAGATGCTTCATTGGCATTGCCTGCAATAGTTGCAGTCTTTGCCAAGATAATTTCCAGCAAATACATCAAACAATTCAAATCTACCGGAACGATTTCTGTGGTTTGAATTGTTGAAATATCCAGATCGTCTGCAAACCATCTGCTGCTAAAATCCCAACCACTTTCGGCACCTGCTCTTAAATGAGTAAAAACCTTGTCAGGAGCGGCCTTGCTCGATTTGCTGATATGCAGATCTTCGGCATAACTTTCTTCTCTAGGTAAAGGTTTTGAATCAAAATAGCGATTCATAACCGTTCCATCGGGCATTCTTACAACACGTTTTATTGCTTTACCCGGTGAAACTTCTTTTGACCCCTCCTGCCAAAATTGATATTCTTTTTCGAGCGCTCCTTTATAATTCAGATAAATGGAATCATCTTTTTTAATATCAGCTAACAACTGAACCATCAGTGCAAAAAATGGCGGCTGACTTCTGCTGATATAATATTGACGGTTGCCATTGGGAATATGCCCAACTGTATCGATCAGGAATGCAAAATTGGACACCATATTTTCAATCAGGTCAACTCTTCCATGTTCTCTCAATCCAAGCATGGTAAAATACGAGTCCCAATAATAGATCTCTCTGAACCTTCCTCCCGGAACAATGTATTGATGTGGTAAGTTGATCAGAGAACTCTGTTCAGAGCTAGGTTGCCGGGTAAGCATGGCCCACAAATTCCTGATATTTTCTGAAACAGAGAGAGAACTGTTACTTTGATAATCTGAAGAAATTTCTGCAGGAAGAGAAAAGTTTTCCAGCACAAAAGATTTTAAGTCGAATCCTTCCTTATTTCGAGATGCCAGATATTCTGTTTCAATAATTGTTAAAGGATGTTTTGGAATGCAATCGACAAATGTTTTACCATCTTCCAGTATTGCCTGCGTTTGTACCGCATGAAACAATTCTTTGATTTCGTAAATTTCTTTTGACGTTTTCTTCATCCTTATAATTCTGTCTATTGTTTTATCTACAAATCTAAATCGGGAATAGTGCCTGAAACTTTTTTCTGAACACGATTGAATACTATCAACAAAATGATGAGCAATGTTATTGGAACCAGCGAAAAGTAAAAACCTGTTTGTCCACCGTAGGCCTGAAAAATATTTCCCATAATTATGGACCCTGTTGTTCCGCCCAATGCAGAAAAAATTACAATCAATCCAGACATATAGCCATGTTTATTTTTTGGTAAAGAACTTAATATAACAGAATTGATAGCAGGATATACAGGTGCAATAAGGAGCCCAATCAAGGGGAAAATAAAAGTTGCGATCGGGGCATTGCCCCAACCTGTTACAACAGCGTTTCCGGCATTATTAGCAAGTGGAAGTGCTATCAATACTAAACAAGCTGCAAGTAATAAACAACTAATTAAAACACCCAGCCAATTAATTTTACGAAGTGCAATACCCGCAGCAAATCTTCCAATGGCAGTAGCACCAGCAAGAATGCTTGCCATTTGTATACTCAATGTTTGTGGTAAGTGCAATACATCGCTATTGTAGGTTGGCAACCAACTCATGATACTTTGTTCTATCAATACATAAATAAATGCACTTGCTACAAATACAATTACAACAGGCAAAGCTATCAGCGCAAACATTTCTTTAAAGTCGTTTGACAAAGGAAGATCATCCTTTTTTTTGATCGATGATTCATCTAATGGGGAACTCAAGAGCAGTAAAAACGCAATACTTACAATGAACGCTAATAAATAGTAAACCTTCAGCCAGGATGTAGATTGGGGGTTTTTGTCATCTACAAAAGCGCTAAAAATAAAGTAGCCTGTTAAAATACCTACCATGAAAAACGATTCTATGAAATTCATAAAACTCGCGTGTTCCTTTTTGTCTTTTGTAATGATACCGATAGTTGCAAACACCGATACTTTGATCATGGCAAAACTTGCACCGGTTGCAGCAAACAAGAGTTTGGTCATTATAAACCCCGGGAAAATTGGCATTAATAATGCCACACAACCAATAAATGCAAGTGCTATCAACATCGATTTTTTATAGCCAATACGATTTATATAAGATGCGATAAAAAATGAAACGATGGCGATACTCAGGTCTTTAAATGCTTCGAGAGTGCTGGCAGAAGCTTTACTGATACCATAATTACTTTGTACCATCAAGATAACAGTACCAACGCTATTGAGCAAAATGGCAAAAACAAAATAATTGAGGAATAGCGATAGTTTAATTTTCCAGTTTTGCATTTTTTCTCATTTGGCTAGCAATAAATATACAGAAGAAATCGGGAAATGGTTGTTTAATGCGGTTGTAATTACACATTTAAAACTTTACAAACTCCACTCTTCTGTTCTTTGCCCTTCCTGTTGATGTATCATTGGAATCAATTGGTATAGTAGCACCGGCACCATCCGCTAAAAGACGTGCTGAATCTATTTTATAAAAGTCAACTAATTCTTTGATCACCGATGCTGCTCTTTTTTTGGAGAGTACCAAATTTGCATTTGCATTCCCGGTATTATCGGTATGCCCAATCACTTTTAATTTAACTGTTGGGTTCTTTTGAAGATAACTAGCGATCATTCCAACAATTGGATATGAAGTCTCCACTAATTTATCGGAGTTTGTTTCGAATAGCAAAGCACTGGTAGTATATTTTCCGGAAACCATAAAGTCGGATCTTAAATCCTGAATGGTTTCTGCCAAAATAATATTTGAGAAATCAACGGATGCATTTTTATTTAGGTGATCGGAACCCGTTTGCAGAACTAGTTGGTTGAGTTTTAAATTTTTTGGGAAAGCAGAATTGATGTCGAAGATCTTTGTACTATTTAAATATAATTTGAGTCGACTATTTTGACGCGTAAATGCAAAGTGTATTTTTTTATAATTAAATGCATTTAATTCGTCGATATCAACACTGGGCGGGGTTCCTAGTGATTGATATCCTTTAGCGGGCTCATCTACACTCGTCCAATTATTATAGGATAAAACATCATGATAAAAATCAATTTTCACCATGAAACCAGTTGAGTTTTGATTACTGATAATGTCGTTAATGTTTTTCTGTTCTTCGTTTGCAATAAAAAAATTAAATTCATTATAGTCATTGCCTTTCTCTTCATTAATTACATCAAACTCCAAAGTGAAATTTTGTGGAAATGAGTCGATGAATTCGGGTGTGTGCGAAAAATTATTGACACCCCTTAACCATTTACCTTCTGTTTTATCAAAAGAAACAATTTCACCTCCGCCATTTGATTGCCAGGATTTGGGATAGTCTCCAACAGTTTCGGATTCAAATTTTTCTTCAAAAACAATTTTATCGCCTCTAATGAAATCCGACTTTCTGTATGCGATTAATTGGTTACTCAAACGATTCGTGTTCGCTTCTGTTTGCGCCGACTCATCCTCGTTTGAATTGATATTTTTAGGTTTTTCTCCGGTCTTTTTTGCCTTGGGTTTTCCTAGAGAGCCAATACCAGATTCTAAACTGTCGACCAGATTATCTTCGGCTTCTTCTACTTTCTTCTCCTGACGGTCCTTTAGTTTGTCTTTCAATCTTTGTAAAATCTGACCGTTCACAGGCATTGAAAATGCATAAACTGTCAGTAATAAAAAAAATCTAACTAGTTGAACCCTTAAATGATGTTTACTGAAATTTGGTACAAATGCTTTCATGGTTTTTTGATTGATTTTGGTTACAGATCATTGCACTGCCATTATTTAAGTGTAGTAAATGTAATCAGAAACCAACAGGATTGCAATAGCATAAATGGGAAAAACATATGAAAAATAATTAATGCGCGAAATCTTAACTAACAATTGTTAGGGATTCCTTTTCATTCCTTATTTTTACATTCTAAATTCCAATACATGCAATTTGAATTAAGTGAAGAACATTTAATGATCCAACAAGCGGCCCGAGATTTTGCAAAGAACGAATGTTTGCAGGGGGTAATAGAAAGAGATGAAAAACAGCAGTTTCCCCGCGAACAGGTTATGAAACTGGCAGAGCTTGGTTTTATGGGGATGATGGTGGATCCGGCCTATGGTGGAAGTGGGATGGATACGATCAGTTATGTATTGGCAATGGAAGAAATCAGCAAGATTGATGCAAGCACCAGTGTTTGCATGAGTGTCAACAATAGTTTGGTTTGTTGGGGCTTGGAAGCATTTGGTAACGAAGCACAAAAACAAAAATATTTAACCCCTCTGGCTCAGGGACAAAAGAATGGAGCGCTTTATATCGGCGCTTTTTTGTTGAGCGAACCCGAAGCGGGAAGTGATGCTACCAGTCAGCAAACTAAGGCTGAAGATAAAGGAGATCATTACCTGATTAATGGTACAAAGAACTGGATTACAAATGGCTCTTCTGCATCTGTTTATCTGGTGATTGCTCAAACAGATGTGTCGAAAGGCAGTCATGGTATCAATGCTTTTATCGTTGAAAAATCATGGCCTGGTGTAACCGTTGCTGCAAAGGAAAATAAACTTGGCATCAGAGGTAGTGATACGCATACCATCATGTTCACAGATGTAAAAGTGCCAAAAGAAAATAGAATTGGTGAAGATGGATTTGGATTCAAATTTGCAATGAAAACATTGAGTGGCGGCAGGATAGGAATTGCTTCTCAGGCTTTGGGAATTGCCAGTGGTGCATACGAACTGGCTTTAGCATACAGTAAACAGCGCAAGGCTTTTGGAAAAGAAATCATGCATCATCAGGCTATACAATTTAAGCTTGCTGATATGGCTACCAGAATTGAAGCCGCAAGATTACTTTGCCTGAAGGCTGCCTGGGAAAAAGACAATGGTATTGATTATACCGTGAGTTCTTCGATGGCAAAAGTATTTGCAAGCGAAACCGCAATGTGGACGGCTACCGAGGCAGTACAAATTCACGGCGGTTACGGTTTTGTAAAAGAGTATCATGTAGAAAGATTGATGCGCGATGCAAAAATTACTCAGATCTACGAAGGTACCAGCGAAGTACAAAGAATTGTAATTAGCAGAAGCATTTTAAAATAAAGGATAGTTAAGTACCAAAAGGGACTCTCTGATTTTTGAGAGCCCTTTTTTTTATTCTCTCAATTAATGAAGTAATTTTGTTTGCAATAATTTGATTTGAATAAAAGTAGTTTAATAAATAAGATCTATCATGGCTGTTAATACAGAAAAATATCATCAGATTATTGAAGTTTTTAAGGGGAGTCTGGTAACACTGGTTGCTGTAAGTAAAACCAAGCCCATCGAAGATATAGAAGCATTGTATCAATTGGGGCAGCGCGATTTTGGGGAGAATTATACACAGGAATTGGTTGACAAACAAGCAGTTTTACCAAAAGATATTCGCTGGCATTTTATAGGGCATTTACAAACCAATAAGGTAAAATATATTGCACCATTTGTGCATTTGATTCACGGTGTTGATAGTTTGAAATTGCTTACCGAAATCAATAAACAAGCTCAAAAAATGGGACGTGTGATCCATTGTTTATTACAAATGCACATTGCCACTGAAGAAACAAAATTTGGGATGGATGCTGTTGAATTAGAAGCAGCCATCTCAGCATCGGTTCATTTACCCTATGTATCAATTAAAGGGTTAATGGGAATGGCATCTTTTAGTGATAATCAAGAGCAGGTTAGAAAGGAGTTTAAAATATTGTATCAGCATTTTCAAGATATGCAATCAAAACCGGGTGCACCATTTACCATCTTGAGTATGGGAATGAGTGGCGACTATCAAATGGCTATTGAAGAGGGGGCTACAATGGTTCGAATTGGAAGCTTACTTTTTGGCGAAAGAAACTATCCAACGAATTAAGTTATCTACGAACCCATAGGATCATGAAGAGTCCTAAAATAAAAAACCCCTGAACAATCAGAGGCTTTTTTACTTTTGAATTTTTACTTTTGAATTTTATTTCAAAGTTTCTTCCAACCATTTATAAAACTCATGATGCCAAACCAATGCATTTTGAGCTTTCAATACCCAATGATTTTCTTCTGGCAAATACAATAATTTACTTTTGATACCCCTCAATTGAGCAGCTTGAAATGCTTGCTGGCCCTGTTCTATCGGAACACGATAATCTCTGCCACCTTGTACAATCATAATGGGTGTATTCCATTTATCTACAAAGTTGCTAGGCGATTGGCTGAATGAACGTTGAGCCACAGCATTGTTTTTGTCCCAGTAGGCCCCGCCTTTCTCCCAGTTTTCGAAAAACATTTCGTCGGTTGTTCCATACATACTCTTAAAATCAAATACACCATCATGTGAAATGAATGTTTTGAAACGGCCATTGTGTAAAGCTTCTAGTGCAAATACAGAGAATCCTCCAAAACTTGCGCCAACACAACCCATTTTTGTTTTATCGACATAAGATTCTTTGGATACAGCATCAATGGCACTTAAATAATCTTTGATCACTTGCCCGCCCCAATCCTTACTAACACCTTCTGTCCATTTTGTGCCCTCTCCAAAAACACCTCTGCGATCAGGAGCTACAACAATATAACCTTGAGAAGCGATGAGTTGGAAATTCCATCGAAAGGAATAGAATGGGGTAGTACCCTGAGGCCCACCAAGACAGAATAAAATTGTAGGATATTTTTTCTTTGCATCAAATCCGGGCGGGTAGATTACCCAAGTAGGCATTTGTTTACCATCGGTGGTTGTTACCATTTTATAGGCAGTACTTACAGTCGCGATTTTTTTGTAATTGTCGTCATTCACATGCGTTATTTGTGAAAGACTTCCACTTGTCAAGTCCAAACTATATATTTCAGATGCATGATTGAAGTCAACCTTTGTAAAAATCAATTCATGGCCTGTTTGTCCAACTATTCCATTTACTTCAAACTCTCCCTTTGTTAACTGTGTGATCACAGGAGCTATTCCGGTTCTATCCGGATATGTTACTTGGAACAAATGAACCATCCCTTTTTGAGGTGCTATAAAAAACAAACTTCTTCCATCCTCACTCCACTTAAAACTTTCCACATGCAGATCATCACGATTTTCAGTTAAGTTCATAGTTGCAAAGCCATTTGAAACAATTAAGTTTTGTTTATCGGCTTCATAACCATCTCTTTTCATTTGCAACCAAGCAAGTTGCCCTTTGACGTTGTAAGCAGGACTGATATCATAACCTTTATTATCTGCAGTCAGATTTTTAGTGGTGCCTGTTGTAATATCGTATTCATACAAATCAGTATTGGTACTAACTACATATTCGGTACCATATTTCTTCTTGGTACTATACACTATGTGTTTGCCATCCGGGTTCCAAATATAGTCTTCATCTCCGCCAAAGGGTTTAAGTGGGCAATCAAAGAGTTCACCCTTCATGATATCAGTAGCTTCGCCTGCTTTACCATTCACAAACGGCGCAACAAACACGTGATCATATTTACCATCCTCCCAAGTATCCCAATGGCGATAGTTTAGTGATTCATAGATCTGTACATTAGATTTGCTGAGACTGGGATAGAAATCTGAACCGTATACTGGTTTCAATTTTACCGCATCACTACTGATGATATATTTCCCATCAGAAGAGACTTTATCGTTTGCAAGTAAATCACCAGCATTGCTAATTTCTTCAGCTTTCCCGCCATCAATTGGAATACGATAATTTTTACTATTCCCCTTGTTTAATTCTATATTAGGAACATTTACACTGTAAATGATAAATTGTTTGTCTTTTGAAATGCCCAAAGCGCTCACCCTGCCTAGCTTCCAGAGTGTTTCGGGAGTTAAAGGTTGTTGAGCCAGAGCAGAAGCTGAGGCGAAAAACAATAAAAATGAAAGATACTTTTGCATGGTATTTTATTTAAAATAAAAAGGTTCCACAACTATTTTAAAATAATTGTGGAACCTCAAAAAATACTTGTTCAACAATTATTTTCCGCCTTTTAGCCTGGCATAATCGAAAACGAGATTACAGAACGCTTTCACGCCCACATCGAGTTTACTATCATCAATATAAAAATCAGGCGTATGGTGTGGGGCAGCTTTTTTGGGATCCATACCTGCAGGCATACCACCCAGATTAAAAAAGAATGAAGGAGCTACTTCGCCGTAGAAAGAAAAATCTTCTGCGCCAGTGGTCCAAGTTGATTCTGAAATATTCCCCTTACCTGCAGCAGTTTCTAAAGAAGGTAACATCATTTTAACCAGTGCAGGATCGTTGTAGGTTACCAACGTTTTAGTATCAATAAAAACTTCGGCAGTAGCACCTGAAGCTTCTGCAATTTTTGTAGCCGTTTGTTTAATTCTTTCGTGTACATCTTTTTGCATTTTGGAATCTAGGGTTCTGATCGTTCCTTCCATATTCAGTTCTTCAGGAATAATATTTGCTCTCACACCACTGTTGATCCTGCCAACAGTAATTACAACAGGCGCTTTGGTTAAATCTTCCTGCCGACTAACAACAGTTTGCAATCCGGTAATGATTTGTGCTGCAACTACTATCGGATCAATTCCACCCCATGGCATGGAACCATGTGTTTGCTTACCTTTTACTTTAATGGTAAACCAATCAGAGCTTGCCATAAAAGAACCAGAGTGATATTTGATAGTACCTATTTCAACACCTGAACTAATATGCAAACCAAAAACAGCATCAACTTTCGGATTGCTCAAAGCACCTTCTTTGATCATTAGAGGAGCACCACCTTCCTCGGTTCCGGGAGCGCCTTCTTCAGCAGGTTGAAATAAAAAGATCACGGTACCCGGTACTTCTTTTTTCATTTTACTTAAAGCATTAGCCGTGCCTAAAAGAATAGCTGTATGGCTATCGTGCCCACAGGCATGCATTACGCCTACTTTCTGTCCGTTGTACTCGCTTGTAAGTTTTGAAGCAAATGGAAGGTTTCCTCTTTCCACAACAGGTAGTGCATCTATGTCGGCCCTCAAAGCCACAACAGGACCGGGTTTGCCGCCTCTTAAAATAGCAACTACACCTGTTTTTGCAAATGGCGCTTTAATTTCTAATCCCAGTCCCTGTAACTTCGAAACGATATAGTTCATCGTATTGGTTTCTCTGTTGGATAATTCCGGGAACTGGTGAATATGTCTGCGCCAAGCAATCACAGAATCGTTGATGTCTTTGGCAGACTTTTCAATAGTAGCAGTAGTAACTTGTGCCATAGTAAAAAGTGGGAGGGCACAAATACCCAATAAAATTGTTTTTCTCATAATTAGTTTTTGACTTTTGATTTTCGAATTTTGACTTTTGACTTTTGATTTTTTATTTATATTCTCCATACACTTTTCTCAAAGCGTCAGCAATTTCTCCAAGCGTACAATAGTTTTCAACTGCTTCTACAACGATTGGCATTAGGTTATCGGTAGAGCCTGCGATGGTTTCGATTGAGTTTAATAATTCTGTTACTTTCTTTGCATCTCTTTTTGCGCGAAGTTTAGTTAGTTTTTCGCTTTGAATGGTTCGAATAGAATCATCTATTTTAAAACCGGGAATGGAATTGCTTGCGGTTGCCTGAAATTTATTTACGCCAACGATAATTTTTTCTCCACTTTCAATATTTCGTTGGTATTCGTAGGCACTGCGGGCAATTTCATCTTGCATAAAACCCGATTCAATAGCACTTACGCTACCTCCCAGGGCATCAATCTTATTGATTAGGTCGGTTGCTTTTTTCTCTACTTCATTGGTAAGGGTTTCAACAAAATAACTTCCTGCCAAGGGGTCAACAGTATCAGGAGCACCACTTTCAAAAGCTACAATTTGTTGTGTTCTTAGTGCAACCCTTGCTGCATCTTCGGTGGGCAGGCTCAATGCCTCATCGTAGCCGTTGGTATGTAAACTTTGGGTGCCTCCCAGAACAGCCGCTAGGGTTTGAATAGTAACCCTGCAAATATTGTTCAACGGTTGTTGAGCAGTTAGTGTGGCCCCTCCCGTTTGCGTATGAAAACGAAGCATCATGGCTTTTTCATCTGTTGCACCAAGTTCTTTCATAATGCCCGACCACATTCTTCGGGCCGCTCTGAATTTGGCAACTTCTTCAAAAAGATTGTTATGCGCGTTAAAGAAAAAAGATAAACGTTTTCCAAACACATTTATGTCTAAACCCTTTTCCAGCGCCGCTTTTACATATGCTTTTCCATTACTTAAAGTAAAAGCAATTTCCTGAACGGCTGTACTTCCCGCTTCGCGAATATGATAGCCACTGATCGAAATGGTATTCCATTTGGGAACTTCTTTTGCACACCATTCAAAAATGTCGGTGATGATGCGCATCGAAGCCTTGGGAGGATAAATATAAGTACCTCTTGCCGCATATTCCTTTAAGATATCATTCTGTATGGTTCCAGAGATTTTTTTTAGGTCTGCTCCCTGTTTTTTTGCTATGGCAACATAAAAAGCCAATAAAATGAATCCCGTTGAATTAATGGTCATTGATGTGGAAACCTGTTCCAAGTGAATTCCTGAAAATAATGTTTCCATATCTTCAATACTATCGATTGCCACGCCCACTTTACCTACTTCACCTTCCGCTAAAGGATGATCGCTGTCATATCCAATTTGTGTAGGTAGGTCGAAAGCCACACTTAATCCCATCACTCCTTGCGATAATAAAAAATGATAACGTTTATTACTTTCTTCAGCAGTAGAGAACCCGGCATATTGGCGCATGGTCCAGAGTTTACCACGGTACATATCGGGCTGAACTCCTCTGGTATAAGGGAATTCTCCTGGAGCTTCCGTTTTTTTTGCGTTTTGTTCTGGAAGGGTATAGTATACTTTTTTAATCTCAATTCCGCTATCGGTATAGCAATTGTCTTTACTCATATCAAGCCTGTTTTTATCCGGTGCCCCAAATCAACTTCTCGCTCTTGCAATTTATCTAAAGTCTTGCATATCCAAAGCGTTCAATTTGTTATTAGATTAAAAGAAATGTATCATTCGAGTTATTACTTCTTAGAGCTATTTAGCCAGCGCACTCCACAAATGCCCCTCAAATTCATTTTTCGCCATTCAGTAGCCTCAATTGGTAAAAAGTAATCGCATTTTTATAAATCAAAATTGTTATAACGCTCAAATGTTATAACTTAGTAGAAAATATTTCTGATGCAACATATCATAATGCGTACTACTTTACGTAAAATAGGTAATTCGAGAGGTGTTTTATTAACAAAGGAAATTATAGATAAATTAAATATTGTTGATGGTCAGGAGATAGAAGTTTCTGTGAATAATGAATCTTCTATTGTTTTAAAACCTACGCCACTCAAAAAGAAAAAAAGACCTCTTTTGAATCTGGATTTATCAACATGGGAGTCGCAGTTTAAATCTGCTATTGAAAATGGGGACAAACCCGAAAAAGATGTATTTGAAGGAATGAAAAATAAATTCGATAAATCTTGGTAATACAATCGGTATGTCGAAACTGATCTCTTCCAAAAAATTTATACAATTCGATGTTTGGCTGGTTGAATTAGAGCCAACCATTGGTAGTGAAATAAACAAAAAAAGACCATGTGCGATTATTTCGCCGCAGGCAATGAACAATACATTAAATACAGTATTAATAGCTCCTCTCACACATACTCAGAAAAGTTTTCCAAGTAGAGTCTTTTCTAATTTTAATGATGCAGAAGGGCAGATTATGTTGGATCAAATTAGAGGTGTAGATAAAAGCAGGCTAAAAAAATTAATGGGAAGTTTAGATGTCGAAACGGGGCAAGATGTTTTAAAAATCCTAAGGGTTATGTTTTCTTAGGCATATATCCTAATGATTCTATTTCAGCTATGTTTTTTATCGGAAATGTTTTTCCATCCTTCAATAAATACAAACTGTTACTAATGTCGGTGATATGCTGATACAGGTGATCCGTTAGAAGTAAGCCTTTATTTAATTTTTCTTCGATAAGCAATTCTTTAACTCCTTCTATTTGAATTGGACTCAGTTGCGTAAAGGGCTCATCCAGCATGGCAAATAACGACGCTGATTTTACGATCAGGTATATCTCAACAAGCCTTTTTTCTCCTCCCGAAAGGCTTCCCATATTACTTTTATATTTTGTTGAAAACTCAGTAAACCTGTTTTCGAAGATGGAATAGTCTACAGAAAAATGGTTAAATATTGTTTTTAAAGAAAGAAATTTTGGTATAAAATGATGTTGGGGCAAGTATCGCAACAACTCGGAAAGCTGTGGAGAATTATTAATCGATTTTCCATCAATACGAACAGAATTTTCGCAATTCAAGCTCCTGAAAAGAATCTTCAATAAGCTAGATTTTCCTGATCCGTTTCTTCCTAATAATCCTGTTATATTTCCGGTTTCGCATTTCAAATAAATATCCGACAATATTTTTTTGCCAGAAAATTCTAATTGAATACTATCTGCTTCCAGTATATGTTTCATCTGAAATGGGATATCTGAATAATTAGCAGAATCATCAAAACAATGTCGAATGTAAGCGTCACTATCCATAAAGTGAGTTTTGAAATGCCCAGATTCTGATAGTAAAAATATTCCCTGCTTTTATATTCATTGATGAAATAAAATGTTAACCCCAGTGTACAGATTTTAAACCAAAAGAGGCTATTCAAAATGCTGAACCCGTATTTATGAAACAAGTACCCGCACCAAATTGTAATGAAGAGTGAGAGCGACAGGAAACTTCTGTAAAACGAAAAAATGATTCGAATTTTATGGAAAAGTTTCATAGATGACACATCGTTTTAAAATCAATCTTTAAACCGGTATCTTTAATGCTTACAGAATTTTCTTCGCTTCGAAACTCAACACTTCGCTTACTAGAATGTGTAATTGTCCCTTTGGATCGTTCATTAAAAAACCAAGTATCTGTTTATTCAGTTCAAGGCCGCTATTATTTTCGGGTAATGATCTTGAAATTTGATTAATGATCAGCAGGTTCTGCTCTTTCAAATTTGTAATGGCCTTCCAGGCATCGGCGCTTACATAAATTTGCTGACTGATATTGTATTCAAATTCATCACGAATCTGCTTGGTGAGCAATTCCTGCATTTCCCTGCCCGAGATGCCAGAAATATTTGTGCGGCTAATGATATTCGGAAGGGCAATTCGATCGGCTAAAACGGTCAAACGCTCGTATGCCTGTAATTGTAAACCTGTGTTCTGTGCACTATACGACTTCTCCGCAGTTTGATTTTTTCGTTGTAAGTAGATCAGCCATCCCGCCAAAGCCGCAATCATTGTTCCAATAACCACTGTAAAAAACATCGTCGTATCCAACATAGCCCTTTTTTGAACAAAAGTAAGTGAAAGCGGGCTTGAACCATGATTTTCCAGTTATCGAAAACAGACTTAACTTTTTTAAAACAGAATGGTTGTAATTTTGCCATCTAAACCTGATATATGGAAATGATAGCTACAACGCCGGTGAAGCTTACAATGAGTGCAATTGAGGAAGTAAAACGACTTATGCAGGAACCAGGTTTTGATCAGAATCAGCGCTTAAGGATTGGTGTAAAGGGTGGGGGATGCAGTGGTATGACTTATGTGTTGGGCTTTGATAAACCGGAAGATGATGATGAAAAATTTGAAATTGAAGGTATATCCTGTGTAATGAATAAGGGGCACCAGATTTATCTATACGGAATGGAAGTAGATTGGCAGGGTGGTTTAAATAGCCGCGGGTTTACTTTTAAAAACCCCAATGCCAGCAGTACTTGTGGTTGCGGCACTTCTTTTGCTGTTTAAAAGTCGGCATGCAAACGTAAGCCAACTATATGAACCGGGCCACGATCTTTATTATATGCCGGGTTGATTACAAATTGATAATCCGGGCTAAGTGATATTAGTTTGCTGATTTTCCAATAATAATAGGTTTCAATAATTTGCTCTGGCCCATAATTTAATTTTCCATCACCAATCAGGAACCCATATCCGCCTTTTTGTAAATACAATTTATGATCGGCCGATAAATTGTTGTTGATATAAGCAATTGCAAAACGATCTTGTTTTCTTTTCCAAAGCTCACCATCCCACTGAAAGCCTGTTGTAAAACTTTTATCTATTTCGGTAAATGCCCATGTTTCGTTTTTGCCATCATTGAAACTGGCTTTCATAAAAAAATGATAGGGACCAAAGTGATTATCTGCATCTATATAAAACCCCCATTTTGTTCTGCCATATTGCCTGCTATCTAAAATGTTTGGACTAGTGCCCAACAAATTTGCTTTTGCAATACTGGTTTCATAATTGCCCATATGGGCCCAGTTGATAAAATATCCGGTATGAAAAGTGGTGAATTGCTTTTCGCTCTTTTGAAATAAATGTGTTTTCTCAAACTCCAAAACAAATCCCATGGCTTTTGCCCATTTAAACTGCAGTTCGGGTCCGTTAGCTTCAATAGGAACCGTTGTTAATGCACTTCTTAGGGCATAGTCTTTGTACACTGCCTGAACTAAAGCACCAATAGTATATCCGCGTGTATTGGCAGCATAATCCCAACCACCATTTCCCATCAATGCCCAATTAAAAAATTGAGATCTGGGGTCGTGACTGATCTGCGAATCATCAAAGAAATCTGTGAGACTAAATTTTCCGGCAATAAAAGAGAGATAATCTTTATTGGTAGTTTCTGCCACCTGATTTACATCATCATCCACCTTTATTTTATCCTTGCTAAGTGCCAACCGGTGTTCAACATATAACCTGCCAATAAAGGGTCTTGGTGTTGGATCTCCCACGCGATATACTTCGCCATTACTAAAACCTGCAATACCCAATGCCTTACTCAAACCATTGCCACCGGCCATTTCTGGGTTAAAGACCATATAAGTCTTTGCTCCTAATTTATAATTTAAAAAGAGTGTAGCAGATACCGATGTTGCAGCGGGCTCGCTGGTAAGCAAACTATTATCGCCCGAATAAGCTGCTTTAAAATCGAAATGGTATTGCGACAATACTGTGGACTGCCCGTGAAGGGAATACCTTTTTGGTTTTGCAGAAATGGTGTCTGTTTTGCTTTGAGCAAAACCCATTTTACAAACAAAAAAAACAGCGATAATGGGAACTATTTTTTTCATGATTAACAATGATATATCAATCTGCTTTTCTTATTGATTAAATAAGATGATGCAATTCTTAAATTTATTTTCGGGGCAAAAGTAAGGCCGGTAAATTTTACCGGCCTTACTATTTTTACATCATTGTTTCAAAAAATCAAGCAGCCCCAATTTTTTTAAGCATTTTCATATTTTTTCTTTCATGAATGATGGTATGCACAAGACTGTAAATAATTGGAAGAATTAATAGTGTTAAAATTGTAGAAGTGATAAGCCCGCCGATAACAACAATGGCTAAAGGTTTTTGTGTTTCACTTCCAATTCCGGTACTGATAGCCGCAGGTAATAAGCCAATAGCGGCCATAAGTGCCGTCATTACTACCGGGCGCACTCTGGAAATTACACCGTGTAGAATGGCAATATGTAAAGTCATTTTATTTTCCAGATTCTTTCTGAATACACTAATCAGTATCACACCATTTTGTATACAAACCCCGAACAGTGCAATAAAACCGATACCAGCACTGATGCTGAAATTCATACGTGTTAAGTGCAATGCCAATATGCCACCAATCAATGCAAAAGGCACATTCAGTATGGTGAGCAAAGCATCTTTTACATTTCCAAAAGTGATAAACAAAATCAAAAATATTGCCAGTAAACAAACCGGAACTACACGGGCCAAAGTTTGCGAAGCACGTTGCTGATTTTCAAATTCACCGTTCCAAGTCATGCGATAATTTTTTGGTAATGTTACAATCTTACCCACTTTTTCCTGTGCTTCGGCAATGGTACTTCCGAGGTCACGTCCTCTGACAGAAAATTTAACCGGAATATACCTGCTATTATTATCGCGATACACGAATGCAGGGCCTGTTAATGTTCTGATGACTGATATTTCTTTGATCGGAATTTTACTTCCATCCTGAGTAGGCACCATTAAATTTTCAATTTTTTCTTTGGTATCTCTAAAATCTTTTTGGTACCTGATTCTGATATCGAATTTTCTTTCGCCCTCGTATAATTGCGTAGCAGCCTTACCACCAATTGCCATTTCAATTACTGCGTTTGCATCTGCAGTTTGAATTCCATAGAGCGCCATTTTTTCCTGATCCAATTCGATTCTAAATTCAGGCTGCCCCAGATTTCTTAATACGCCAAGGTCTTCGATACCATTTATTTTTGCTAACACCGCCTGCACCTGATTAGCAAGTGTGTCGAGTTTTTCAAAATCGGGGCCCGAAATTTTTACAGCAAGTGAGGCAGGTACACCCGCTACCGCTTCTTCCACATTATCTCTGATTGGTTGAGAATAGTTAAGCAACAATCCGGGAATTTTACTCAATTGTTGATCCAGACTATCGATCAGCATTTCGGTTGATACACCCTTGCGCCAATCATCTTTAGGATACAAATCCACAGCGATCTCTACGTTGAAAAAACCCTTTGGATCTGTTCCATCATTTGTTCTACCTATCTGTGCAAGTGTATGCCTTACTTCGGGATATTTTCGAATGATGGCTGTCATTTTATCGGAAATTTCTTTCGACTGACTTAATGATGCACTCATCGGCAACTGTGCTTTCACCCATAATGCACCTTCGTCTAATTCGGGAAGAAATTCACTACCTAAAAATTTTGCTGAAAAGAAAGTGACCGCCATAACTGAAATAGCAATCAACAAACTTGTTTTTGGAAATTTATAAGCCCTTTGAAATAAGAACTTGATTCCATTTTCAAAAAACAAAACAATTGGGTTGTGTTTTTCTTTTACATTTTTCTTAAGTAAAATACTGGATAGTGCCGGTACCAAAGTAAGCGTATAGATCAATGCTCCCAATAGTGCAAATCCCAGTGTAAAAGCTAGTGGGGCAAACATTTTACCCTCTACTTTCTGAAATGCGAATATGGGAATCAGACAGGTAAGGATAATTATTTTAGAAAAGAAAATGGCTTTACCCATTTCTGTTCCCACCTGTTTAAATAAGCCCAGTTTAGCCAGCTTATTAAATTTTTCCATGCCCACTTCTTTGGCCTTCGCATCGAGTGCAACGAAAAGGCCTTCCACCATTACTACTGCTCCATCAATGATAATACCAAAGTCTACTGCTCCCATTGATAAAAGATTTGCGGTCATATGCATCATACGCATACACATAAAAGCAAACAGTAAGGAGAGTGGGATGATAATAGATACTGTAACCGTTGTTCTCCAGTCGGCCATAAACAACATTACAATGCAGGTAACCAGAATAATGCCTTCAATTAAATTGTGTATTACGGTATGTGTGGCGTAATCCATCAAAACTGTTCTGTCGTAAAACGTATCAATCTTTACATCACTTGGTAATATATTTTCATTCAGGTCTTTTACTTTATCGTGTAATTTACTCAACACTTCTGTAGGGTTTGAACCCTTCACCATTACCACAATACCTTCCAATACATCCGATATGGTATCTTTGGAAACCAGTCCCAGCCTTGGTTTTCCGGCTTCTTTTACCTGTGCAAGATTCTTTACAAGTATGGGTACGGAATTTATTTTAGTAACGATGATGTTTTCGATTTCGTTGATATTGTTGAGTAAACCGATACCTCTAACAACATATGCCTGACCATTTCTTTCAATCACATCACCGCCCACATTCAGATTACTTTTACCAACGGCATTGTATACGTCGAGAGAGGAGAGTCCGTATTTTGTAAGATTACTCGGATTAACGCTAATCTCAAAACTGCGCTCTTCGCCACCAAAACTATTTACATCTGCAACCCCCGGTACTCTTTTAAATTCTTTATCGAGTACCCAATCCTGTATCGTGTAGAGTTCTCTGATACTTCTGGTATTACTTTTTAGGGTATACCTGAAAATCTCGCCGGTAGGGCCATAGGGAGGCTCTACTTCGGGCTTAATACCATCGGGGAGATCTACATTCCCAATCCTGCTAAGTACTTGCTGCCGGGCAAATTCATCTGTTACATCGTCATCAAAAATTAACCTGACATAAGAAAGACCGAATGAAGATGTAGTTCTTAAATTCGATTTACGCTGTACCGAATTCAGTGCCGTTTCGAGTGGAATTGTAACAAACTTTTCTACTTCCTCAGCACTTCTACCAGGCCATTGAGTAATAATGATGATTTGGGTATTGGTAACATCCGGAAAAGTTTCGATCGGAGTGTTTTGATAACTCACAAATCCTATTCCTGCAAGTATCGCCGTCATAAAAAAGACGAAATATCGATGCCTGAGTGAGAAATGTATAATTGATTTGATAAGCTTAACCATCTTGTAGTTTTTGAGAATGAAAAATCGTGTTGGTAGTTATACCAAACACTCATTACTGATTTAACAACTGTTGAAAAATCAATAATTGATTTTGTGTGATTAATTTTTCACCGGGATTTACACCATCTATCAGATAGGTTTGATCTCCACTCGTTTTTAAAATAGTCACTTCTGCAATTTTCATTTCACTGTTCGATTTGTAGGTTACTACAAAAGATTTCCCGTTTAAAGAGATCAATGCTTTTGTAGGAATGCAAATCGCTTTTTTATTTTCTTTGTTTGAAACAATAACTCGCGCAAACATTGCCGGACGAAGCAGTAAATCTTGATTCTCTAGTTTAATCCTTACTCTTAGTGTTTTATTGGCAGGATCAAGTACCTGACTAATCTTATCGATTGTGCCGAGCTTTTTTGTATCGGGATACGCAAGCGTAGTTACTTGAACACGATATCCTTCTTTTACTTTTGGGATATCAGCTTCAAAAACATTTGCATTTACCCAAACATTTTTTAAATCTGAAATGGTAAAAAGGTTATCGCCCATATCTGCGCGAATGAAATTTCCGGTATTTACTTTTTTCTCAACAATATATCCGCTAATGGGGGACACCAGATTGTAAGTTCCACCTGCATTGCTTCCATTACCGCTGTTGATATTGATGATGGACTGAATTTTACCTTTTGCGGATAATGCTTTTTCGTAATTCTGTTTCGCTTCGGTAAATTCTTTCTCGCTTGCGATACCGTTTTTATACAAGGCTTCGGTATTGTCCATCTGACGTTTTGCAATATTGATATCTGCATTGGCACTGCTCAGGTCGGCATAATTTCCTGCTACGTCAGCACTTTTCAATACAGCCAACACCTGACCTGCTTGCACTTTATCGCCCAGTGTTACTTTGCATTCCACCACCTGACCACTGCTCCTTGGGAATACCTTATTTACATTGTTCTCATTAAAACTTACTTCCCCACTGAGTGATATGGCATCATCAATATAACAACTGCTAACAGAATCAATTGCAATCATTTTCGACATGGTGTCGCTTAGTACAAATTTTTTCGATCCTTCCTTGTTCTCTTTTTTCTCTGAGCAGGCAATAAAACCAACTGTTACAAAACCTGCTAAAACGAGTAAATACTTGTTCATATATATAGATCTAATACTTTTGAAACGATTATTTTAAAATATCGATACCTGTTTGGAAATTCAATTCTTCTTTTGAAAGCTGAAGGTTTAGTTGTTGCTGTACATGACGGATTTGTGAATCTGTATAATCATTAAAAAAATCAAGAAACTCTAAAAGACTGATTTGTTTTTGCTGATAACTTTGGAGCACGTTATTGTACATCAATTGATATTTTTCGTAAAATTCCTTTTGAGTGGAATTGTATTGTTTTAATGTTAGCAATAGTTTATTGTAAGCATTGCTGATATTATTTTTTAATTCGGTTTCTGCATTGCTTGTAAAAGCCTGTTGTTGTTTTACACTGTATTCGGCCGACTTAATATTACCCTTATTGCTATTTAAAATGGGCAAGGGCAGGGAAATACCCAGACCCGCATAGTTTGGAACGTAATTGGAATTTCTGTCGAAATTAGGACCTAGTGTTAGATCAGGAACGCGCAAAGCTTTTTGGTAGCTTAGATTTTGCTGCTGATAAAGCGTTTGTATCTGTTGCAAACGATAATAAGGATTATACAATTTTCCTGTATCAAATAAAATTTCGTTCGAAACGATATTTGAAATAGGAGTCATTTTATTAAAGTTTTCGGAGGGCTTTATAAATACATTTTCTCTGATCTGCAAAAGCGTTTTTAGGTCATTCTGATTATCGGCAATAGATTTATTTAATTCAGTAATATCTTGTTCTAAAGCAATCAGAAGTGCCTGAATTCGTAAGTAATCTTTTTGCGCAATATTCCCCGCATTCAACTGGGCTTCCATTCCCGTTAGCAATTTTTTTAATTGGCCCAGTTGACCTTCATAAATTTTCTGCTGCTCAATCTGTTGCAGGATGGTATAATAATCTGTTCTTAACTGGTATTTTAAATTCCTAACCACATCCTGTAACTGTAATTCGCTCAACCTCGCATTGGTGCCAGCCATATTAACAAGCTTTCCCCTTTTTCCGGCGGTTTTAATAAGTTGTTGGATCTGTATAAAATATTGTCCATTATAACTGCCATCGGGGTTTTTACCATGCGGCAAAAACTGTCCATTGGCCGCAATAACTTTATCCAAATTTAAAGTAGGGTTATCCCATGTTCTGGCCTGCTCAATTAATGCATTTTGCGCATTCACATTATAATGCGCTGCTAAAAGCAGGAAATTACTATCTAAAAAACGGGTTTCAGCCTGCTGCAAAGAAATAGAAATGGTATCTGTTATACCTGATTTTTGCGCAATAGAATTATCACTAATGAAGCATAAAAAAACAAATAGTATGCATTGCATCAAAATATATTGGCTTATCAATTTCCTCATATGGCTTAGTTTTAACCTGTTCAGCGCCCAGGAGCGACTTCTTATTTTTTGATAAACAAAGCCCTCGAAATTATTTCTGAAGCAGAACCAGCGAATTTACGACAATTCATTTTGTCAAATAATAACAAATTACTAAAAAACCGCTATTCCCATAGCGGTCTCTTAGTTAAACAAACAGTAAAAATGTTTTAATTATTTTTCTAAATCTTCACTTTGATGTTTTGTATCTACATTTTTATAGGCCCATCCAAAAATGAGGGGGAAAACCCAAAGCGAAAATATCATCGCACAAAGTATACCACCAATCACTACTCTCGCCAGTGGTCTGGAACTTTCTGATCCGATTCCATGCGATATTGCTGCCGGGAATAATCCGATTGCTGCCATCATAGCAGTCATCATAACTGGCCGAATTCTGGAATTTACGCCTAGCTTAATAGCACTGAAAAGTGTGTTTGATGCACCATGAATTTTTTCCAGATTTTGTTTAAAAACGGTAATCAATAAAACGCCATCCTGGATACAGATTCCGAATAATGCAATAAATCCAATACCTGCAGAAATACTAAAATTGGTTCCTGTAAGATGAAGGGCTACTAAGCCACCTACGATTGCAAAGGGCACATTCAAAAATACCAAGCCGGCATCTTTTAAATTTCCAAACATGGTAAATAACAAAAGGAAAATGAGTAAAAGACTTATTGGAACAACCTGAATCAATCGCTTCTCAGCTCTTTGTTGGTTTTCAAAATCTCCCTGCCATACCATGTTATAGCCTCTCTTCAAACTTATTTTAGCATTCACTTTTTCCTGCGCTTCGGAAATAGCACTTCCCATATCCCTTCCGCGCACTGAAAATTTTAGTGCAGAATACCTTTCATTGTCATCCCTATAAATCAAACAGGATCCTGTTTTCTGGGTGATGGAAGCAATTTCTTTAATTGGTACTTTTGAGCCATTTTGTGTAGGTACTAAAAGGTTTCCAATATCTTCCGGTGTTTTGCGGAATTCTTCCGGCAACCTGATTCTGATGTCGAAAGTCTTTATGCCTTCATAAAGAGTAGAAGCGGCCAACCCACCAATAGCCATTGCCACAACAGCATTCGCATCTGCTGTTGCTACACCGTAAAGTGCCATTTTTTGCTGATCCAGATTTACATCCAATTCAGGTTGCCCGGTATTATGAATTACACCAAGATCTTCGATGCCCTTTATATCTTTGAGAATATTGTAAACGCCTTGCACTTTTTCTTCCATATAATTCAAAGAGTCGCCATAAACTTTTACGCAAATTGAACCCTTTACACCCGATACTGCTTCTTCCACATTATCCATAATTGGTTGAGAAAAATTTAAATTTGCACCCGGAATAACGGATAATTTTTTGCTCATTTGATCGATCAATGCTTCTTTACTTATTTTAGGCTTCCATTCATCTTCGGGGTAAAGAATTACGGAAAATTCGTTATTATAAAAACCTGCAACATCTGTTCCGTCATCCGGCCTGCCGGTTTGAGATACGGCATGTTTTACCTGAGGGAAGGTCATCAGCAGGTTTCTGATCTGAGTAGAAACTTCAACTGATTTTTCTAATGAGATGCTATAGGGAGTTTGAACCCTCAGCCAAATTGAGCCTTCATTTAATTCGGGTAAGAATTCTGATCCGAGATACCTGAATGAATAAAGACCCGCAACCATCGCTATCAGTGCAACTACTACAACCAGCTTTTTTCTTTGATAGGCGCTAAAGAAACCCCTTAGCATAAAACCTGTGAGATGGTGCACAAAAGGATTGTGTTTCTCATGTACATTCTTTGTTAAAAGGATACTGATGAGTACCGGAACCAGCGTTAGTGTAGTGATGAGGGCACCTAATAATGCGAAGCCCAATGTAAATGCAAGAGGGGAGAACATCTTTCCTTCTACTTTTTCGAAAGCAAAAATGGGAAGCAGACCCGTTATAATAATTGCTTTGGCAAAGAATATGGCTTTACCCAATTGGGCTCCGTTCTTTTTAATGATACCAAGTTTTGCGAGCTTATTAAACCTGTCCATTCCTAATTCCATTGCCTGATGATCCAGTATTACAAACATACCTTCCACCATCACTACACCTCCATCAATGATGATACCGAAGTCGACTGCTCCCAGAGAAAGAAGGTTGGCCGACATGCCCATTAAGTGCAAGCAAATGAATGCAAACAGCAATGCCATTGGAATGATAATTGAAACAATCAGTGTTGTTCTCCAATTAAACATGAACAGCGATACCAGAAGTGTTACCAATAAAATTCCTTCAATTAAATTATGCAATACGGTATGGGTTGCATAGTCAATCAAATCCGAACGATCGTAATAAGGAACAATCCTCGTGTCGGCAGGAAGAATGGAATTATTTAATTTATCAATTTTGGCCTTTACAGCTTCAACAACTTTTGTCGGATTTTCTCCCTTTCGCATTACCACAATTGCTTCAACCACATCAGGTTCGTTTGTAACAAACCTTTTCCCGGTACTATCAACTAATCCATCTGCTCTGGCAACCAAACCCAGTCTGGGTAAATTTGATATGTCTACTTCTGCTACATCTTTAACCAATACAGGAATTCCATTATTATTTTGAATAATAATATTTTTGATTTCATTGATATCATTTAATAACCCGATTCCACGCACCACAAATGCCTGATTGTTCTGTATGATCATATCGCCACCGATATTGATATTTGTTTTTTGTACAGCAGTAAAAACGTCCAAGGGCGTAATTCCTAATGAGGTTAATTTTTCAGGATCTACTTTAATCTCATAGGTCTTTGTTTTCCCTCCAAAACTGGTAATGTCGCCTACTCCAGGCACCGATTTCAGTTGACGTTCTATGACCCAGTCCTGCATGGTCTTTAATTCCCTTACATCTCTGATACTACTTCTGAGAGAATATCTGAAAATCTCTCCTGTTGGGCCTGTTGGAGGTTGTACAGACGGAATTATATTTTGCGGAAGAGTAGCATTAGCCAATAAATTCATTACCTGCTGCCTAGCCTGAGGATCTTTAACCTGATCATCGAAAATGATCTTGACATAGGATAACCCGAAAATCGAAGTGGATCGGAGGCTTATCTTCTGTTGTACCGGGTTCATTGCAATCTCAATAGGGATTGTGATGAATTTTTCAACTTCTTCCGCACTTCTTCCGGGCCATTGCGTAATAATACTTATCTCGGTATTTGTTACATCTGGAAAAGCCTCAATGGGCATATTTTTAAAAGTGATGATTCCTGTGATGAAAACAGCAAGAGACGATAATAAAATAAAATATTTATTCTTAAGCGAAAACGCTATAATACTTTTTAAAACCTTAATCATGATATTGATTTTTAGGGTTCAACGTTAATTGTTTAATGCATCATAAATTAAAATCGCATCAGACCCTACAATTTGCTCTCCTATACTTACTCCTCCGGATAAGAAAGTTTTATCATTAATTGTATTTAACACCTGTACATGCCTTATTTCGGCGATGCCCTTTCCCTTATATACCAAAACAAAATTTTGACTATGATCAAAAATCAATGCCTTGTTTGGAATGCATAATGATTGTTGGTTTTCTTTATTTGTTACCACAACTCTGGTAAACATTTGAGGTTTCAGAAGGTAATTATCGTTTGGTATAATTATTCTTACTTTCATTACTTTATTGGTTGGATCAAGTACGTTCAAAATTTTATCAATCCTTCCCTTAAAAATTTTATCTGGATAAGAAACTGTGGTAATAGACACTTCATCACCTAAATGTACTTTGCTGATATTTGATTCATATACATTTGCCTGAACCCAAACATTTTTCAAATCAGAAATGGTGAAAAGACTAGTGCCATTATCTGTACGGATAGAAGTATTATTAGTGATGTTTTTTTGTACAATAAAACCGCTGATAGGAGCTTTGATGATATAATCACCTTGCGTATTATTCCCATTAATTTTAAGCACTCGCTTTACCAATTCTAACTGCGCAACTGCCTGATCGTAGTTCGACTCTGCAGAAGTAACGTCGAGCTGAGAAGCTAATCCACTTGTAAAAAGATCTTTTTGTGCATCCAGATTTTTTTTTGTTACTCTTAAATTGGCTTCAGCATTAATTAGATTACTGCTATAACCAGCCATCTCGCCACTTTTTACCACAGCAAGCACTTGTCCGGCATTCACATAATCTCCAACCTGCACTTTTACATCCTGAATATTACCACTCACAAGCGGGTAGATACTTACTTGGTGATCCTGATTGAAATCGACACTTCCTGTTAAAGTAATCGCATTAATTAATTGACAGTTGTTGACGGTGTCTACGACCATGTTTTTTATGATGGAATCGGGAATAATATATTGAGCCCTTTCTACCGGTTTCTTTTTTTCTTCTGAGCAGCCCATTTCACCCAGAGAGATAATAGTTAGTAGGATAAAACATCCTAACTGTAATACTGTGTAATTCTGTCTCATGACTTTTAAATTAGTTGAAGAAATTTTTAGCTGTGTAAAAGTTGATGTCTTCCAATGCGCTGATTTTATTGAACTTCATTGCGTTTATTTGAAGTGTATTTTGCTTGTATGAATCATAGAAATCTATAAATTCAAGAAGCCCAAGGTTTCTTTTTTGATAATTGCTAATGACTTCATGTACCAGTTTTTCGAAATCTTTGCTGAAAGAAGGATCCATTTTTTGATACAGTTTTTGATTATCGATTGCTTTTTGCATTGCTCTGGAAATTTGTTCTTCAACAGTTGCTTCATTAAATTTTTGAAATGTGGAACTGATATCAATGCCCGATTTAGCCGATTTTATATTTCCCTGATTACGATTGAAAATGGGAATATCCATACTGAAACCAATTGAATTGAAATGATGAATATAACTACCTTGTTTATCATAACCCGCTTGCAGTGTAATATCAGGAGTAGCCAGTGCTTTTTGCAGACTATAAACCTGGTTGCTCAAATCAACGTTGGTTCTTGCTATTTTAAGATCGGTACGTTCAATGTATGCAGTATCTATTAAGGCTGTTATTGGATATTGGTCTGCTTTTAATTCGTTCAAATGGGTTTCATCAACAATTGGTTTGATATAGTAGTTTTTGATTTGCAATACCAATCTCAACTCACTTTGAATATCATTTATTTGATTGATTAGATCATTGTATTCGCTTTGCAATCCATATAATTGTGCTTTTATTCTCATAACTTCTTTTTCGGATATATAACCTTTTCCTTTCTGTTGTTCAAATGCATTTACAACCTGTTGCAGTGATCTGATTTCATCTGCATATACTTTTGACGATTGCTGTAAAAAATAAATATTATAAAAGTCTACCCTCAAAGTGTACTTCAATGTTCGTATGAGGTCGTAAAACTGGTACTCGGCAAGCTTTGTATTGGTTTCGGCAATTTGAATTTGCTTATTTCTTTTTCTTGCCAAAATAATAACCTGCGATAAGCTTGCTGCACTTTCTCCGTCGCTACCCGTTGCGAAAATTTTTTTCAGGTCGGGATGGTATAAACCATGATTGTAGTTGATATTTGGATTGGGATATAGTTTGGCCTGTAGCACCAATGCCTTTTGTGCATCAATATTATATTTCTGCGCTAAAAGCATCAGATTGTTTTCTAAGAATAAGTGCTCTGCACTGTCGATAGAAACAGACAAGCTATCTTTTTGAAAAGTTGCTGATTGTCCTTTAGCATTTATTGTAAAGAATAAATAAATCACAAACAGGCGCACTGTTTTTATTAGCATAGTAAACTGTTTATTGGATCAATAATCAATAGCTCTTCGAAATAAAATCGAAGAAGTTGTGAACTTGAAATAAGAAAAATTCTGCTTAATTAAGCTAAGCTTTGGGAGGGGGAGGGTTGATCTCGTGATAAAAATCGAAGAGATAGGTTTCCTTGATTGCAGCACAAAATTGTAAAGGCGCTGTCGCAAAGGCTATTGGCTCAAAAAAGGCATCTTTGTTCAGCATTTTGATTGTAAGATGTTTTTGTAACTGCGATTGTTTTTGCGTCTTCTTGGCAAACTCAGGAAATGCATTTGTATGGCCTAAAACAATTTCCGAAACGTATTCGGTGATCGTATTAATATCGTTGAATTCAGTAAGATTAGTTGTTTCGAATGGTTTAAAATCAATACTGTTAACACTCAGATTTAAAATCTGTAATGCCAGAAGCAGTATGAAACTGCGTGAAACAATATGTAGAACTATGGTTTTCAAAGCTTTGGCTGCAAATTACCAGCTTGTTTTCCAAAAAAGAATGTTAAGGAATGGGCTTAAGGATATTTTAATAAAAAAGCCGTCCCGGTTTATCGAGACGGCTTCTGATGCTACTATTTTTTTACCTTTTCTTTTCGTCGGTGTTTTTACCCAGCGGGCGACTCTTTGCAAAGTCAACCAATACCGGTGCAGCCACAAAAATGGACGAGTAAGTACCGGTAATAACTCCAATCAACATGGCAAATGCAAAGCCACGTGTTACTTCTCCACCAAAGATGAAGAGGATCAGGATGGTTAAGAATACAGTTAATGAAGTCATGATAGTACGACTCAGTGTTTCGTTGATTGCACGGTTGATGACAGCACCATTATCAGAGCCTTTCATCAGCTTGCTATCTTCACGAATACGATCATACACGATTACCGTATCGTTCATCGAGAAACCAATCACTGTTAAAACCGCTGCAATAAAGTGCTGGTCGATCTCTAACGGGAATGGCACAATATTTTTGAGGAAGCTAAATACAATCAGGGTTACAAATACATCATGCAACAATGAGAAGATTGTTCCCAATGAATAACGCCAGTCGCGGAATCGAATAAAGATGTACAAGCAAATGATGATCATTCCAAATATTACCGCCTTTGCTGCGCCTGATTTCAGGTCATCTGAAATGGTTGGCAATACGGTTTGAGAACTTTGTTTGTATTTGTTTTCAAATTCAGAGAAGGTAACGGTTTCGGGGATAAATGGTTTTAATCCCGCATACAATTTATTCTCTACCAGCGAATCGATATTGTTTCCGCTTTCTTTAATCTTATAGGCCGTTGTGATATTGATCTGATTTGCCGTACTTACAGTTTTGGTAATCACGTCTTCACCAAATGTGGTTTTCAAAGCCGACCTGATATCTTCTTCTTTTACAGGCTTATCGAATTTAATGGTATAGCTACGTCCACCTTCAAATTCAACACCTTGTTTAAATCCATTGAAGAATGAGGCTACTCCTAATACAAATACAACAGCAGAAATTCCGTATGCGTATTTTCTATACTCAATGAATTTGAAAGAAGCGTGTTTGAAAATTTTCTTAGAAATACCAGTAAAATATTCAAAGTGACGATTCTTGTTAGTGTACCAATCGGTAATTAAACGAGAAACTAAAATTCCACAAAACAAACTCAGTAAGATACCGATGATCTGTGTGGTTGCAAAACCAAGCACCGGACCTAAGCCAAAATAAGCCAGAATTAAAGCTGTAAGCATCGTTGTTACGTGAGCGTCCAATACTGGAGATAAAGAACGCTGATAGCCATCATTCACCGCATTTGGATAAGTTTTTCCTTTGGTCAGTTCTTCTTTAATTCTTTCAAAAATAATTACGTTGGTATCCACGGCTAAACCAATGGTTAATACCAGACCCGCAATACCCGGCGCAGTAAGTGTAAATCCTAAAGCACTTAAAATACCAATGGTAAATAATAAGTTCAAAATCAAAGCAACGTTTGCAACCCATCCCCCTGTATTGAAATACAATAACATCAATCCAAAAATCACGATAAAGGATATCAGGAAGGCCATTGCACCGCCCTTGATGGATTCTTTACCAAGTGTGGGTCCAACTTGTTGCTCAGCCACAATACGTGCCGGAGCGGTTAATTTACCGCTGGTTAATAATTCAGAAAGGTCTTGTGCTTCTTTAATAGAATAGCTACCACTAATCTGAGAGTTACCTGTTGTGATTGGATCGTTTACGTTTGGAGCAGAGTAAACAAAATTATCAAGCACAATTGCAATCGGTTTGTCTACATTGCGGGTAGTCATTTTAGCCCAGATATTAGTACCGATCTTATCCATGTTCATTTTAATGGCAATGCGGCCTCTTTCGTCGTAGTCCTGCCCTGCATTAGTGATATGATCACCTTCCAGCTCAGCCTGACCATTGTCTAGGGTTTTGATTGCATACAACATCAAAATGTCTTTTGCTTTTGCGTCAGAAGCTTCCATTTTGCCATACATGAATACCAGATTCGATGGAAACTTGTTTTTAACAAGATCCATTCTCAGGAAGTCGTTCAGCCTACCGGTATCTTTTGTTTGGATATAACCAATATTGGATGGGAATATTGTTTTTCCACCACGACCCTGATAAGGCTGTGTGAATTGAATAAGGCGAACAATGGGAGATTCGTTCAACTTAGCTTTTGAAGTATCTTTCTTTGCTACCGCATTTTTATTGGTGTCGGCACCAATAGTGGAAATGGTAGCAGTTTTAGAAGTATCGGCTTTTTTTGTTGCAGCAACTGCAGTAACAGCAGCGGTATCTTTTTTAGCTTTTACAGTATCGCCGGCTTTAGTTCCGTTTAAATAATCCTGCACTGCTTTGTCGGCAGCAACGATTCCGCTTTGCAGATCTTTGCTTTCCAAAGTGTACATTTCAAAGAACTGTAAGTTTGCAGTTGCTTGTAAGTATTTACGTACTCTTTCTTTATCGTTGATACCGGCCAATTCAATATTGATAATACTTTTGGCAGGATCGGGATTGATGTTCGGAGACGATACGCCAAACTGATCGATACGGGTACGTAGAATACGATAGGTATTATTAAAAGCAGCAGTAGCCTGCGCTCTTAAATAGTCGGTTACTTTATCGTCTGATTCGTCAAACTTTATTTTTCCATTGCTTCTGGTAGCAAAATAAGGAGCCAGTTTTGCGGATGGATTTGCCTTCAATAATTCTTCTTTGAATAAAGAAATCAAATCTGCGCCACCATTGGCTTTCCGCTCAACAGCTTTGTCCAATGCTTTTGTAAACACAGGATCCTTTGTATAGTTTGCCAAAGATTTGATCAGATCGTTCAGACCTACTTCCATAGTTACACTCATACCTCCCTGAAGATCCAAACCCAGTAACAGTTCTTTTTCTTTAGCACTTCTGTAAGTGGTAAAGCCAAA
>JAIEMK010000032.1 GCA_019752295.1 Chitinophagaceae bacterium | reverse complement strand
ATCATCTACAACACTTTAAATAAAGATACTTCTAACAGCGAACTGGAAGCGGTTCAGCATATCTATCGCCAATTGCGCGGTGCTGATGCCCCTGATAATGAAACTGCTCGTGGTATTATCGATAAATTATTCTTCTCCGATAAACGTTATGATTTAGGAGAAGTTGGTCGTTATAAGATCAACCGCAAACTTGGTTTGGATTATCCTTTGGAAAAGAAAGTATTGACCAAGCCGGATATTATCGAGATCATCAAATACCTGGTACGTTTAACAAATGGTAAGGCAGAGATCGATGATATTGATCACCTGAGCAACCGTCGTGTGCGTACTGTGGGCGAACAATTATATGCACAGTTTGGTGTGGGTTTAGCCCGTATGGCCAGAACTATCCGCGAGCGTATGAACGTGCGTGATAACGAGGTATTTACTCCTGTTGATTTGATCAACGCGCGTACCTTATCTTCTGTTATCAATTCATTCTTCGGTACCTCTCAGTTATCTCAGTTCTTAGATCAAACCAATCCATTGAGCGAGATCACGCACAAGCGTCGTATCTCCGCACTAGGACCAGGAGGTTTGAGTAGAGAGCGTGCAGGTTTTGAGGTTCGTGACGTACACTATTCGCACTACGGTCGTTTGTGTACTATTGAAACTCCGGAAGGACCAAACATTGGTTTGATTTCTACACTTTGCGTACACGCTGCGATTAATGATATGGGCTTTATTGAAACGCCTTATCGTAAAGTAGAAGACGGTAAAGTGAATATGAATACACTTACTTTCTTAAGTGCGGAAGAAGAAGATTCTGCAAAAATTGCGCAGAGTAATGCGCCTTTAAAAGCAGATGGCGGATTTGCGGAAGACCGCGTGGTATCACGTCAAACCGGCGATTTCCCGATTTTAGATAAAGGTGAAGTAGAATATATGGACGTGGCTCCAAACCAGATTGTTGGTTTGAGTGCTTCACTGATTCCTTTCTTAGAGCATGATGATGCCAACCGTGCGTTGATGGGATCGAACATGCAACGTCAGGCTGTTCCGTTAATCCGTTTGGAAGCTCCAATTGTGGGTACCGGACTGGAAGGAAAAGCTGCACGCGATGCACGTATTCAAATTCACGCAGAAGGAAATGGAGTAGTTGAATTTGTTGATGCAAATCATATTCATGTTCGCTACGACAGAAATGATCTGGATCGTTTGGTGAGCTTTAACGACGACTTGCAAGTGTACACACTTACCAAGTTCATGAAGACCAACCAGGCAACTTGTATCAACCTACGTCCTGCTGTGAAGAAAGGACAACAAGTGAAGAAAGGCGATTTCTTAACAGAAGGATATGCTACTCAAAATGGAGAGCTTGCTCTTGGTAGAAACCTGCAAGTGGCGTTCATGCCATGGAAGGGTTACAACTTTGAGGATGCGATTGTAATTAGCGAGAAAGTAGTTCGTGAAGATTTATTTACTTCTGTTCACATTGAAGAATATGAATTAGAAGTTCGCGATACCAAATTAGGTGAAGAAGAATTAACTCCAGATATTCCTAACGTATCAGAAGATGCTACTAAAGATCTGGATGAGAACGGTATCATTCGCATTGGTGCAACCATTAAAGAAGGTGATATATTAATTGGAAAGATCACTCCAAAAGGTGAATCAGACCCAACACCGGAAGAGAAATTATTGCGTGCCATCTTTGGTGACAAAGCAGGTGATGCAAAAGATGCTTCTCTGAAAGCACCAAACGGAACCGAAGGTGTGGTGATCGACAAAAAATTATTTCAGCGTGCAAAGAAAGATAAGAACGGAAAGATTCGTGAAAAAGCACAACTGGAAAAAGTTGAGAAAGTACACCAGCAAAATGTTGAATCGATCAAAGAATTGTTGTTAGACAAATTGCAGACTTTGTTGAAAGACAAAGCATCTACAGGTGTTAGCAATAACTTCGGAGAAATGCTGATCGGTAAGGGAGCCAAATTCAATCAAAAGAATTTAGCTACGATCGATTATCAAAACGTAAATCCTTTGGGATGGACTGGAGATGCAAAAACTGATGATCAGATCAACACTTTATTACACAACTACAGCATTAAGTTTAACGAAGAACTGGGTAGATACAAACGCGAGAAATTCAATATCTCAATTGGTGATGAATTACCTGCGGGCGTATTGAAACTTGCAAAAGTTTATTTAGCAGTTAAGCGTAAACTGAAAGTGGGTGATAAGATGGCAGGTCGCCACGGTAACAAAGGTATTGTTGCAAAAATTGTACGTGCTGAAGACTTACCGTTTATGGAAGACGGAACACCGGTGGATATCGTATTGAATCCGTTGGGGGTACCTTCGAGGATGAACTTAGGTCAGATTTATGAAACCATTTTAGGTTGGACCGGTAAGCGTTTGGGTGTGAAGTTTGCAACACCAATTTTTGATGGTGCATCTACTACTCAAATCGAAGAATACTGTGTACAAGCAGGTATTCCAAGAAACGGGCACACTTATTTATACGATGGTGAAACAGGTGAGCGTTTCCATCAGAAAGCTACTGTGGGAGTTATCTATATGATTAAACTGCACCACATGGTTGATGATAAAATGCACGCTCGTTCAATTGGACCATACAGTTTGATTACACAACAGCCGTTGGGAGGTAAAGCACAGTTTGGAGGTCAGCGTTTTGGTGAGATGGAGGTTTGGGCACTGGAAGCATATGGTGCAGCCAATATCTTACAAGAATTGTTAACCCTCAAATCGGATGATATCATTGGCCGTGCTAAAACGTACGAAGCCATTGTGAAGGGAGATAATATCCCACGTCCGGGTGTACCTGAATCATTCAATGTATTGGTACATGAATTAAGAGGATTAGGACTTGATTTAAAGTTCGAATAAGATAGGAATGAAAGTGGGTGATCGTTGAAAATGCGATGATCCACCTTCTTATTCCAAACAGTATTAAAAATATTAATCTACAAATTCTCAATAGCAATATGGCAATCAAAAGAGATAACAAACCGAGGCCAACTTTCTCACAGATCACTATCAGTCTGGCTTCTCCAGATAGTATTCTGGAAAGAAGCTTTGGTGAAGTGCTAAAGCCTGAAACCATTAACTACCGTACTTATAAACCGGAGCGTGATGGTTTGTTTTGTGAAAGAATCTTCGGACCAGTAAAGGACTACGAATGTGCTTGTGGAAAGTATAAGCGTATTCGTTACAAGGGCATCGTGTGTGACCGTTGTGGTGTTGAAGTAACTGAAAAGAAAGTGCGTCGCGAGCGCATGGGTCATATCAAATTAGTAGTTCCAGTAGTTCACATCTGGTACTTCAAAAGTTTGCCCAACAAGATTGGTTATTTGTTAGGAATGAGTTCTAAGAAATTAGAAACAATCGTTTACTACGAAAGATATGTGGTAATTCAAGGTGGTATTAAAGAAACACTCAACATGGGTGATCTTTTAACGGAAGAAGAATACCTTGATATCCTGGATAATTTGCCAAAAGACAATCAATATTTGGCAGATGATGATCCGCAGAAATTTGTTGCCAAAATGGGTGCTGAAGCAGTTCACGCCTTATTGGAAAGAATTGATTTGGATGGTTTGAGTTTCTCTCTGCGTAATGCAGCGGCAACTGAAACTTCTCAGCAGCGTAAAGCAGATGCTTTGAAGCGTTTAAGTGTTGTTGAATCGTTCCGCGATGCGGGTACTCGTATCACTAACCGCCCAGAGTGGATGGTGATGCAGTATATTCCTGTTATTCCTCCAGAACTGCGTCCGTTGGTTCCATTGGATGGCGGTCGTTTTGCATCTTCTGATTTGAACGATTTGTATCGTCGTGTGATTATTCGCAACAACCGTTTAAAGCGTTTGTTAGAGATCAAAGCACCTGAAGTAATCTTACGTAACGAAAAACGTATGTTACAGGAAGCCATCGATTCGTTATTCGATAATAGCCGTAAATCAAATGCTGTTAAAGCAGAAGGTGGACGTGCATTGAAATCGTTGAGTGATGTGTTGAAAGGTAAGCAGGGACGTTTCCGTCAGAACTTATTAGGTAAGCGTGTGGATTATTCCGGACGTTCTGTAATCGTTGTAGGACCTGAATTAAAAATACACGAGTGCGGATTACCAAAAGATATGGCTGCAGAATTGTTCAAGCCATTTGTTATTCGCAAATTAATTGAAAGAGGTATCGTAAAAACTGTTAAGAGCGCTAAGAAATTAGTGGATCGTAAAGAAGCAGTTGTTTGGGATATTCTTGAAAATATTTTGAAAGGCCATCCGATCATGCTGAACCGTGCCCCAACACTGCACCGTTTGAGTATTCAGGCTTTCCAACCAAAATTAGTAGAAGGTAAAGCGATACAGTTACACCCGTTGGTAACTTCATCGTTCAACGCCGATTTCGATGGTGACCAGATGGCGGTGCACGTGCCTTTGAGCAATGCAGCAATTTTGGAAGCCCAGTTATTGATGTTGTCTTCTCACAATATTCTTAACCCTCAGAATGGTACGCCAATCACCCTTCCTTCACAGGACATGGTATTGGGATTGTATTACATGACCAAGGGTAAGAAAACAACCGAAACCGAAATTGTAAAAGGTCAGGGTATGGCTTTCTACAATATGGATGAAGTGGTGATTGCATACAACGAAAAAGTGGTTGATTTACACGCAAACATTCGTGTAAAAACAATGGTGCGTGAGAATGGAAAACTAAGCTTGAAATTAATTGAAACAACTGTGGGTCGCGTACTGTTTAATCAGAACGTTCCTGTTGAAGTAGGTTATATCAATGCACTGTTGACCAAGAAAAATCTTCGTGAAATTATCGGAGACATCATCAAAATCACCGACGTTCCAAAAACGGCTAAATTCCTAGACGATATCAAAACACTTGGATTCCGTATGGCATTCCGTGGTGGATTGAGCTTTAGTGTGAACGATCTGATCGTTCCGGATTTACGTGATGAATTATTGGATAATGCAAAATCAGAAGTAGACGAAGTTTGGGAAAACTATAATATGGGATTGATTACTAATAACGAACGTTATAACCAAGTAATCGATATCTGGAGCCGTGTGGATACACGTATTACAGAAACCCTGATTCGCGAAATGGCTACAGATAAACAAGGATTCAACTCAGTTTATATGATGCTGGATTCTGGAGCCCGTGGTAGTAAAACACAGGTTAAACAGTTGGTAGGTATTCGTGGATTGATGGCAAAACCTCGTAAGAGTGGTAGCTCTGGTTCGGAGGTAATTGAGAATCCGATCTTGTCGAACTTTAAAGGCGGACTGAATGTATTGGATTACTTTATCTCTACGCACGGTGCTCGTAAAGGTTTGGCGGATACGGCTTTGAAAACAGCGGATGCGGGTTATTTGACTCGTCGTTTGGTGGACGTATCTCAGGACGTTGTTATCGCAGAAGAAGATTGCGGAACTTTACGTGGTAATGCAACAAGTGCATTGAAAGATAATGAAGATGTTATTGAACCACTAGCAGATAGAATTGAAGGACGTACTTCTTTACACAATGTGTATCATCCGGTAACAGAAGAACTGATCATCCTTGCCGGTGAAGAAATAACACATGATGTTGCTAAACAAATTGAAGATTCAGGAATTGAAACTGTAGAGATTCGTTCTGTATTGACTTGTGAAGCGAAGCGTGGTGTGTGTGTGAAATGTTATGGTAAAAACCTTGCTACCGGATATATTGCGCAACGTGGTGATGCAGTAGGTATCATCGCCGCACAATCAATTGGTGAGCCTGGTACACAGTTAACACTGCGTACATTCCACGTGGGTGGTGTTGCCGGATCTTCTAATATCGAATCTACATTGAACGCTAAGTTCGATGGTACTATTCAGTTCGATGGTTTGAGAACGGTAGATGCTATCAACAACGAAGGCAATAAAGTACGTATCGTTATCGGACGTACCGGTGAGGTTCGTATCATGGATGTGAAGAACGATCGTTTGATGATTACCAATAACGTGCCTTACGGAGCAACGCTGAACGTGAAAGATGGTCAGGTTGTTAAGAAAGGAGATGTGATTTGTACATGGGATCCATTCAACAACGTTATCGTTGCGGAAGTAAACGGTTCTGTGAAATTCTCTGATGTAATTGATGGTGTTACTTATCGCGATGAAGCAGACGAGCAAACAGGTCACAGAGAAAAAGTGGTTATTGAAACAAAAGATAAAACCAAGATTCCAACAATTGTTGTAGAAGGCGCTAAAGATACTAAGCACTATAACTTACCTGTTGGATCACATATCGGTGTAGAAGAAGGAGATGATGTTAAAGCCGGACAAGTGTTGGTAAAAATACCACGTGTGTTGGGTAAATTAAGAGATATCACTGGAGGTCTACCTCGTGTAACTGAATTGTTCGAAGCACGTAATCCGGGTAACCCTGCGATTGTTTGTGAGATTGATGGTGTGGTTGCATTTGGTAACGTAAAACGTGGTAACCGCGAAATCATCGTTGAGTCGAGAGACGGAATGGTGAAGAAATACCTGATTCCTTTAACGCGCCAGATTCTGGTGCAGGATGGAGATTTCGTAAAAGCCGGTACACCAATGTCGGACGGACAAATTGCGCCTGCTGATATCCTCACCATCAAAGGACCATTTGCAGTACAGGAATACGTTGTGAATGAAATTCAGGAAGTGTATCGTTTACAAGGTGTGAAGATCAATGATAAGCACGTAGAAGTAATTGTACGTCAGATGATGAAGAAGGTTGAAATCGTTGATGCCGGAGATACTAAATTCTTAGAGGAGGATCTGGAAGATCGCTTCGACTTTATCGAAGAGAACGACCGTATCTACGATAAGAAAGTGGTTACCGAGCCAGGCGAAAGCGCTAAATTCAAAGCCGGACAAATTGTTACTGTTCGTGAATTCAGAGAAGAAAACAGTATTCTCCGCAGAAGCGACCGCAAGCTGGTAGAAGTAAGGGATGCAAAACCTGCAACTGCAACACCAGTATTGTTAGGTATTACCAAGGCTTCGTTGGGTGTACAAAGCTGGATCTCGGCTGCGTCGTTCCAGGAAACAACCAAGGTATTGAGTCAGGCCGCTATTCAAGGTAAGACCGATATGATGCTGGGCTTGAAAGAGAACGTTATCACTGGTCACTTGATTCCTGCAGGTTCCGGACAAAAAGAGTTCGAGAACATGATTGTAGGTAGCAAAGAAGAGTACGAAGTATTAGCTACTACCCGCGAAGCGATGAGCTTTGACGAGGAAGAATAAGCGATAGTTCTGTTAAGAAATATACCAATGAAAGTAGGAAGGATAAAACTTCCTACTTTTATTTTGTTGAGAATGATGGAGAATTTATGAAGCCTTAATAAACCCCCTGTTCAATTAATTTCAATTTCAAACTTTGGTTCATGAAAAATATTAGTTTGGTTTTAAACGCAGTATTGGTAGTTGCAGTAGCTATTTTATTTTACCTGCATTTTTCTTCAAAAAAATCGACTAGCACTGCCGCGAATACAACAAGCGGAACTGCAAGCGGTAATTTTAAAATTGCTTATTTCGAAATGGATTCCATTGAGAACCACTATGAGTATTTTAAAGACGTTCGTAATGTGTTGCGTGGAAAGGAGCAGGACAATGGCCGTCAGTTAGCCGAAATGAAAAATACATTTGCTTCAAAGTATCAGGATTTGCAGAAAACAGCGCAAGGAATGAGTCAGGCAGAACTGGCAGGCAAACAACAGGAACTGATGCAGATGGAAAAAACTTTCCAGAATAAAGAGCAGATGTTGAATCAGGATTTGCAAAACGAAAGCTTTAAGCGTTTGCAGGAAGTGAAGAAAAAAATTGAAGATTTTCTGAAAGAATACAACAAAGACAAAAGCTATTCCTATATTATGACGAACTCTCCCGATTTAATCTATTTGAAAGATACTGTGTATAATATTACAGGAGATCTGATTAGTGGCTTGAATAGTCAGTATAAGAAGAAGTAAGAACATCAATCATATTTATTATCTTCAAATCCCGTAACTCAATGCGGGATTTTTTTATGAGTACAAACGCAGAATTCAAACCCAGCTTAGGATTATTTGATGCTACCATGATTGTTGCAGGTGGCATGATTGGCTCCGGTATTTTTATTGTGAGTGCAGACATAACACGCAATGTGGGAAGTGCCGGATGGCTGATTGTTGTGTGGCTAATAACCGGTTTTATGACCATTACTGCAGCAGTAAGTTATGGCGAGCTGAGTGCCATGTATCCCAAAGCGGGAGGTCAATATGTGTATTTAAAAGAAGCATATAATCCGCTGGTAGGTTTTCTATTCGGATGGAGTTTGTTCTCTGTAATTCAAACCGCCACCATTGCTGCAGTGGGTGTGGCTTTTGCAAGATTTACTGCTTATCTGATTCCGGCCGTGGGAGAGGGTAATATATTATTGGACCTAGGGTTCATGAAAATCTCTGCCGCACAAACTCTGGCTATCGCACTAATTGTATTTCTAACATATAGTAGCACGAGGGGAGTAAAAGGAGGAAAAATTATTCAATCAATTTTTACGATGACCAAATTGCTCTCCTTATTTGGATTGATTATTTTCGGTTTTTTATTATCCAAACAAAGTTTCTGGTCCGATAACTGGCATCATGCATTCAACGCCATGCAGAATCTGGGTGCAAAAAATGCAGCAGGCATTCTAGAATCAACCAGTTGGCAACCCATATCGGGAGCGGTTTTAATCGGCGCCATTTCTGCTGCGATGGTAGGTTCTATTTTTAGTAGCGATAGTTGGAACAACGTAACATTTATTGCAGGCGAAATAAAAAATCCACAACGAAATATTGGATTGAGTTTATTCTTCGGAACACTAATTGTAACGCTGATATATGTTACTGCCAATTTGATGTATCTGAATGTTTTACCATTGCAACAAATTGCCTATGCAGAAAACGATCGCGTTGCAGTTGCTGCAGCAAACGCCATTTTTGGAAATGCAGGAACTATTGTAATTGCAGTGATGATTATGATCTCAACATTTGGTTGTAATAATGGATTGATTCTGGCCGGCGCAAGGGTATATTATACAATGGCCAAAGACGGTTTATTTTTTAAGAAAACCGGAACGCTCAATAAAAATGCAGTACCTGAATACGCTTTGTGGATTCAATGTTTTGTTGCCAGTTTGTTGTGTCTGAGCGGAAAATATGGCGACCTGCTTACCATGGTTTCGTTTGTGGTAGTGATATTTTATGTATTAACGATTGTAGGAATTTTTATACTTCGTAAAAAATTACCAAATGCAGAAAGACCATATAGGGCATTTGGATACCCCTTATTACCTTTGATGTATATCGCATTGGCAATTGTATTTTGTGTGGGCCTGGTTTGGGCTTCGCCAACATACTCGCTGTGGGGGTTGGCCATTACGGCAGTTGGTGTGCCTTTATATTATGTGGCTGTAAACAATCAAAAAAGAGCGGAATAAATTTATGTCAGCAGTGGATTTTAATACCTTATTTGAACAATTCAACGAATTAAAAGTTGCAGTTATCGGTGATGTAATGCTCGATACCTATTGGTGGGGCCATACAGACCGGATTTCGCCCGAAGCTCCCGTTCCGATAGTATCGCTCGATAAAAAGGAAATAAGGGTAGGAGGGGCCGCAAATGTGGCTTTAAATACAGCATCGCTTGGTGCAGCTACCACCATTATTTCTGTTATTGGCGATGATATGGACGGGCGATCACTTGCCGGCTTACTTGCTGGTCATGGTATTAATACCAGCCTGCTCCTGCCATCCAAAGAACGCATTACAACCAATAAAACGCGAATCATGAGTCGCAATCAGCAAATGATGCGCTTGGATTCTGAGATTACGGCCGATATCTCTGTTTTGGCAGAAGCTGAATTATTGGGGCAAATGAAACAATATTTTAAGAAAGATTGTCCCGATGTTTTAATTTTTGAGGACTACAATAAAGGAGTACTAACCGAGGGGCTTATTCAAAAACTAATTGCATTGTGCAAAGAGTTTGGAGTAGTAACAACTGTTGATCCCAAACGCAAAAATTTTCTTTCTTTTAAGGGAGTAGATATTTTTAAGCCCAATCTCAAAGAAGTAAAAGAAGGGTTGAATTTGTTGATCGATCATATTGATCTTGCAGTGTTAGATCAAATTCATCATGCATTGAACAAGGCACTGAATCACCATATTTCATTGATTACATTATCAGAGAAGGGTGTGTTTTATCAGCAGGAAAACGAAGCTCGAATCATTGCTACCCATGTGCGTAATATTGCTGATGTGAGTGGCGCAGGTGATACTGTTATTGCGGTTGCATCCTTGGTGTATGCGGCAACAAAAAATATGCAACTCGCTGCAGAAATTGCAAACATTGCAGGAGGGCTGGTTTGTGAAGAAGTAGGCACAGCAGCCATTCATAAAGGAAACTTATTGCAAGAGTGCTTATTGTTGTTAAAGTAAAAGAATGATCATTCATGAATAACCCCATTCCAAAATATGCAGTCATTGTTGCCGGTGGAAATGGAGTACGCATGGGAGCAGAAAAACCCAAACAATTTTTAAATTTAAAAGGGAAACCCATTCTTTGGTATACCCTTCAACAGTTTCTAGAATCATACGATGATCTTCAAATCATTTTAGTATTACCGGAAAATTTTATCGAAGAAGGAATGGCAATGCTGCCAGATTTAAAAGACCGCGAAAGGGTGCAGCTTATTGCCGGGGGGCTAAATCGTTTTGACTCAGTAAAAAAAGGATTATCGCTGATTCATAAAGAGGGAATTGTTTTTGTGCACGATGGTGTGCGATGTTTGGTTTCAATTGATCTTATTCATCGTTGTTTTGAACAGGCTTTACTAAAGGGTAGCGCTATTCCGGCGGTTGCCGCAACAGATAGTATTCGTATCGTGGATGGGCCGTATAACACCGTGGCCGACAGAAATCAGGTACGGATCATTCAAACACCGCAAACCTTTCAAACTGGTTTATTATTACCTGCATTTGAAAAAGGCTATGAGCCTGCTTTCACTGATGAAGCAACGGTTCTGGAAGCCGCAGGAACAAAAGTGTTTCTGATAGATGGCGAACATCAAAATATTAAAATAACCCGCCCCATCGATTTATTGATTGCCGAGAAAATACTGGAAGAGCGTTTATAAAGCTAGCCGGTTTTTTTAATTGGCCTCATTCCTTTGGCCGCAAAACTCTAAGAAAAATCATAGAGGTTATCCCCATCAAGAAATAAAACATCACACAATAGAGCTTGTAATTTCATTCAGTAATCGTTCCAGCAGCAGTAAGGACATTTCCATCTGCTTCAATGCTTGAGGCGTTGTGCGTCAATTTAGACACACACGCTGCAAGAAATAGTTTTCCTAAAAATTCACAGTTCCCTTTTTGGCTTGTCTAATGTATTGTAGCCAAACTTCATTGGTTACACAAAACACAAAATGTATGCACAAGACAAGTATTTATTTATTAACAGTATTGACTTTTGGAATAGCTTCCATTTGCAATGCACAAACAACAAAAAAAATGGGAGAAAATTTTAACACAGAACAAAAAAAGGTTTACAGCATTATTGAGAAAATGGTGACAGCATTTCACAACAAAGACATTGATGGAGTTTTGGCAACTTATGAAGACGGTGCTATTGTTTTGTTTGAGCCGCAGAAACCAGTATCAGGCAAAGACAATTTAAAAATGGTATTTACTCAATTTGCCACAATGAATCCAAAGTATACTTTTACCGGACACGAGGTTTATATTTCTGGCAATATTGCAACACATATTGCACCTTGGACAATGGTTGGACAAATGCCTGATGGTTCTAAAATTGAGCAGAGTGGTTTGTCAATCGCTGTATTAAGAAAACAAGCAGATGGAACCTGGCTTATGATACAAGACAATCCCAATGGTCAATTTTTAATGAACAGGTAACTAGAAACATAGAAAAAGGCAATAATGGGATTACTATTTTGGTAATCCCTTTATTGCATTAAATTAGCTAAATATGGACGAACAAGAATTAATAATAAAATGTTTAGAAGGCGACAGAAGAAGCTTAGAACAATTAATACATTCTGTTCAAGGATTAATATTTAATCTTTCACTTAGGTTTTTATGGAACAGAGAAGATGCAGAAGATGCCACACAAGAAATACTTATAAAAATTGTAACCAACCTAAGCAAATTCAACGGGCAGAGCAAGTTTCAAACTTGGGTGTATCGTGTTGCGTCAAATTATCTCATCAATTTAAAACAAACCAAAGTTGAAAGTGTACTAACTTCTTTTGATATTTATGCAGACGATTTGAAACACTATAAAGCAGCATTAGAGTATAACTTGCCAGACAAAACATTGTTAGAAAAAGAAATGAAAGTAAGCTGCACATTAGCTATGCTTCAATGTTTGAGCAGAGAATTAAGAGTAACATTCATTTTAGGAAGCATTTTAAAAATAAAAAGTAACGTCGGTTCTGAAATTACAAGCACAACACCTGAAAATTTCAGAAAACGCCTTGAACAGTCAAGAAAAATATTAAGCAGCTTTTTAAACGGCAATTGTGGTGTTTACAATCCTTCAAACAATTGCAGGTGTACTAACAGAATTAATACAGCTTTAAAATGTGGACGTATTGAAAAAGCTAAATTAAGCTTTGCCGGAAAAATAGAATTTTACAATGCAGAAATGGAAGAGTTGTGTTCGCTAACAGGAATTTTCCAAAATCACGGCTCATTTAAAAGTAATGCTGACTTTGTAACACAGCTTAATCAACTAATTTCATCAAAACAAATAATGAACTACAATTAATACAAGGCAGAAAGTTGAACGACCAACAACTGAGGCTCCTTTTCGAGGCGGTTTAACTAAATATGTACAATATTTCGTACGTTTATACGTACATTTGAATGTACACAAAAATCATTAGTTATGCAAGCAGTATCAATTACCCAACTAAGAAACAATATGAAAAAATATCTGGATGATGTATCTAAGTCTTCGGATGTGATTGTTGTTTCAAGGGCTACTGAAGATGATGCAGTTGTAATCTTATCAATGAAAGAGTATAACTCTCTTAACGAAACGGGACATTTGTTATCAACTTCAACCAATAGGAAACGGTTACAGGATTCTATAAGTCAATTAAAGAATGGCAAAACTCACAAACTCAAGTTGTAAAAAAATAACTTATGAATTTTGAGTTTACAGAAAACGGATGGGAAGATTTCCAGTACTGGATAGAAACAGACAGTTCTATTGTTGAGAAAATAAAGGGCTTGCTTAATGAAATTAAAAAAACGCCTTTTCAAGGAACTGGAAAGCCAGAACCACTGAAGCATGATTTAAAAGGCTTTTGGTCACGTCGAATAACTGGTGAACACAGACTCGTATATAAGGTAGAAGGCAAAAAAGGAATAGATCAAAAATGTTTTGTTATTCAATGTCGCTTTCATTATGATTAATACCTGAGCCCAACAAAACTTAAAGCAATTGGTGCGTATAATATCTCATCGGCCTAATACATATCCAATACCAGTACTGAGCTTGTTACAATAAATTCCGGCAGTAGTGCAAACATTTGCCAACTGCAATGCGAGGTGCATTAGGGGTTATTGTAACGAACCCTCCGATAACAGCTAAAACTTCTCGGCATTTTACCTCGAAAAAAATAATTGCAAATAAATTTGCGCAACTCAAAAGTTGCATATATATTTGCAACCTAAGAGTTGCACAATTAATTATTGAAAAATGAAACAGGATCTATTTCAGGCCATAGCTGACCCTACACGCCGGGCTATTTTAATTTTACTCGCTATGCAAGCATTAACACCAAATGCAATGGCCGAAAAATTTGATATGAGCCGGCAAGCCGTATCAAAACACATTAAAGTATTACAAGAATGCGAATTGATTAAACCGGAACAATCGGGCAGAGAAATTTATTATCACTTTAACCCAAAAAAAATACAAGAGATTGACAATTGGTTGTCCAGATTAAGGAAAATATGGGAAACTCAGTTCAATCAACTCGACAACGTATTATTAACACTAAAAAAACAGAAAAAATGAAAAACAATTTGCTATTTGATTTTACTGTTGACAAAGCCGCGAAAACGGTTTTCATAACGAGAGAATTTGATGCAGACCTTTCGCTGGTATGGGATGCATTTACCAAAGCAGAAATCCTTGACCAATGGGTGGCACCTAAACCCTGGACATCAAAAACAAAATTTATGGATTTTAAAGTTGGCGGAAGAAGATTTTATGCGATGGTAAGTCCAGAAGGGCAGGAGCGTTGGTCAATTCAGAAATACACGTCCATTAGCCCAAAAACCAACTTCAAAATGTTTAATGCTTTTGCAGACAAAGATGAAAATCCTGAATTGCCGGGTTCTGATTGGAATTACAATTTCAGCGAACAAAACGGAAAAACAAAAGTGAGTATTACTATTTATAATGAATCGCTTGCCCGCTTGGAGAAGATGATTGAAATGGGTTTCACAGAAGGATTCAAAGGATCAATGAGCAATTTGGAAAATCTATTGGCAAGTTTATCGAAAAAATGATCCCGATAGCTATTGGGAAGGCAGTAAAAACAAATAAGAGAGTAACGCATTTAATAACATAAAAAATAACAATTATGGCACGTATCAATCCTCACATTAACTTCAACGGAAATGCCGAAGAAGCATTTACCTTTTACAAATCAGTATTTGGCGGAGAGTTTGTAAAGCTTATTCGTTTTAAAGACCTTGCAAGTCCTGAATTTCAGGTTGCGGAAAAAGAAGAAAATAAAATTATGCATATTGCTTTGCCTATTGGTAAAACTAATATGTTGATGGCAAATGATGTTCCGGAAATTATGGGAAAAACAAACGAAAATGAGAACAGGAGTAAAATTGTAATAAGTACAGAAAGTAAAGAAGAGGCCGACCAATTATTTAATGGGCTTTCAGTGGGAGGACAAATAGAAGGACCTATTGGGGATAGTCCTTGGGGTACATATTTTGGTTGTTTTAGAGACAGATACGGTATTGAATGGATTGTGGAATTTGACCCAAAATAAAGCGGAAAATAGTGACTAAAACAACGAATGCTTAATATCGGGTGGGCTCGATTTTGCCTATTTATTTCAGCTTATCGAGTGTGGATTGTATCTGTTCTTTTTTTTCTTGCGAAAGTAGGTGGTCAGCATGATCGTGTAAATGTTTAGCGTTTTCGCCAATGATCCAGCTTTGTTTTTCGAAACGGCGGCAAAAACTACATATCGCCAAATGCATCCTCAATTGAATTGCTTGCCAAAAGGATATTTTTTTATCCTCCTTTTTTGAAACCAAAAAAGTTGCTTTTTTGCAGGTGATCATTATAAACGGCAACATTTTCTTAGCTTTTATCAATTATTGATCCAATTCTTTTCCAAACATGATCTTAAATGCAGTTTTGCCCGATGTATCAGCACCCAGTAATTAGCAGATGTAATACCAAGTAGCGAACATATTTTATCGGAGTCCATATCTTCCATATACTTCAATACAAAAACTTGCTGTTGTATTTCTTTTAATTTCTGCTTGCATTTTTCAAGCGTACTATAAAATTCTTTTTTCTGAATGGGTTGCTCCGAATCGATCCCCCATTCATTTGGTTTCGTTTCTGAAGTCCAGTGTTCAACATCGTCAAAAAAAATATCCTCCTCTCTATCACTTATTTTAACCACGGCATGCTTTTGCTTTCTGTAGTGGTCGATAATTTTGTTCTTACAAATTTTGTAAAGCCAGTTTTTTTCGGAAGCTTCTCCCTTGTACGAATCTTTAGCTTTCCAAGCACTCAAAAAAGTTTCCTGAACAAGGTCTTCTGCAATACCAGCATCCGAAACCCGAACAACGGTAAAAGCATATAACGCATCCGCATATTTATCTACCCATCTCTCTGGGTCAAGTCTGTTTTGACTGTTCATGTGTAAGCTAGTTATACATGAAACTATTAATTCTTTCTTTTATTATAGAATATTTTTTTAAGTTGGTTTCAGTATTCTTGTCTGACTTTATGCTTGTGAGTTTTTTGGTATAGGCATTATTTTCTTTGAGCATTCTTAATCCCGTTTTTATATCCATATAAGGAATGCGCAAATTGTGGTGATTGATGATACTAACTTTTTGCAGCAAATTCCAATGTCGGATAATTTCTTTCCATGCAAAGAAAATGGAATGTGATGGGTCGTAAATATGTGTTGGTTCGCTGCCTGCTCCATTTAACTCGATGATTGAAAGTTTTTCTCCGTTGCAAAGTGCTTCCCAGTTGTCGTAACGAATATCCAGCCTGCCAAAGTAAAAATCAGGAATCTGTTTGCAGATCCTGTCGATTGAATCAGTTAGCTTGCTGCTGTTTAAATGACTGATGTCGATAAATTTAGCGCCCCTGGCATGATTTCCATAAGGCACCAACAGCTTTTCTTCCTGATCAACCAGTACCATATCTAGGGTAGCAGGATCGTTTTTTTGGAAAAAAGGTATTTGCAGAATATAGCGTTGATCTTTTTTTAACAGGTCAAGTACTGTTGACTTACCATCCCCAATTACCGTCAAAAATTCTTTTCCTACAATGCCGGTTATCTTGCCCTTCGATTCATTTGGCATTCTCACATAAAAAATTCCAACTTCCTTTTCAAAACTTACAAAATCCTGAACTAAGAATGCTACTGAAGATTTTTCTGCGTACAATAATAATGCTTCCCTGCTATCAATTTTTTCAACGGCAATTCCGCGCATACCAATATCGGGTTTGGCAATCAGGGGAAATGTAATTGTAGACGCGTCCAGCGTTCCGAAAAGCAGTTTTTTAGATACACCCGATTGGAACAACAAAGTGGCGGGGTAATATTCCTGGGGAATAAGATTGTAAATTTCTTTTTTACTTTCTAACACAAACCCACCGTTTTTGATGAGTGGATTAGATGCATTGATGAAGAATGGAGCTCTTGTTTTAATACTCATCCATATCCAATAAAAATACAAAGGCCCGTATAATACATCAAAGGGCCAATACTCCCAATTAAAGAGTTTTATAAAAAAAGCAGACCTAAAATATTTCTGAAACATGTTGGCTAATCAGTTCTTTTGATGAATGAAAATCTATTTCCTGTTTCGACTGATCTTGATTGATCAGGTCCTGATAATGCATCAAACCCTTACCACGATTTAGTTCTATGCTGGTAATGCTTACCGTAAATAATTCATTGTTTCTGTTCATGCGGATATCGATATTCCGATCTCCCTCTCCACCAAATTTATGAAACATCAGAATTTGATCTAGTGTCGGCTCCAAATTTTTTGATAACCATTCCTCGAACCATTGCTCTCTTTTGTTGATTGTAGCTGCATCATACAGCGTACTACTGCTCCAGATATGCGGATGACTGGTGTTGAGTAATTGCTGGTATTTGCGAAATGAATCCCACCTTAGTTCATACAAAATGCCTTCTGAAAAAAGGATCAGGGTAAAGGGTTCTATTTCATTTAAATCAATCGCATCAAACCTTGCTTTTGGATTGTTACCTGAAATAATTTCCAAAAAAATAAGCCCCCTGCTTTTTCTATATGCAATGGCAGGTGTATGTTTTTGAAATGCACCATTTAATAAAACTGCAGCATCACCAAACGAATTAAGTGCAATCCATGTTCCTCCTGCCTTAGCATCTTTAGGGTATAGCACACTCAAAGATTCAGAAGTATAGCTCCTTGGCTTTATTGCAGTGCCACGCGTTTTATGCTCATCTCTGTTAGAGCTCAGAAAAATGCCATTGGGAGTTGGTATAAAACTTACTGTGCACATGCTTTTCTGTATTGAATGGTGGAAGCCGCTACTCCAAATTCTTTCGATAATTGCACCGTACTAATTTCTGCAATCCCGATTCTGATTAATGCCATATGGTGTACTGTATGCTCTAAATTATATGCTATTTCTCTAAAATAGTTTGTTTCGAGCTGAATGCTTTTTGGCTGACCCCATTCGTAATTGGCTTCTAACAATAAATTTTTATTGGGCAAATCCATTTTTTCAAGTATCTCAGAAAATAATTGAAGGGCAAAGGTTTTGTTTGTTTCGATCTCAATATCCCTTTTTCTTTTTTCATAATTAACCACACCCGAAGCATAACCCTTATTTAATTCAAGAAATAATTCAATGATATGTCTTACGTGTTGCCCGATGCTGGCTTGAGACAGTTGATTGCTTGGCCTACGGTATTCTGAGTCTGAAAGATGATTGATCGAATTACTCATCTCTTTGAATAAATTACTGATTGCCGAATATAGTTCTTCCATAAATGTTGATTGTTTGATTTGTATTGAATAAAGCTAGCGAGTTTAAAAACGATATTTATTGTTAATCCTGATTAAATTAAATAAGGTTGTTCTATTCAGAAATGCCAATATTAAAGAACAAAGGAACACAATAACCGCGTAAATAAAAAGCTGCCCCCCATCGTCCATTACGTTTATTCCGAGCTTGCTTAGATGAAAGAAAATGGCTCCACTCATCAAACCCACTCCTAGGATGGCTCCAAATACGGTTGTTGCAGGAATAAGAATTAGTATCGATGCAATCAATTCCATGATGCCGATTCCAATCCTTCCTACTGGCTCCATTCCGATTTGAGTGAATATGTAAACAGACTCAGGCGCGGCAGTAAATTTAAAATACAGGGTTTGTAACATAATAAAGGCTGCAATTAATTTCAATGCCCATATGCCGGCAGTTTTTAGGCGTAGTGTCATTTTTAGTAGAATTGAGTTTTAATGAAATGTGTTGGTCCAGTTTTTATCGGCCTTTGATTTAAGAGCGGCTTCGTCTTTATTCCAATCTTTGAGCGTATTGTTGAAAAACTGGTTGTAAAATAAATAAAGTTTGTTGTTTATGATTTTATAGGTCTCGGGATCGACACTTACTTTTTCTCCTTTCAGGCCCATGGCATATGCGCACCAACCACCGTATTCGGGTTCGTATTTGGCAGGATTCGCTTTAAATAACGCTTTGTTTGCATCTGAAGCGAATAGATAAGTTACGCCCTGATTTACTAAAGTGCAGGTATGTAAACCCTTAATGGGCTTTTTTTGAGTAAAGTAAGATACTGGATCATAGCCCGATAAAGCAACCCCTTTTTCAATGTTGTAATGCATTTTTCTCAGAGCATCCTGCGACCAGCTTTTACCTGCAAGCATTGATAGTAAGAAAAAACAGTAAACGATTCGTTTCATTGTTCTGATTTGGAGTATATACGGTTCTAAGTTAAGAACCTTTCAAAATTTGTATTAAAAAAACATTAACACCATCAAGATAAAGCAAGCAGTGTACATGATTTCTAATGTCTACCTCTTCGAAATGAGAAAGTTGTTGATTATTTTAGCTAAATTGAAAGTCCATTTTAAACAAATCCCTTTATAATTTCTTGCCATGAACTGAGCATAACAAAGATTTGTCTTCAACTGAAATGTTTGTTAGCGAATTCCATTTGGCAAAAAAAAACAATAAAAATATTCAAATGAAAATTGAATTGCGTACAAAAAGTATTTTCCTGTTCTCAAGTTTGTGTTTATTGTATGCCTCTGGCTCTTTTGCAAATCCGGCTTTCTCCTCAGGTGTTTCGTCGCTCGAAGGCCGATGGGATCTGGTGATTAGTAAGGATGGAAAGCAACTTCCTTCCTGGTTAGAAGTGCAGCATTCCGGAACAAGCACATTAATTGGCAGATTTGTGTATGCGTTTGGGAGTGCAAGACCCGTGGCTCAGGTAAAACTGGTGGGTAATCATTTCAGTTTTTCGATTCCCCCTCAATGGGAGCCTGGAACTGCCAATATGGAATTTGAAGGTGATTTAGCTGCCGGCATACTTGCTGGAACTATGACTTATACTGATGGTAAGAAATATAGTTTTACAGGCACTCGTGCGCCTTCCTTGAACCGCGATGCGGAACCGGTTTGGGGCGAACCCATTGCCCTGATTGGAAAATCCGACATGAATGAGTGGCATGCAATGGGCGACAATCAATGGAAAGTTGCAGATGGCAGATTAATCAGCGCAAAGTCGGGTGCTAATCTTGTTACAAATAAAACGTTTAACGATTTTAAACTGCACGTAGAATTTAAATATCCTAAAGGAAGTAATAGTGGGGTTTATCTCAGAGGAAGATATGAGGTACAAATAGTGGACAGCAAAGGCATGGAGCCATGGAACGACCAGTTCAGTGCCATTTATGGATTTCTTCCTCCAAACCAAATGGTGGCTAAAGCGGCAGATGAATGGCAGACCTATGATATTACTTTAGTTGGTAGAACTGTTACGGTGGTGGCCAATGGCAAAACTGTAATTTGCAATACGGTGATACCGGGTATTACAGGTGGTGCGATTGATAGCAAGGAAGGTGAGCCGGGACCAATTCTTATTCAGGGTGACCATGGCCCGATTGAATTCAGAAATATCGTGATTACTCCGGCAAAATAAGCCGGAATTTGTAAACAAGCATACAATGGAAAAGTCGGCCAAAAAAAACGTTTCAAATGTAGATGATTACATCGCATTGCAGGAAGCATTTATGCGTCCTAAACTGGAGCAATTAAGAAGAACCATTCACAAAGCCGCCCCCGATGCTGAAGAAGTAATCAGCTATAGTATGCCTGCTTATAAATTACACGGCATGCTTATATATTTTGCTGCATTTAAAAATCATTTAGGGTTATATCCGATGAAAAGCGGGGTAAATACATTTAGGGAAAAATTGGATGGATATCTGTTGCGCGAGGGAACCATTCAATTTACATGGGATAAGCCCTTGCCAGTGAAACTGGTTGCCGAAATCGTAAAATTTCGTGCTAATGAAAACCTCGACAAAAAAAAGGCCAAAGAAGTTTTAAAGAAAAAAGCAAAACAATAGTGAATTTTCATGTGTTTTTTATTGATTTTGGTTACATGTAATTCGCTAACAAACATTTCAGTTGGTGTCAAATTTTTGTTATGCTCATTTCATGTCAATGCTTTTGGTGCTTTACAAAAAAAAATATTAGGCATCTATGCACATTGAAAAATAAAATGTACAATCTTTCTTTCTCTGTTATGGTTTATTTCTTTTTCTAAGGAAAATAGAAGTCATAACTTTTAATGATGGGTTTTAAAAAAAAAGACAAATGAAACATAACGACATCCCTACATTTGAAGAAATAAAGAAAGCAAACAAACCTACAGGGAATGTTAATGCGCATCACAGAGCGAAGCTTACAGAAATAAATAAATTGGCTTTATGGATTACCGAACACGTGGGTAGCATGGGATTTTTTGGTTTGATTTTTTTCTGGACCCTGGGATGGTTGAGTTGGAATACGCTGGCTCCGGCTTCGATGCGGTTTGATCCCTATCCTGCATTTGTATTATGGTTATTCATTTCAAATATGATTCAGATTTTTTTGATGCCCCTGATCATGGTAGGCCAGAATCTGCAATCGCGACATTCAGAAATCAGGGCAGAAGAGGATTTCGCTGTGAATAAAAAATCTGAGAACGAAATCGAAGTCATTCTAAAACATTTAGAGAATCAGAATGAAATGATATTAGAGATTTTGAATCATATACAAAAACAGGAAATCAAATAGACGATAATCAATTATTCAGAAGCTATTATATGGTGAATTAAGATCATGATTATTTTTTTAAATGAACATTTGCATTCAACTTGTTTTAATCAGTTTTCTTGTTGCTTTGCCACTTTGTATTGGCAATTATCAGGAAGGAATGAATAATTCTTATACTTTTGTTTCGAAAATTTATAATTAGTTGATGTGGTAATCTGTTTAGGAAGAATACTTTAGCACATTTTTATTTAGCACTGAACGAATTTTAATTTTATGGTAATAGAGCCCAGAATGCGTGGATTTATCTGTTTAACAGCACATCCTGATGGTTGTGAAAAGAATGTGGTAGATCAAATTGAATATGTAAAATCAAAAGGGCCAATTGCGGGACCCAAAAAAGTATTGGTTATTGGCGCTTCAACAGGTTTTGGCCTTGCATCCAGAATTACAGCGGCATTTGGATCAGAAGCAGCAACAATTGGTGTTTTTTTTGAAAAACCCCCTGCAGAAGGCAAAACCGCAACTCCGGGCTGGTATAATAGCGCCGCGTTTCAAAAGCACGCTGAAGCAGCAGGCTTGTATGCAAAAAGTATTAATGGAGATGCTTTTTCGAACGAGGTAAAGCAGAAGACAATCGATTTAATTAAAGCCGATTTGGGGCAAATTGATCTGGTGATTTATAGCCTTGCTTCCCCCGTTCGACAACATCCTGTTACAGGTGTGCTACACCGTTCTGTATTAAAACCAGTTGGAAATGCTTACACTAATAAAACCGTAGATTTCCATACCGGGATAGTTTCCAGTATCACCATTGAACCATGTAACGAAGAAGATATTGTGAACACCGTAGCTGTAATGGGCGGTGAGGATTGGGAAATGTGGATTGATGCGATGTTGGCTGCTGACGTGTTGGCACCTAATGCACTTACGCTGGCCTACTCTTATATCGGGCCATCTTTAACAGAAGCAGTTTATAGAAAAGGAACAATCGGACGAGCTAAAGACCATCTTGAAGCAACTTCTTTTAAGATTGCCGACAAATTAAAATCGATTCATGGCAATGCTTTTGTTTCGGTTAATAAAGCGCTTGTAACACAGGCCAGTTCTGCAATACCAGTAATACCTTTATATATTTCACTGCTGTATAAAGTGATGAAAAAAGAGGGAAATCATGAAGGATGCATCGAACAGATTCAACGTTTATTTAAAGATCGCTTATACTCAAACCACGAAATTTCCGTAGATGAAAAGGGTAGGATCCGAATTGATGATTGGGAAATGAAGGAAACTGTTCAAAAGCAGGTTTCGGAATTATGGCCCCAGGCAACTACAGAATCACTTCCTTCTATTGGAGATCTGAAGGGGTACAAATACGAGTTTTTGAGTCTTTTCGGATTTGGTCTCGACGGTATCGATTATAGCGTTGATGTGGATGAAAATCTGCCTATCACCGGGTTAGTATAAAATTAAGTTCATGCCAAAAGAGCCTTTATGCGAACAATATGGATTGTTTTCATAAAGGCTTTTTTAAAAATATTAAATAAGCGTTTTAGAACATCAGCATTAATAGAATAAAAAATTTCCTATACTATGCTAAAACATCACGGATCCCGTCGCACACATATTCATAATCTAAGGTTGGCAATTTTGCTAAGCCTGACTGCCGGATTAGTGAATGGCGAAGGTTTTCTGGGTTTCTCAGTTTTAACAACAAACGTTACGGGGCATGCAGCTCTTTTTGCTGAAAGTATTTCTATCAAAGATGGCACTACATCATGGGTTATTGCATTATGGATGCTTCTCTTTTTAGGAGGCGCATTTATAGCAAGTTTTATAATTGATATAGTTGGGAAAAATCAACAATATTCGAATTTAATTCCTATTTCACTGGAGTTTTTAATTCTTATCATCATTGGAATCATTGGGAACCATTATAAAAACGAATTAGCTGCCCGCCAATTATTTGCCGGCAGTTTGCTATTTGCAATGGGTATGCAAAATGCATTGGTAACAATGGTATCTAAATCTGTTGTTCGGACTACGCATTTAACCGGAACTTTTACAGATCTGGGTATCGAACTTGCTCAACTGAAATTTATTGCGCCAGAAAAAAAAGCAGACCTGAAATCTCGTATCGGTCTCAAATTATTTATCATAGTCTCTTTTATTTTAGGGGCGCTTTTTGGAGCCTATGTGTTTAGACTATTTCATTATCATTCTTTCTTTGTACCCGCAGCAATTTTGGTATATACATTGCTATACGACATTTTCCGTGTGAACGCAAAGCGTTACTATCGAAAAATAGGCAAGAAAATTAAGCCGATTAGAACTCCTAAAACTAAACCACCAGTATCGGAAACAAAATCAACTGTACTGAAACAACTGCCAAAATAAAACCTGATAAAAGAATCAGACTTAATGAGGATTATATTCTGGTTCATTTAAAATTGTTGCTTCTTTACACAGGTGAAAAAATGTGTATAATTTGTTGTGAAGCAGATTTCAAGCTATTCACATTAAAATTAATTGAAAACTTAGTTGATTAAAATTGTAAATTTAGAAAAGTAGTTTTAAATGTTATAGTACACGCGATTATGAATTTGAAACTAGTTGCAGCAAATTCTAAAAAGGCGTCGGCCACTTTAAATGGACATATCTTATTTTATATTTGGTTCTTTGGGCATCATCATACTAAGTCTGGTTGTAATACCACTCCTGCCAATTAAACTTAAATCTACCGCTGTTATTTGCTTGGTAATTGTAACATCTGCTTTATCGTTGATGCCAATTATTCAGGTATTATATTTTCATCGTATTTTAGAATACAGCTTTGTAGTAAGCCGATCTCTGGGCACCATTTCCTTTCAAATCGATTCTCTTTCTGCTTGGTTTATGCTCCTTATAAATGTAATTTGCGTCTCTGGCGCTTTTTATGGAAAAGGATATTTGGTTTCGTATTTAAAACAAAATGCCAATACAACTATTCATTGGATTTTATTTGTGGTACTTCAAATTTCAATGCTTTGGGTTTGTATGGCGCATCAGGCTTTATTTTTTTTAATTTCCTGGGAGCTCATGTCATTGTCGGCCTTGTTGCTGGTGATGCTCGAACATGAAAAACCCGAAACGCTATATGCTGGTATCAATTATTTAATACAGGCGCATGTTGGAGTTATTTTATTAACTGTGGGATTTATCTGGGTTTACTCTTCAGAAGGTTCATTACAGTTTGATGCAATAAAAAACTTTTTTAGCCACCATCCGCCAATAGGACTCTTCAGTATTTTCTTTATTGGGTTTGGTCTTAAGACCGGATTTGTACCCCTTCACACCTGGTTACCCTACGCGCATCCTGCAGCACCCTCACATATTTCAGGTATTATGTCGGGCGTTGTTGTAAAAATGGGAATCTATGGCATTCTGCGAATGACTGTCTATTTGAATAGTGATTATTTAAGAATTGGGATTATTATTTTGATATTGTCGCTGATTACCGCGGTCTATGGTATTTTAAATGCAGCCGTGCATCGCGATTTTAAAAGGATGCTTGCTTATTGTACCATTGAAAATATCGGCATTATTGGAATAGGGCTTGCTGTTGGTTTAATAGGGAAGGGAATTGGAAATCAACTCATGGCTTTTTTAGGTTTCGCAGCGGTTCTGTTACACACATTAAACCATGGCCTTTATAAAGCACTATTATTTTTTACAGTGGGTAATGTATATCAACAAACCCATACGCGGGATATGGAAAAGTTGGGAGGATTGATAAGAACCATGCCGCAAACTGCTATATTTTTTCTTGTTGGCGGAATGGCTATTGGCGGCCTGCCTCCATTTAATGGATTCGTATCCGAATTCCTTATTTATGTTGGACTGTTGATAGGTATCAAAACGATGAGTGCCGCTTACATATCTCTCTTAACATTTTCAATTGCCGGCCTGGCAATAGTGGGAGGCATTTCAATGCTCACATTTACAAAAGTTTTTGGCACCATTTTTTTGGGAACTCCGCGTACACGTTTACATCATCGACCCAGAGAGGTTTCGTTCATTATGAGATTTCCTCAATATTTTATTTTGTTGGTGATGCTTTCAATTGGCTTATTCCCTAAATTTTATTTTTCGGCGGTCAGCAGAATTGCTGCAAGCTTTATTCCCTTAAAAGCATCCGAAAGTCTATTAATACCTGAATCTTTACTGAATAGCTTAACAACAACAGGTTGGCTGGGGTTCGGATTTGTGGGATTGATTGCGATACTGCTGTTTATCAGAAAACGGCTTTCTTTGAATGCGCTGCATCCTGTAAACGCAACATGGGGTTGCGGTTATGTTCGGCCCACACCAAAAATGCAATACACCGGAAAATCTTTCTCTAAATCGCTTGGTAAACTATTAAGTTTTGTTGTGCTCGAAAAGAAAAAATACAAGGAAATTCCAGTAACCGAAATTTTTCCGAAAAGCAGAAAGCACTCTTCGCACTACAAAGACCTGATTGAATTGGAAATACTAAACCCGATTGTTGACAGGTTATTGTTTTCACTAAACTATTTTAAGTTTATTCAAAATGGTAATATTCAACTTTATATTCTGTATGGTGTTTTTTTTATTGTACTAGTTTTTCTGGGTACCATTTTTAAAATGATCTAATGATTATTATTGATGCTTTTATATTAATTATTCTCACCTCCATCTTACTCATACCATTTGTAAGTGTAAATTGGAAGGGCCTGATTACTGTAAGTACAGTTATGTTAATCGCTGTACTCAGTGGCATCTTAGCTGTTGAATCAATGTCGGGTAATAACACATCTATTCTATTCAAAGGCTCTCTCGTTACAGGTCCAATTTCTGTAAAGATTGATGCCCTTTCTGCCTGGTTTATTCTGGTTATTAATTTTACTTGCGTTACGGGTGCATTTTATGGTTTGCAGTACATGAAGGCATACAAAACCCAAAATGCGAATATAGGTATGCATTGTATCAGTTATATATTGATGCATGCCAGTTTAGTGAGTATCTGCGCTCTTCAAAATATGATTGTTTTTCTGATCGCCTGGGAAACAATGGCCTTATCTTCTTTCATACTGGTAATATTTGAATATACTAAAAGAGAGACGATCAATGCCGGAATTAATTTTCTGATACAGTCGCACGTCTGTATCCTGTTTTTGACAGTTGGTTTTATCTGGGTCTCCATGCGAATGAACTCTTATGATTTTACAGCAATTAGTTTATTCACAAGCTCACAACCTATTGCAGCGGCTAATACATTATTTCTTTGTTTTTTTATTGGGTTTGCAATAAAATCGGGCTTTGTTCCTTTTCATACCTGGCTTCCATATGCGCATCCTGCAGCCCCTTCGCATGTATCGGGAGTTATGTCGGGCGTTATTATCAAGATTGGTATTTATGGCATGTTACGAATGCTTTTACTTATTAAAGTGGATTATCTTGCAATAGGGTATTTTATATTAGGTATCTCCATATTGTCGGGTGTATATGGGGTAATGATTGCGATTATTCAACACAATCTTAAAAGGCTACTAGCTTATCACAGTATTGAAAATATCGGAATCATCGGCATCGGTATTGGCATTGGTTGCATTGGAATAGGGAAGGAGAATAACCTCTTAGTGTTGTTTGGATTTACTGGAGCACTTTTGCATACACTAAACCATTCACTTTTTAAATCACTTTTATTTTACTGTACTGGTAATATTTATCAGGCCACACACACTCTGGATATTGAGAAATTGGGGGGCATTACCAAAATACTGAAACACACTTCTTTCTTATTCCTGATTGCAGCATTGGCAATTTGCGGACTTCCTCCTTTTAATGGTTTTGTTTCTGAGTTTCTGATATACAATGGATTAATCGCCGGACTACACGACACCGGTAAAGCACTGCTATCATCGGTAGTGGTAGGTATTTTTGCATTGTCGTTAATAGGAGGGCTTGCCATTTTATGTTTTACAAAAGCCTTTGGGACAGTATTTTTAGGTACAAGCAGGCAAGTTTTTTATCAAACACCAAAGGAGGCATCGATTGGAAAATTAATTCCAATGTATGCCATTGTTGTTTTGATCATGGCAATTGGTTTGTTCCCAATGGTTTTTGTCAAATCGCTTTCACTGCCGGTTAGTTTATTTACTTCCAATAAATTTTTATTAGTAAGACCGGAGTTTCAATTCATTAATGTATCACTATCCATGATCGGCATTTGGGCAATGGCATTTATATTTCTTGTTGGGTTACTATACCTGATGAGGTGGAAAATGACGCTCAATAGGTCTGTAAATTACAATACAACCTGGGGTTGCGGGTATTTCAGTTCAACAGAGAAAATGCAATATACAGCAAGCTCCTTTGTACGTGCCTATCGTAAACTAGTTGAACCAATACTTTCGATTCATAAAAATAAAAAGCCCATCACTGAAATATTTCCAACTACAAAATGCGGACAAGAAACACATCCTTACGATTTAGCTGAGAAATGGTTTATCGATTATCCGATTAATCGCCTGAAGACCCTGCTAAACATGTTTGCTTTTTTACAAAATGGGCAGTTGCAATTTTATATTTTATATGGGGTATCGTTTATAACCCTGATTTTGGTGGTGCCCATGGTACTGAATTATATTTTTTTATTAATCAATTTTTTTAAATCGCTATAAGTATGATAAGTTTTATATTGATCATTCTGACAAGCATATTTTTTACAGGAATCCTGATTCGGGCAAAGAGCAAAGCTGCAGGACGAAAAGGCCCCAGTATACTTCAGCCCATAAAAGACATTATTCGATTGTTTAAAAAGGGTTCTGTCTTTAGTACTACAACCAGTTTTATCTTTCAAATTGCACCCAGTATTTATTTTGCTTCTGTAATCATGGCGATCATGGTTATCCCTTTGGGTACATACAAAGGCTTTATTTCATTTGAAGGCGATTTTGTTTTTTTCGCTTATATACTTGGTGTTGGCAAATTTTTTAATATCATTTCAGCCCTAGATACGGGAAGTAGTTTTGAAGGTATGGGTGCGAGTAGGGAAGCACTGTTTTCGATGTTTGCCGAACCTGCTTTTTTTATTTTATTAGGATCTTTCGCGCTACTTACCGGGCATAGCTCTTTTCAGGAAATATTTTTGTCATTGCATTTCGGCTCTTACATTTCTTATATCCTAGGTGTATTAGCCACCGTAGTTTTATTTATGATTGCGCTTGTTGAAAATAGCCGGATGCCTTTTGATGATCCAAATACACACCTTGAATTAACAATGGTTCATGAAGTAATGATTTTGGATAACAGCGGTTTTGATTTGGCATTGATACTGTCGGCTACTAATTTAAAATTCGCCATGTATGGAGCACTGATTGCGAATTTGTATATGGGTAGTTTCCCTTTATACCTTACAATCCCCATTTTTTTCGGGGTTCAATTAAGCTTTGCAATAGCTATTGGATTACTTGAATCTTTTACTGCCAGATTCAGGATGAACCATAACGCCCAATATATTCTGATATTATCATCGGTTTCTTTGTTGATTTTCTTAGGAGTATTATTGGTTTTGGGTCAATTTAATTAACGGCAATGAAAATTCTAATATCATGACAAATGTATTATTGATAGTATTTATGATCTCGCTTCTCTATCTGAGTATTGCGCATCAACTGCTGACATACATTAAGATTCTGGGCTCTCAGGGGGTGATACTGTTTGGGATTGCATTGATAGAGCTCAACCAGATAAATGCTGTAAACCTGGCATTTGTTCTGCTCGAAACGATTGCATTTAAAGCGATTTTGATTCCTTCTTTTTTGAACTATGTGATGAAAAAAAATAACATCACCAGAGACGCAGAACCCTTCTTGCCGAATTTTATTTCACTGATTATTATTACTAGTATTATTATTGGAATGTTTGTTTTGTCAAGCGCAATAGTGGATTCAAAAATCAGTAAAATTTATTTTGTGGTGGCACTTTCAACCCTGTTTACGGGCTTGTATATTATTGTAACCCGAAAAAAAATAATTACCCATGTAATGGGATACCTGGTTATTGAAAATGGAGTTTTTATTTTGTCGCTTGCTGTTGGAAACGAAATGCCCATGCTGGTAAACCTTGGAATACTACTCGACATTTTTGCAAGTATATTTTTACTCGGACTTTTTGTAAATAAAATCGGAGATATCTTGAAGGATGTGGATGTAGATCAGTTAAAAAACCTAAAAGATTAATTGTTAATATACAGAGCATGATAGGACTATATTTATCCGGCGCTTTAATTATTGGTTGTTCGCTTTTCTTTAATAGAGATAAGAAAATCAATTACCTGCTTGTGGTGGCATTCCTGATACTGCAAACTGCGCTTACGATTTACGAATGCAACCATATCAATTTCGTTCAATTAAACTATTTCAGTTCCGATGCATTGGCATTATTAATGTTGATTACACTAAATATTATCAGCATTCCCGCAATGTATCATAGTTATGTTTATTTGTCAGACAAGCGCGACAATCCTAGGCATAGGGCTTTTTATTTTGCAGCAATGGTGATGTTACTTACTGCTATTAGTGCCGCATACTTGGCAAATCATATTGCGGTAACCTGGATTTTTGTTGAGCTCACCACTTTAAGTGCTTCTGTTCTTATCTATCACAGAAGAAACAATCATTCATTGGAAGGTACATGGAAGTATGTGTTTGTTTGTGCAATCAGTATTACTTTAGTATTTATAGGTATTTTGTTTTTGAGTTTTGCGCTACACCAAGCCGGAACTGATGATTTATCTTTTGCTGTTTTAATAAAGAAAGCTCCTGAATTGAACCTGTTCTGGCTTCGACTGGCATTTGTTTTTATATTCACCGGCTTCACTGCCAAGTTGGGTCTGGTGCCAATGTACACTGCTGGTATTGATGCAAAAGATAAAGCGCCATCTCCTGCCGGTGCTTTACTATCAAGTGTTCTGATGAATGTTGGATTTGTAGGCGTATTTAGATTTTATACTGTGATAGCTAATTCACCTTTGCATGCCTGGGCTAATCATGTAATGCTAATTGCAGCCTTGCTATCTATATTCGTGTCGGCTGTTTATATGACCAAGGTAAAAAACATTAAAAGGATGTTTGCCTACTCAAGCATCGAACATGCAGGTATTGTAATACTAGGCTTGGTAGCGGGAGGTATTGGATATTATGCTGCAGTGCTTCATATCGTTTTACACGCATTTATTAAGGCGAGCTTTTTCTTTCAGATGGGACAAATTTACCGCATCTACAAAAGCAAAAGTATTTACGATTCGGGTAATTATTTCAAATACAATCTTACCGGATCTATTGTAATGCTATTGGGTTTCTTTTCGGCAACTGCAATGCCTCCATCTGGATTGTTTATCAGCGAGTTTTTAATTTTTAGATCTTTGTTTGAATCGAATTACCTGGCTGTCTTAATCATTGTAATAATACTTTTAACTGTTATTATATGGGCATTTGGCAAAAACATTTTCAAATTATTATTTTCTCCCGCTGTTGATTTTGATGAGGATAGTATTGAAAAAATAAACCCGGCTGAATCTATCTCCCAATTTATTTTGTTAGGGCTCGCAGTTTATCTGGGAATTAATCCGCCAAACGAATTTGTAACCCTAATTCAGGAAGCAATTAAAAATTTACCGCAATAACATGTGGCCATAATTAATAAAAAACAACACATGAACTATATCAGTGTAAAAAATAATCAAACTATCTCATTCAACGAGATCCCGGAGTTGGAGTACCCTTTATTTCTGGAGCAAAATGTTTTTACCCTTTTGAAAAACGAAACTGCTCATTGTGTTAGTTATTATGGAATAAAACTAGAAAATTGCATTAAACTGATCTGTTGTATAGCAGATGACTCAGAAAATGATATTAAAATATCGTCCTGTATTGTTCATGTAAACGAACCTTTAAACTCTTTTGCGCATCATAATTTAGTGTTCGAAAAATTTGAAAGAGAAATTTTTGAAAATTTTGGAGTCAATTATACCAATCACCCTTGGCTTAAACCGGTTCGCTTTCCGGCTGACCGATTTAGTAAAAACACTTCTATTAAAGACTATCCTTTCTTTACAATTGAAAGTGAAGAACTGCATGAAGTTGGGGTAGGCCCAATACATGCCGGAATTATTGAGCCAGGGCACTTTCGTTTTATTTGCAACGGAGAACAAATTCTTCACCTTGAAACACAATTCGGCTATCAACACAGGGGGATTGAACAACTTTTTCTTTCGAAAAAAAAGTTATTGCAGAGATCTACTTTAGCAGAAAACATTTCAGGAGATTCTGTTGTAGCACATAGTTTGGCATTTGTAAATCTGTGGGAAAGCCTGTGTAATGTTCATCCCGATCAGAGCCTCAAATTTGAGCGAATCCTTGCGTTGGAATTGGAGAGAATGGCAATACATACTGGTGATTTAAGTGCAATGTGTACAGATATCGGATATCAATTAGGCAGCGCCGTTTTGGGAAGATTAAGAACACCATTGATCAACTTTTTTCAAAAATGGTGTGGAAATAGATTAGCAAAAGGATTGATCCGGGTTGGTAAAACCAATTTTCCTTTTACTCAGGAATTAGAAGTTGAGTTAGCCAAAATACTAGACGATTATGAGAAAGACTTTGAAGAAATTTCTGATGAACTATTTAGCCTGCCAAGTGCATTAGTTAGGTTTGAAAAAACCGGCGTTGTTAGCACTGAACTGGCTACAAAACTTGGTAATACAGGAATGGCAGCAAGAATGAGTAATATTAAAAGAGATATTCGTTATTCACATCCGCACGATTGGTATTGCGAATTTGTACACGAGCCCATTTTAAAACAAAATGGAGATGTTTACGCCAGAGCGCGTTTGAGGAAAAAAGAAATCAATCAATCTATTGCTTATATCAGGCAACTGATAAAAACATTTCCTGTAAGAGAATTTGAACTGCCTCCAATATCAACCCCTTCAGTGAATTCATTTACTATTTCATTGGTAGAAGGTTGGAGGGGAGAAATTTGCCATTCAGCCATTACCAATTCAAATGGAGAATTGGTTCATTATAAAATAAAAGACCCTTCTTTTCATAATTGGCTATCACTGTCAATTGCGGTAAGAAACAATGAAATTTCTGATTTCCCAATTTGTAATAAAAGTTTTAGCCTCTCTTATTGCGGTCATGATTTATAAAAATAAAGTCGAAAAAAATGCTGAAAAATCTTAACATACTGAGGCATCAAGGAAAACAATTCATTCCTGATATTAGTTCTGCAAAACTTGCCAATACTTTCAGGGGCAGGCCAGTTATAAGTTCTGAAGAAGTTGATGAAAATGAGCTTATGGAATTGTGCCCTACTAATGCCATTTCTGCAAACCCGGTATGCATTGATTTAGGGAAATGTACTTTTTGCGGCGAATGTGCAATCAATTTTCCAAAGAAAATACAATTCACAAACGATTATAAAATAGCCACTAATATTCGGGAGAATCTAATTGTCAAAGCTGGAAATGATGAACTGATTCAGTTAAACGTTGAAACGATTAGAAAAGAAATTCAAGAATATTTTAGTGGGTCACTGAAGCTTCGTCAGGTTAGCGCTGGTGGCGACAATAGTTGCGAACTGGAGCTAAATGCATGTAGTAATGTGAATTTTGACATGGGAAGATTTGGGATTGATTTTGTTGCTTCACCAAGGCACGCCGATGGAATTGTAATAACCGGACCAATAACCGAAAATATGTCGCGCCCCTTACAAATCTGTTACGATGCCATACCAGACCCGAAAATTGTGATACTGGCGGGAACCGATGCCATTAGCGGAGGTATATTTGAAGGCAGCCCTGCATTAAATAGAAGTTTCTTATCAAAATATAAAGTTGATTTGTATGTACCCGGCAACCCGATACATCCACTTACATTTATTAATGGCGTTCTTGCTTTAATTCAAAAGCGGAAATGAAATTATTAAAAGAAGAATTTGATATAGCAGAATAATAAACCTTACAAGGCGTTTCCTGACTCATTTTCTTTAATTTCGAGTTTTATTCTAATGGTTAGCTATGAAACTCTTTCGGATTATCTTGCTTTTTTTAGTATTGTTTAATGCGGGTTATTCGTTTTCACAATCAAACTTTGTAAGAATTACGGCTTTTACCGGAGTATCTCATCAACTGGTTACGTTTACGAAAAATGAAACTATTTATAATTTTAGCGGGTTTTATAGTGTAGGGCTTCCTGTGGGGCTTATTTTTTGGAAGACAGCCGATTTTGGTTTTTCTGTTGAATTGACTCCAACCTTACGTGCTGAAAATGGAAACAGTAGGATGAGTAACCTTCTTTTTCATCCCGGAGTTGTTTTTAAATTAAAAAACGATTTCCGTTTTTTTGGAAGGGCAGCGTTTGAAACTTCAGGCAGATATGGGTTTACACCTATTATCAGCAAAACATTTTATAGAGCAAAAGACCATAGTTTTTACGCTTCATTGTCGTCGCCCTTCCGATTTGGAAATAGTGCAGATCCTTCGATGGGTCTTGCTGTTCAGGTGGGTATAGTGTTTTAAATCTGATTTAATAAGGTCTAACAAATTCGGGGAAGCTGTTCGCCTGTTAAAAAACCTACCACGCGATGCCCACCAACCCTGCTTTTCATCATTACTTTTCCTGGGTGACTATCAGTAATCTCACCTATAATGCATGCATTTAAACCATTCTCATCCTTCCTAAGAATTTGCAATGCCTTATCAGCAACTTCTTTTTTTACAATTGCTACAAATAGTCCCTCATTCGCAACATATAAAGGGTCAAGACCTAACATTTCACAAGCACCTTCTACCTGTTCCGCAATTGGAATTTTATTCTGATCAATTACAAAACCTAGTTTTCTTAATTCTGCCAATTCATTTAATACGGAAGCCAGACCTCCACGCGTAGGATCTCGTAAAAACTTGATATCGTTACCGAGCGCATCTACCAATGAAAAGATTGTGTGGTTAAGGTTTGTTGTATCGCTTACAATATCTGTTTCAAATTCAAGGCCCTGTCGTTTACTCATGATGGCAATCCCATGTTGGGCAAGATTGCCACTTAAAATGATCTGATCTCCGGCTTCAATTCTGCTATGATGAATCTTTGCTTTAGGATGTATGCTGCCGATACCCGATGTATTGATAAAAATCTGATCGCCTTTACCTTTCTCTACTACTTTGGTATCGCCTGTTACAATCTTCACCCCGGCCTTGTCGGCTGCATATTTAATACTTGTTAATATCTGCCAGAACGATTCCATTGTCATTCCTTCTTCCACAATAAATGCAAGTGATAAATACTTTGCTTCTGCGCCACACATGGCAAGGTCGTTTACCGTACCGTTCACTGCCAATTCACCAATATCTCCACCGGGAAAAAAGATAGGTGAGATCACATAGCTGTCTGTACTGAAGGCTGTGTTGCCTTCCAGATAAAAGCTGGCACCATCGTGTTGCTGATCGAGTAAATCGTTTTTTAAAATATCAAACACGCCACTTTGCAGTAACCGATGGGTTAGTAAACCGCCACTGCCATGTCCTAGTGTAATAATGTCAAAATCAAATTTTGGGATTGGACAGGATAACTGAAAACTTTTTTTGCTTGACAAGGGAAATGTTTTTAATCAGGTAATATTTTTACTGAATAGGGTCGGAGCTATAATGATAGTAAGCAGCACATGCACCTTCACTACTTACCATCGGAGCACCGAGCGGATGTTCGGGCTTGCATTTGATACCAAAATTCGGACATTGCTTGGGCTTTTTTAAACCCTTCATAATGTCACCGCTGATGCACTCTTTATTTTCTTCGGCAAAAGGAATGTCGATATTAAATTTCAATCTCGCATTATAGTCACGGTATTTTTCATTTACTTCAAACCCACTTTGTGGAATGGATCCAATGCCCCTCCATATTCGATCGCTCACTGCAAAAACTTTGCGAATAGTTTCCTGAGCCATTCTATTGCCTTCTCTCTGAACGCTTCTACTATACTGGTTTTCAACTTTGTATTCGCCATCTTCTAATTGTTTAACTGCCATCAAAATTCCTTGTAGCAAATCTACCGGTTCGAATCCGGTAACTACTATCGGGATCTGATATTTTTCAGCAACAGGATAATATTCATCCATTCCCATAATTGTGCAAACGTGGCCGGCAGCTAAAAATGCATCAATCACATTTGCTTCATCGCTGAGTATTGCTTCCATTGCAGGCGGCACCAAAACATGCGAAGCAAGAATGCTATAATTCATGACGTTCTGTTGCGCGGCGTGTACTACACTCAGTGCGTTGGCAGGGGCTGTTGTTTCGAATCCCACAGCAAAAAATATGACCTGCTTATTCGGATTTTGTTTTGCCAGTTCAACTGCCTCCAGAGGCGAATACAAAATTCGTACATCGGCACCTTCGGCTTTTGCTTCGAGCAAACTCTTTCTGCTTCCGGGTACACGTAACATATCTCCGAACGAACATAAAATATGATTCTGTTGCTCTGCTAACCATACGGCTTCATCAATTACACTTACACTGGTAACACAAACGGGACAGCCTGGTCCGTGTACCATTGTTATTTTGTCGGGTAGCATATCCAGTATACCATTCTTTACAAGGCTATGCGTTTGACCACCACAGATTTCCATCAGTGTCCAGGGCTTGGTAGTAATGCGTTTTATTTCCTGAACGTATTCCAAAACCAGTTGTGGGTGCGGTATTCGGATAAGAATTTCATTTTTTAGGTTTTAGTTGGAGTCTGGATTATCTAATTCTTCTACTTCTCCCATACTTTTCAGATAACTGAAAGTACTTTTCGCTTCTTCTTCATCCACAATATTAATGGCAACTCCAACATGCACTAAAACATAGTCGCCAATAACAGCTTCAGGCACCATGAATAAATTAACCTCCTTGATGATTCCCCCAAACGAAACTTTTCCTTTTCTAAAAGTTTCATCAAGCTGTTCTGTGATTGCAATGATTTTTCCCGGAATGGCTAAACACATAAAATGAATTTAAAAGTGGGTTAATAAGTTTGTATCATGCTAAAGGAACGGATGCTTTTACTGATTGATGTGAAATGGTGTGTTCTGTTTTCAATCCAAAATGACTGACCCATGCCATCTGCCCTAAACTGATGCATTCATCGTTAGGGCTTAGTTGTACGTGAAAATAAAGTTCGCGTTTGTGTTGCAGCACTTCAATAATCATGTCGACCAATAGTGCATTCTGAAATACGCCACCGCTAAAAGCAATTTTATCGATAAAGAAATGATTGCTAATTCGGGCAATCGCCTTTGCAAGCGAATAGAAAAATTTCCATGCAATTACTTCGTTGGCTTCTTTCTGAAACCAATCGTGTATCAGTTCGTTGATCAATACAGACCAATCCAATACAGCATCAACAAGTGGTATATTATAGTAGTCGTACGAATGACTATGACATTTTTTGGCAAGGGCTTCCAACAACATTGCAGATTCACCTTCGTAAGAACAAACTGGTTTAAGACCCAGTAAGCAGGCAACTGCATCTATCAGTCTACCCATACTACTTGTTGAAACAGTATGCGGTTGATGCAATAATTGTAAATAATAATCCCACTCTTTTTCGGCAAAATGTTTCCGAATAAGATTTTGTGCAAGTGGAGTATTTTTAAGAATACTTAAAGCACTTAATCTTGGTTCTTTACTCATTTTATCGCCGAGTAACTGAGGAAAATATTTCAAGTGTGCTGTTCTTTTTATTTCTCCCTGATCATACACAAAAATTTCGCCTCCCCAAATATTTCCATCCAACCCATACCCAGCGCCATCCCAAATAATTCCGAGTACGGGTTCCTGCTGATCCATTAATTTATTTTCTGCCATTACAGCAGTAAAATGGGCTTCATGGTGCTGAATGCTGGTATAAGTTGCAGCAAATTTTTGAGAGAGCTCGAGACCTTTTTCTGATACATGGTATCTTGGATGTTTGTCGGCCAGAATATGCTCAGGGGCAAATCCCAATAAATCTGAAACCTGCTTTAATGCAGTGTCGTAACTATCCTGTGATTCTACCGATTCCTGATCTCCTAAGTACTGACTAACAAACAGCAGTTTATTTCGGGCAACAGTAAATGAGGCTTTCAGTTCGGCACCCATGGCAAGCGTATTGTCCGGAAGGTTTTTGATTTTTACAGGGTAATAATTGGGAGCAAGTCCGCGGCTTCTTCGCAGAATTATTTTCTTTCCTCTCTTGCTCAATTGAACGACTGAATCGTCCTGAGGTGCAACAATTTTCCGGTCGAAAGTCAGAGTAAAATCTGCGATGGTATGTAGCCAGTTAATTGCAGCTTCATCGTCATAAATAATTGGGGAGCCGCTTAAATTGGCGCTAGTTGCAATCAGGGGTTTCCCGAATTTATCTGCGATCAATTGTAAAAGTGGCGATGCAGGCAACATGGCTCCGATGCTGTGTAACCCGGGAGCTATCTGCTCTGTACAAATTCCATTTTCGGGAAATTTTTTTAAGCCGCACAAAACTATTGGCGCTGATTTATCTTTTAGTAATGTAATTTCGGATGGGCTGACGGCGAGATCTGCACAAAGCATTTCAATATCGGCATAGAGTATGGCAAAAGGCTTGGAGGGCCTTTTTTTTCTATGCCTTAGGGTTACTATTATTTTTTCGTTCGTTGCATCGCACATTAATAAATATCCGCCAACGGCTTTCACTGCTAATATCTTGCCTTCCTGCAATGCCTTAACCAATAAAGAAATATAATTATTTTGATCGCAGAGAATTTCTTCCGCATCCTGATCAAATAAATGCATTTTGATACTACAATCCGGGCAACTGTTTGTTTGACTATGGTAGCGATTATTTTCAGTATCAGTGTATTCTTTACTGCAGGTTTCGCATTGCGCTAAACCATGCATTGTTGTATTCTCTCTGTCGTAAGGGAAGGCTGTGGTAATAGAATATCTTGGCCCGCAATTAACACAGGTAGTAAATGGATATTGGTATCTTCGATTAGTAGCCGATCTTATTTCTCTCCTGCAGTCATCACAAAGGCAGATATCGGGAGTTAACAACATCTGCACTTCATTTTCCAGCGAACTCTTTTGAATAAAAAAACCTTTTTCAATGATTCTTTCAACAGGTTCCATTTGATGGCTGCTGATAATTGCAAGAGTGGGGGGGTGTTCAATAAGTTGTTTATAGAATTCATCAATGGCTTGTTCAATTGCATCGCAATAAATGTGCAGCCCGTCTAATCCGTTTTGAACATATCCATTTATGTTTTTTTGTATCGCCAACTTATGTACAAAAGGTCTGAAGCCAACGCCTTGTACCAACCCTGTGATATGAATATGAAAGGCTGCCATAATGGGGTAGATTTAGGCAGGAGTTAATACTTTGCTTTTTAACCATTCGTACCATAAATGCATACCTTCTCCACTTGTGCAGCTCAGTTCAATGATTTCCAAAGAGGGGTTAACTTTTCTTGCGTATTCTTTTGCTTTTTCTATATCAAATTTAACATAGGGTAGCAAATCAATTTTATTGATAATACAGAGGGTAGAAGAATGAAACATGTCGGGGTATTTCAGAGGCTTGTCTTCTCCTTCGGTAACACTAATCACAACAGCTCTTTCTTTTTCACCTAAATCAAACATGGCAGGGCAAACGAGGTTGCCAACGTTTTCAATGAATAAAACAGAATCGGCTTGTAGTTTCATACCCTGAACGGCGTGTAGAACCATATGGGCATCAAGATGACAACCTTTACCAGTATTGATTTGGGTTACTTTAGTTCCTGTAGCGTGAATCCTGTCGGCATCATTTGCCGTTTGCTGATCTCCTTCAATTACAGCAAAATTTAATTCACCTTTTAAATCTGTGAGTGTTCTTTCCAGCAAAGTTGTTTTGCCGGATCCAGGCGAACTTACGAGGTTGATGGCTAGGATATTTCTGCCTTCAAAAAAACCTCTGTTCCGGGCAGCTAGTAAATTGTTTTCTCCTAAAATATCCTGCTCTATATCTACAATTGTCTTGCCCTTTTTTTCCTGATCACCATGGCTATACCCATGTTCGTGATGTGAAGTTGGGCCACATCCGCATGTTGCACACATATGACTATTATTTGAGTTCTTTTAATCCGGTAATACTAAAGATTTCAGTTTTAGTTCCTTGCCACTGATGATTCCTACCAAATGATTATCACATTCCGGGCAACTATCGTACAAATGTTGCATTTTAAAATCGATGTTGCAGTCGTTGCAATGTGCCCTCCCTTCAATCCGGTTTACTTTTTTCAGTGCGTTCTCTAATATAGTTCTTTTTACGCCTTGTTTCCATGCAAATTCAAAAGAATCCATTTCGATGCCGGTGAGGCAACCGATATCAAGTTCTATTTCTTCGATCAAGGGGGCATCGTGTTTGGCTGCCTCCTTTGTTGCCAAATCAACAATGCTCATTACTATTGAAAGTTCATGCATCTGAAGTAGGTATATTAAGACCGCTTTTTTCTGCGTTCACGAACAATATAAATCGATACCGCAGCTAATACTCCCAGCGTAATGATGGCGTGTTGGGGCTCTGTAAAATAGTGGATGATGGTATATCCATCTGTTTCTCCATGACCTGGGTGAGCCCAAGCTAAAACCGGTACTAGTATGGCCAAAGCCGCTGTGAATTTTTTCATACGGAAGAGTTTATATGGTTTGTACTGCAAAATAGAAAAACTATCTCCCGAGAAATATGATTTTAATCATACTAACAACTGATAGCTGTCATTTTGTTAAAGAGATACGAAAACTATTTTGTGTTAGCATTTTACCATTTAAATCAAAACCATATGTCTAACGAGCTTGTTCCAACAAAACAGCCTACTTATTATGAGGAGGTGGTGCGCAAAGGTTATAACCGGCGCGATTTCCTGCAGTTTGTGAGTATGATGACTGCATTCATCGGTCTAGAACATACCGCCATGGGTCAGATGGCAAAGGCCCTGGAAACAAAACCAAGAGTACCGGTCATCTGGTTGCACTTTCAGGAGTGTACCTGTTGTAGTGAGAGCTTTATCCGGTCTTCCCATCCCATCGTAGCCGACATCTTACTGGATAAGATCTCGTTAGACTACACAGAAACTTTAATGGCTGCATCGGGCTTTCAGGCTGAAGAAGCTATGCAGAATACGATGAAAAAATATAAGGGAGAATATATTTTATGTGTTGAAGGAAGTGTGCCAATGGGTGCTGATGGCGTGTATTGTATGATCGGTGGCAAAACCTCTTTGCAGATTCTGGAAGAAGCCGCAGAAAATGCAATGGCAATTATTGCATGGGGTAGTTGCGCGAGCAATGGTTGTGTACAATCTGCAAGACCGAATCCTACAAAAGCAACACCTATTCATAAACTGATAAAAGGGAAACCTGTTATTAAAGTACCGGGCTGTCCTCCAATCGGCGAAGTAATGGCAGGTGTTATTGTACACCTTGTAATGTTTGGAAGAATTCCTGAGCTGGATAAATTAGGCCGACCAAAAGCATTCTATAGTAAGCGTGTTCACGATACCTGTTATCGTCGTCCTTTCTATGATGCCGGTTTGTATGTGGAGAGCTTTGATGATGAGAACGCGAGGAAAGGATATTGTTTATATAAAGTGGGATGTAAAGGACCATCTACCTATAATGCTTGTGGTGTAATGAAATGGAACAATGGCACAAGTTACCCAATTCAATCCGGACACCCTTGTATTGGATGCAGCGAAGAAAACTACTGGGATAATGGTAGAATGTATGAAAGAGGTTCTGCATTTGCAGGATTTGGCATTGAATCTACTGCCGATACTGTTGGTAAAGTTGCTCTTGGCGTAACTGCTGCTGCATTAGCTGGTCATGCGATCATGACAAATGTTCGTAAGAAAAAACTCATCGTCGATTTAGAAGATGAGGGAAGACTTGGCGAAGAAAAATTAAAATCTTAACACCCAATTATACAAATTCACTTTATGAGTAAGAGAATTGTTGTAGACCCCATCACCAGAATTGAAGGGCATCTACGTATAGAAGCAGATATAGAAAATGGCAAAATAAAAGATGCTTTTAGTAGTGGTACCATGGTGCGCCTGCTGGAGGAAATTTTAAAAGGCCGCGACCCACGCGACGCATGGGCATTTGTTGGCAGAGTATGTGGTGTATGTACATCAACGCATTCTCTGGCTTCAGTTCGTTGTGTTGAAGATGCACTGGGCATTAGTGTTCCTGCCAATGCCGAATTGGTAAGAAATATTATGTTTTGTGCCTTGTATATGCACGACCACGTGGTGCATTTTTACCATTTGCATGCAATGGATTGGGTTGATGTGGTGAATGCTTTAAAAGCAGATCCGAAAAAAACTTCAGAGTTGGCTCAAAGCATTTCTAAGTGGCCAAAAAGTTCGCCCGGCTATTTTAGCGATATACAAACCAGAATCAAAAAGTTTGTAGCTAGTGGTCAGTTAGGAATTTTTGCAAATGGCTATTGGGGCCACCCGGCATACAAACTTCCTGCAGAAGTTAATTTAATTGGATTGGCACACTATCTCGAAGCTTTGGAATGGCAGAAAGAAATTGTAAAAGTACATGCCATCTTTGGTGGTAAAAACCCACACCCTAATTATTTGGTGGGTGGTATGGCTTGTTCGATTGGTATTGATGACGTGAGTGGTATTAATGCAGAAAGATTGGCCATGGTTGAGCAGTTGATGAAGCAGGGTAAGGAATTTATTGAACAAGTATATATACCTGATCTGATGGCAATCGCTTCTTTCTATAAAGACTGGGGTGGAATCGGAGGCGGCATCGGAAACTATTTAGTGTACGGAGATCTTCCTACCAATGGTTATCGTGATCTGAAGGGATATAAATTCCCGGCAGGGGCTATCCTTAACAAAGATATCAGCAAAGTACATGAGGTTGATTTAAGAAAAGATGATGAGGTTCAGGAATGGATCACCAATTCATGGTACGAATATAAAGGTGGAAACGATGTGGGTCTGCATCCATGGAAAGGAGAAACCACTGTAAAATACTCTGGCCCTAAACCTCCATTCCAAAACCTGGATACCAAACAGAAATATAGTTATCTGAAAACTCCAAGATGGAAGGGACATGCGATGGAAGTTGGTCCGTTAGCTCGCGTACTTGTTGGTTATGCAAGTGGTAAACCCGAATTCAAAGAAGTGGTGGACAAAGCACTGAAGGATTTGAATGTGCCGGTAGCCGCTTTGTTCTCAACCCTTGGAAGAACTGCTGCACGCGGATTTGAAAGTGTGTTGGCTGCACAATGGGGCTTGGAATTCTTTGACAAACTAATCGACAATATTAAGAAAGGCGATACGAAAATGGCTGATACAACCAATTTCGATCCTGCAACATGGGCCAAACATTCATTTGGTGTTGGACATGCAGAAGCACCTCGTGGAGCACTTGCACACTGGATTAATATTGATGATCAAAAAATTTCGAATTACCAATTAGTAGTTCCAACAACATGGAATGCTTCACCAAGAGATGGCAAGGGTCAGTTATCAGCCTATGAATCTTCTTTGGTGGGTACACCTGTTGCAAATGAACAACAACCACTAGAGATACTAAGAACTATTCACAGCTTTGACCCATGCATGGCTTGTAGTGTGCATTTGTATGATGAAGAAGGAAAAACAATCAGCAGAGTCAGTGTTGTTGGCGATTAGCCGTTTTGATAAATAAAATAAAATTGTGATCCGCGCACTGAATCTAATCTATTCAATGCGGGGATCCATCCGACCATTTAAAAATTAAATATTTACGGATGAAAACGAAATACCTGCATGTTCACCGTCTACGTCGCGTGTATGTTTGGGAGCTGCCTGTGCGTTACTATCACTGGTTAAATGCGCTTGCCATCATTGCACTGATCGTCACCGGATTTTATATTTCTAACCCACTTGCCTTGTTGAGTCAGGAAGAAGCTTCAATGCGCTATACCATGGGTTGGGTGCGAGTAATACATTTTATTGCATCTTATATCTTCTTCTTTAATTTTCTGTTTCGTTTGTATTGGGGATTTGTTGGAAATAAGTATGCCAGTTGGAAACAATTTATACCTACGTCTAAGAAATTTCTAAAAGAGATGTGGACTGTTTTCAAAATCGACATCCTAATGCTCCGCGGAAAAGAACATATCAGTATTGGACACAATGCAATGGCAGGATTTATCTATCTCCTTACTTTTTTTGCATTCCTTGTTCAGTGTTTAACAGGCTTCGGTTTGTATGCATCGATGGGTACTTGGTGGTTACCAAAATTATTTTCTTGGGTACCTGCCATGTTTGGAGGCGATATCTTAACTCGCCAGATTCACCACTGGTCGATGTGGTTTTTTATTCTTTTTGCAGTGGTGCATGTGTACCTTGTGTTCTATCACGAATATGTAGAAGGCCGTGGCGAAATAAGCAGCATGGGTGGTGGCTGGAAGTTTATTGAAGAAGAAGTTTTTCAAAACGAGGAACATCATACACCAAACGAACCAAACAAATAAAAATGAGAATCAATTCAGATCTTTTGATCCTTGGTATCGGTAATTTTTTAATGGGAGATGAGGGCATAGGCGTTCAAACGGCCTTGGCCCTGCAAAAAATGCCCATTGCCGAAAAGGTGGATGTCGTTGATGGAGGAACTGGAGGTTTTCATTTATTAGAATTTTTTGAGGTACACAGAAAGGTAATTTTAATTGATGCCACACTGGATGATCATGAATCCGGAACCATTCGACTAATTAAACCCCGTTTTGCGAAAGACTTTCCTAGGGCGATGAGTACGCATGATATAGGTTTGCGCGATATGGTGAATGCCTTGCAGCTAATGGATAAAATGCCAGAGATATTTTTATTTGTTGTGAGCATTGAATCTATTCAGCAACAGGGCATCGAGCTCACAGAGCCGGTCAGAAACGCTATGCCCGGCCTTATTGATAAAGTATTAGAGCTCGCAAAAGAACTGCAGCCCGAACTTAGTTTAGAGGAAGCACTACAATTGTTTTAGATCGGGGAAGGATTTTTTCTAAACGAGTAGCGCTTTAAAGCTTCATCTTTTTACAAATTGGATGAAGCTTTTTTGTGTCTAATAATTTGCATGAGTCCCTATCTTTACGGTTCAACATTACTAATACAATTGCATCCTTTAGATAACCCCATTTGGTCGGCCTTAAATAGCTTGGAGAAAAATAAAAATCAAGGCAATGCCGATGTCGCATATTTTTCGCCCGAAATTTCTCCGTTTGCTGCAGTATCCGAATGGAACGGCGCTTCCATGCAGAAGCTATTAAATGGATTACCCAAAGATAGATCCTTCTCCACACTGATTGCTCATCCCATTCAATTCAACGAATCCTGGGAGATCATTTTTGAACTCATGTTATTCCAAATGATTTGTACAGAACCTTTTTTTGTAGAAAAAAACGGACTGGATATCAGAAAACTATCTAACGAACATATACCGGAAATGCTCGAACTCACGGCGTTAACCAAACCGGGTCCATTCCTGCAAAGAACCATTGATTTTGGAAATTATCATGGCGTATTTGAAAACAATCGGTTGGTATCAATGGCAGGTGAACGATTGCATCTCGAAAAGTTTACCGAGATCAGCGCTGTGTGTACACACCCCAATGCTCTCGGAAAAAGCTATGCGGCAGTATTGATGTCGATCATTTTAAAACAGATTCTTCAATCCGGGAGAACTGCTTTTTTGCATGTCAGGAACGATAATATGAGGGCCATAAAAATGTACGAGCGACTGGGATTTAAACACAGGGCTGATATATTTTTTACCGTTTTTAAGCCCATTCAATAAAATAATATTTTGTAGATTAAATGATTTTATTAGTTTTGTTAACCAATTGGTTAAATAATATGGTTAAGAAAGGAAAAGATAGGTCTACTGAAGAAAGGATATTGGATGCCGCCCGACAGGTCTTTTTAGAGAGGGGTATGGATGGCGCCAGGATGCAGGATATTGCAGATAAGGCTGGTATTAATAAAGCCATGCTGCACTACTATTTTAGAAGTAAGGAAAAATTATTTGAAGTAATTTTTAAAGAAACAGCCGGAAAGTTATTTCCGCGCTTTGAAATGATTATGGATTCGGACCTTAATTTATTTGAAAAAATAAGAGCAATTGTTTCGAATTATATTGATGTGATGATTCAGAATCCTTACCTGCCCTTATTTGTAATGAATGAGGTGAATAAGAACCCTGAAATCGGGATTATTAATTTTTTTGAATTACAGAAGCCTGTTTTTATCCAAAAGTTTATAAGAGAGGTTCAGAAAAATTTGGAAGATGGGAGCATTGCACCGATTAATCCAGTGCACCTGCTCATGAATATGTTTTCGATGTGTGTCTTTCCATTTATTGCTAAACCAATGATTCGCATGCTTTCGGGAGCAAATGAAGCGCAATACAAAAACCTGATGGACCAACGAAAAGTGTTGGTGGCAGAGTTTATTATTAATTCAATTAGAAAATAATTTTTTTTATGTATAAATTAACTAGTTGGTTAACATTCTTTATAGCCCTTTTTGTCTTTCAAATGCGCCCGCTGCAAATAAGCGGACAAGATTCCATGCGGGTACTTAGTCTGAACAAAGCCTATCAAATGGCAAGAGAAAATTACCCTCTGATTAAGCAAAAGGAATTATTGCAAAAGACCAGTTTTTTAACTCTTGAAAATATGAATACGGCTTACTTGCCGCAGTTTAGTTTGAATGGGCAGGCGAGTTATCAATCGGATGTTACCAGTGTAAGTATTCCCTTGCCCGGATTTCATATTATAGCATTAAGTAAGGATCAGTATAAATTCTGGGGAGAATTAAACCAGTTGATTTATGATGGAGGAATGGTAAAAAATCAAAAAGAAATACAGGAAAAGTCGGCGTTAATGGATGATCAGAAACTGGAAGTGGAACTTTATAAATTAAAAGACAGAATTAATCAATTGTACCTCGGTGTTTTATTAATGGATGCTCAATACATGCAAGCAAAATTGGTGAAAGAAAATATGCAACTTGGCTTGAATACGGTAAACGCACAATTGGCGAACGGTACTGTTTTTAAATCTGCCTCTCTTGTATTGCAAGCGCAATTGCTTCAAACCGAACAAAGAATAGTTGAAATCAAAGCAAGTAAAAGCTCCATTTTGAGAGTTTTGGAATTATTTATTCATCAGAAAATAAGCGATCAGGTAGTATTGGAACAGCCCGTAGTTTTGGAAATTCTCGATGACAGTATTCAAAGACCGGAAATAAAATTGTATGCATATCAGGACAGTTTCTGGCATACACAAAATCAATTAATTGCTGCAAAATCCAATCCCAAACTAAGTTTGTTTGCGCAAGCCGGTTATGGCAAACCCGGCTTGAATATGTTGCAAAATGATTTTGCATGGTATGGAATTGGAGGCCTGCGATTAAATTGGTCGCTCAGTAATTTATACACTAATAAAAGAGAACATCAGATTGTTGGCTTAAATCAAAAGATCAATGATGTACAAAAGGATTTGTTTCTGTTTAATACCTCAACTCTATTGAGTCAACAGCAAACTGAGATTAAAAAATTAAAAGAAATTGTCAGAATCGATGAACAGATTATTAGTGTGAGGGAAAATATTACGGAAGCTTCGAAGGCGCAATTACAAAACGGAGTGATTAACTCGAACGACTATTTGAGAGAAGTTAACGCAGAAGACCAAACCAAAAGCAATTTTATACTGCATCAGATACAACTGTTGCAGGCGAAAATAAATTATCAGAATATTAAAGGAAATCAATAAAAACGAATCTATGAATTTACGCAATTACGCTACGGCGTTTATAACCATCGGCTTTCTGGCATCTTGTGGATCAAGTCAGTTAAAGCATGATGCTGCTGGTATATTCGAGGCTGATGAAGTGATTGTATCTTCAGAGTTGGGAGGTAAAATACTTCAGTTCCAAATCAAAGAAGGGGAGATTTTAAAAAAAGATTCTGTTGTTGCAATGATCGATGCATTTCCTGTAAGCCTGCAGCAGCAACAGATTGAAGCATCCGTTAAAGCTTTGTCTGAAAAAATGCAGAATGCAGAACCTCAGATTAAGTTGGTGAAAGAACAAATAGCTGTGCAGGAAATACAGTTGGAAAACCTTTTGCACGAGAAAAAAAGAATCGAGAACCTGATCAAAGCTGATGCAGCTACTGCAAAACAACTTGACGATATCAACTTTCAAATTGAGTCCGTTAAAAAACAAATTGCAGTGAGTGAACAACAAATCAAGGTTCAGGTAAACAATGTGTCAACCCAGAATAGAAGTATTTTAAGTGAAAAAAAACCACTTCAGAAACAGATTGAACAGCTAAAAGATAAAGAGCAAAGGTCTGTTATTATCAACCCGGTAAACGGAACAGTGCTAACAAAATATGCAATGGAAGGCGAAATAACGAGTGCAGGGAAAGCACTTTATAAAGTGGCCGATCTTACTAATCTTGAGCTTCGTGCCTATATCAGTGGTGCGCAATTATCAGAAATTAAATTGGGTCAGACGGTTAAGGTTTTTACAGATGCTGGCGAAAATAAGTATAAGGAATATCCCGGAACCATTACGCTGATATCAGATAAGGCAGAGTTTACTCCTAAAACAATTCAAACAAAAGATGAGAGAGCCAATTTGGTTTACGCTGTAAAAATTAGTGTGAAGAATGACGGGTATTTGAAAATTGGCATGTATGGCGAAATTCAATTTAAATAAGATGTCTGGAGTAGTAGTAGAAAATATTGGAAAAAAATATTTGGTTGGAAAATCAGAACTAGTTGCTTTAAAGGGAATTTCATTTGAAGTGACTAAGGGAGAATTATTTGGAATTGTTGGCCCCGATGGAGCAGGTAAAACGAGTTTGTTTAGAGTGCTTACTACTTTATTACTCGCTGAAACTGGGAGGGCTTGGGTTGACGGATTGGATACAGTGAAAGACTATAAGGAGATACGGAAAAGGGTGGGTTATATGCCGGGAAAATTTTCTTTGTATCAGGATCTTACCGTAGAAGAAAATCTTGACTTTTTTGCAACCATTTTTAATACCAGTATTGAGGAGAACTATGACCTGATCAAAGATATTTATCAGCAGATAGAGCCCTTTAAAAAAAGACGGGCAGGAAAATTATCTGGGGGGATGAAACAAAAGCTGGCATTGTGTTGTGCGTTAATTCATAAACCAACGGTATTGTTTTTAGATGAGCCAACAACTGGTGTGGACGCTGTTTCCAGAAAAGAGTTTTGGGATATGTTGCAGCGTTTAAAACAACAAGGAATCACAATTCTGGTTTCGACACCTTATATGGATGAAGCTGCACTCTGCGATCGTGTTGCACTGATGCAAAATGGCAGGATACTGGCAATTGACCGCCCTGAAAATATCAATAAAAGTTTTGCGCACCCGTTGTGGGCTGTGCAAAGCGAAAATATGCTGGGTTTGCATAAAACCTTGAAACAATGGGATGCAGTTGCGTCCTGTTACTCTTTTGGCGAATACTATCATATAGTAATGAAGAACGACGACAGTTCAATGGATAGTATTCAAAACTATTTGCACGATAAAGAATACCAGCAAATTTTGGTAAAAAAGATAGATGCAAACATTGAAGATTGTTTTATGGATTTAATGAATAATGCAAATGGATAATCAAAAAGTAATCGTTGTAGATGAGCTTACTAAACGCTTTGAAGACTTCATTGCAGTTGATCGTATTTCATTTGAAGTGAGCAAGGGTGAAATCTTTGGTTTTTTGGGCGCGAATGGTGCCGGTAAAACTACGGCCATGCGAATGCTTTGCGGTCTCTCGATTCCCAGCTCCGGAAAGGCCAGTGTTGCGGGCTTCGATGTATTTCATCAAACAGAAGCAATTAAGAAAAGCATTGGCTATATGAGTCAAAAGTTTTCGTTGTATGAAGATCTTACGATCAAAGAAAATATTCGATTCTATGGTGGAATATACGGACTAAGCAAAACACAGATTATTGATAAAACAAAATACCTGGTAGAACACCTGCATTTGCAAAAACACGAGAATAGTTTGGTGAAATCGATACCGCTAGGATGGAAACAAAAACTTGCATTTTCGGTTGCCATTGTGCATGATCCTGCCATTGTATTTCTGGATGAACCAACAGGGGGCGTTGACCCAATAGCAAGAAGAGAATTTTGGGAATTAATTTATGATGCATCGGAAAGGGGAATCACCGTTTTTGTAACCACACATTATATGGATGAAGCGGAATATTGTAATAGGGTGAGTATTATGGTGGATGGAAAGATCGAAGCTTTAGATACACCCAAACAATTAAAGCATCGTTTTGAAAGCGGTTCGATGGATGAAGTTTTTTTGAAACTTGCAAGAAAAGCTGTGAGGGGGGAGTAGAAGGAAAAGGCAAAAGTAAAAAGGCAAAAGGCAAAATTCAAAAGTCAAAAGTCAAAAGTCAAAAGTCAAAAAGGCAAAATTCAATATGATTTTAATTTTTTAGAGGATGAAGCAATTTATAGCATTTATAAAAAAAGAATTTTTTCATATCTGGCGTGATAAGCGCACCCTGTTTATTTTATTGGGTATGCCAATCACTCAGATTATTATATTTGGGTTTGCGCTCTCAAACGAAGTAAAAAATTCAAAACTGGCAATACTTGATTTCTCAAAAGATGTTGCTTCACAGCAGTTGATTCAGAAACTGAGTGCAAGCAAATATTTTGATGCAACTGCTCAGTTGAAAAGTTTTAAGGATGTAGAACCTGTTTTCAGACAGGGTAAAGTGAAAATAGTGGTGGTGATACCACAGCAATTTGCGAACGATCTACAGCATACAAACCAAGCACAAATTCAATTGATCTGTGATGGTTCCGATCCGAATGTGGCTAGTACTTTAAAAAATTATGCTACTGCCGTCATCATGGATTTTCAGAAGGCATTGGGAAATCAACAAAAACTGCCTTACCGTATTGAACCCGAAATAAGGATGATGTATAATCCTGAATTAAAGGGAGCTTATAGTTTTGTTCCGGGGGTAATGGCCTTAATACTGATGCTTACCTGCGCTATGATGACTTCCATTGCAATTGTAAAAGAGAAAGAGATGGGGACAATGGAAATTATACTGGTATCGCCCTTAAAGCCTTTCGGAGTTGTTGTTGCAAAAGCTGTTCCATACATGTTACTATCGATGGTGAATGTTGCATCAATTTTATTACTCAGTGTTTTTGTATTAGATGTACCCATCAGAGGTAGCTTGTTATTACTGATTTCTGAAGGACTATTATTTACCATTACTTCGCTCGCACTAGGCTTGTTGATTTCTTCCATTACCGATTCGCAACAAGTGGCGATGCTGGTTTCTTTGATGGGATTATTTCTGCCTACTACCGTATTCAGCGGTTATATGTTTCCGATAGAGAATATGCCACTTCCTTTACAGATTATATCGAATATAGTGCCGGCTAAATGGTTCTATTTTATTGTGAAAACCATTATGATCAAAGGACTCGGGTTCTCATATGTTTGGAAAGAGACGCTGATATTGTTTGGAATGACAATCGTATTATTTGGTATTAGTATCAAAAACTTTAAAACAAGATTGGCATGAGCGTATTAAAATATTTATTGCAAAAAGAATTCAGACAGATATTCAGAGACCCGGCAATCTTGAGAATTATTTTTATGATGCCGACCTTACAATTGATCATCATTCCTTTGGCTGCTGATTATGAAGTAAGGAATATTAATCTGGCTGTGGCGGATCATGATCATTCGGTTTATGCGCAACAGATGATACAAAAGATAAAATCGTCTGGTTATTTTAAACTTGTGAATTATACAGATACTTATCAGGAAGCCATAAAATCGATTGAGTCCGACAAAGCTGATATTGTATTGGAAATACCAACAGATTTTGAAAAAAATATTGTGAGGGAAGATTATTCAAAACTCTTTATTGCAGTGAATGCTGTGAATGGTATGAAAGCCAATCTGGGTGCTGCTTACATGCAGGGTATTATACAGGATTTTAACAAACAGATTAGAATGAAGTGGATTCAGTTTCCAAAGGTTCCACCTCAAACAAATATCAGCGTTGTAGAATCGAATTGGTTTAATCCTATGATGAGTTATAAGTATTTTATGGTGCCAGCAACTCTTGCAACACTACTCACAATGGTTGGCGTTTTTTTAACTGCTTTGAATATTGTTCGGGAAAAAGAAGTCGGAACTATTGAACAAATAAATGTTACTCCTATTAAGAAATACCAATTTATACTGGGCAAACTAATACCCTTTTGGGTAATTGGATTAGTGGTTTTGAGCATCGGATTTACTATCATGAGATTCTTTTATCAGATACATCCTTTGGGAAATATTTTGGTGGTATACTTTTTCGCAGCAATTTATTTATTAGTTGTTCTGGGTTTGGGTTTGTTGATTTCTACTTTTGCAGATACGCAACAGCAGGCAATGCTGATTTCTTTTTTTCTACTGATCATCTTTATCTTGCTAGGTGGTTTGTTTACGCCTATCGACAGTATGCCGGCCTGGGTACAGAAGCTCACGTGGCTGAACCCTGTTTCCTATTTTATAGATGTGGTGCGGATGGTAATATTGAAAGGAAGTAAATTATCCGATATCAGAAATCATATTTTTATTATTTTGGGCTTTGCAGCAATACTTAATTCTTGGGCAATATTTAATTATAAAAAAACATCATAACAACTATTGCTATTAAGTTTTGACGGATTGAGTGCAATCGTAGTTTAAATGATTTTCAAATTCTTTACTGTTTAGTTCCTAAATTTACCTTTTATGCTAGCCTCTTGACAAACCGGTTATGGAGTATAGTTGATGTTAAATAACCCCGCATGCGTTACAAAGAGTTTGTGCTATTGGTATTTTTAAATGCTTTTTTTTTATGTTGGAATGCTGTATTTGCTCAGAAAGATTTGAAGTATCCCACACCTGCCGGTAATCCCAATCAATTGTTTTTTTTACAGCGCGATCCCAATATCAATACGCTTGTGTATGAACTGAATTTTAAAAATGGGAACCTGGTTGTCGACGACCCTGTGCATGTTTTTTGGATTAGGTATACCGAGAAGGAACAACACGAAGAACTGAATTATATTCAAAGAAACTTTGCATATGGAATTAGGGCGAAGCAAATGGCAAAGGACTTTTATGAGCTGCACTTTGTTTCTTATAAGAGAAAAATAATGTACCTGAAAAAACTGGCCGACAATAAGTTTTATGTCTTTACAGATATCAATCACAGACAGATGATACTTCGCAGGATTTTTGTTCGTGTAAATGGCGGATCTTTCTGGGTACCCAATATTGAATATGTTGAGCTAAAAGGAATTGATCCTGCTTCCGGAATGGAAGTAGTGGAACGTATGAAAATATAGAACTTGAATAGAATGAAAAAGCCAAGTCATTAACGCTTTCGAAAAATATTTTTTAAGATCCATTTCAGAAAGGGAGAAAGTTGGTTGTGCCGCCAGTAAAAATAGGGTTGACACTCCGGATTGAAATTTTCATAAAAACTGCGAATACCTTCCATCTCTGAACCCTCGAAATCAAAAATCAGATCCTCTTCGTTGAATTCCTGTAAAATTTGGTCAATTAAAAAATGATTTGCAGCCATGCTTCTTCCCTTTTCGGTAGTAGCATTTAGAATCAAATAAATTCTATTCGCATCTTTCAGTAATAAAGCAACTGAGCTCATCTCATTTGTTAACGCATCGATAATGCTTCTGGTAAAGCATTGATTTTTTTCAACCAGCATCGAACAAAGTTTTTGAAAGTTGATGAAATCTTGTTTACTAATATTAGATAACCTTTGCTGGTAGGCAGATTGATACAAACAGATTGCCTCGGATAGTATCAGCTTTGATGAGTAGGATAGAGAAAACTTTGTTGCTTTCTGAAGATTATGAATCAGATCTTTGGAGTAGCCTGACTGAATCTCGGGGTAAGTTTTATTCAGGTAGATGATTAAATTATTTTTTTGCAGCGTATTTATTCCAAGACAAAGGGGGGTATTTTGATAATTCCAAAACAAGTCGCCGAATTTTATAAACCTGCTAATGCACTCAATAATTTTAGTGAAGGGTACCAACTCCTGATCTCCGAACATACCCAGTTGCTGAATAAATGGCGGTGCATACAAGTAGCGAAGCCCCATTTTTTTGCGCCAGGGCAGGGGAATAACAGCTTTATAATTACCTATAATCAAACCCGACCATTGATCACATAGGGTAGTCAGGTATTCGTACTTCGCATATATCAGCGAATTGGAGCTTTGCGTAATACAATCATCCCATTTTTGTGGGTCGATTTCTTGAGCTGGTAATATCAATAATGATTCACTCATTAATACGATGAACTTTGGTTATTTTCCTTTTCCCGAAATGATGATGCGAACTGTATGTATCATAATTTTAAAGTCGAGTAATAAAGAAATATTTTCAACATACATCAGATCGTATTTCATTCTTTCAATCATTTCCTCAATAGAAGATGCATAACCGAATTGAACCATGCCCCAGGAAGTGAGCCCGGGTTTTACTCTTAATAAATAACGATAGTAGGGCGCTTTAGGTAAAATGGCGTCGATATAAATTCTTCTTTCGGGCCTCGGTCCAACAAAACTCATATTGCCAATAAGAATATTCCAGAGCTGTGGTAATTCGTCAAGGCGCCATTTGCGCATAAATTTGCCCCACTTAGTAATTCTGTTATCGTGATCAGAAGAGAGTGCAGGTCCCAAACTCTCGGATCCTGCATACATGCTCCTGAATTTATAAATAAAAAAGGGCTTCCCCTTAAGGCCAATTCTTTCCTGAACATAGAAAATATTTCCCTTTGAAGAAAATTTGGTAATGCAGGCAACTATCAATAAAACAGGACTCAATAGTATTAAATTGAATATAGAAAAACAAAGGTCGAAAAGGCGTTTGATATTTTGTTGCCAATAGGGTAGTAATCCTGTTTCCAGATCAATCAGGGTAGCTCCGAAAACATTATTGGTTTTAACAGATCCAGAAAGTATATCCAGCATATTTGGGGCGAGCTTGATATGCACTTCCTTTTCAATCAATGCACTGATAATTTGCTCTGCTTCCTGATATTGTTTTTTTTCAACAGCGATAATTACTTCGTCAATATTTTCACGATCAATGAGCAGAGATAGTTCAGCAATCGTTCCTAAACAATTCAGGTATTTACTCAAGCCGTTTTTTGTGCCTTCATTTGTAGAAAGATAGCCAATGGGTTTTATTCCGAGATAAGAGAAGTTCTTAGTGAGTTCTTTATAGATACTTACAGCACCAGGGTTATTACCAATAAAGAGTGCATTAAAAAAAACTTTTCTTTGAATAATATCTCTTTTAGCTTTTTCGAGAAGAATTGCTCTCCCGATAAAAATGCAAGTAAATTGGATCAGCAAGTAACTGCTTAAAACGGTTATTTTATTGATGGGAAAACTGGTCATCCACAATAGCATAATGCCAAGTGAAGTGTTGATCATGGTATCGGTTAGCTCGTTAAGCCTCGATTTTTGATAAAGCGATTTTTGATAACTTCCCAGAAGTAGGTACCACAAAAACCAAGCAATTGGTACGATCAAAAAATTTAGAAGAAACTTATTTTTTAATACTTCTTCCGAAACAGGTATTACAGATTGATCTGCCAGTACAAATTCGGCAAACAACCACCAGCTAATTATGGATAGTGCATAATCGCTAATTGCATAAACATGGCTGTTCCTTGATTTTTTACGCATGGGTTTAAACCAGAATACTGGTACTGTTGATTTTTTCCAGTATTTGATGTGCAACTTCCATTGCAAGGAAACCATCAATTTCACTTACGATAGTAGGTGTATTATTTATAATAGCATCTACAAATGCTTCGAGCTCAAGTTTGATGGCATTTTGCTGTTGAATGATGGGGTTGGCAATTGCAATGGTTTTCTTGCCGTTATGCGTTTCGATATCAAACGAAAAAACATTTGTGTCTTCCGGCTGTTTGAGTTTGATGATTTCGGTTTTCTTTTCCAAGAAGTCAATTCCAATATAGGAGTTAGGTTGAAACAAGCGCATTTTTCGCATTTTCTTCATGCTGATTCTACTACTGGTGAGGTTTGCAACACAACCATTGTTGAACTCAATGCGCACGTTTGCAATATCAGGTGTATCTGTCATTACTGCTACTCCGCTTGCCGAAATATGTTTTACATCACTCTTTACTAAACTCAGAATAATATCAATATCGTGTATCATCAAATCCAGAATCACACTTACTTCTGTACCTCTGGGGTTGAACTGTGCCAGTCTGTGAACTTCAATGAACATGGGATTCAGGTTCATGTCTTTAATTGCCATAAAAGCAGGATTGAACCTTTCAACATGACCAACCTGCATTTTTACATTTGCTTCTCTGACGATGTTTACAATATCGCGCCCTTCCTGAATACTATGCGCCAAAGGTTTTTCTACAAACACGTGCTTGCCTTTTCGAACGGCTTGCATGCATACTGCATAGTGATGATCGGTGGGAGTAATTACGTCGATAATATCGCAGGCATCCATCAGTTTATCTTCATCCATATAACGTTTTAAACCATATTCCTCAATAACCTGATTGGCGTTTTCGTTATTGGGGTCAAAAAAACCCACCAGTTTTATTCCTTCTATTTCTTTCCAATTGTTGAGATGAAATTTTCCCAAATGACCTACTCCAAATATGCCGACTTTAAGCATGCGATTACCAGTTTTAGTAGCGATAAAGGTAGTTATAAGACTAAGTTAAATGGAAATTGTTGTGAAGATGTGGAAACTTTGATACATAATGAGAATGTTTTTCCCAAAACAAGAAATAATCCGTTTTGTGTATTTCATTATAATTTCTTCCAATTATGAAACTTTTTCTAATTTTATGAAGAATCGATACGACTAGCATGAATTTTCATGGATTGTCAGTAACAAAAGATAACTATGAAATCGAACAGGATTTTAAAAATATACATCTTGGAAGATGACCCTTGGTATGGAGCCATGCTCGAGCACCATCTTTCTATGAATCCTGATTATCAGGTTGCGAAGTACGAAACAGAAAGAGATTTTTTTAAAGCCATGCACGAACCTCCCGATGTAGTTACCCTCGATTATGCGCTAACAGAAATGGATGGCAGTCAGGTACTTAAAAAAATTAAACAACTTTCTCCTCAAACAGAAGTGATTATTATTTCGGGTCAGCACGATATTACTACTGCGGTTGACTTATTAAAAACAGGCGCTTTTGATTATATCGTGAAAGACGAAGATACCAGCGATCGGCTTTGGAATGTGTTATTGCATTTGCGTGAGATCAAAGACTTGCGTAAAGAAGTGGAGAGTTTAAAAAGTGAATTAAAAAAGAAATACGATTTTTCAAAAACGATTATCGGGCAAAGCGATGCGATTAGAAAAGTTTTCTCACTACTTGAAAAAGCAACGAAAACAAATATTACTGTTTCCATCACCGGAGAAACCGGAACCGGAAAAGAAATGGTTGCCAAAGCCATTCATTATAATTCCACCAGACAGAAACATCCGTTTATTGCAATAAATGTGGCTGCTATTCCCAAAGAATTATTAGAGAGTGAATTATTCGGGCACGAAAAAGGTGCTTTTACAGGTGCTTCTGAAAAGCGTATCGGAAAATTTGAAGAGGCAAATAAGGGTACTATTTTTTTGGACGAAATCGGAGAAATGGATCCTTTTTTGCAAGCCAAATTATTGCGTGTCTTACAGGAAAGAGAAATCACGCGCGTGGGTGGTAATACGGTTATTCCAATCGATATCAGAATCATTGTAGCTACTCACCGAAATCTCTTAGATGAAGTAAAAGCAAAAAGATTTAGAGAAGACCTTTATTACCGACTCTTGGGTTTGCCTATAGAATTACCGCCTTTAAGAGAGCGCGATAACGATATTTTGATACTGGCAAAACACTTCATCAATGGTTTCTGTACTGACAATAAAATTCCAGTCAAATCTTTTTCTCCAGATGCAGTGCAGAAATTGCGTACCTATCATTTTCCGGGCAATGTTCGCGAACTAAAGTCAGTAGTGGAGTTGGCGGTAGTGCTCTCAGATGCAGATCTGATAGAAGATAAAGACATTAATCTCGACACAACTGCAGCCACTGCGAGTTTATTGATGCAGGAAACCACATTGCGCGATTATGAATTAAAGATCATTCAGCATTTTATGGAGAAATACGATAACGACGTATTAGCAGTAGCTAAAAAACTGGATGTTGGAAAATCTACTATTTATAGAATGATTCAAAACGGTGATGTAAAACAAAAATGAGTTTGCAAAAATTGTCCTTCGATATTGCGCAATGGAAAAGGTTGTTTCCTTTCTTCTTCCTCGTAGATGAAGAAATGAAATTGCTATCGTTTGGCAAGTCACTCGTGAAAATTGTTTCAATAAAAGAAGGACAGTTTTTTGATACGATATTCGAAATAAAGAGCCCTCAAGTCGGGCAAATAAGGTTTAACGAACTTAAGGAAAAGCAGGGGGAGATTTTTTTACTAGGAGCCTTACCTGCCCAAAGCAAAATACTTTTGAAGGGACAATTTGAATTCCTGCCGGAAACAAACCAATTATTATTTTTAGGATCTCCCTTCGCAAACATGAGCCATGAAATCAGGACTCCTATGAATGGTATTCTGGGGGTGGCCAATTTATTGGCAAAAACACCTCTGGCTGCACAACAAAAAAAATACCTGAAACTGATAAAAGAATCGGCAAACAATTTATTGATTATTGTGAACGACCTGATGGATATAGAAAACATCAGTGAAGGGAAAATTGAATGCGGAGGAACACGTTCTGACTTTCAAATACCTCATATGGATGGAGATAAAAATTTTTTAGACACAGAAGAAAAAACACCTGAAGAGTACAGGTTTTTTGGAGCAAAAAAAATATTAGTTGTTGAAGACATCGAACTGAATCAGTTCATCGCCTCTCAGATACTTGAATCCTGGGGTATGGAGGTAACAGTTGTAAATAATGGTAAAGAAGCAATAGAGATCATTCAGAAAAAAGCCTTCGACCTAATCTTAATGGATATACAGATGCCTGAAATGGATGGCATGGAAGCAACACAATTGATAAGAAAATTGGATAACTCCTTATTATCGGGGATACCAATTATAGCACTTACTGCTAACGCGCTGAAAGGAGATTATGAGCAATATATTCAGGCTGGAATGAACGATTATGTTACCAAGCCCTATACTGAAGCAAAATTATTTTCAGCGATGAGCAAATGCCTGACTCCTGCAGAGAAAATAAATAAAGCTGAGAATGACGCTTCCAAAAATTTAGCATCTGAAACCATTTTAAATGAGAAACAAACTGGTATATCCAAGGAGCAAACTGGTTTATCAAAAGAAGCTGTTGAAGCAAAATTGTACGACCTGACAATGGTGAATTTAATTGGCAAGGGTAAGCCTGAGTTTACAAATAAAATGGTTTCTCTCTTTTTGGAACAAATCCCCAATGACCTTTCAAAAATGAATGAATCTGCTTCAAAAAAGGAATGGGATATGGTTTCAAAACTGGCGCACCGTATGAAGCCTTCAATAGAAGGAATGGGAGTCACACTATTAAAAGACACTATCCGTGAATTGGAGATGGAAGCAGCAAAGAACGAATCGCTAAATGAAACCGATTTATTGAAAAAGATCAATACAGTTACCCATATTATGGAACAGGTATTTTCTCAATTAAGAAAAGCATTTCCCGAATTAGTAATCCCTACATAACTTGTATTACTTCATTAATTAAAGAGCTCAAAAGCTTTGATGTTCGTGAGCTCATGTTCGTCTAAAAGTGTTTTTGCGCAGGCTTCTGCATGTGGTAATTCATATTTGAAGAAGAATTCCATTGTATGAATTTTTCCTTCATAAAATATTTTAGAATTCGCTTTGAAGTCGTTTGCATTTATTTTCTCTACAGCTTTATTCGCCATTTTCAACCACTGCCATGCAATTACTATATAGCTTATCATTTCCATAAATACAGTTGCATCAGAAAGATATCGGTCGATCTCTCCCTTTGTTGCATACAAACTTATATGTTGCAAAACTTCGCCGGTTCTTTTCAGCTCTGCACTTAAACTTGTTGAGTAGGGCTTTAAATTTTCATATGCTTCTGATTCCAGTATGGTGTTTGAAATTGCCGAGAACAAAAGTTTTACAGACTTGCCGTTTTGCATAGTTACTTTTCTGCCCAATAAGTCAAGCGATTGAATGCCCGTAGTGCCTTCGTAGAGCGACATGATTTTTAAATCCCTGTATAATTGTTGTACTGGAAAATCTGTTGTAAACCCATATCCACCAAGTGTTTGAATGGCCAGTGCAGCCGATCTGCTGCCCTGTTCAGAAGCGTATGTTTTTACAATTGGAGTAAGGATTTCTAATAACATTAAATGCTTGTCTTTTTCTTCTCCCAAACTTACATGCACCAGATCGTACAATTTATTACATTCCATTACCAGCGATAAAGAAGCTTCGGTGATGGCTTTTTGTGTGAAAAGCATTCTTTGTATATCCGCGTGATGGATGATTAATACAGGAGGTTTAGAAGGATCTTTTTCAGCAGCAGGGCGGCCCTGCGGTCTTTCCAAACAATATTGTAATGATGACTGATAAGCAGCCATCGCAACAGATGCAGCGCATTGACCCACACTAATTCTGGCGCCATTCATCATCTGAAACATATAGCTCAGTCCCTTGTGCGGTTCGCCAACCAAAAAGCCCCTGCAATCATCGTTATCTCCAAACGATAGGTGCGTAGTGGAATATCCTCTTTGTCCCATTTTCTGAAAATCACCGGCGCAATACACATCATTATATCTCAGGCTACTATCCGCTTCCGGAGTAAATTTTGGAATAATAAAAAGCGAAATGCCTTTTACGCCCGCTGGTGCCCCCTCAATTCTTGCTAGTGTTAAATGAACAAAATTCTCAACCCCATCGTGTTGCCCACCAGAGATAAAAATCTTTTGCCCCTTCACCAGATAGTAACCTTCAGTAGTAGGTTTTGCAGAAGTTACAATATCTGAAAGGGAACTACCTGCCTGTGGTTCGGTCAATGCCATTGTACCCTGCCAGCGACCTTCGTAAATATGTGGTGTATAAGTATTGATTTGCTCCTGACTACCAAAGCTGGTAATCAGATCGGCAGAGCCGGTCGACAATCCCAGATATCCCTGAGTGCTATTATTTGCCGATTGAAATATATGGTGTGCTGTATTAAAAACCATTTCGGGTAATTGCATACCACCATGTTCAAATTTTGCGGCCCCACCGATCCAGTTTTGAGCCGCTGCTATTTGTATTATTTTTTTAATCTGGGGATGTGTTCTTACTCCACCCTTACCATCATAAGTTGCAGGAGTGGTATCCATTTCTTTGAAAAAGGGAAACATCTCCTGATCGGCCAATAATTTGGCAGATTCCAATATCATCCAGGTTTGTTCTGCATCAAGGTGCGCATATCTTTCATGTGCAAAAAGTGATTCAACTTGATGCACATCGAATATCAGGTATTTCAACAGATCCATGCTGGTATAACTAGCCATATGTTTTTTTTAGTGATTAAATTTAAAATATCATGCTGATGATTTCGGCTGAATAAGCCGGTTTATCTTGCCCCTTGATTTCGATAGTACAATTTAAAAACAGCTTTACACTGCCATTTATCTGTTCTTCTACATTTGCGATCCCGGCCCGCATTCTTATTTCGCTACCCTCCGAAACGGGACTAATAAAACGTGCTTTGTTGATGCCATAATTTACAAAGGAGTTAACCTGTTCGATGCTGATTAACTGATAAAAAAACTGAGATGCCAGCGACAGGGTAAGATAACCGTGTGCCATGGTTTTTCCGCCGGGTAAATATTTTTTTGCTTTCTCGGTATCGATATGAACCCACTGAAAATCGCGCGTAGTTTCTGCAAATTGATTAATCATTTGCTGATCTACTTTAAGCCATTCGGTTGTTCCTAAATTGGTTCCAATTCTTTTGGCTAAATCTGATTTTGTTTTAAATGTTACTGGAAGCGATTCTGTTTGGGCGGGTATCATTTGATCAGATTCTTCGCTCCGTTTTTCTTCAACGGATATCGACGAATCTTCCCAATTACCTACTTTTATAATTGCTTTTCCTATCACATTTCTTTCAAGCATTTCTTTTAACGCTATTGCAGAATTCTCCAAAGTATAAATTCGATGGATATATTGTTTAATCTTACCTGCCTTGATCCATTGAATCAGGTCGATCAGGTTTTGATAATTCTGCGCAGGCTCTTTTTCAGCAAAGCTTCCCCAGAAAACACCAACAATGGAGCAGCCTTTTAATAAAGCAAGATTTAAAGGAATTTGCGGAATTTCTCCGCTGGCAAAACCAACTACAAGGTATCTTCCATTCCAGGCTACCGACCTTAATGCAGGTTCTGCATATTTTCCGCCAACAGCATCATACACCAAATCGATTCCCTTATCACCTGCTATTTCTTTTAATCGGGTTCTTAGGTCTTCGGTAGTATAATTGATCAGGTGATCAGCACCTTTTGATTTGCAAATCGCTAATTTTTCGTTCGATGAAGCTGCTGCAATAACTTTTGCTCCCAGGAGTTTTGCTAATTCTACAGCGGCTAGTCCTACACCTCCGGCAGCACCCAATATTAAAATGGTCTCCTCTTTTTTTAATTGCCCACGATCTTTTAATGCATAATAGGAAGTGCCATAATTATATAATGTACCTGCTGCGGTAATCATATCTATTTCGGGGGGCAGTGGAAATACGCGACTTTCATCAACAACAACCTGCTCCGCCATTCCGCCCCAACCACATAAAGCCAAAACTCTGGTACCCTTTTTAAATCGCTTTACTTTATTGCCTGTTTCCAGTATGATTCCCGAAACTTCGCCTCCGGGAGAAAAAGGGAGTGCAGGTTTGAATTGATATTTGTTTTGAATGATTAGGGTGTCCGGGAAATTAACGCCACATGCTTTTACTTCAATCAGTACCTGATTCTCTGAAACTTTTGGTGCATTGATTGTTTGATATGCTAAGGAATCTGGCAGACCGAAATTATTGCATACTAATGCGTTCATAGACTTACTGATAAGATAATTATATCAAAAAAAATAAAGAAAATAATTCGCAAACAAAGAACCCGATTTATAAATCAGTACGTCCTTCTGTTGATAAGCCCAACATTCTGCGCAACCTTTTGATGCTTCCTTTCCACAACCCTCCATCCATCTGAATGCGACGGTCTTCGGTCCATACCAATGCACTATTTTTTTTAACAGCATATAATTTACCGAAACCCTTCTCGCGTAATTTCACAGCAAGCCACCCATCTTCATTGGTTCCGGGTGGATGATTAAAACCTTCTACGGCCAGTCCTTCTTCTTTTCTGAAACAGGAATTAAATCCATACACATTCATTGCTTCTTCACGAAAAGTTTTGTTCATCCAGCGCATCAAATCGGCAATATATTCATAGCAGAAGTAAACAAACCGGGCTGTTCCCTGAGTTGGAATAAATGCAAAACTGCCATATACAGAGGCAATGCCTTCCTGCTCTGCCAAGGGCTTTACCATTTCTTCAATCCAATCCTGTGGATAGATGGTATCGGCATCTGCATTTAAAATATATTTTCCTTTGGCCGCAGTGAGTCCCGCATTTCTCGCTGCAGTAATTCCCTGAACCGTTTCCAAAATGCATCTCACGCCTGATTGATTTACCAGCGCTTCTGTCTTATCTTTTGAATTGTTGTTCACCACCAAAATTTCAACACCGTACTTGGTTTTGTTATCGGATATTGCACTCAAAGTTTTAAGGATACTTTTTTCTTCATTGTAAGCCGGAATTACAACAGATACAACTGTTTCAGATTTTTGGAGCAGGGTATAAGCTGCCCTGATATCTTCACAGGTTTTGTCGGGAGACTCGTTTAAAAAGTATTTTTGTTTTATAAAGGCAGGAATCGAAATGGGTCTCATAAACTGATCTTGAAATTTTGGGAACTTAATAATTGTATGGATATCAACTATTGCATGGCCTAAGTTAGAGAAAAAAAGGAAGATTTGGAACGAACATTTCTGGGTTCATACACTCATGCAATCTGCCGATTCAACCAAATAGCTTTGTAAAATTTGCCGAAGGGCTAAAAAATATATTTTAATCGTCATTTAATAGACCTGAATGACATTTATATGACAGTTAGTCTGTATTTTTATCTATCATTTGATAAGAGAAGGATTATTGTAATGGTAATGATTTTCTAATCCCGGAATTTCATCAGAATATTTTATACCAAATATGGCTACTGTAGCGCCCCTGACATTGAGAATGGTTATTGTAGAGGATGACAAATTCATGCAATCCATTTTGTTGAAATATTTCAGTAACTTTTTTAAGATAGAAGCTTTTGCAAATGGTATCGATACGCTTGCATACCTGCAGGATGGGAATATCCCTGATTTAATTATTACTGATTTGAACACTCCTAAAATGGGAGGACTAGAGTTGATCAAGCAGATTAAAGCAAGCGATTTTTTTAATTCAATTCCAATCATGGTACTCTCTGGCGAAGAGAGTTCTGAAATGATCGTAAAATGCCTTGATGCCGGAGCCGACGATTTTATTGTGAAGCCTTTTAATCCAAAAGAATTGGAAGCCAGAATAAAAGTAGTTCTAAGAAGAACCGGTAATTTATTTTGATTTATTGATTTTATATGAGTAATCTTTCCCCCCTTGCAAAACAAAAACATGCTATTATCGCGCTCATCAATTGTGATGAAGTGGTAACCAGTATGTTGTCGCATTGTCAACTGGGGAACAGAACACAAATCGCTTTTAAAAATGGGATTGAGTTAATGGAGCGTTGGGAAGCCAATGAATGGACTATCTGTGCGGTGGTGAGTCAGAGTGAAGTAATGGCGCCATCGGGAGTTTCTTTGTTGGAAACCCTGGTCAATAAAAAAAATATCACCATTCCGTTTATTATTATTTGCCAGAATATTAATTCCAAAATTCTACAAATTGCTTTGCAGGCGGGAGTTGCAGAGGTTTTCAAAATACCTTTCAAAATCGAAAAGTTTGAAACACGATTTAATTTTATTGTTGAAAATTGGGAGGTATTAAGGCGTAAACCGGATGCAACCGAAACCGCGAGGCGGTCTTATAAAACACCGGTTTTGAAAAGGAGTTTCGATATTCTTTTTTCGCTGATCTTCTTAGTATTGTTGTCTCCACTTTTGGTATTGGTGAGTATATTAATAGCATTTGAATCGCGCGGCCCCATTTTTTATTATTCACTAAGGGTTGGGCGAGGCTACCACATTTTCAAGTTTTATAAATTTCGCTCGATGTATTTTGATGCAGATACGCGTTTAAAGGATTTAAAACATTTGAATCAATATACAACTTCCAAAAAGAAACAAAAAGTAGAAGAGGATGAAGATGAAATTTCTTACCAGTTTCTTTGCGATGAATGCAAGATTGCGGCAACCAGATGCCAGTATCCTGTGTATGCTGATGGAGTGCATATGTGCGAAAAACAATACGCTGAAATTTTGAAGCATAGCAGGGAATCCACGTTTATAAAAATTAAGAATGATCCGAGGATGACCCGTGTAGGAGCTTTTATTAGAAGAACCAGTATTGATGAAATTCCTCAGTTGTGGAATGTGCTAATTGGAGATATGAGCATTGTTGGAAACAGACCCTTGCCACTTTATGAAGCAGAGAAATTAACAACCGACAAATATGCGCTGCGCTTTATGGCACCTGCAGGAATCACCGGACTTTGGCAGGTTGAAAAAAGGGGTAGTGGTAAGATGTCTGAAAACGATCGATTGATTCTGGATAATATCTATGCAAAAAATAATAGTTTCTTTAACGATATCATCCTGATCTTAAGAACGATACCCGCAGTTTTTCAAAAAGAAAATGTTTAGGATTCCACTCTTTCCCAATTTTCTGATTCAAAATTAAACTGCTTAATCACTTTTGCGGGGTTGCCAACAGCAACCGAAAATGGCGGAATGTTTTTAGTAACAACAGCTCCGGCTGCAATAACGCTGTGTTTGCCGATTCTTACGCCCGATGTAATTACTGCATTCGCCGCAATCCAGCATTCGTCTTCTACAAAAATGGGAGCGGTGAGAATGGGTTGCTCAAGTATGGGGGTATTGATATCTCTATATTCGTGATTAAGCGCACTTGCAACAATATTTTGAGCAAAAATTACATTGTTACCAATTGTAATGGGGCCGATGATGGTATTGCCCATTCCAATCAGTGTATTGTGCCCAATTAAAACATCCCCAACACCATTATTGATGGTGCAAAAATCTTCAATAGTAGATCCTGCTCCAAGGTTAAACTTATTGAAAGGCAACACGTCGATTCTTGTTCTCCATCTAATACTAGCTCCCTTACCTTTGTGGTGTGTGAATGGATTGATAAATAATTTAACCCAGAGTCTGGGACGGGCTTCACCCGATGGTACCAACATCCAGTGAATAATTTTTTTGAGCCGGGGATTCGTTTTGATGGTTTCTTTGAGCGACATATGATTGATTTCTAGGCTAAAGTTAAATTTTAATGTGTTAGTTTTTGGGATTTTAGTAGGTTACTGATTTTTTAATGGCGAAGGGGATTTGATGTTGATAAAACGATGAGGATAACTAGCTCTAAGATAAGGTTTTGTATTATCTTTAAGATACTGATTTAAAACAAATTAGAGAATTAACCGTACCGATGGGCTCTTTAAAGGATCGTGTTTTTCAATCGATTTTGAATAACACATAAAAACTGCGATTGTATATGGGACCTTTATACAAAAAAATGAGGACTGAAATATCTGGGTGCATTTTGAAAAATGTGTTGAGGATATCAATTATTTTGGCGATATTTTTTCTGGCCAATACAAAATTGCGTGCTCAGGAATCCATGATTCCGGATATGTCGGTTTCATACTTGAATCAGTTAATCGACACTGCAAAAAAATACTATCCCCAAGTAAGGATCTTCAGGAAAAGAATAGACCTGGCTCATCTTAATTTGCAAAAAACAAATATGGCATGGTTCGATGTGTTTACGCTTACCGTCAATTATAGCCCCAACGGAGGAATATCAAGTTTGAATACGCCTACTTTATCGGGTTTCCAGATTGGTTTTTTTGTAAATATTGGTAATCTGTTGCAAAAGCCCTACTTGGTTAAAACCGCAAAAGAGGAAGTAGAACTGGCTAAGTTGAATCAGGAGGAAAACACGATGACAATAGAAGCTGAAGTTAAAGCCAGATATATTAAATTTGTACAAACTTCTGTTATGCTCAGGGTGCAATCGAAAGTTGCTCTGGAGGCCGAAAGCGTAGTAAAAGAAGCCCGTTATAAGTTCGAGAAAGGAGAAGTTAATTTTGAGAACTTTACAAAAGCATTGATTTATGAATCCGACAATCGCAGATTTGTGATAGATGCTGAGGCCAATTTATTACTAGCCAAAGCTAGCTTAGAAACGATTGTGGGTAAAAAATTAGCAGATATTCATTAATGGAATTAGCAAAATTCATAAAGCTATTAAAGAAGAGAAAATGGATACTGATTGCTGTGCCCCTGCTAGCTGTTGCCCTCACTTATTTTCTGGTTCGTAAATTGTCGGATTCGTACACAGCTCACGCAAGAATGTCGACAGGATTGGTTGATCAGTCGCAGCAAATTGTTTCCTCAGATGGATTTCAGGAAAACAAGATTAATATCGACTTTAGCAATTTAATAGAAATGATACGCTTGAATAAAGTGTATGATCAGGTTTCTTATAAATTAATATTGCATGATCTAACAGACAGCATTCCATTTCGCCGTCCCAGTAAAGTTTTTGGGCAACTTAGTAAATCGGCAGTTCAGAATGCAATTAAAGTGTACACCAAACATTATAAAACAAGAACCCCACTTTCGCCTTATATCCCGGATGAGAATGGGATGTTGGTGTTGATAAATAGTATGGGCTATGGCTATGAAGCTCTGAACAAAAATATCACGATTTACCGTCCTAATAATAGCGACTTTATTGATATTAATTTCGACTCTGATAACCCCAACCTGTCTGCTTTTGTGGTGAATACAATTCTTCAGGAATTTATCGCGTATTACAGTGAATTCGTAAAGAATAATCAGCAAAAAACGGTAAGTTTTCTTGATACAATGTTGAGGCAGAAGGAAACTGAAATGAATCGTTTAAAAGGGTTATTGAAAGATTATAAGATTCAAAACAGGGTTTTAAATTTGAATGAGCAGGCAAAAAGTTTGTATGGACAGTTGGCTAGTTTCGAAACCATGAAGCAGGCTGCCGAAAGAGATGTAGCCGCATATTCTGGTTCGTTGAAAAATATCGAAAACAAGTTCAACCCTTCAGAGCGGAAATATTTCGAAAGCACCATGGTGCCCATCAATCAACAGATTGCATCCACTAAGGAGTATCTGAAGAATATGTCGGACGAATATATCAAGAGTAATTACGACGAAAAATTCAAAAAGAAAATCGATTCTGCCAGAAATGTGGTTAGTGCTCAGATTCAGGCTGCTACCGACAAATACATAGTGAACCCACTTGCTGCGAAAGAAAATCTGGTACTTGAAAAAATTAAACTCGAGTTGGATTACGATATTGCAAAATTTAGTCTGGTAACTTTGAAAGATGAGTTGGACAGGTTGAATAAAAAATTTGATATGCTGGTTCCGCACGAAGCGGTGATTCAGAACTACGAAGGAGCAATTGATGTGGCGAGTAAAGAATACCTTGATGCCCAATTCCGGTACAATAAATCTAGTTTGGAATCGAGTATGGCTGTTGCTTTAAGGCAAATAGAATTTGGTGCACCCGGCCCTCCAAACCCTTCCAAGAAAATGATTCTGGTGGCGATGGCGGGTATGGTAAGTTTGATTGCCTGCTTGCTGGGATTCTTTATTGTATTTTATCTGGATGAGTCGATCAGTACTTCAAAAGAACTGGCCGACAATACCAATCAGGTTGTATTGGGATATCTTCCTTTGCTAACTACTTCTGTAGTGCAGTTAAGAGAGTTATGGGAAAATCAATTCAACGAAAATATACGACTACAAACTTTCAAAGAAATGTTGCGTTCCTGCCGTTTTGAAATTGAATCGGAAATGGGCAGGTCGAAACTCTTAATGGTAAATAGTTTGTGTGCCGGTGAGGGGAAAACACTTTTTTCGATGAGCCTTGCTTTTGCCTACTTAATGGTTAGAAAAAGGGTTTTACTAATTGATGGAAATTTCGCAAATCCAAGCATCAGCAATTCTACAAAAACCGACTTTTTTCTGGAAGATTATTTGTTGGGTGAAGCAGTATTGCCAGGATTCAGGCCGGTTACAGAGATTATGGTTATGGGTAATCGTGGTGGTGATACCAGTTTGCTGGAAATTAGTAACTCCGAAAATATTGCAAGTAAACTTGACGAACTGAAAGAAGCATTCGATATTGTTATTATTGAAGGACCAAGTCTGGCATCGCATAGCAAATCAAAAGAATGGGTATTGTTCTCCGAAAAAGTTGTTTCGGTTTTCACTTCGGGCAAAAAAATAACTTTTAACAAAAAACAAAATGTATATTATCTGAACTGTTTGGAAGATAAGTTCATTGGCTGGATCTTGAACAAAGATGAGAACGAAACGATGATTCAACCTAAGAAAGCGAAGAAAGCGAAGTCTATTTTTTCAAAAAATATTGAATTACAATGGGCCTGAATTTCAGCATGATCGTTTGGCAGATAGTTCAGTTATTGATTGGCTATAACCTTGTATTGCCACTATTGATCTATATTTTTTATTTGCTGAGGCCACGAAAAAAAAAACCATCCACTACAAATCAAAAGGCCGATTATGCAATTATTGTTACAGCATACGAACAAACGCATACACTTCCACCTGTTGTAGCATCTATACTGAAGCAGAACTATGATCGGTTTCTGGTTTATATCGTTGCCGATAAATGCGATATTAGCAATTTGAAATTCGACGACGACAGGGTAGTGTTACTTCGCCCCGAAGAAACTTTATCAAGTAATACCAGATCTCATTTCTATGCCATCCACCGTTTTAAAAGGGCTCACGACCGACTCACCATTATTGATAGCGACAATTTGTTGGAGCCCGATTACCTTGAGCAACTGAACATTTGTTTCGATCAGGGGTATGAAGCCGTACAAGGTGTTAGAAATGCAAAAAATTTAGACACGGTGTATGCATGCCTTGATGCTGCCCGCGACATCTATTATCATTTCTACGATGGCAAGATTCTTTTTGAAGCCGGTTCCTCAGCCACCCTTGCCGGGTCGGGCATGGCTTTTACAACTAGTCTTTACCGAACCTGTCTTGAACACCTCGATATAACCGGTGCCGGCTTTGATAAAATATTACAAAATGAGATTGTTACCAGAGGATATAGGATTGCTTTTGCTGAAAAAGCCATTTTGTACGACGAGAAAACATCGCGCTCTGATCAGTTGGTGAAACAGCGCGCAAGATGGATCAACACCTGGTTCCGCTATTTTAAATTCGGGTTCGGATTAATAGGCAAGGGATTAACCGGATTTAACTGGAATCAGTTTTTATTTGGACTGGTATTATTACGCCCACCACTTTTTATTTTTTTATTGACTTCTGTAATTTTTATGCTGATCGATATTTTAATCAGCCCAATTCAGTCACTCATTTGGTTGGCCGCCTTTGTTTTGTTTGTTGCTGGTTTCTTATTTGCTTTGTTGATGTCGCACACAGATAAAAGAATCTATCAATCGCTTTGGGGAATCCCGAAATTTATATTTTATCAGGTATTGTCGCTTTTGAAAGTAAGAAAAGCAAATGAGCTATCAGTTGCAACGCAGCACTTTCACGACAATGAAATTGAAGAGATAAAAAAATAAAAGATGCGAACCCAACCATCCATAAGGAACCAAAAAGAAACGGCAGAAGAAACCGATGAGCGAATTCGTTCTATCACTCGCAAAGTTGCTATCGCATTTGTATTATTAATTCAACTGGCTATCTTTTTCAAGATGCTAATCTAATTGTGGACGATTTTACACTACATATTGACCCACTTGATCCCCGGCAGAAAAAAATGTCGCTGTTGGGTTATTTAAAAAAAATCATGTTGGTTGAAAAATTTGCTGGATGGCCGGGCTTCTTTATTTTTTTGATAATTGCCTCTGTGTTGGCTTATGCGATTGCCAGTTCTGGCCTTACCATTGCATTAATGGCAATTGCAGCCATGGTAGGGCTTCCCGTTGTTTATTTCCTCGTAGTGATGCCTGAATTTGGCATCATGGTGTATCTGACACTTGCGTATACCATCATGTGGTTTCTTCGCTTTGGGGTTGGCGGTTTTCCGCTAGGAACCCTGATGGACGGAATGCTTGCATTGTTTATACTGGGTATGTTTATTCAGATGAAACAAAAAAAAGAATGGTATCTATTAAATAACAGGGTGAGTATTCTTATTTTAATCTGGGTATTATATACTTTTTTGCAGGTGGCGAATCCTTCTGCAGAGTCAAGACTGGCTTGGGTGTACACTGTTAGAACAGTAGGATTGGTTACGTTAATGTATTTTATCTTTCTCTTCAATATCCGCACCAAAAAATTTATAAAAATTATTATCAAATGGTGGATTGTTTGGTCGTTTATAAATGCCTGTTATGCTTTTAAGCAAGAGTACTTTGGTTTTTTTGCTTTCGAACAAAGCTGGCTCGATTCAGACCCCAATATTGCGCAATTATTATTTCTTGCTGGGCATTGGCGAAAGTTTTCGATATTTTCAGATCCGGTAACTTTTGCTTATAATATGGCAACGGCCAGTTTGCTTTGTATGGCTGTGATTACAGGCCCAATTAAAATCTATCAAAAAGTGATATTGGCAGCACTAGCCGGTTTCTTTTTGTACGTAATGTTGTTTTCAGGTACCAGAGGGGCATATCCACTAATTCCTGCAGCATTTATTTTATACGCCATCCTCAAATTCAATAAACAGATACTTGCATTTACTAGTGTTGCCATGTTATTTATTGTGTTTTTGATATTCATGCCTACTTCCAATCAAAACATTCTTAGATTCCAAACGGCATTCCGCCCTAATAACGACGCTTCGTACCGGGTAAGGGAAATGAATCAGGCAAGAATCAAACCCTATATTTATTCGCATCCAATTGGCGGAGGTTTGGGCGCCACTGGTGAGTGGGGGCAAAAATTTGCACCCAATTCTTTTCTGGCACATTTTCCTCCCGACAGCGGCTATGTTAGAACTACTGTTGAGTTGGGGTGGATAGGACTGATCATTTTTAGTGTAATGATCTTTACGATTCTGCAAACAGGAATCAACAACTTTTTTAAAGTAAGAGACCCCGAGTTGAAAAGCTATATTTTGGGAATGGTTTTAATGATATTTACGTGGAATATCGGTAACTTTCCACAGCAAGCATTGGTGCAATATCCTTCGAACGTATTGTTTTTTCTGGCTGTTGCCCTAATAGGCGTAATTTATAGACTTGATCAGCAACAAAATCTCAAAACTGATGGAAAAATCTGATCGTTTACAAGGTCGCGACATTGTAGTTGTTGGTCAGCAACCATGGGATATTTCCATCGGCAGTAATTGTAAAAATATCGCTCTGGAATGGAGCAAATATAACAGGGTACTCTACGTAAACTCTCCACTCGACAGAATTAGCAAACACCGATTAAGCGATGATCCAAAAATTGTAAAACGACTCTCCGTAATTAAAGGAGAAACTCCTGGCATCGTTCCCCTGCAAGAAAATTTGTGGAATTTATACCCCGATCGAATGATTGAATCCATTAATTGGATTAAACCTCAATTTTTATTTGAGTTACTCAATAAAAGAAATAATAAAATTTTTGCATCTTCTATTTTAAAAGCGATCAAAGCGTTGGGGTTTAAGGATATTATTTTGTTTAACGACAATGATATGTTCCGGTCATTCCACTTAAAAGATTTATTAAAGCCTGCAGTAAGCATTTATTATTCGCGCGATTTTATGTTGGCAGTTGACTACTGGATTGGCCATGGCACAAAGATGGAACCTGAATTAATTACAGCTTCAGATCTATGTGTGGCTAATTCAACCTATCTGACCGATTACTGCAGAAAGTATAATCCCAATTCATTCAATGTGGGTCAGGGTTGTGAGCTCGATATCTTTACGCAAACAGAAGGATTGCCGGTTCCTGTTGATATGCGGCCAATAAAAGCACCTGTAATTGGGTATGTAGGGGCATTGCAAAGCATTCGACTCGATATTGCTGTTTTACAACATATTGCTCAGTGCAGGCCCGATTGGAGTTTGGTTTTAGTGGGCCCAGAAGACGACCAGTTTAAAGTAAGTTCATTACATCAAATCAGAAATGTTTATTTTCTCGGATCGAAAGACCCCGGTGTTTTGCCTGCTTATATACATGCATTTGACGTTTGCATTAACCCGCAAATTATAAATCAGGTAACCATCGGAAATTATCCCAGAAAAATCGATGAGTACCTGGCTGTGGGTAAACCCGTTGTGGCTACTAAAACAGCAGCAATGAGCATTTTCGAAAAATTCTGTTATCTGGCAGTTAGCAAAGAAGATTATGTAGATATGATCGGCGATGCACTAAAAACAGATAATAAAATTTTGGAAAACGAGAGACGTAATTTTGCATCAGCACATACCTGGGAAAACAGTGTTGGTGAAATTGACAAAGCGATAATTGCTTGGCTTGATAGGAAATAAAACGTGTGAACGCTTTTTGTAATAATGGATGAAAGCATTTTAATGAAACCTATAACAATTGTTGTTGCATCGGATGATAATTATATCATTCTATTAGCTGCTTTAATTAATTCAATTGAATCTAATTTAAAAGCTGGGCAAACAATTGATATATGGGTGATTGAAGACGATGTGTCGGGACGTAACAAAAGAAAATTGCAGAACTCTATCAATCCAGCTATTACTAACCTGCGCTGGCAGAGCATGACAGATGTGATACCTTCAGGAGTTCACTTGCCACTTGATAGGAGTAGCTACCCGCTCAATATTTACATGCGCCTTTTTATCCCTTATTTTGTTCCAAAAGAAATAGAAAAAGTACTATACTTGGATGTTGATATGATTGTACAAAAAGATCTTTCCGCGTTGTACGAAACTGAATTAGGCGAAGCACTTGTGGGGGCTGTGTTAGATCCACGAATCATTACATTCGATAACCCTTGGGGAGGCGTATTGAATTATCAGGAGCTGGGCCTGGATGCAAAAACGCGATATTTTAATACCGGGCTCTTATTGATCCCTACAAAAAAATGGAGAGAGCAACAAATACCTGAGAAGATTATCAAATGCATTGACGAGCACAAAAAGTTTGCGAATTACCCCGACCAGTACGGAATGAATGTTATTTTAGCCAACCAATGGATGGAGCTGAATCCGCTATGGAATCATTTTTGCACTTTCGATCATCCAGCGCCCTATCTGATCCACTATGTTCAACGAAAGCCGATCTATAAATCGTATAATAACAGTATTGCTTACCAAAAAATATTTTATAGCTATTTATACAAAACTGCATGGAAAAACGCCAAACCTAGAGGAGAATATGTTCGGTATTACGAGAAAATAAAAAATGTGGGTGAAAAAATCTTAAAACAACTGGGATTTAGTTAATAGTTTAAATGAATGATTTATCAAATTATAGCTAGAAAAACTGTCTGATATTTGAAAACTGCTTATCTCATATTAACCCATGCCAATCCCAATCAACTTAAAAGGCTGATTGAAAAATTGGTATACCCTGAAACAGATTTTTTTGTACACCTGGATCTTAAATCGGATATCAGCGCATTTGCCGGAATAGCAAAAATGCCCAATGTTTATTTTGTAAAGAACAGGGTGAGAGTAATTTGGGGTGCTTATAGTATGATTGAAGCTACTGTAAAAGGATTTGAAGAAATTATTACAAGTTCTGATGCATACGATTATGTACACCTGATTAGTGGTCAGGATTACCCGATAGCAGGGAATAAAAAAATGCATGAATTCTTTGAAGCGAATCCGGGTAAAATTTTTATGCATACTCTGGATATTTATACAGAATGGCAGGAAGCAATACCTAGGCTGGAATATTATCACTTTACTGCTTACGATTTTCCGGCAAAACACTATTTGGAAAGTTTGTTGAGAGTAGTACTTCCAAAAAGAAAAATGCCGTTGAAATTAAAGCCGGTAGGAAGGTCTCAATGGTTTAGCATGGGAATACAACACATAAAGTATATTGTTGCATTCCTAAAGAAAAACCCAGAAGTGGCTAGGTTTTTTAATTTCACTTGGGCTCCTGATGAAATCGTTTTTCAAACCATCCTTTTTGCATCACCGTTCAAAAAAGATATGGTAAATAACAACCTCAGATATATCGACTGGAGTGAAGGGGCGGCAAGCCCAAAAACATTTACGATGGAAGATAAAGAAGCACTGGCGGCCTCAGGAAAATTCTTCGCAAGAAAATTCAATCCCGAAAAAGACAGCAAAATATTAGACTGGATTGATGAGAATTTGCTAATTGATCAGAGTTAATAAAAAAATATAAGTGAAATTAGTTTCTATTATAACGGTGAATTATAACCATAGTCATGTTACTGATGAATTTCTGGATGCATTCTATAAAACGAACGACTATCCAAATTATGAAATCATCGTGGTGGATAATGGCAGTAAAATAAATCCGCTACCCGAATGGATAATAAAATACCCGGGTGTTCAATTTTATAGATCTGAAGTAAACTTGGGTTTTGCAGGTGGAAATAATTTGGGCATCGCAAAAGCAAAAGGAACTCTTTTTTTTCTTGTCAATAACGATACCGAATTCACCCCGGGCTTAATGAAGAAACTGGTTGATAGCTTTTCCGAATTTCCTGATACGGGCATGATTTCTCCTAAGATCCGGTACTTTCAAGAGCCCGATACATTACAGTACGCAGGCTATACCGAAATGAATTATTATACGGCCCGAAATGAGTGTGTGGCACAATTTGAAAAAGACAATGGTCAGTACGATAACCTTACTGGGCTAACCGGCTTTGGTCATGGTGCTGCAATGATGATTTCAAAAGAAGCGATTGAAAAAGTGGGCCTGATGTTTGAGAATTATTTTCTGTATTACGAAGAGATGGACTGGGGGGCAAGAATCAAGCGGGCAGGATTTGAAATCAGACTGAATATGCAGGCGCTGATCTATCATAAAGAGTCGGTTTCGGTGGGTCAGAAGAGTGCTTTGAAGGAGTACTTTATGAATCGGAACAGAATTTTGTTTATTAGAAGAAATGCGCAATTTTTTCAACGCATCGTGTTCTATTTTCATTTTATATGCTTCTGTTCGTAAGTTTTGGACTTATTCTTAGATAAATCATGTGAAAATTTAAAAAGCATATTTTTTGGTGATGCTGAATGTGTATTTTTGCAATTGTGTAGATACCTTC
>JAIEMK010000022.1 GCA_019752295.1 Chitinophagaceae bacterium | reverse complement strand
TAATTTTCTTATTGATTTTGTGCTAGATATTAAAATTTGATTATTTTTCTTGTTTTCTGCCGGAATGAACGAGGAACGAATAAAAAATATTAGTCACTTGGATGAACACAAAATCAGGCAAATAACTTTATACTAAACACTATTAGAAGCACGATCACAACGGCAATTAATCTAAAGGAAGTAAAATCTAAATTGTATTTATTATTGCCCTTTTTATTTGTGAGCCATCCTTTTTCAAACTTATTTGTAGCAAAATAGAAGAAAATAAATAGCAGAATTGCAAAAGTTGCTAATGCTATGGCTTGATAAATATTCATACAAGTTAATTAAATCTGTGAAGCAAGTTTTAAAACCCCATATGAAATAAATGCCGAAAAAATCAATATTGTTATAATGTAACCCCTATTAAACCACAAATGGGTTTGCGAAATATTGAATTGTCTGCTAACTCTTTTTCTTGAAAGTAGATAAAATACAATTGACATCAAAAATGTCATGGTAAGCCAAATATAAAATGGTTTCATGCGGGTTACTTATAACATAAACTTACAACATATTTTGTTTTTCCTTTGCTTCTTTTTTCTTCACTACCGCAACAAAATCATCAACATTTAGCTTTACTTAGTTTAAAGCCTGCAAAATATCATTTAAAATATCGTCTCTATGTTCTAGTCCTACACTAATGCGAATCAATCCGGGAGTAATATTTACTGCAGCTCTCTCTGCATCAGATAGCTTCGCATGTGTTGTGCTGGCAGGGTGCGATGCAATGCTTCTGGTGTCTCCCAGATTGGCAGTAAGTGATAGCATTTTTAAGGCATTGAGGAATTTTCTTCCTGCATCCAATCCGCCCTTCAATTCAAAGCATACAATGCCCCCTCCATTTTGCATTTGCTTAACGGCAATGGAATGATGTGGATGGCTTGCTAAAAAAGGATAACGCAGTGTTTGTATTGCAGGATGATTTTCTAATTGCTGCGCGATGTACAATGCATTCGAAGCATGTCGTTCCATACGCACATCCAATGTTTCTAAACTTTTGCTCAATACCCATGCATTAAATGGAGAAAGCGCTGGCCCGGTACTCCTGCAGAATAAATAGATTTCTTTCACCAATTCTTTTTTGCCCACCACTACGCCGCCAAGAACTCGGCCCTGACCATCTAACCATTTGGTGGCGGAATGCACTACCAGATCAGCACCAAAGTCAATAGGCTTTTGATTAACAGGTGTTGCAAAACAATTGTCTACATTGAATATGATTTTATTTTCTTTTGCAATTTTTCCAATCATGGCAAGATCTAATATTTCCAATCCCGGATTGGTAGGTGTTTCCAGATAAATCATTTTGGTATTCGGGCGAATCGCTGCTCTCCATTCTGCCTCTGTTGCATTGGCCGAAACATAGGAATATTCGATACCAAATTTTGGAAGATACTTCGCAATAACGGTATGCGTACTTCCGAATATAGAATTACAAGCAAGCAAATGATCTCCCTGTTTTAATAGGGCAAGAAATGAGCCCGACACAGCACTCATTCCGGAAGCTGTGGCATAGCCTGCTTCAGCGCCTTCGAGTGCAACCATTTTATCGGTAAACTCTTGTACACCCGGGTTACTAAACCTGCTATAAATATTATCATCGCTCTCATCGGCAAATGCCGCGCGCATGTCTTCTGCATTATCAAAACAGAAACTGCTGGTGAGGAACATGGGTGTTGAATGCTCCATTTCGTTGGTGCGTTCTGTTTGTATGCGGATGGCTTGCGTTTGCTGATGTAACATGATTCAATGATAAAAACGTTAGTGAAATATTATTTAATGACTTCTGATTCCCATTCAATAGTTGCTCCTGCAGCTCTTAGAGTAGCGGCAACAGAACAATATTTGTCGATCGAAAGTGCACATGCCTTGAATGCTTTTTCGGAATCTACTGTACCGGTAAATTGAAACCTGATATGTACATATTTCCAGAGTGAAGGTTCTTTTCCCTGCTCACGCTCTGCATCAATGATCATTTTCACCGTTTCAACTTCCTGCTTTTGTTTCTTTAAAATAGATATAATGTCAATGCCGCTACAGCCTCCAAGACCCATTAAAAGGGTTTGCATGGGGCGTACTCCGGCATTTTGACCCCCAATCTCCACTGCTGCGTCCATGGTCATGGTATGTCCGTTGGCATCTTTTCCTTCAAAACCATAGTCTCCAACGGTTCTAGTAAGCTCAATTCTGGTCATTTTAAAAATTTATGCAAATGTAATTTATCCTTGCCCTTATTTTGTGTTGAATTACGGAATAATAGATATGAATGTTTTTAAATATAAGAATGATTTTGCCTTAGAAAATGGGAAGACCTTACCTGGTATCGAAATTGGCTATCATACACACGGAACACTGAATGCTGCAAAGGATAATGTGGTTTGGATCTGTCATGCCCTCACAGCCAATTCAGATCCCGCCGATTGGTGGAAAGGTTTGGTTGGAGAAGGGTATTTGATCAATCCGGAAAAGTATTTTATTGTGGCGGCCAATATTTTGGGTTCATGTTATGGCTCTACAGGCCCTCTTAGCATCGATCCGCTCACCGGTAAGCCCTACTATTCTACTTTCCCTTCTGTAACCATTCGGGATATGGTACAGGCCAATATTTTATTGCGCGAACATCTTGGAATAGAAAAGATACACTTGTTGATGGGGGGAAGCATGGGTGGTTATCAGGCTTTGGAATGGTGTGTGATGGAAGAAAACAGGATCAATAAAATGTTTTTAATTGCCACATCTCCCTCCGAAAGTGCATGGGGGGTTGCTGTACATACTGCACAACGTTTAGCGATTGAAGCCGATAGTACTTGGCTGGATCATACCAAGTCGGCAGGGGCAAAGGGCTTGAAAGCGGCACGCGCCATTGGCATGCTCACTTATCGCAATTACAGCACTTTTCAGGAAAAACAAACCGATCCAGATCCTGAAAAAATCGACGACTTTAAAGCATCTTCTTATTTAAATTACCAAGGCGATAAGTTGGTGAAGCGATTCAATGCATTTAGTTACTGGCTGCTCACCAAAGCCATGGATAGTCACCATTTGGGTCGTGGCCGCGGGGGCGACCTTATTAAAGTACTCGAGTCGATTAAACAACCAACATTAATTATTGGTATTAAAAGCGATATTCTTTGCCCACTCGACGAACAAAGATTTATGGCCGATCACCTTGCAAATGCCGAATTGGTTGAAATAGATTCTGCCTATGGGCACGATGGGTTTATTATTGAAACGGTGCAGATTACAAATTATTTAAGGGGGTTTCTTTAAGTCAAAAGTCAAAATTCAAAATTCAAAATTCAAAAGTCAAAGAAAAATAAAAATAAAATCTGCGGGAATCCGCTGAATCTGCGTGCTATTTTGATATACTTGGTAATGAAAAAGGAAATTGAAAACGCAGTAACTTCACTATAACTTTACCAACTATATTTTGATGCTTATGAATTTCTGGAATCAAATTGCAGAATACCTTTTCATTAAGAAAAGAGAGAGAAAGGAGGATGAATCAAAATTTACGAGTTACATGCATAATATGAATCGTATTTCTATTATTTTATTTTTAGTAGTGATACTGATCATGCTATTCAGAGCTTTTATTCTTCCAATGATCCGCAAATAATTATTTGGATAGAAAAACGGAAATGATTTTTGCTGCCTGTGTAGAAGCGTGTCCGCCTTTCGAAAGCTTCTCTTTCAATGCCTGATAATCGGATTTTAATTCTTCGCGGCGTTTCTGATTATGCAATAAATCGTTCAATTCCTTTATCAAATTTTTCGTAGTTAAATCATCTTGTATCAGTTCAGTAACTACTAATTTATCCATGATGAGATTCACCAAACAGATATATTTGATCTTGATCAACCTCTTTGCAATCTGATAGCTGATGCTGCTGCCCTTATAGCAAACAATTTCCGGAACGCCTAATAAGGCAGCTTCTAATGTAGCTGTGCCACTGGTTACCAACGCCGCTTTTGATTCGAGCAATAGTTGATAAGTGGCATTTTTTACAGATGATACATTTTTATAAGCTTGTAAAAAACTAGCATAAAATTCAGAATCCTGCCCGGGTGCTTCTGCAACCACAAACTCATATTCCGGAAACCATTTAGCCACATCCAACATGATGGGGAGCTTTTTAGAGATCTCCTGTTTGCGACTACCAGGTAATAATGCAATTTTATTGGAACTGTGGGTAGGATGAATGTCCTCATCATGATACCCCAATGCTATTTTCTGTTCTTCAATCGCTTCAATGAGTGGATGCCCAACATAGTCTACTTCCCAATTCCATTTTTCGTGATAATAATCTTTTTCAAAGGGTAGTATCACCAGCATTTTGTCGATGATCTGTTTCATTTTCTTCACCCTTCCTTCCTTCCAGGCCCAAACTTGCGGCGAGATGTAATAGATTACTTTAAATCCCTTTTTATGGGCCCATTCGGCGATGCGGAGATTGAAGCCGGGGTAGTCGATAAGAATGAGCGCATCCGGTTGAAAATTCTGGATATCGGCTTTGCAATAGCTTATGTTCTTAAAAATGGTAGGAAGATTTTTAATTACTTCTGCAAAGCCCATAAATGCCAGATCGCGGTAATGTTTCACAAGCACCGCTCCTTGCTTTTGCATTAAGTCGCCTCCCCAGCAACGAATGTTCGATTGAGGGTCCTGAACCTGCAAGGCTTTCACCAGATTGCTACCGTGAAGGTCGCCACTGGCTTCCCCCGAAATGATATAGTACTTCACCCTCCAAAGATATTGCCCTGATTATTTTAACAGGTTTTTTTTCGGGAAACTAAAAAAATAGTTTGTAAACTAAAAAATTAGTTTATACATTTGGTTAACTTAAAAAATAGTTGAAGATGAAACCACTTACCAAGGCCGAAGAACAGATCATGCAAAGCATCTGGAAATTGGAAGCAGCATTCCTAAAAGATATTGTAGAAGCTCAATCGGAGCCAAGGCCACATAGTAATACGGTTGCAACGATCATTAAAATCTTGGTGGATAAAGGATTCGTTGCTGTAAAACCAATTGGCAGGGTTCATCAGTATTATCCCTTAGTATCAAAAGAAGCATATTCCTCGAGTACCATCAGAACACTGGTAGATGGATATTTTGAAGGCTCGTTTAGTGATGCTGTGAGTTTTATGGTGAAACAAAAAGATATCAGTATCAAAGAGTTGGAGTTGTTACTTACCGAAATTAAAAAACACAAAAAATAATCGCCATGTTATCTTACGCTTATTACTTTCTGCAAGTAGTTTTCTGCAGCGCAGTGATGATGGGTTATTATTGGTTGGTGCTGCGCAACAAAAAATTTCATCAGTACAATCGCTTCTATTTATTAAGTGTTTTAATGTTATCATGGATTATTCCAGTAATTAAAATTCAATGGACCAAACCCGTTGCCAACGATCAGCAGGTTATGAATTTCTTAAGCATTGTAGCAGATAACAATGCTGAGATAGACGCCAATATTGCGAATGGTGGATATCAGTGGAATTGGGAAGGACTTGCTGTTACAGCCTATTTTACAGTAGCTGCAGTTTTTCTGCTAGTGTTGGTTTATGGATTGCTGCGACTTTATGCACTACTTAAAAAACATTCCTGCAAAAATGTAGGAAATGTTTATCTCATTCTCACTCAGGTAAAGGGGACGCCCTTTTCCTTCTTTCGATATATATTCTGGCATGAAGCCATCGACTTAAGAAGTGATGCCGGTAAAAAAATGCTGGAACACGAATTGACGCACGTGCAACAAAAACACAGCATCGACAAAGTATTGATACAGGTTGTGCTGGTGGCAGGCTGGTTTAATCCTTTTTTCTGGCTGTTGAAAAAAGAGATGGAAATGATTCATGAATTCATCGCCGATAAGAAGTCTGTGCAAAATGGTGATAGCGCTTCACTTGCACAAATGCTCTTAACGGCAGCATATCCGCAACAGCAATTTTTACTTACCAACCCTTTTTTCTTTTCACCAATTAAAAGAAGATTACAAATGATTAGCAATAATAAAAACCCAAGATTTAGTTATTTGAGAAGACTGGTTATTTTACCCATTCTTGCGCTGGTAGTTGTGCTGGTAGCTTTCAGAAAAAAAGATACACAATTATCACTCCATCCATCTATTCAATTGAACAAAAATTATACGATTGTAATTGATGCGGGCCATGGTGGTAAAGACCGTGGAGCAATGGCCGAAAATGCAACTGTATCGGAATCAGAGATTGTTTTATCGCTGGCAAAAGCAGTAAAAGAAGCTAATGCAAATCCCAATATCAAAATTGTGTTGAGTAGAGAAACTGATGTTTTTAATTCGGTTATGGAAAAAGCCGATTTTGCAAACGCACAAAAGGCTGATCTTTTTATTTCCTTGCATTGTAATACGGCAGAACTGGTTCAACACGAAAATGGAAATACATCAATGAACCCTTCCAAAGGAGTAGAAATCATCATTGCAGATAAAGAAAAAGCGAACGACTATATTGCCAATGCCACACTTGCCAGTCTACTAGAAAACGCAATTAAAAATGTGAACAGCAATTCATTGGGAATTAAGAGTAGGGCTAAGGGTATCTGGGTGTTGCAGGCTGTTAAGTGCCCCTCTGCTTTAATTGAAGCCGGATTCATGACCAATCAGGACGATTTAAAAATGATGCAGGATGCAGTGTATCAGAAAAAGTTGGCAAACAGTATTCTTGAAGGGGCAGAAGCTTATCTGGCAGAATCCGAAAAAAGCAGTTTCAACAAACAAACATTGGTTATTCAGGATGCGGCTAAAAAAGTAACTGTTAGTGAAGTTTCTTTAAAGGAACTAGGCTTGAAAAAGACGGCTGAAATGATGAAGCAAAGTGTGGGGAATGATAGCACAAGAGAACCGTTGCTTATTCTTGATGGAAAAGTACAGCCAAGTGGATCTATCAGTAAAATTAAACCTGGTAGTATTGCATCGATGAACGTTTTAAAAAATGAAGCTGCTGTTGAACAATATGGAGAAGCAGGCAAAAACGGAGTGATTTTAATTACTTCAAAAACAGATAGGGATGAACCTAATAAGGTTGATTTAAGAAGTAGTATTATTCCAATTGGAGAAAAGACTTTGTATTATCTTAACGGGGTTAAAACTGATTCAGATGTTGTTAAAAAAACAGATCCTGAAAAAATTTTAGATATAAGAATATGGAAGGGTGACAATGCAATTATGAAATTTGGCGAGGAAGGAAGATATGGGGTAGTGGAAGTAACAACTCTAGCTCTGCAAAAACAGGATACGCTAATACCGGCAGAATTTCCAGGTGGGTTGGCTAGCTGGACTAAATATCTGGAGCGGAATCTAAAAACCAACTTTTTAGTTCAACAGAAAGCGCCTCCTGGAAAATACACCATTAATATTAGTTTCAAAGTAGATGAAAATGGATCTGTTAGTGACGTGCATGCGCAAAACCATCCTGGTTATGGTGCCAGCGAAGTTGCTGAGAACCTCATTAAAAAAGGGCCATCGTGGAAACCTGCAACACAAAATGGGAAGGCAGTAGCAAGCATCCGCAAACAATCAATTAGTTTTTTGGTGGCTGAAAAAAGTAAATAGGACTGAAGGAATCAAAAGAAAATTTCAACTAAACTAGATTTCAGGCATGAATATTTCTTTGTCTGAAATCTTTTTTTTAGAGCTCAACAAACTTTCATGTTGAACTCCTTTTTTTATACTCGGCTTAGGATCGATGTCTTTACTATTATTAATGCTGGCGTTTAATTGAATCAGAAAATCAAATAAAGACACTTCAGTAGTAAGGTTTAATTTTTTTCTTAGCCGGTACCTGCTAATCTCAATTCCACGTACCGAAATGTTCATTAGTTGCGCTATTTCTTTGGTAGATAAATTCATATGGAGAAAGGCACAAAGCTTTAATTCATTGGCTGTAATAGTTGGAAATTTTTCTTTTAAGCCAACTATAAAATCGTTATGCACTCTGTCAAAATGTTGTGTAAAGTGTTCCCAATCCTTATCCATCTTTTCTGCATCACTAATCACCTTAATCATTTTTTTTAATTCTTCAACACCTTTGTCGTTATCGATTACTTTTAAAATTGAAGATAAATGCGTTTTTAATTTTGATAATAATTCTCCTTTTTGAACCAGATGCATAGCAGAATTTGTGAGCTCCGAATTTTTGAAATCAATTTCTACTTGTAATTTCTCATTTCTGATAGCAATCAGTTCTGTTTCAGCTTTATCTTTTTCTAACTGATTCAGGTATTGAAGACTTTTCTGTTCCTCTTCATGATTTTGTTGTTGCAAATGAAACTTTCTTCGTTGCCAGATAATTAGTAACACCAGGAGTGTACAGCATAGAACAAAGTAAATAAAAACCGCCAATAGGCTTTGGTGCCAGGGTGGAAGTATAGTGAAAATATATTGTGTAGCAGGAGATTCGTTTCCTAAACTAGTGCGCACTTTTATTTCAAAAACATATTTTCCCGCAGAAAGATTGGTGAACTCCTTTTCGGTTTTATTTGTCCATTCAGACCAGTTATCATTAAAACCTTTTAGCCGGTAACTATATTCCAGATTTCTTTGAACCCCAAAAACTGGTGCAGCATATTCGAAACGAATGGTTTGCCAGTGACTGTTTATTTTTGGTATTTTGTTAATATCCTGTTCCTGAATATCGTTTACATTTTTAAAATAACCACCAAATAATAAACTATCTTCTTTGTCTATAATTCTTACAGCGCGCAACTGCGCTTTTAACACCGGGATATTCTTTTTATACTTTTCGAAATTGATATGAATTAAACCAGTTTCTCCACCAACAAATACATTATTGTTGTTAACAGGATAAATCATTTCAAATCCACTCAAAAGTTTATTATTTAATTCGGGTATATAAATGATGGATGGCGTTTTCGTGGAGAGGTCAACAACACCGAGTTTTTTTTCGTGAATAAACCAGACATTTCCTTCCGGATCTTCTTTTAAATAGCGAATACTTTGATCTCCGAGAATAGATTTATAAAAATCGGATACTTCAAACAGATCTTTTGATTTGTTATATTTATAAACCCCTTTTTCAGTAGCTACAACAAGTTCATTTTTTACTTTATATACATGGTTGTTGAGTTGTGAGGGTAGTCCGTTTTTTTCTGTATATAATTTGGTATGATATTTTCCATCAGTTGCAATTGCTAGTCTATACAAACCACGAAAAGGGTGTGATACCCAAATATTATCATTCTGATCTATCACGACAAATCTGGCGCTTTGTGTGAAGTCGGGAATATCTTCTGCAATGGAAAAATTATTGTTGCGAAAATTTAAAAAACTAAGCCCTCTATAATTACCTGCTACAATTCTGGCTGTAGGGAATACAACTGAAAGTGGAACAAAATTCCAAAACCCTTTATTGGCCGCAATGAGTTTAGCATTGTTTTCTTCCACTGCAAATGCCCCATCGTGATGTGCCAACAGTAATTTGCCATTAATTTCTGCCAGACCTCTAACTTGCCCTGAAGTATTTGCAACTGCTGTGAATTTGCCACGACTAAAGCTCAAATCAGTATCCTGTTCTAAGGGCACACTAAATAACCCCCCCGATGTGCCAACGTATAAACGGTGCTCATGAATAATGGATGCATAAGCCGATGCATCCTGAAAAAAGGGATTGATTCGCTTTATGGCATTATTAAAAACAATACAATCAATTCCATTATCAAGTCCAAGCCATAGATTGCCCTGCTTGTCCAAAAAGATACTCAAGACACTATTATTTTGAAGCCCTTCTGTTTTTGAAATTTTTTGAATAGGCTCACCTCTATGATTAATGATGGCAACTCCAGCATTCGTAGTTGCCAGTGCAATCCACTCTTTATTAATTGCTGTGGCAGAATATATTCGATCGCTTTCAAAATCAACTAAACGGGATGATTTGATTTTCTTGATTCCTGCTTTTGTAATTGTGTAGATGCCATTTTTCAACGTTGTAACAATAATTCCATCTTCTTGATTGGGCAGGATGGCTGTAAGTTCTACATCGGTTAGTTTTGCATTGGGTATAGGTAACCAACTATCATTTTCAAAATTCAATAAACCTATTTTTCGGTCATGTGCATATAAATGACCATTACAGTTGCTAATTAAAGTCCATTCTGAAGATGCTGTATATACTGTTACTATCTCCTTCGATATACGGAAAATTCTATGGGATGTTCTAAAGAAAATTTCATTTTTAAAGCTGGCAATATCCCAAACATCGGCAAATGCTCTGTCTTTTTCCGGAATCAATTCTACCAGCGAATGGTATTGTAGTTGGCCGTTTTCAGAAGCAGCAAAATAGCCTAACTCATCCTGTCCGCCTACATAAATTTTATTATCAGCACCAATTTCAATCGACTTAACGTTGGTTTTATTGGGAAGAGGGTAGAGCTTCCAGTACTTGCCATCAAAACTTAAAAGTCCTTCATTATTTGCCGTATAGATAATGCCATTTTTATCCTGCCTGATATCCCAGTTTTGTAAGCCTGCATTATAAGAATTCTTGTGGTAATTATTTATGTCGGGTAAGCCTATTGTGTTTTGACAAATTCCGGCAAGGGGAAATAAAATCCAGAACAATACCCTGTAAAACATGTAAGTATTTTAGACAATCAAATGTATGAAAATATATCGACGATGCATTGATGAAGTATTGATGTAGTGATTAGATGTTAAAGCACTGTATTTATGAAACTGATGTAGCAATGACGTAGCCTCTGTGAAGGCTTCAATTGGGTTTGTAAAATACCTTTAGGCCTCCTAAATATTCTTGAAAAAATAGTTTTTTAAAAACCAAAAACGATTGTTTATGAATGCCAAACTTATAGCATTAAGTGCTATTTTTCTCCTATCCAGTATCCTCACCCAAGCATTTGGCCAAAGCCTTTTGGTATCGGGTAAGGTAAAAGACAAAATAACCGGCACAATTCTCAGTGATGCCACAGTTTCCTTAAAAGATGGTTCCGTAAGAACCAAAACAGATGCTCAGGGTAATTTTACAATCAAAGTGCCTCAAAAAGGCTCAGTGTTGGTTATCAGCTTTGTAGGAATGACTACAGTTGAATACACTGTAAATGATAACAGTCCTCTTAATATCATTATGGAAGTTGGGGCTGCTCCAACGCTTGATGAAGTTGTAGTGAATGTGGGTTATGGTACACAAAAAAAATCTGTTGTTACCGGTTCTATTTCTAGTGTGAAAGCAAGAGAATTAGAAAAAGTTCCCAATGGACGTATTGAGCAAGCACTTCAGGGACGAGTTGCTGGGGTTACAATTGCTTCAAACTCTGGTCAGCCAGGTTCTACATCTACTATCAGAGTGCGTGGAGTAAGTACTTTGGGATCAAGCAACCCTTTATGGGTGGTTGATGGTGTTGTGGTTGACGCAGGAGCCATGGGTTTTTTAAATCAATCAGATATCGAATCAATCGAAGTTTTGAAAGATGCTGCTTCTTCAGCTATTTATGGTACAAGGGCTGCAGCAGGCGTTATATTAGTAACCACCAAGAAAGGTAAAGCCGGACAAATGATTGTCAGCTACAATGGATTTTATGGCAGTTCCGCTCCTGCAAAAGTGCTTAAGCTATTAAATGCCACACAGTATGCTGCTTTATTGAACGAGAAATCAGTTGCCGGTGGAGGAAATGTTATTTTTCCCGACCTAAGTACTTTAGGTACCGGTACAGACTGGCAAAAAGAAATTTTTAACAACAATGCACATCGCTACTCTCATGAAGTTAGTTTGAGCGGAGGTAACGACAAATCAACTTTCTATCTTTCATTTGGTACACAGAATCAGGAAGGAATTGTTGCTACAGATATTTCAAATTATTCAAAGCAAAGTATTCGCTTAAATTCTACTCATAAAATAGGCAAGATTTTTACGTTCGGACAAACGCTGGGATACACGCATCAAAAAGGAGTTGGCATTGGAAATACCAATAGCGAATTTGGTGGCCCTTTGAGTTCGGCGATTAATCTTGACCCGATAACTTCTTTAATAGTTACAGATCCTGTTGCAGCTAATGCAGCACCATATAGTGTAAACCCTGTAATCAGAGACCCCAATGGAAATCCTTACGGAATTTCTTCTATTGTAGGCCAGGAGATGACGAACCCAATTGCGTATATACAAACTAGGTTGGGTAACTATAACAAATCTGATGATATGATTGGAAGTGCTTTTCTGGAAGCTGTGATAACAAAGCACATCAAAATAAAATCTACCATTGGTGGAAAGCTTGCTTTCTGGGGCGATCAAAACTTTACGCCCGTATATTATTTGAGCGCTACCAATTCTGTTTTGAAAAACAGTTTCAGTAAGTCAAATAATAATACACTCAACTGGAGTTTAGAAAATACTGTTTCTTATAGCAATAAGTTTAAAGAACATAATGTAAATGTATTGCTTGGTCAGGGAGCATATGTAGAAAATAATGGAGGTTATTCTGCTGTAACCATTCAGGATTTACCAATTACAAGTTATAAAGATGCTTCTTTTAACTTCGATATTCCGCAGGCAAACAGAACTTCAGGTACTTCTGATTTTACATTGCATAAAATTTCATCTTTGTTTGCTCGTGTGAACTATGATTATCAGGAAAAATACCTGCTTACTGGTATCATTCGTCGTGATGGATCAACCAGATTCGGATTGAATAATAAGTATGCTAATTTTCCCTCAATGTCGTTAGGCTGGATGGTTTCTAAAGAAGATTTTTGGAAATCAAGCAACACCATCAATAATTTAAAAATTCGTGGTGGTTATGGAACCGTAGGTACAGATGATATTCGCGATTTTGGATACCTGTCAACTGTGGTAGGTGGTTTTAACTATACACTCGGCAACGCAGGTAATATCACAACTGGTTATGCACCAAGTTCGCTCGATAATCCGGATTTGAAATGGGAACAAACATCGCAATTAAATATTGGTTTTGAAGCACAATTGTTCCACGATTTTAATATGACTTTTGATTGGTACAAAAAGTCAACAACCGGTTTACTACGAGGCGTGCAAATTCCCGGATATGTAGGTGTTACAACACGTCCGGTAGCCAATGTGGCGAATATGGATAATACAGGTCTGGAATTTGAATTAGGATATCGTAAGAAATTTGGCAAACTGAATTTTTCTGCAAATGCCAATTTCTCTACTTTATCAAACAACGTTACTTATGTGGATGCATTTACCAATTTTATTACTGGTGATGCCTCATTCCAGTCAATGGGTGCTGTAACAAGAACACAAGTTGGTCAGCCGATTAATAGTTTCTATGGTTTTAAAACTGCAGGCATTTTTCAAAATATGGCTGAGATTAATGCCTATAAAAACACTGCAGGAAATTTGGTTCAACCAAACGCCAGACCGGGAGATTTCCGTTGGACAGATACCGATGCTGATGGCACTATTACAGATAACGACAAAATATTTTTAGGCAATAGTTTACCTAAATACAGTTTTGGATTTAGTGTAAATCTGGAATACAAAGGATTTGATTTCATGGTATTTGCGCAGGGTAATGCAGGTAGCAAAATCTTCCAAGGTTTGCGCAGGCTTGATATTGGAAATTCTAACTATCAAACAAAAGCATTGGGTCGTTGGACAGGTGATGGTACATCAACCGATTTTCCTCGTTTAACAAGCAATGATGCAAATGGAAACTTTGGTAAAATGTCGGACTTCTATTTAGAGAGTGGCGACTACTTACGTCTTAAGTTAGTACAGGTTGGATATACGCTGCCAACAAATATTTTGAATAAAATCAAAGCCAGCAGATTGCGTTTTTATGTAACTGCAGAGAACCTGTTAACACTTACTAAATATACTGGTTACGATCCGGAGATTGGAGGTGGTGTATTTGGAATTGACAAAGGAATCTATCCTCAGGCGAGGTCGTTTATTTTAGGTGTTCAATTACAATTTTAAAAATTGAAAATCATAAAATAAAAACAATTTCAAATACGAGTATCATGGTGGTTACTTTAAACCCCATCACTTACAAAATTTAATGAAATGAAAAAATTACAAACTAAATACCTTCTTATAGCTTTTGCAACAGTGCTATTATTGGGTGCATGTAAAAAAAGCTTTGTGGATATAACTCCCAAAGGACAATTTTTGTCTGAAAACTATTATTCAGACGCAACCCAGGCTTATGGCGGGTTGGTAGGAGTGTATGATGCCGTCAGGAAAAATTCTGGTGGCTTCGAGAATATGATTACCATGATGAATGCAGGATCAGATGATCAACTTGCCGGTGGTGGCGGTGCTACTGACGGCGCAGGTATTCAGGGTTTTTCAAATTATACACTTAGTTCGTTGATTATTCCGGGTAGTTTTTGGAGCGATCATTATCAAGGAATTTTTAGAGCAAATACTTTGCTTGCAAAATTGCCAAACACTACAATGGACGCAACGCTGAAAGCCAGATTTGTTGCAGAGTCAAAAGCACTCAGGGCTTTGTATTATTTTAATCTGGTAAGGATGTTTAAAAATATACCACTGCTTTTGGAACCTTTAACTGCTACTAATATGTATCAGGCAAAACAAGTAGATCCTACTTTGGTATATGCACAGATTGAAAAAGATTTGGTTGATGCTGTCGGCGTATTGCCTTCTACTGTTTCCGTAACAACAGAAGCAGGCCGATTCACCAAAGGAGCTGCACAGGCTTTATTGGGCAAAGTTTATTTATACGAGAAGAAAAATACTTTGGCTGCCGCACAATTTGCAGATGTGAATGGTGCCACACCCGGAGGTGTAAGTATTTATGGTTACAAACTATTATCCAACTTTAGTGATTTATGGGTTGTTGCTAATAAATTCAATACCGAATCCATTTTAGAAGTGGGGCATAGTAGTGCCGGAAATTCGGATTGGGGATTTTGGGGAAGTGGAAGAGATGAAGGAAATACAGTGAACGTAATGGTGGGCCCAAGAAGCTATTCCCGCCCTGTTGGATCAACTGCACCGGCCTTACCATCTGGCTGGAGTTTCAATGTGTTTACGCAAGACTTTTATGATGCGATTAAAACTGATCCAAGATTTGCTGCAACCGTGTTTGATTTAAAAGCCTTGAAAGCAGCAGGTCAGGCTGATTATATTGAGGGGTATCAGAATACAGGTTACTTCCTAAACAAATTCTTACCCCGACAATCAGATGTAAGAACCGGTGGTGGTGCGCAGGAATTAAATTTTAAACAAGACAGTTATATCATCCGTTTGGCAGATACATATTTAATGGAAGCCGAAGCATTGGGTGCAACTGGTGCAAGAGCACAAGCTTTATTGGATGCTGTTAGAGCCAGAGTTGGATTGCCTTCTATTCCTGTTACACTTGATGCAATTAAACAAGAGCGCAGATTGGAATTGGCTGGAGAAGGACATCGGTTTTTTGATCTGGTTCGTTGGGGTGATGCTACCACTAAATTGGCAAGCAGAGGCTTTAAATCAGGTACACATGAAATTTTCCCGATTCCTTTTGCCGAATTGCAGGGAACGCTTTTAGTTCAAAATCCAAATTATCAATAATAAAACCTTAAAAATGAAGAAAATTAAATTCATACAGATTGCCGTTTTTATATTGGTATTTGCAACGGCATGTACTAAAACAGATGGCATTGATAGCGATTTGTCGTTTCTGAATTCTACTAAATCTAGCAGTCTCACAAAGATTTTTGAGATTAGTACGGATAATAGTGGCAACGTAAAAATTACTCCATCCGGAGAAGGTGTTAGTTCTTATACTATTCTGTTTGGACAGGGAACAGGCTCTGCAGCATCTGCGAAAATAACTCCCGGTAATAGTGCAACACACGCGTATCCTGAAGGCTCTTATACTGTTACAATTAATGCAGCAGATATTGCCGGAAAAGTTACCACAACAACCTATCCGCTTACAGTTACTTATCGTGCTCCATTAAATCTGGTAGTAAATACACTGAGTGATATGAAAGTGAATGCTACTGCTTTATATGCAAATAGCTTTCTGGTTTTTTATGGCGATGTTGCCAATGAAACAGGAACGCCAATGGCTATTGGGCAAACACTTCCTGCACATATTTATCCCGCAGGTGGTCCTTACGATTTAAAAGTAGTTGCACAAAGTGGTGGTGCCGCAACTTCTCAGTTAGTAAAAACTTTGTTTGGATTGCCACTTAGTTTTGAAAGCACTACAATGGATTACTTTTTTGGAACTTTTGGAAATGTGAATTTTACAAAAGTTGCTAATCCATCTGCTACCGGCCTTAATACCAGCGCAACTGTTGGTAAATATGAAAAAACAGTTGGAGCGGCCACATGGAGTGGTACTTACAGCCCGTTGAATATTCCAATCAATTTCACGCAGGGAAATAAAGTAAAAGTTTTGCTCTATAATCCCGACGCAACAAATATTGGAAAGAATCTAAATGTGGAATTAGAGTCTGGCGTTACTGGAACTGGTGCTACTGGAAATGGAGTAGCCGTGTTAAAAGTGCCAATTACCACATCGGGTGCTTGGGAAGAATTGGTATTTGATTTTAGCAGCATTTCTGCCATCCCCGCTACTGCAAGATTTGGACAAATTGTTTTCAGATTTAATGATGCTGCAAGTGGAACTGGTGAGATCATCTATATTGACAATATCAGACTAACAAACTAAAAGTAGTTAATGAATAAAATCGTAACAAAAATTTGACAGCAACCGAAATGTTTGTTAGCGAATCCCGAGCACTCGGGGCCAAAATAAAATAATAAAAACATGAAAAATAATTTAAAAATATTCCTGGGTATCGCAATATTGATGACCGTATTGAATGCCTGTGTAAAGAAAGACTTTATCTTGGGCGATCTTACTGCGCCAACCAATATTGTGATTACTACGGTGGTTAAAGGGCAAAATACCACGAATCCAAATGGAGATGGTTCAGGTGATGTAGACATTACCATCACTGCCGATAATGCAATATCTTATAAGGTAGATTATGATGCAAATACGCCTGTTGATCTGGTTTATTTGCCCACAGGTTTTGTAACAAAGAAGTACACAACTTTGGGAACCAATACTTATAAAATCACTGCAGTAGTATATGGTAGGGGCGGAACATCTTCAAGTGTTACAAAGGATGTGACGGTTAAAAGCGATTTTACGCCGGCTGCATCTATTGTAACAAATCTTACTGCAGGTAGTTCTAAATCCTGGGTAGTAGATAAAACAATACCTGCGCATTTTGGTGTTGGTCCTTGGTCTCCTACTTCAACTTCACCAGAGTGGTGGGCTGCTTCAGTAAATGAAAAAGTAGCCTGTTGTAATTGTTTTTATACTGCCACATTTACTTTTGCAAAAATTAGTGCCAGCAATACTTACACACTTGCTGTAACATCTGCTGATGGGGCATTTACCAAAACAGGGTCACTCACTTCTCTTCCCGGTATTCCTTCTTCTGGTGGAGAAGGTTGTTATGGATATGGTGGTGGTTCATCCAATTTTTCTTTTATTCCTGCAAGCTCCGGATTTAGTGCAACGGTATCAACACAAACCAGTATTTTATTATCCGGAACAAGCACCTATATCGGTTATGGTTCTGTATTGAAAGAATATGAAATTCTTCAAATTACTCCTACTTCCATGTATCTGCGAGTGCAGGGAACAGAAACAGGAAATGCTTGGTATTTAAAATTGAAATCTCTATAGTGGTTTGATTAAGTTTCAATTTTTGTTAGCGGGGGAAGTGAAAACTTCTCCCGTTTTAATTGGAGGGGTTGGTATCAGAAAAACGAAATTAAATGAGGCCAATAAAGATCAATAGCTATTATTTTATTTCTTGTGCATCAGATTTTTAACGGACTCTCGTATAATTAGTTCTGATTTCAGAATTACATTTTTTGGTTTTTTAGTATCATTCATATCGATCTGATCAAGTAACATTTTAAGCGCCAGGTCTCCCAGATTTTCGTTCATATGCGATACGGTTGACAAAGGTGTCAACAATAGATCGGAATAAATTTGCTCATCAAATGTAACCAAGGAGATATCTTCTGGTATTTTAATGCCCTCTTCTTTAAATGCTTTCAATATGCCTAAAGTAATTTGATTACCCATCGAAAAAATGGCAGTAACTTTTGTCTTTGCAAGATTCTTTAATAATTTTTTTGCGCAGATATAGCCGCTGTTAAAACCAAAGTCAGAGCCGGTAACCAGTTCTGTATCAAAAGGAATTTTATTTGTCTTTAATGCCTTCTTATACCCACTGAGGCGTTGATTATTTGTTGATGTATCAACTAGGCCCTGAAAGCAGGCAATTCTTTTGTGGCCGTTGTTGATCAAATATTGATTGGCTTCCAGTGCTCCTTCAAAATCGTTCGATACGATATAAGGTAAATCTACTCCTTCAAAAAAACGATCTATCAAAACTAAAGGAGTACCCGTTTTTGAAGCTTTGATTAAATGTTCAGCCTCAATGCCAATTGGGGCAATGATAATTCCGTCTACCATCCAGTTTTTAAGTAGGGTAATGGATTTTTTTTCCACCTTGATATCGTCGTTGCTATTGCACAGAAAAATATTATAGTTATGTTTTCTTGCCTGATTTTCAATTCCCAAAGCCAGATGCGCAAACCAGGTATTAGTGATATCAGGAACAATAAGACCGATAGTGGAAGACCTTTTTAAACGAAGTCCTTTTGCAATATTATTAGGACTATAATTTAGTTTGTTGGCTGTAGTTGTGATCAGTGAGATGGTTTCTTTGCTGATCCTGTATTCTTCCCCCAGACCATTTAATACTCTGGAAATAGTGGAAACAGAAATACCAAGTGAATGAGATAATGATTTGAGGGTAACTTTTTTTTCTTTCATTAGTTAAATCTGAAATATGAAAAATGTTCATATCGTGACAAAAATTGGAGCGTTAGAATCTCCGCGAATAAATTTACAACTAACATTCAAGTAACACCTTAACATTTACTGAATTTTAAAATATGCTATTCTTTAATGTGAAAGGGTAGACTGTTTTTTTTTGAATTCAAAAGAGTTTAATTGGAGGGGGAATAAAAAAAGTGTCAAAATTTATTTGGTTTATAAAAACAATCTCTCTATTTTGCACAAACGATTGTTCTAATTGCACAAACGATTGCGCAATTGATTGTACGCGATGTACAATATTATTCCATAACAAAAAAAAGCATATGAAAAAAATCTATCAGGGTTTATTCCTCACCCTCTTGTTATTCATCTCATCAGCTTCCTGGGCCCAGAACAAAACGATTTCTGGACGAGTGATTGGTGAGAAAGGGGAAGGCGTTTCCAATGCCTCAGTTGCTGTAAAGGGCACTAAAATTGGTGTTGTAGCAAATGAAAAAGGAGAGTTTAAATTGTCTGTACCTGCTACAGCTAAAACACTTGTTATTACATCTTTGGGATTTGCAATTTTGGAAGAACCTATCAACGGCAGATCTAGTATCGAAGTAAAATTGAACCCTTCTGCAAAAGAATTAAGCGATGTGGTAGTTACCGCCTTGGGTATTCGTAGAGAAGAAAAAGCACTTGGTTATTCTGTGCAAAAAGTATCGGGAGAACTTTTGCAAAAAGTTTCAGGTGTGGATGTAGCTACTTCACTCTCTGGTAAAGTGGCGGGCCTTTTGGTAAAAAACTCCTCTGATTTCGCCTCTGTTCCTGACGTTACAATTCGTGGCGAGAAACCATTATTGGTGATCGATGGAATTGCTTATGTAAACAAGTCGCTTACTGATATGTCTTCTGAAGACATTGAATCGATTAGTGTTCTGAAAGGTGCAACCGCTTCGGCTCTTTATGGTTTTCGTGGTGCAAACGGTGCCATCATGATCACCACAAAAAATGGCGCAACTGGCAAAACGGGAATTACTGTTGACTATGCAACCAATACCATGTTTTCGGCGGGTTATTTAGCAATACCTTCCAAACAGGGTTTGTATGGTCGTGGTAGTAATAATACTTACGATAAAAACTCTGATAACTCATGGGGTACCACCATGACTGGACAAATTGTTACCCAGTGGGATCCCAAAACAATGGCTTATCGTGATTACGAATACCTGCCTAGAGGCGTTAAGAACTTTCAAAACTTTTTGGAGCAGGGATATATCACCAATAATAACTTTAATGTTGGATATAAAGGTGATGTATTAGCACTTAGAACTTCAGTTAACTGGACCGAAAACAAAGGACGCTATCCGAATTCTACTTTGGATAAATATACTTACAGTTTTGGTGGTGACGTGAATCTGGGCAAATTCAAAATGAGTTCGAATCTGTCTTATGCCGTTAAAAAATCACCCAATGTAGGAAGCAATAGTTATACGGCTTATGATCCCATGTATTCTTTGTTGATTTGGTCAGGTGTTGATTTTGATATCAGAGACTATAAGGATAATTATTGGTTAGTTCCCGGACAAACACAGAACTACACCTATCGTTCTGGTTCAAACAATCCTTATTACGACAGATATCAAAGAACCAATCAGGTTTCACGTAATATATTTAATGCCGACTTGTCAATGAGCTATGAGTTTTCAAAATACTTGAAAGCTAGCATTCGCTCAGGTCTTGACTTTTATACAGATAAAGGAGAGCTGAGAACAGCATGGGGCTCTTATGTATATACCGGTAATACAGGTGTACCAGGAAATGGTAGTACCTGGAATGGTTACATGACCGGTAACTATAATGTAGGTCAAACACAAGGTAATAGTATCAATACCGATTTGTTATTAACAGGTAGCGCTCCCGTGATTAGTAAATTAAAAGTGGATTATCTTTTGGGAGGAACCATCTTCTACAGACGTGATGATAATATCAATGCTTCTACGAATGGTGGTCTTTCTGTTCCTGGTTTTTACTCTTTAAAAGCATCGGTAAGTCCTGCGCAGGTTGCACAGAGTTCAGCACAACAGCAAGTGAATTCAGTATTTGGTAGATTGGGTGCTTCTTATGGTAATTTTGCTTTTATCGAAGCAACTGGTCGTAACGACTGGAGTTCAACATTACCATCTGCTACCCGTTCTTATTTTTATCCATCAGTATCATCTAGTTTCTTAGTATCGGAATTTTTACCGAGCACAAAAAATTGGCTTGATCTGATGAAAGTAAGAGGTTCATGGACCGTATCAAAAGAGGTACCTTCTATTTATGGATCAACTGCTAACAGCGTTTTTGGAATCAATAGTGGTACCTGGAATACTTTGAATGGAGCAACAGCGCCGGGTTCATTATATCGAACCGATATTAAGCCATCCAGTGCAACAACTGTTGAAGTTGGTTTACAACAAGTGATGTTCAAAAACAGGTTGACCGTTGACATTTCTTACTACAGCAAACATTTCAAAGATGGTATTTTGAGCGGACCATTATCAGGTGCATCCGGATATAACAGCGCTTATATTAATACGAAGGAACAAGTATCCCGTCGTGGTTGGGAGTTAATGGTAAATAGTTTAGTGGTGAAAAATAAAGACTGGAAATGGAATGTAGGTGTCAACCTTTCTAAATATGCTAGTTACTACACCGCATTAGATCCAACTTATTCTGCAAAGAAACCTTGGGTAAAAGTTGGAGAACGTGCAGATGCATTCTCTAGTAGAGAATTCTTAGCAGATCCTGCAACGGGTAAATTGATCTTCAATAACGGTAGACTACAAGTTGCCCAATATGATTCTAAATTTGGAAATAAAGACCCTGATTTTGTTTGGGGAATTAATTCTAGTGTAAGCTATAAGGCCTTCAGTTTATATATCTCAATGGATGGTGTAAGCGGTGGATTGATGAACACCCGAACAGAAAGCTACATGTGGCAATCAGGTGTTCACCCAGATGGTTTAACTCCTGAAAGAGCATTAGACGTTGCTACACCGGGCTCTAAAAACTTTGTTGGTCAGGGCTTAAAACTGGTATCAGGTTCGGTTACATTTGATCCTTATGGAAACATAACAAGCGATACACGCACATTTGCTCCGAATGATATAGCTACTACTTACAAACAATACATTAATGATTTACACGGTAGTAGTGCATGGGGAGGTAATGGTACCCGTCCGGATACTTATTCCAAGACTTATTTAAAACTTCGTGAGATCTCTTTAACATACACCGTTCCTACTAAAATGTTGCACGGTATTGCAAAAGGAGCTTCAGTAAGTTTTGTTGGTCAAAATGTTTTGTTGAAAGCGAAGGATTTCAAATATTCTGACCCCGATGGCGGCATTGAAGACTTCGCTGATCCTTCAGTAAGATGGCTTGGATTTAACCTTAAGTTTACATTCTAATTTTAAGCAATATGAAAAATTTAAAATATTTATTTTTAATTGTGATGACATTTGCGATAGCAAGTTCATGCACGAAAAAATTTGATTCCTTTAATACCAACCCCGATGCCGTTGCAACTGTATCCCCCGATATGATTGCTACACAGGTATTGAAGAACGCCTATCGATTTTGGAATCCGAATCCAACCGACTTCTCTTTTGCAGGCTTAAACGATAAGTACATCGCAAGAATGGAAGCGAGTCCAAACGGAGGTCAATATTATTCTCCCTATCCTTATAGTGGATTTGGCTCTTTTAAGAACCTGACTGATTTGAAAAGGATGAGTGAATTTGCAAAGGGGCTTCCAGCAGAACCTTCTTATCAGGGATTGGCTTTATTTATGAAAGCTTTTTGGGGTTTTCAAATGACCATGGATTTAGGTGATATACCTTATTCCGAAGCAGGACAAGCTGAGAATGGAATCACAAGACCCAAATACGATAAGCAGGTTGATGTTATTGCATCTGTGCTCAAAGATTTTCAGGCTGCAGAATTATTATTTGCGCAAGGAGTTAGTTTTAAGGGCGATATTATGTTTAACGGAGACGCTACCAAATGGCGTAAACTTTGCAATGCTATGCAATTAAGGGTAATACAGCAGATTAGCAAAAAAGCGACTGCAGATCAAAAAGCCCGCTTTGCTGCAATCGTATCAGCAAACAATTTGCTGACAGGAAATGCCGATATGTTTAAACTAACTTATTCTGATAATACCAATGCATCACATCCTTTTTATACAGGAGAAAGTCAGAGAATTTATGATGGTGTTTCAAAATTAGTAGTTGATCAATTGAAAGCTTTTCAGGATCGCAGATTATTTTATTTCGCTGAGCCCGCAGCAGCATTAATCAGTTCCGGTAAACTCGAAAGCGATTTTGCTGCTTACGAAGGCGCTCCAACCGAAATGGCGGCAAACCTTTTAGCTATCAATAATCAGGCTGGAAAATACTCTTATATCAACAAGAGATATACTTTATTCAGAACAGGCGATCCGATGATTCTGTTTTCTTATGCAGAACAGTGTTTCATTATTGCAGAAGCAATTGAAGAAGGATGGATTACCGGCAACGCACAGACTTATTACGAAAATGGTGTTAAGGCAAATCTTAGCTATTATATGACATTGCCATCTGCCCCTACTGCAAACACACACGGAATGGCAATTACCCAAAGTTATATCGACGGTTATTTTACCGGTGCAGCAGCCTATGCAACAGCCGGAACTAAAACCGATAGGGAGCAACAAATTTGGGCACAAAGATGGCTCACAGAGTTCTTCCAGGGTAATGGTGGATATTATAAAACTTTCCTGCGTACAGGCTATCCGGTTTATCCGCTTGACCCTGCTACCAATATGAATCCTGAGGGAAATACGAAATATTGGTTGCGTTTGAAGTACGACCAAAATGAACTGGTTACTAATCCGGATAATTATACTAAAGCAGTTGCAGAACAGTATGGTGGATTTGACGGAATTACACAAGTCCCTTGGTGGTTGAAACCTTAATAAACTAGGTTTTTTATATAGCAGTTTTGTTTAGAATGAGGGGTTGTTCGGGATGCGTAAGCTAACCTGAACAACCCATATTCTAAATCAATAAAGCACCATCAATTTGTAGTTTAAGTTATTTCATCCCCCCCTTTATAATATTTGCTGGACCTGCTAAATTTATACCGTGCAGAGGTATCAGGTATTTTATTCTATTTAAAAATTGGATGATACTACATTTGGTAGTCAGAAATGATTGCCAAATCATTTCCGATATCTTTCTGTTTTTTATCTGCACGTTAAACTTAAACCAATCAATGGTTGATATGAAATCGACTTATATTTTAGGAATGAATCTTAAACTTTTTTTTGCCGGATTAATTTTCATTTTTTTTGGAATGCAGGATGTTTTTTCTCAAACCAGTTATCCATGGCCTGCAAATGTGAAAGCTATCGCAGCCAGATGCAATCTGAACCAGATGGGTAAAAATACATTTGTATTTGATGCAGCAATGGATATGAAGGAACTGCAAATTTTGATTGACTCCTTACACGCGCTTCAAACTGCAACAAGTAGCGAGTTTAGTAAAAACCGTTTTGCGTTATTGTTTAAACCAGGTGTTTATAAGTTAGATATTAAGGTTGGTTATTACATGCACGTAATGGGCCTAGGCAATTCACCCGAAGACGTTGTGATTGTTGGATCTGTTAGTTCTATTTCAATTCGAAATGCGGTGAGAACAGGACATGTACTAACCAATTTTTGGAGAGCAGTCGAAAATCTTACCATTATTCCTACAAATGATTCAACTAATGTTTGGGCAGTTTCTCAAGCTGCGCCACTACGACGTGTGCATGTAAAAGGGAATTTAAAATTATTCGATGGGGCCTCCAGTGGAGGATTTATGGCCAATTGTAAAATTGATGGAACCATCTTCTCGGGATCACAACAACAGTGGTTTACAAGAAATTCAAATTTTAAAAACTGGGATGGTGGTGTTTGGAATATGATGTATTTGGGAGTAACAAATGCCCCCAAAGAAAATTGGCCCGATAAGCCGATAACCACTTTATCAGCAACGCCCGAGATTCGGGAAAAACCCTATTGGGTATATTCAGATAATCAGTTTTACCTGAATATGCCTGCTACAAAGAAAAATTCAATTGGCATTGACTGGGATAAAATTAACAGCAAGGAGAAACGCATTTCAATCAACGATTTTTATGTAACGGATCCTAATATCGATGACGCCGAATCTATCAATAAGGCACTCAGGCAGGGGAAGCATATTCTTTTTACTCCTGGGATTTATGTCTTAAAAGAAAGCTTGAAAATTACCCGCACTGGAACGGTAATGACAGGTATTGGAATGGCAACCCTTGTTCCTGAAAATGGAAATATGGCAATTGATATTTCAGATGTGAACAATGTAACAGTTGCCGGATTATTATTTGATGCCTCAATTACTCCTACCAAATTGATAATGCAGGTTGGAGAACCTGGGTCTAAAAAGAAACACCTGCCTGCTCCCACTTATTTATACGATTTGTTTTTTCGAGTTGGAGGAGAGCACGAAACAAATATTGCTCAATGTCTTTTAATTAATAGTAGCAATGTTTTTATCGACCATGCATGGCTATGGAGAGCAGATCATGGAACCGATGTTGGTTGGACAAAAAATAGGGCAATCAATGGCTTAGTAGTAAATGGTGATAATGTTACTGTTTATGGTTTGTTTAATGAGCATTTTCAGGAATATCAAACCATCTGGAATGGCGATAAGGGTAGGGTTTATTTTTATCAAAGCGAAATGCCTTACGATCCTCCTTCTGATGATGCCTGGAAACACGGTAGCATCAATGGATATGCATCTTATAAAGTGGCAGAGCAGGTTAAGACTCATCAGGCATGGGGTATTGGAGTATATGGTTTTTTTCATACACCACTTATTGTTGATCAGGCAATTGAAACACCCACTGTTGTAGAAAAAGGCTTTTATCATAAAGTGCTGCTCCTGTTAGGATGGAATAAAGAAACTACCAGCCTCATAAAAAGTATCATTAATGGAAAGGGTGGAGGTGTAGATAGCTTGGTTCGTAAAAGAGTGATGGAGTAATTCGATTGTTAATACCTAAAAATTTGCATGCTGCATATAACTAGTAAGAAAAATTATAAAATGAAAAGAGTACTAATGTATAGTTTGACTTTTTTTGCACTCGTATTTGGTGTAACTGGTCAGGCTCAAAAGAAAATGCTGACCATCAGCAAACAACAGTTGAAAGATAAAATTGCAGGAGGCTGGGCCGGTAAAATGATTGGCGTTACTTATGGTGCCCCGCATGAATTTAGGTTTCAACAAAAAATTAATACCGATACCATGAAATGGGTTCCTGCCGACGTTAAGGGAAGCATCTGGCAGGACGACTTGTATGTTCAGCTTAGTTTTTTGATGGCAATGGATAAATATGGGATGGACGCGCCTACCGTTAAATTTCAAGAGATGCTAGCAAAAGCCGGTTATCCACTTTGGTGCGCCAATATGCAGGCGCGCAAAAATTATTTTGATGGCATTTATCCGCCGATGTCGGGAAATCCAAAATATAGTTACCGGGCCGACGATATCGATTTTCAAATTGAAGCAGACTATATCGGATTTATGAATCCTGGGATGATTCAGAATATTATCAATACCTCAAATAAAATCGGTCATATCATGAACTATGGCGACGGGGTTTATGGAGGAATCTTTTTGGGATCATTATACAGTGCCGCTTTTTTTGAAACTGATATCAACAAAATCATAGAAACCGGGTTGTCTTCTATTCCTGCCGAAAGTGATTATTCGAGAATCGTAAGAGATGTTATCAAACTTCACAAGCAATATCCCGACAACTGGAAAGCTGCCTGGAAAGAATTAGACGATAAATGGGGTGATGTAGATATCAGCGGCGCCGGTTCTGTTTTTAATATTGATGCAAAACTTAATGGAGCTTATATTGTAATGGGACTTTTATACGGAGATGGGAATGACTATCAAACACTTGAAATTACTACACGTTGCGGACAAGACGCAGACTGTAATCCATCCAATTCAATGGCTGTTATGGGTGTAATGAAAGGGTTTAGTAAGTTGCCTGCAGAAATGCAAAAAGCTGTGAATGAAGTTGGAGATTCTATCTTTATTAATACTACTTATTCATTTAATTCTGCAGTTGAAAGTACTTATGATTATGCCATCAGATTAATTAAGAAGAATGGAGGAGCCATCAATGGCGATCTTATTAGCATGCCTGTTCAGGCGTTTAAACCAGCTAAATATGAAAACTCATTTCCAAAAGTAGTTTTTGATAAAAAAGTAAATGCATTTTCGAAAGAAGACTGGAATTACAAAGGCAATTGGAATGTTTACAAAGAAAAATCTTGGGATAAAAAAACAGAAAAGGACCAATCCATGTTTTCAAATAGCAAGGGTGATGAACTTGTGTTTTCTTTTGAAGGAACAGGTGTTTCAATCATGGGAAATTGGTTTAAGGACGGTGGCAAAGCAGATGTTTATATAGATGAAAAATTAGATAGGACTATTGACACTTATTACGACTACAGCAATCAACAACACGCTAATATTAGTATCTGGCATGCCTTTCAACTAAAACCGGGTAAGCACGTGGTGAGGATTGTAGTAAAGGGAGAGAAAAATGTGAATTCTCTGAATTCAAACATTTATATTACGGAAGCTATCATTTATAAAACAGCGGATAAAAAAAGTGACACTTATAAATTTTTATTCGAAAAATAAAAAGAGATGAAAAATAAATTCTTTCTAAAAATTATCATTCTTACGGTTGTTACAAACTCTTCCATTATTGCAGTAGCACAAAAGAAATCTTTAGCTCAAAAAGTAGATTCAGTTTTACAACTGATGACACTCGAAGAAAAAATTGGGCAGTTGAATCAGTATAACGATGATTGGACGGCCACTGGACCAGTAACACAGGATAACGATAAAGCAGGGCAGATTAGAAAAGGACAAGTGGGCTCACTGCTAAATTGTGTGGGTGTTGCCCGAACTGGTAGTTGGCAAAAAATTGCCATGCAGAGTCGTTTAAAAATTCCATTACTTTTTGGCCAGGATGTGGTTCACGGATATAAAACTACTTTCCCAATTCCTTTGGGAGAAGCAGCCAGTTGGGATCTGGATGCCATTCAGCTCTCAGCAAGAACTGCTGCAACAGAAGCCAGTGCAAGTGGATTGCAATGGACATTTGCACCAATGGTAGATATTGCCCGTGATCCGCGCTGGGGAAGGGTGATGGAAGGGGCAGGAGAAGATCCTTATTTGGGTTCATTAATTGCGGCGGCCAGAGTAAAAGGATTTCAAGGAAATCATTTGGGCGATATTAATTCAGTAATGGCTTGTGTTAAACACTTTGCTGCTTATGGTGCGGCAATCGGCGGAAGAGATTATAATTCGGTTGACATGAGTGATCGACTTTTGTGGGAAGTGTACCTGCCCCCTTTTAAAGCGGCGCTGGATGCAGGTGCTGCCACTTTCATGAATTCGTTTAACGATTTGAATGGAGTGCCTGCTACTGGAAATAGTTACTTGCAACGCACTATACTAAAAGGTAAATGGGGATTTAAGGGATTTGTGGTGAGCGATTGGGGTTCGATTGGAGAAATGATCAATCATGGAAACGTAAAGGATGGATACGAAGCTGCATTGAGTGCCATCACGGCGGGTTGCGATATGGATATGGAAAGTAGGAATTATAAAAACAATCTTGCCAAATTAATTGCCGATAAAAAAATTTCCATCTCCCTGATCGACGAGGCTGTGAAAAGAATCTTGCTGAAAAAATTTGAACTCGGTTTGTTCGACGACCCATTTAAATATTGTAATGAAGCAAGGGAGAAAAAAGAATTGAATGATCCTGAGCATGCAAAAATTGCCAGATCTGTTGCAGCAAAAAGCATTGTATTACTTAAAAATGAAAACAATTTATTACCCCTTTCAAAAAACACCAAGACTATCGCTTTTATTGGGCCACTGGTTAAAGCACTAAAACAAAATAAAGGTTTCTGGGATGTAGAAGTACCCGGTGTGGATTCCAATTTCATTGTATCGCAGTGGCAGGGTTTAAAAAATAAACTTGGATCAAACACCAATCTGCTCTATGCGAAGGGTTGCGAAATTGAGGGCGATAATAAATCGGATTTTGCAGAAGCAGTAGCAATTGCAAAGCAAGCCGACGTTGTGATTTTGAGTATCGGCGAAAGAAGAGATATGGCGGGGGAAGCTAAAAGCCGCGCCAATATTGGTATTCCGGGCGTTCAGGAAGATCTCCTGAAAGAACTGTTGGCTACCGGAAAACCTGTGGTTGTTTTAATTAATGCAGGAAGGCCGCTGGTATTTAATTATACAGCAGATCACGCACCTGCCATTTTATATACTTGGTGGTTAGGAAGCGAAGCAGGCAATGCCATCGCCGATGTGTTATTTGGAGATGTAAATCCTTCAGCCAAATTGCCCATTAGTTTTCCTGTTTCTGTTGGTCAGATTCCTATTTATTATAGTTATTTTAACACCGGTCGACCGGCTACAAATGACCAGAACAGAAATTACAATTCTTCTTATAACGACCTCTCTATTTTCCCGAAATACGAGTTTGGGTATGGGAAAAGTTATACCAGTTTTGAATACAGCAACCTTGTGTTGAATAAGAAAAAAATTAAATCTACAGAATCGATTGAAGTGTTTGTAACCATTACAAATACAGGAAAATATGCAGGAGAAGAAGTAGTGCAATTGTACTTACGCGACAGAGTTGGATCTATTGTTCGTCCGGTGAAAGAATTGAAAGATTTTAAAAAGATTGCATTGAATGCAGGTGAAAGCAAAACAATTAAATTCCTGATCAATAAACAGAAGCTATCGTTTTACAACCAACAATTACAATGGGTTGCGGAGCCCGGAGATTTTGATCTGATGATCGGTGCTTCTTCTCGCGATATCAGATTAAAAGACAGCTTTGAATTGGAAAAATAAATTCTGAAAATACTATATAATGAAAAGGAAATCTTTGATTGCATTATTGATGATTGTTTCGGTGCTTTTTGTATCTGTCGGCAAAACACAAACTTTACCTCTGCAAAAAGATTGTAGGTATAAGATGGGAGATAATATAGCATGGGCGGCCCAGTTTTTTAATGATAGCAACTGGGAAAGCAGGCCACTTGGTACAGGTTTTAGCGGTACCAATACAAAAGAAAATTTTATTTGGTTTAGAATCAAAGTACTAATCCCTTCAAGCATGAAAGGGCTTGCTGAACATGGCAAAGGGATTCAATTGTACCTTGGTAAAATTGATGATATCGATCAAACATTTTTTAATGGAAAATTGATTGGGCAAACCGGCTCTTTTCCTCCAGCTTATCTTACGCAATATCAAACAAACAGGCAATATGTGATTCCTGTTAATGAAGTGCAATGGGATAAGGTTAATACAATTGCCATTAGGGTTTACAGCCCGGATAGTTGGTTTGGTTTGTACGATGGCCCATACAAATTTGGGCCTGCTCAGTGGTCGGATTTTGTAACTGTAAAAGAAGCCATTACAGGAATCGACAACAAGAGTTTTATATCCAAAGTAACATTCGTTAATAAAAGAAATACTGAATTTGATGGAAGAATCTGGTATATCGTTTCCGATAAAAATCACCGACAACTTTTCTCTGAATCAAAGCCAGTGCATATTAAACCTATTATTGGAGATGAGCAGGAAATTTCATTTTCGCAATACAAAACCGAAAACGAAAAAATTGTTCGTGTAAGCTTTCTTGTTAAAGAAAATGAAACTACTGCAGCGATCAGTAGTGAGCAGCTTTATTTGGTCGACAAAAAATTGAAGCTCGAAGTAAAGGAAGAGCCCAAACCTGTTGTAGTAAATAAAATAAAAGACCTGTACAGTTCGCTTGATTTTAAGAAACAACAAATGCAGGGTTATTTGGGAAACAGAATGAATCAGAATCTGGTAGAAAGATTGTTGAAAGTGGATGAGCCGGGAACGATGGATGGCTATCTGGAAAGGCCCGGTCATCATCCTTGGGCGGGAGAACATGTAGGTAAGTATTTGGAATCGGCATCGAATGTTTGGAAAAATACCGGAAACGAAAAATTGAAAATGCAGATGGATCAGATGGCTTTTCAATTGATCAACGCACAATTGGCTGATGGCTATTTAGGAACTTATGCTCCGGAAGATTATTGGACTAGTTGGGATGTATGGAGTCATAAATATAATTTATACGGCTTGCTTGCTTATTACAAAAATACCGGCTACAAACCGGCATTGGAAGCCTGTAAAAAAATGGGCGATTTATTGTGTAACACATTTGGTAATAAACTCGGGCAACGCGATATTATTTTAGCAGGAACACATATTGGAATGGCTGCTACCAGTGTATTAGATCCGATGGTTGAGTTGTATAAATACACAGGCGATAAAAAGTATCTGGACTTTTGTTATTATATTTTGGATGCATGGGAACATAGCAATGGCCCAAAAATAATCAGCGCACTAATTACAACGGGTAAGGTAACAAAAGTGGGTAATGGTAAGGCTTATGAGATGCTGTCGAACTTTGTGGGATTGGTGAATTTGTACAAAGTAACCGGCGATGAAAATCTACTGAAACCTGCATTAATTGCATGGCAGGACATAGTATCTAACCGACTGTATATTACAGGAACTACCAGTTCTCGTGAATATTTTCAAGAGGACCAGATTTTACCTGCCGGGAAAAACGACAATATAGGAGAGGGTTGTGTTACAACTACCTGGATACAATTTAATCAGGATCTTTTTTCGATCACCGGAAACCTGAAGTATTTGGAACAAATCGAAAAATCAATTTATAATCATTTGTTGGCTGCAGAAAATCCTGAGTCAGGTTGTGTGAGTTATTATACTTCATTAATGGATCCAAAGCCTTACTCATGCGAGATAACCTGTTGCACTTCCAGCGTGCCAAGAGGAATTGCCATGATCCCTTATTTTGGTTTTGGTAAGGTGAATTCCATTCCTTCTTTGCTGCTGTATGAAAGAGCATCTTATCAATCAGGTACATTAACAAACGACAAAAAAATAATTCCGTTAAATGTTCAGGTCGAAACGGGATACCCCGAAAATGCCGCAACAACTATTACACTTAGCGGGTTTCAAGCAGCTTCTTTTTCCTTTGCGCTGAGGGTACCAAACTGGGCAGAATCATATACCGCTAAAGTGGGTGATAAAATTTACAAGGGCATAGCAGATCAGTATTTGGTGATTGACAGGAATTGGAAATCTGGTGATAAAATAAATGTCGAATTTAATATCGCTACCAAAATTCTGTCGGGTGGAATATCGTACCCCGGAAAGATTTCGTTTCAACGTGGGGTGCAAGTGCTGGCTTTTGACCAATCCCTGAATGCCGCATCCGTTAATGATCTTCTGACTGCGGGCAGTTTAAAAATTTCAGAAAACAAACTAGCGAATTCAAATATTCAGATTCTACCCAAACAATGGATTGGTAAACAGTTTTACACAGTTCAAACAAGTAATACTAAATCTGAAAAAGCGAATGCGTTTTTAATTCTGGTACCCTTTGCCGATGCAAGTCAGACAGGAGGAGCCATAAAAGTTTGGTTACCTTCAAAATAAATAATGAATGAAAAATCTCGTTAACAACGACTATTTATTTGCAAAAAATATTCAGGTAAATATGAGCAATAAAAAAATCTACGTTGTTGGTAGTGCAAATACCGATATGGTAGTAAAAACAGACAAGCACCCCTTACCAGGTGAAACTAAAATGGGTGGCGTATTCTTTATGAATCCCGGGGGTAAAGGCGCTAATCAGGCTGTAGCAGCAGCCAGATTAGGAGGAGAGGTTTGCTTTGTTGGAAAAATAGGGGATGACATTTTTGGCAGGCAAACTTTGCTAGGATTGGACAAAGAATATATCGATACGAAGTATGTTTTTACAGACGATCAAACACCTTCTGGTACTGCTTTGATTGTTGTAAATGCAGAAGGTGAGAATTGTATTGTTGTTGCTCCCGGCGCGAATGCAAATCTCAGTCCCAGTGATCTTGATGCAGTTGATACCATTTCAGAAGCGGCTATTATTTTAATGCAATTGGAAATACCTCTTGAAACTATAAAAGCGGTTGCCTATAAAGCAAAGCAGAATAAGCAACGCGTAATTATTAATCCGGCACCTGCACAAGCGCTGGACGATGATTTACTAAATGGTTTATTTCTGATTACTCCAAATGAAACAGAAGCTTCCGTACTTACAGGAATTAAAGTAGAGGATCAGGAAACAGCATCAAAAGCAGCGGAGGCACTTTTAGAAAAAGGGGTTCAAAATGTAATTATCACACTTGGAAAAAAAGGGGCTTATTTTCAAAACAATGTTTTGAAAATAAAAATAGATGCGCCGTTGGTAAATGCGCTCGACACTACGGCTGCCGGTGATACATTTAGTGGAGCCATTGCAGTAGCAATTACCGAAGGGCAGGATTGGGATCACGCACTTTCATTTGCTATTCAGGCTGCTTCCATTTCTGTAACAAGAATGGGGGCACAATCGTCGATACCTTTTAGAAGCGAATTAGTATCATTATAATATCACCAATTAAAAAATACCACATGTTTATTGTAGAAAATTATTCATTAGCAATTGCTCTATGTGTGATTACAATGCTTTGTTGGGGATCTTGGGCTAACACCACCAAGCTTACCACAAAGCAATGGCGATTTGAATTATTGTACTGGGATTACGGTATTGGAATTTTAATTACTACATTATTACTGGCTTTTACTATCGGGAGTAATGGCTTGGAAGGAAGGTCGTTTATAACAGACTTACATCAGGCCGAAACACAAAACCTGCATGCCGCAATCATTGGTGGCGTAGTTTTTAATCTGGCTAATATATTATTAGTTGCTGCAATTGGCATCGCCGGTATGTCGGTTGCATTTCCCGTGGGTATTGGTATTGCACTGGTGTTGGGGGTTGTAATCAATTATATGGCTAATCCTCAGGGTAATCCTATTTTAATTTTTTCGGGAGTAGCACTCATCGTAATTGCGATTATTCTAAATGCCAGAGCTTATCAAAAATTGCAATCCAATGTGGCTGTAAAAGTTTCTCAGAAAGGATTGATTTTATCGGTAGTGAGTGGTTGTTTAATGGGCTTATTTTATAAATATGTGGCCGATTCGATGGTGCATAGTTTTAATGCACCAGAGCCGGGGAAACTAACACCGTATACTGCATTAGTATTTTTTGCGATTGGAGTAGTGGCTAGTAGTTTTGTTTTTAATAGCCTTCAGATGTGGCGTCCTTTTGCAGGAGAACCCATCAAAATTGGAAAGTATTTTTCAGGTAAATTAAAAGACCATCTGGTTGGAATATTAGGCGGCGCCATTTGGTGTATCGGTATGTCGTTGAGCATCATTGCATCCGGTAAAGCAGGGCCTGCGGTTTCTTATGGACTAGGTCAGGGAGCTACGGTTGTTGCTGCATTATGGGGTATCTATGTGTGGAAAGAATTCGACAAAGCACCCAAGGGTACAAAATCAATACTGAATATTATGCTATTGTTATACATTACTGGCTTAGCTTTGATTATTATTTCAAAATAGTAGTCCTACAATATCCCTTTATAAAAATAAAATAAAAGGATCTTGACAGAGTAGCTAAGTATTGTAGAATGAATAATCGATTCAGAATGAATTTGCTTGCCTTATCGTTGATGAGTTTTATTTTTTATTGTTCGCCCAAGTCCAAAACGGTAACACCCATTGTTCCGCCACCCATTGTTCCTGTTTCGAGTGATATGGATTGTTGGATAACAAGATCTGATCAATCTATGCGATTGGAAAAACAGAATGTTGTGCTTCGTTTTGATGCTACTGCTAACTCCAGTCAGAATATTCAGGTTGATGAAACTCAAACTGTTCAAACCATTGAAGGTTTCGGATATACTCTAACCGGAGGAAGCGCTCAGGTAATTAGTCAGTTGAATGCAACTGTTAAAGCACAATTATTGCAGGAATTGTTCGGTACAAATACAAACAGTATTGGAATAAGTTATTTGCGAATCAGTTTAGGAGCTTCTGATTTGAACAGCTCTACTTTTTCTTACGATGATATGCCGGCTGGCCAAACTGATCTTGCGCTTGCGAACTTTAGCCTAGCTCCAGATAAAGATTATCTGATCCCTCTATTGAAAGAAATTCTGCTGATCAATCCCAATATTAAAATCATGTCTTGTCCATGGTCTCCGCCAGTTTGGATGAAAGATAATAATAGTACAATCGGAGGAAGCCTGCAGCCAAAATACTATGATGTATATGCCCGGTATTTTGTGAAATATATACAAATGATGAAGGCCGAAGGCATTCCGATTGATGCTATCACGCCCCAAAACGAACCACTCAATCCCGCTAATAATCCTAGTTTATTAATGCTTGCAACAGAGCAGGCTAACTTTGTCAAAAACAATCTGGGACCGGCTTTTCAGGCGGCGGGTATCAGTACAAAAATTATTATCTACGATCATAATTGCGACAAGCCTGAGTATCCTCTTTCGATTTTAAATGATGCGGCTGCAAAACAATATGTATCAGGCTCTGCTTTCCACTTGTATGGTGGTAGCATTAATGTGCTGTCTTCTGTGCATTCTGCGCATCCCGATAAGGGCTTATATTTTACGGAACAATGGACTTCCAGTACAGGTGATTTTGGTGGTGATTTGAGATGGCATATCAAAAATGTAGTGATCGGTTCAATGCTTAATTGGAGTAAAGTGGCGTTGGAGTGGAATCTGGCAAATGATGCAAATTATGGCCCGCATACAATCGGTGGATGTACTCAGTGTAAGGGAGCCATTACTGTAAATAACCCTGACTCTTATTCAAAGAACGTGGCTTTCTATATTATTGCACACGCTTCAAAATTTGTTCCCGCCGGCTCGGTTAGAATTGCCAGTAATATTTCAGGTAATTTAAATAATGTGGCATTTAAAACGCCCTTGGGGAAAATTGTTTTGCTGGTTGAAAATGACGGCAATGCAACCGAAGTTTTCAATATCAAGTATCATGACAAATGGGTAAATACTAGTCTGGAAGCGGGTGCGGTTGCTACTTATGTGTGGTAATCGTTTATAGTATCCATTTTACTGCCAGTGCAGCAAGTGCATAAATGCAGGTAGCAATAAAAATTCCTCTGGCAGTTTTGTCGATTTGTTTGTTGATGTAGATGGTAAAAACTACTGCATTCGCAATCAAAGAAATACTAATGATACCCGACATCAACGATTTCTGTTGCAGCATCACAGTAAAAAATTCTTTGAGGGTAAATAGTCTGAACTGGATAAAATAATAGGCAAACATACCGAGTACAGGTGTAACGAAACCAAGTACCAGACCGAGTTTCAGGTCGTCTTTTTTGAACATTAGTTTTTCAGGGTTTTTTCCAGTTTGGTTTTGAGCAGGTAATTCGTCAGGTCGAATTGTACCGGAACCACACTCACAAAATTATTTTTCAATGCCCATACATCGGTATCTTTTGTTTTGTCGAGATTCTGGAATTCTCCGGTAAGCCAATAATATCTTCTGCCGTGTGGATCTTTGCGCTCGTCGAATTTTTCTTCATACTTAGCATATGCCTGCTTGCATATTTTTATTCCCTTGATCAGTTTTTCTTCTACCGCCGGAATATTTACGTTGAGGCATAAATGCTTGTCGAGGCTTTTATTTTTCAAAACAAATTCAACAATCTTTCTGGCATAAATTTTTGATGCTGTAAAGTCAGCTTCAATACTATAATCCAGTAAACTAAAACCAATGCTTGGGATGCTTTCGATTGATGCTTCTAATGCAGCCGACATGGTGCCGGAATAAATTACATTAATAGAATGGTTTGCGCCATGATTGATACCACTGATGCAAATATCAGGCTTGCCATGAAGCACAACATCTACCGCAAGCTTCACACAATCTACCGGAGTACCACTGCAACTATATATTTCAACATCTTCAGGAGAGTTTAATCGGGAGAGTCTTAATGGGTGCCCAATAGTAATTGCATGTCCCATTCCGCTTTGAGGTTTGTCAGGAGCCACCACCACCACTTTGCCCAAACCTTTTACCGCTTCTACAAGTGCTTTAATTCCCGGAGCTGTTACACCATCATCGTTTGTGATTAGGATGATGGGCTCCACTTTTTTCTTCGCCTTCGCCATGGGTGCAAGATAGGGAAAAGGGAAAAGTCAAAAATCAAAAGTCAAAATTCAAAAGTAGAAGAACAAAAATAAAAAAAATATTTCCCCTCCCAAACGAGTTTGGGAGGGGTGCGCACGCAGTGCCGCGGGGTGGGAAAAAACTTCTAAGTGAGGCAATTTTCCCTTTCTGACACCCAATTTAAAATTCCTCTCACTCAATGGACAAAATAAATTTGGAATAACTAAAAAAATTAGTATTTTGCAGCTAAATCAGTTAGTTATGTCAAACGCTGGAAAAAATTTACGCTATTTACGCAAATTGCGCGGTTGGACTCAGGAAGAGTTTGCCAATAAGTTAAAGATCAAAAGATCGCTTGTAGGAGCTTATGAAGAAGAACGTGCGGAGCCAAGGCTAGAAGTAATGGAACTTATCAGCAACATCTTTAAACTAAGTTTGGAAGACTTTTTGTTTAAAGATCTGGCATCAGATTCCAGCGGTGGAAGCTATCTTGAAAAACGCCGTATGATGAAGATGGAGTCTGAAGCAGTTGCCATTAGCTTTGTTCCCGTTAAAGCAGCAGCCGGTTATCTGGCGGGTTATGCCGACCCGGAATTTGTAGACGAACTCAATACTTTTACCTTGCCAATGTTGGCTCCCGGTCAGTACAGGGCTTTTGAAATATTGGGCGATAGTATGTTGCCAACACCTAGCGGCAGTGTAATTGTAGGAGAAAAAATTGACGATCTCGAAGAGTTAAAAAACAGTAATACCTACGTTGTGTTATCACGAAATGAGGGAGTGGTATACAAACGTGTTATGAAAAATAATCGCGTTAAAAACAAGCTCACGATGATTAGCGATAATCCGCAATACGAACCTTATCATGTTAGCGCCGAAGATGTATTAGAAATTTGGAAAGCTGTTTATATTTTACAGAAAGCCAATGCCGGCCCTCGATGGGACGTAAATCAATTGGCGGGAATGGTAAATAATTTACAGGAACAGGTTACAACCTTAAAGAAAAAATTGAATTGATATTTTTTGTTTGAATAGTAATTTAAAACAGCCATGCAGGCTGTTTTTTAGTTTTGCGCCTACCAATTATCCCATTTCGATTTAAATAAACGGGTATTTCTTTAGTTTTATCCCTTCAACATGAAGAACCTTTTTTTATTTATTTGCATAAACTGCATCGGTATTGCAGTTGGGGCTCAGGAAAGAAACCTAGCCGCTCTAAAAATTAATTCGCCCATTAAGGTAGACGGAATTTTAGATGAAGCAGTATGGCAACAGGCTGCAGTTGCGGATAGTTTTATTGTAAACAGTCCCAAGTATGGAGAGCCTGCCAAACATCCAACTAAAGTTCGAATCCTCTATAGCGATCAGGCAGTATATGTGGGTGCTTACCTCTACGATGATCCTAAAAAAATTCGGAAGCAATTAACTTCGAGAGACGGAGAGCAACGACAGGATATTGATTATTTCAGCGTGTTCTTTGATACGTATAATGACAACCAAAATGGTTTTCAATTTTTAGTAACTGCCAGAAATGTACAATCGGATGGAAGGCTTGTTGCAAACCGTGTTTCACAGTTTGGATTACCTACCGATTATAGCTGGGATGCAGTATGGGAGAGTAAAGTAACCATTCAAAAAGATGGCTGGGTGGTGGAAATGAAAATTCCATACTCGGCTTTACGATTCTCTAAAAAAGAAGTGCAGGATTGGGGTATCAATTTTCAGCGATACACCAGAAGAACTAACGAAAGTGCTTTTTGGAATAATGTAGATCCCAATCAAAACGGATTCGTAAACCAGTTTGGAAACCTAACTGGGATAAAAAATATCGAGCCACCGCTAAGACTATCTTTCCTTCCATATATTACAACTGGAGTTAGAAATACTCCTCACGCCGATGGAAGCAACAGCACTACCATTCTACGCAATGGAGGTATGGATCTTAAATATGGTGTTAACGAAAGCTTCACTTTAGATGCCACGCTGATACCAGATTATGGTCAGGTGGTTTCAGACAATGTGGTATTAAATTTAACGCCTTATGAAGTGCAGTTTCAGGAAAACCGCCCCTTTTTTACCGAGGGGATTGAACTATTTAATAAAGCCGGTTTGTTTTATTCCAGAAGAGTAGGGGGCACTCCGGCTAATTATTTTGCGGTTAAAGAAATGGTAGATACCTCACCCAATTTGCAGGCACTTTCTAATCCGGGGATTACGCAATTGTACAATGCCATGAAATTTTCTGGAAGAAATCAATCTAAACTAGGCATCGGTGTTTTTAATGCGGTTGCTGCATCCATGCACGCTGAAGTATTAGATAAAGCCACGGGAAAAGTTTCAACAATCGAAACTGAACCACTTACTAACTATAATATTATCGTTTTGGATCAGGCTCTGAAAGGCCGGTCTTCGTTTACTTTCACCAATACCAATGTATGGCGTAGTGGTGGTACAAGAAATGCGAACGTGAGTGGATTGGATCTGAATTTATTTGATAAAAAGAATCGCTACAATTTTATATGGCAGGCTCGCTATAGTTCCATTACCGGTGTTGACAAACACGATGGATACAAACAAACAGTGGGCATTGCAAAAGTGAGCGGCAACTGGCAATGGGGAGTTTCTAATAATATCGAGTCTGAAAGGTACGACCCCAATGATCTTGGATATCTGAGGGCTCCAAATGAGTTTTCGGCATCCGGTAGAATTGGTTATTATATTTTCAAACCAACAAAACATTTTTTGAGTCAGAACTATAGTGTTAGTGTTTCGCCAGTTTATTTATATACGCCCTTTAAATTCTCTACGGTTACAATCAATGGAACTGCTTTCTGGTTTTTGAATAATTTTTATGACTTTACTTTTAGATTCACAGAACAACCTGTTTGGCAGAAAGATTTTTTTGAAATGCGTACAGCCGGAAAAGTAATAAAGCGTGAACCTTATTGGTTTGCAGGTGTGAGTGGCAGCTCGGATAGTAGGAGGAGTTTCTTTGTCCGCTATGGCTTGGGATATGCCGAAGCTCCGGGCTTTGCTGCTGATTCTTACTACACCTACGAAATCGGATCAAGGTATCGATTCAATACACACTTTAGCATGGATTTCGACATTTCAAAGGAGCAGGATAATGGGCAGTATGGTTATGCTTATCATGATACAAATAATGAGCCTGTTGCTGGAAGAAGAAAAAATGTAACCATGCAAACTGTTCTAAGCGGGATTTATAATTTTAATCCACGCATGAATATTACTATGCGTGCAAGGCATTATTGGAGCCAAGTGCTTTATAGTAATTTCTTTTATACCGATGCGAATGGTGACTATATTCCAAAAGCATTTGAAGACGGGCACAACCAAAATTTCAATGCGTTTAATCTGGATATGTTTTATACCTGGGATTTTAAATACGGTAGTAAACTAATTGTGGGATGGAAGAATGGGTTGGGCAGCGATTTTCCAATCAATGGCACTGTTTATAATAAGTACACACAAAATTTATCACAGGTATTTCAGCAGCCCCATGGAAACGAATTTAATGTAAGATTCATCTACTATATCGATTACCTGACACTACAGAAAAAACAGCATTCTTAATAGGCCTCTTTAAATTTCGATGAGCGACTGATTAACGATTGCAAAAATGGTATTGTTTTTTTTCTTTACCACTTTAGCCGTGCCACTGAATTTGCTGAATGCCGGAAGTATGGCTTCTTTTTCAGTAAAATAAAAACAGGGGAAACTCAGGTTCTGTTTGCCCATCCCTGAGATCGTAATAGAAGGATGCAAATGCCCAGAAAAGCTAAACTTTGCTGCGGTATGATTGATTTCTGATTGATCGTGTACAAAATTAAATTGTTTTAAACCGTAGTTGCCAATAGCCGTTTCTATATTGTTTTTTTCGTACCAGTTATCCGGAAGAATATCGTGATTGCCTTTTACCAGCATCAATTCCATTGAGGAGAAATCTGCACGCGTTTTTGAAAACATTTCCAATTCCTGATTGGCAACACTATGAAAAAGATCTCCCACTGCAATCATCTTTTTTGGCTTAAAAAAACTAATCAGGTTTGCCATCCGCAACAGGTCTTCTTTATAAACTGCCTGTGGTACGCTGATGCCATTTTTTCTAAAATGCCCCGTCTTTCCGAAGTGCAGATCAGATACTATCAACACCGATTCTGCCTCCCAGTAGATAGCTCTCTCTGCCGAAAGCCAAAATTGCTGGTCCTGAATAATATAAGAGATGGGGGCAGTCATTTTTTTTCTGAATAATTTTTTTTAGAAATCAACATTAGTTTTTTACAAGCTGTTCCTGCATTTTTCGAACCCTGTCTTCCAATCGCTCGGTAGATAAATTATTTCTATTTAGTCCATCTACAATAATCGGAAATGCAAGTGGTGTAATCTGCTTTGGAAAACAAATTACGATCTTACTATTTGAAATTCTATTTAGTGCCGACCTTAATCTTTCTTCTTCCATTTGTTGTTCCATCAACTCGCGATATGACTGGCGTAACAATATATTATTGGGTTCGTATTCTTCAAATACTTTAAACAATAGCGAAGCGGAAGATTGTAAGTGTTTTGATTTTTTATGTTCGCCGGGGAATCCTTGAAAGATTAATCCGCCGATCACTGCAATGTCTCTGAATTTTCTTTTTGCCATTTCAGCGCTATTAATACTCTTTTGAATATCGGCAAAAAGATGTTCTGTGGCGAACAATTCTGTAACATTACTATCGTCTACAGGAATGGGCTGATCGCTTAATAACTCGAAGCCATAGTCGTTCATAGCAATGGAGAAACTGATGGGTGTAATTTGCCCGATACGATAAGCTAAAATGGCACTCATCGCTTCATGCACCTGCCGGCCTTCGAAAGGATACACCAGCAAGTGGAATCCATCTTTGCTTTCGATTTGTTCTATTAACAATTCGTCATCTTTTGGGATATGCGAAAGCGTTTCTTGTGTTTCAAATAGTGTACGAAGACTTTTGATCTCTATTTCTGACTCATTACTCAAAGCGGTATTAAATGTTTTACGCAGCATATGACCCAGGTTGGCAGTTAAACTCATCCTTCCGCCATTCCATGAGGGCACGATCGACTTCTTTGCATTCGATTTCCGCACCAGCACATCCATGTCTTTGATCATTACCAATTCCAGGTTTCTTCCGGCTAAAGTAAAAGTATCGCCGGGCTCCAATCTGCTAATAAAATATTCTTCAATAACACCAATATAGCCGCCTCCAAGAAACTTTACTTTTAGCATCGCGTCGCTCACAATGGTGCCGATATGCATACGGTGGCGCATCGCAATTTTGCGACTGGTTATTTTATAAAGCCCGTCTTCCACAATTACTTTGTGGTATTCGTCGTATTGATTTAGTGCAATACCTCCTTGGGTAATATTCAATAAAACTTCAGCCCATTCATCGGGAGTAATTTCAGAAAAACAAAAGCTGGATTGAACTTCCTTAAAAAGGGCTTCGGGCCTGAAACCATCTCCTACAGCCAGTGTGCAGAGCCATTGTATCAGCACATCAAAACAAAGCGTCATTGGAGATTTACTTTCAACCATCCCTTCTTTGATGGCTTGTTTTAACGCTGCAGCTTCAACTAGTTCCAGTGAATGCGTTGGTAGAAAATAAATTTTACTGATCTCTCCAGGTCCATGTCCGCTTCTTCCGGCTCTTTGTAAAAAACGCGCAACACCCTTGGGCGATCCCACTTGTATCACAGTGTCCACCGGACGAAAATCAACACCCAGATCAAGGCTGGCAGTACATACTACGGCCTTTAATTTTTGGGTATGCAATGCATCTTCTACCCATAAGCGTAGCTCCTGTTCAATGCTGCCATGGTGTAATGCGATGGCACCAGCCAGTTGAGGTGCTAATGTGAGCAGTGTTTGATACCATGTTTCGCTCATCCCTCTGGTATTGATAAAAATGAGTGTGGTATTACTTTGCTCAATGATGGGAATGAGTTTATGAGCCAGTTTGATTCCCAGATGACCGGCCCAAGGAAAATTAGTTATCTCATCAGGAATGATCGATTCAATATCGATTCGTTTATCGATTGCTGCCCGAATAATGATTCCCTTTTTTTTGATGGAATGAAGCAATACTTCTTTTGCTTCTTCCAGATTGCCAATAGTTGCAGAAATGCCCCAAACCGATAAAGTTTTTTTTGATAGGCCAATAATATGACTGATTGCTAACTCTACCAGCACACCTCTTTTACTTCCCATTAATTCGTGCCATTCGTCTACGGCAATCATGCTAAGTGTTTTTAAAACAGAGCCACCTTCTTTTTGGGCAAGAAATAAGTGAAGGCTTTCGGGAGTAATGATTAATATTTCGGGGAGGTTCCGTTTTTGTTTCTGTCTTTCGGAGCTGCTGGTATCGCCGTTTCTGATTCCTACTTTCCATGGTATTGCTAGTTCTTCCAAAACGTTTTCCATGGCTCTACCAATATCTTTTGCCAATGCACGCAATGGGGTAATCCATAATAGTTGCAAACCATTATTTGTAGCCGACCGATATTCTGTGGGGTGTTCATTAATATACCGGATCAGGGCGCCTAAAAAAACAGAGAAGGTTTTACCGCAACCGGTTGGTGCATTTATCAGCCCGCTATTGCCTTGCAGAATCTGTTGCCAACTATCTTCCTGAAATGTAAATGGCCGAAAGTCTTTTGCTTTCAGCCAATTTTCAATAATAAGGTATCCTTTTGTTTTTTGTAGCATGCAGCTTTTAAGGCCATTTTATTCAGCGATCTTATCGATCCATTTCACTAAGAGGTTTTCGAGTTTTACCGTAAGTTTTTCGGCGGTTCTACCTACACTGCTTTTGAATTCGGGGATCTTAAAAAGCCAATATATAAAACTGGAGCGGCCTTCTTCCTGCGATTTATGCAAGATGCTATTTCTGATAATAGATCCATAATTAAATCTCAGGTAATGCCAGTTATTTGCAAATTGTTGTTCTACTTGCAATTGTTTTTTTTCAAGTTCCGCAATCTGTTTATCCAGACTATTCAAATCGTGTATCTGATTATTCATGATCCTTTGTTTGTGCCCTGATGATAATGCGGATCATCGGGTTAATGAATAATTGTTTTCTTGCTACAATAAAAATCAAAGAAATTACAATAAAAACGCCGGTAGTGATTCCAAACCCAACTACCGGGCTATTAAATATATTTGTGAGCCAGAAGCTGAGTGTTAATCCTGCAAATAATAAAATTACGAGTAATAATAAAAGCAAAGCGAATACCCAGATTATAACACCGCTGATGGTAGCGCTTTTGCGGATGAATTTCAGGTTAAAAATTTGGATCTGCAGCTCAATATATTCGTTGAGTGCGCGTTTGTTTTCTTCCAGAAATTGCCAAATGTCAGTTGCATTTTCCATACCATCAAATTGAATACTAAAGTTATGCAAAAGAAACAGCAAAGCCTACTAATCAAGGCTTTTTAATATTCAGGTGGGATGACTAGTTTGCCGATTTGATCTGCCCGTCTAGTTTTTTGATAAAATAGATTTTCTTATTTTCTAAATAGTCGGCCTGCAGGTTTTCTCTTTTAAATTTTATCGGCTGAATGTCGAAATCGTTAAATACCCTGAACGACTTATCCGATAAATTATGAACCAGATCTTGTTTGTACTTAATCAGCAGCTTTGTAAAATGGTACATCGATTCAAAGCCCTTTAAAACCTGATCGCTGGGCCTTGCCTGAAATTTATTTTTATAGCGACTGATGATCAACTGACTTGTTTTATCGGTTCTTGGAAAATAATAAGGACTGCTATAGATTAATTCAACACCTTTTAAGTCGGACTTGCCAAGGTCTTTAAACCCATCCCATGTAGGCATACCTATAACGGTGCAATTATAGTCGCGGTTGGCGCTTAACGTTTTCATTACTGCAGTGCCAAAGGGTTCGTTTAGTGTTCCGCAAATCAATACATTCTGTTTATTGCTATCCAGACTAACCATTAAATCGGCAGTTGCAAAAGTATCAACGAGTTCCATCGTTTTAATTTTTAATGGTATGGAAGGCGTTTTCTTTTGCATATCGGCAAAGAATTGTTGGATCATATCTTCTACTGCGCCCTTACGTTTTACCCAAACCAAATTGGCGGTGGAATAATTTCTTTGCACATATTTATAAAGCGCATCAACATGTGTTTTAAGGGTAGAGTTGATTAAAACAAAATAAGGATTCTCGCTTACACCTCCATCGTTCGGATAAGTTTCGGATAGCAATGGAATTTTTTTGCTCAAAGCAAAATCTGCTAAAGGCTTTATATCGTTGCGATTATTGAAAGAGGCAATCATTAACGAAACATCTGCCATCTCTGGCTTCGCAAGCAATTGCGGAATGGGCTCTGCACTGTTTTTAAGATCAAAAAACAATACTTCGGCATTTACGCCTTCTGCAGTCAAAGAATCGATTGCCATCATTACGCCATTGTAAAATTCTAAACCGGGTAATATATTTCTTGGCAGGTTGCTATTGCCCAGTTTATAATTGGCACCATTAAATGCAGAGTCGAGATAAATGGGTGCAAATACAGCCACTTTAATAGGGTGTGCAGACTGTGCAGCAACTTTCACGGAAAGAAGCATGCAAACAGAAACCACCAAGCAAAAAATAGAACGCATTTTATTTGTTTGTATTGATTTTATTCCCACTCAATTGTTGCAGGTGGCTTACTGCTGATATCGTAAACTACTCTGTTAATACCCCGAACATTGTTGATAATCTCGTTGGAGATATCTGCCAGAAATTCGTAGGGTAAATGCGCCCAGTCGGCCGTCATACCATCAACAGATGTAACTGCTCTTAGTGCAACTGTAAATTCATAAGTTCTTTCATCGCCCATTACTCCAACACTTTTAACGGGCAACAAAATGGTGCCTGCCTGCCAAACAGCGTTGTATAGATTGTGTTTCTTCAATCCCTGTATATAGATGTCATCGGCAGCTTGTAATAAAGCCACTTTCTCGGCAGTTACTTCTCCGAGTATGCGAATGGCAAGACCTGGTCCGGGAAAAGGATGACGATGAATCATCTCTCCTGGAATGCCCAATTCTAAGCCAACACGCCTCACTTCGTCTTTAAACAAGTACCTCAATGGTTCCACCAATTCGAGTTTCATGCTATCGGGTAATCCGCCCACATTGTGGTGCGACTTGATGGTTTGTGAAGGGCCGTGTACGCTAACGCTTTCGATTACATCAGGATAAATAGTACCCTGTCCAAGCATTTCAATGCCGGTGAGTAAATGAGCTTCCTGATCAAAAACATCGATAAACCCTTTTCCGATTACTTTTCTTTTTTCTTCGGGATCGGATTTGTCTGCGAGTCTGCTATAAAAATATTCTTTTGCATCTACTCCTTTTACGTTCAGTCCGAGCTGCTTGTAAGTTTCCAGTACTTGCTCAAACTCGCCCTTGCGTAAAACGCCGTTGTCAACAAAAATGCCGAAGAGGTTCTGCCCGATGGCTTTGCTGATAAGGGTTGCGGCAACTGTGCTGTCTACACCGCCACTCAATGCCATGATTACTTTGCGATTGCCGATCTTTTCTTTCAGTGCGGCAACGGTTTCGCTGATAAAGTGGGCCGGGGTCCATTCGGCATGGCATCCGCAAATATGTACCAGAAAGTTTTTAATTATTTTTTTTCCTTCGGTTGAATGGTACACTTCGGGATGAAACTGTAAGCCGTATAATGGATTTGAGTCGTTGATTGTTTTTTTGAATGCAGCTATAGGAATACTTTCGGTGGTGGCCAATAATTCAAATCCTTCGGGTAGGGCAACGATCGAATCGCTATGGCTCATCCAAACCTGAGATTGATCAGAAACGCCCTCCAAAATAATATCGGCTTTAACAACCTGCATTTTAGCGCGACCGAATTCTCTTTTATTGGATTTATCAACCTTTCCCCCATATTCTTTAGCGGTAAGCTGTGCGCCATAGCAAATACCTAATACCGGTAAGTGCTTTACAAATTCGGGAATGGCAACGGTAGGCGCATTTTCTTCATTTACGCTAAAGGGAGATCCGCTTAAAATAATTCCTTTTAATCCGGGTTCAAATTCAAATGATTTGTGGAAGGGTATGATTTCGCAATACACATTGGCTTCTCTTACTGCCCGGGCAATTAATTGGGTGTACTGACTACCAAAATCGAGGATAAGTATCTTTTCTGTCATGCTGCGAAGGTAACAGAAATTTTTGTGGTGCTGTAACAGGATGAGTGGTTCGATTATATTAAAGAAGGATTGACATGGCGGAACATATTGTTTATCTTGCCAATACAAATTAAAACAATCAAAAGAGCCATAATATAATTTGTTACCGACTGAAATGTTGTTTAGCGAATTATCTGGCCAAAATCAATAAATAGCAACATATGAAATACGGTATTGCAATTCTGGCCACTTTGGTGATTTTTTCGTCCTGCGCCCTTTTTGGATGGCGACATATTAAGGGAAACGGTGTGATAACCACCCGGGCTGTTACGATTAGTAAGGCCAGCCGCATAAAACTGGCGGGAAGCTTTGATGTGGAGATCATTCAGGGCATGCAAACAGGAGTTTCGGTTGAGGGCGATGAGAATATTCTGCCCTATATATTGGTTCAGGAAAGGGATGGTTATCTGGTTGTAAAATTAAAAGATCATACTAGTTATTCCAGCGATACGAAGCTCAAAGTAAAAGTCACCACACCGCAATTGGAAGAAGTAAAAATGGCGGGAAGTGGTGATATAATTGGGAAGGGTAAGTTTATAGGAGCAGATAAGTTAAAGTTGATTATTGCCGGCAGTGGTAATATTAATATGGAAGTAAATACCCCTACTATTGAGTCGGAAATTGCCGGCAGTGGGTCAATTACTTTAATTGGTGAAACAAGGGATGAATCCATTAAGATTGCAGGAGTGGGAGATTATATTGCCGACGGCTTAAAAGCAGAGACTGCTACAATAAAAATTGCAGGAAGCGGGGATGTAAAGGTTTTTGCGGCTGCACAGCTTGATGTAAATATTTCTGGTTCGGGATCTGTTAGTTACAAGGGTAATCCTGCGATTAAACAAAAGATTGCCGGCTCGGGCGATGTGAAAAGAATCGACTAAATAATAGATATCAGAAAAACAGTATTTTTTTCATTACTTTAGGTTGAAATATTATTCAAAGTAATGGAAATCAGTCATAGAATCTTATTAATTGAAGATGAACCCAAGTTAGGAAAAGTAATTTTAGAGGAGCTGAAGACGCAGGGATATATTGTTGATCTTGCTGTAGATGGGTTGATGGCAGAAACCATGTTTAAACAACATAGCTATTCGTTGGTATTGATGGATATTAATATCCCGTATAAGTCGGGATTTGAGTTGTGCAAAGACTTCAGAGCACTTAAGAAAAGTATTCCAATTATTATGCTCAGCGCTTTGGGGGAGATTAATGATAAGATGGAAGCGTTTAAACTAGGTGCCGACGATTATATTGTGAAGCCCTTCCATTTTGATGAATTATTTGCCAGAGTAAAAGTGTTTTTGAAAAGACCTGATTTGAAAGACGAAGAAGCAAAAATTGTGGTGGGCGACCTTGAAATAGATTTTAGAAATAAAACAGCCGTCAGGGCTGGTGTTACAGTAAACTTAACAGCAAAAGAATTTACACTTTTAGTGTTGCTTGCAAGAAATAAAGGGAAAGTAATTTCAAAACAGGAGATACTCGAAAAGGTTTGGGATCTGAGTTTTGATACCGGAACAAATACCATTGAAGTATATATCAGCTTCCTCAGAAATAAATTAGACAAACCCTTCGACACCAAGCTAATCCACACAAAGCCAGGGTTTGGTTATTTCATAAAATAATCTCATCGCAACATGAGTATCAAGATTAGGTTCGCCTTAATGTTTACACTATTCGTTGCCATAGTGTTAGCAGCATCATCGGTTACCATTTTTATTTTATACAGCAGCTATCGCGAAGATGAGTTTTATAGCAGGGTGAAATCGGAGGGCGTTATTTTCCACGATTTGGTTTACGAAATTAAAGACCCCAACAGGGCGGTTTTGGCTAAAATGGTTTCGGGTGTTTATACCAATACTGTTTTTGATGAAAAGCTTGTGGTGACTGACTCTACGGGTTATGTGTTGAGCAAAATACCTTATACTTTTGTGCCGCGGGTAGGATTGTCGTTATTAAAAACAATCAAAAAAAAAGGCATTTACAATTTCGAAAAAGACAAGTATCAATACGTAGGAATTTATAATCCGCAAACAAAATATTATACCATCGCATCGGGTTACGATTTGTCGGGATATAATAAATTGCAAAACCTGGAAATAATTCTGGCTGCAGTATTTTTTGGAGGGTTGATCATTACCGGACTTGCTTCTTTTTTCTTTGTACAACAAGCATTTGAGCCACTACAAACTTTAAACAAACAAATTAAAAGAACTACGGTGCGTAATTTGAAAGACAGGATTGAAGTGGTAAAAAATTTTCCTGAAATAAATCAGATTGCGTTGAGCTATAATGCCATGATGGAAAGGTTGAGCAAAGCTTTTGAATTCCAAAAAAGTTTTGTGCAACACGCTTCGCATGAATTAAGAACACCTTTGGCCATCATGCTTTCGCAAACAGAATCGGCGCTTAATAAAAAATTGTCGGATAATGACATCAAAAAACTGTTGTATTCGCTAAAGGAAGATCAGCAGGGAATGATTGAGTTAACCAATTCGCTTCTGTTATTGTCGCAATACGATCAATTAGGATATCAAAAAGAATGGCCCAAGATTCGGATCGACGAAGTTGTGGTAGAAGCTGGCAGTCAGTTGATGCAAATGTTTCCGGATGCCAAAATTCATATCGGGTTTAAAGAAATTCCTGAAACTGATGAAGCCTATTTTGTAACAGGGAATGAATCGTTACTGAAATCGGTTTTTATAAATCTGTTTAAGAATGCATACCTCTATGCTTCGGATAAAACGGTAGCTGTTGCGATGGATAATAGCAAGGGAAAAGTAAGGGTGCAGGTAGAAAATAATGGCACTATTTTGTCGGACGAGGATTCTTCAAAAGTGATGGAACCTTTTTATCGGGGAAGAAATGCAATTGATACCAGTACAAAGGGGTTTGGCCTTGGCTTATCAATCGTAAACAGAATTGTTTTGGCACACCATGGCGCAGTAGCGTACGAGTCGCCTGCTGCAAACACAAATCGCTTCACAGTAATATTACCTCAATCAATTAAGTAGGGGCATAAAAAAGCCAACCTGGTTGCAGGTTGGCTTGCGAATTAGTTATGTAGTCGGCTTAAACTAAATTAAGCAGCGGTAACATTTGCTTTCTTAGCAAGTTTGCTCTTTAAGTTAGCAGCTTTGTTTTTGTGGATGATTCCACGCTTTGCTAACTTGTCGATTTGAGAAATAACGTCAGGTAACTGCTCTCCATATACCTTTAAATCGGTATTGGCTTTCAATTCGCGGATAGCGTTACGGGTAGTTTTACCATAATAACGGTTGCTATCGCGACGCTTAGTAGCTTGTCTAACATCTTTCTTTGTAGCTGAATGGTTTGCCATGTTCTAATTTTTTCAGGACGGCAAAGGTAAGGGCTTGAATCGGAAATCAGAAATTTAAACGAGAAAAATTAAGGTTTACGGCCAGTTTTTATTTTTTTGGATAGTAAATGCAGCCGATATAGTTCTAAACTTTGGCTTTTTTTGTGCAGGGAAAGATAGATATTTGCCAACCATTGCACAAAAAAGCTGTTTTACATACTCATGAAGGACTTTTCGTACATCACCAATTCCCATCCGGCGTATATCGAAAGCTTATACAACGACTTTATAAAGGATCCTGCATCTATTGATCAGGATATGAGAAAATTTTTTGAAGGATTTGATTTTGCATTAGCCCAAAACGGGTCTCAGATTATTGATAATCAATCTGTTACGAATGATTGGATGAAGGAGGTAAAAGTGTATCGCCTCATTCTGGGATATCGAAATAAAGGGCATTTATTGGCTAAAACCAATCCTATCCGAACCAGAAAAGATCGGGGTGCAAATCTGGATCTGAACTTTTTTGGTTTATCAGAAGCCGATCTGAACACAAAATATCAGGCCGGCAATTTAATTGGACTGGGAAATACTACCCTGAAAGAAATTCTGGGGCATTTGCAAAAATGTTATTCAACCCATATTGGAATTGAGTTTAAATACATCAGTGATCAGAAAAAAATAGATTGGCTGACTAATGAGGTTGAGAAGCAATTTGCTAACCCTGTGCCGATTCCTCAAAAGAAACGTATTCTGGAAAAACTGAATCAAGGGGTGATGTTCGAGAAATTCCTGCATACCAAATATATTGGGCAGAAAAGATTTTCTCTCGAAGGAGGAGAAACTACCATTGCGGCCCTTGATGCAATGATTAATGTGGCTGCCAACAACGATGTGCAGGAAGTAGTGATCGGAATGGCGCATAGGGGAAGGTTGAATGTGCTGGCCAATATTATGGGCAAAACTTATGAACAGATTTTTAGTGAGTTTGAAGGAACAGCTACCATCGACCAAACCATGGGAAGTGGCGATGTGAAATACCATATGGGATATGGTAGTGATGTACAAACCATCGATGATAAAAACATCCATTTAAAATTAATGCCGAACCCTTCGCACCTCGAAGCAGTTGATCCCGTGGTGGTAGGTTTTGCAAGAGCCAAAGCCGATGTTTTATACGAGAGCGATTTTGATAAAATACTGCCGATATTAGTGCATGGAGATGCTTCGGTTGCAGGGCAGGGTATTGTGTACGAGGTTTTACAAATGAGCAACCTGCGCGGCTATTATACTGGAGGAACCATTCATTTTGTGATCAATAACCAAATTGGATTTACAACAGATTTTGATGATGCAAGAAGCGCCGATTACTGTACTTCTGTTGCTGCAATGGTGCAAGCTCCAGTAATACACGTGAACGGGGATGATGCAGAAGCTGTGGTAAAATGCGCGGAGATTGCAACCCGTTATCGCCAGGAATTTAATAGCGACATTTTTCTGGATATGGTTTGTTACAGAAAACACGGGCACAACGAAGGTGATGATCCGAAATATACGCAACCGCAGTTATACGCTTTGATCGATAAGCATCAGAATCCGAGAGAAATATATACCCAACACCTGATCGATAACGGAGATACGGATGCAAAAGAACTTGCTAAAGAAATGGAGAAAAAGTTCTGGGGCGATCTGCAGGAAAGGCTCGATGAGATTAAACAAAATCCTTTGCCTTATAAATACCAGCCACCCGAATTGGTTTGGAAAAGTTTACGCAAAGCAACAGAAGCCGACTTTATACAATCGCCCGATACATCTGTTCCAGAAGCTGAGATCAGAAGTTTGTTTGCTGCATTGATGAAGTGGCCCGATACTTTCAGGCCTCTGAAGAAAGTGGAAAAATTATTACAGGATAAGATTAAATTACTGGAATCGGAAAATCAAATAGACTGGGCCACCGGCGAATTGTTGGCTTATGCATCTCTGCTGACTAATCATAAACTGGTTCGTATGAGCGGTCAGGATGTTCAAAGAGGCACTTTCTCACATCGTCATGCGGTGTTACGCGATGAGCATACAAATAAGGGATACAATCGATTAAATCATTTTAGGGAAGATCAGGAAAAATTCAGAATTTATAATTCATTGTTGAGCGAATATGGCGTGCTTGGATTTGAATACGGTTACGCACTTGCAAACCCCGATGCACTGGTTATATGGGAAGCGCAGTTCGGAGATTTTTCGAACGGAGCACAAACCATGATTGATCAATTTATTGCTGCGGGCGAACAAAAATGGCAGCGTATGAATGGTATCACCATGTTATTGCCACATGGTTATGAAGGACAGGGGCCGGAACATAGTAGTGCTCGCATGGAGCGATTCCTGCAAATGTGTGCTGAATTGAATCTGGTGATAACAAATGTTACCACCGCTGCAAATTTATTTCATGCCCTAAGAAGGCAACTGGCATGGCCTTTTAGAAAACCATTGATCAACTTTTCTCCAAAGGCGAATCTGCGATATTCAGGAAGTTATAGTGCGATAGATGCATTTACAAAAGGAGGATTTAAAGAACTGATAGATGATGCATTTGTAAAAGAAGTTTCATCAGTAAAAAAAGTGTTGTTATGCAGTGGTAAGATTTATTTTGATTTAGCAGAAAAACAGTTGAAAGATAAAAGAGAAGATATTGCGATACTGAGGCTTGAACAAATTTATCCCTTGCCTTATCAGCAGCTTGATGTAATGTATCAGAAGTACCATAAAGCAACCTGGTTTTGGGTGCAAGAAGAACCACTGAATATGGGTGCAGCTTCTTTTCTGCAAATGAATTTGAAGAGCATCAATTTTGGAGTAATCAGCCGTAATGCAAGTGCATCAACGGCTACAGGGTATCACAAAGTGCATACAAAAGAACAAACAGAAATTATTGATACTGCCTTTAGTATCTGATACATATTTATAAACTAATTCGAAATAAAATTATTTATGATCGAAATAAAAGTTCCCACAGTCGGCGAATCTATCAGTGAAGTAACACTGCTTAAATGGACAAAAAACGATGGCGATTATGTTGATCGGGATGAAGTGATTGCCGAACTGGAAAGTGAGAAAGCAACATTTGAAGTGAATGCGGAACAGGCAGGTACTTTAGCAAGAGTTGCTACAGAAGGAGATACTCTATTGATTGGAGATATCATTGCAAAAATCGATGAAACAGCAGTTAAACCCAAAGCAACAGTAGCCGTGGAGGCAGCGGTTGCAAAAGCAGATACGATTGCTCCTGCAATTAGTCAGGCTCCGGTAACATCTGTGCCAAACGATATTAAAGCAACACCTGTTGCTTCTGCAATCATCGCAGATAAGAAAGTAAATCCTTCCCAGATTATTGCATCGGGAGCAGGGGGAAAGATCATGAAACAAGATGTGTTGGAAGCTCTGAATCATCCCGGTAAAAAAGCTTTTGCGGGCAATGAGATCTTCAGCAGAAATATCCGTCAGGAGAAGATGAGCAATCTGCGCAAAACCATCAGCCGCAGACTGGTTGAATCAAAAAATACGACAGCCATGTTAACCACTTTTAATGAAGTGGATATGACAAGGATTATGGAAATACGTAAGCAGTTCAAAGATAAATTCAAAGAAAGCCATGGGGTAAATCTGGGTTTCATGAGTTTCTTTGCAAAAGCCTGCGCAATTGCGTTAGGAGAGTGGCCTACTGTAAATGCATATATTGATGGAGACCAGTTTGTGTATCACGATTATGCAGATATTAGTATTGCTGTTAGTACACCCCGCGGACTAACTGTTCCGGTAATTCGAAATGTAGAAAGCCTTAGCATGGCTGAAATTGAGAAAGCTGTTTTGTTATTAGCAGGTAAAGCACGCGATAGTAAATTAACCGCCGAAGACCTAACGGGTGGAACTTTTACAATCACCAATGGCGGTGTATTTGGTAGTTTAATGAGTACGCCAATCATCAATATACCGCAGAGTGCAATTTTAGGAATGCATAAAATACAGGAGCGCCCGATGGCGGTTAATGGACAGGTATTGATTCGCCCCATGATGTATCTGGCATTGAGTTACGATCATAGAATTATTGATGGAAGAGAAAGTGTAAGCTTTCTGGTACGGGTAAAAGAATTATTGGAAAACCCTGAATTATTATTGATGGGCAAAGATCCGGTTAAGGCTTTATTAGAATTATAAATTAAGGCTGAACCCATGAAATACGCCAATCAATACCTGCTATCTGCCATTCAGATCATGAATCTATACGATGGCAGTATGCCTCTTGCAGCATATTTAAAAAAACATTTTTCGGAGAATAAAAAATTTGGATCAAAAGACCGGCGATACATTGCGCATCTCTGTTACGCTTATTGCAGAATTGGAAAAGCCGGATCGAATTTGCAAATTGAAAATAGGTTTAGGATTGCCCTTTTTTTAGTGAATGAAACTGTTGATGGCTGGGAAATACTTTTTGATGAAAATTGGTTGAACCATTGGGCGAAACATATAGATTCTAAATTAGAATTTGTAAAAAGCCAATATCCGGAATTTAATAGTGATGCTATTTTCCCATTTATAAATGCTGTATCTAAAAAAATTGATGCGAGTAATTTTTCCGTTTCTCATTTAATACAACCCGATGTTTTTTTGCGTATTCGCCCCGGTAAATACGACGCAGTGAGAAAGCAGATCAAAACTGCCGACATCCCATTCACCAAAATATCTGATACTTGTTTTGCACTACCCAATTCTGTAAAGATTGATGAAGTGGTTGCGATTGACAGAGACGTGGTGGTACAGGATCTGAGCTCGCAAAGAACAGCCGAGTTCTTTTCAAAAATTGAAAGAGATAAAACCAAAGCAATTCAACTCTGGGATTGTTGTGCTGCAAGCGGAGGTAAAACGCTTTTGGCAAAGGATCATCTTGGGGTAATGGATATTACAGTATCAGATATACGGTCGAGCATTTTAAAAAATCTGGCTGCTAGATTTGAGCGCGCGGGTATTAAATATTTCCAATCGGTTACCAGCGATTTGTCGAAGCCCAATCCCACAAAACCTCATGGTATATTTGATTTGATACTGGCCGATGTGCCATGTAGTGGTAGTGGAACCTGGGGCCGAACTCCTGAACAATTATCGTTTTTTACGGAAGATAAAATTGAGCACTATACGAGTCTGCAAAAAAGTATCGTGGACAATGTAATCAGTTCACTAGCTCCGGGGGGATATTTCCTGTACAGCACCTGTTCTGTTTTTGAAGCAGAGAACGAGCAAATAAAAAATTATATACTTACAAAAAATCAGAGCCTCCAAATTGTAGAGGAACAATATCTCATTGGGTATCATCAGAAAGCCGACACGATGTATGCCGTATTATTCAGGAAATAATTGAGTTTTAGTGCGCCTGCATCAGATCAATTCGCCTCGTTGAATAATTCCGCCGCCGATCACATCATTACCTTCATAAAAAACAGCACTCTGTCCGGGTGCAATACCTTTTACATTTTCGTAAAACCGCGCACGTATGCCATTGTCGGTATTATAAAGTGTACTCAAAGCACCTTTGTCTTTATATCGAATTTTTGTTACAGCTTCCATGTTATCTGTAATGCCTTCATATTTAATCCAGTTCATTTTCGCAACAAGCATATCATTTTGTTCCAGATCTTTTTCATCGCCCAAAACAACGGTATTGGTATCGGGATGAATGGATGTTACATAAACAGGGTGTCCCATGGCAATTTCAAGTCCCTTTCTCTGGCCGATAGTATAAAAGGGATACCCTTTATGTTGCCCCAATTTTTTTCCTGTTTTATCAACAAACCAACCGCCATTCACTCTTTCTTCCAAACCAGATACATTGCGTTTTAAAAAACCGCGGTAATCATTATCGGGTACGAAACAGATCTCGTAGCTCTCACTTTTTTTAGCCAGTTCGGGATAGCCTAAATCAATCGCCATCTGGCGAATAGCAGATTTGCGATATCCGCCAAGCGGTAAAATGGTTCTGCTCAAAAGGTCTTGCTGCAATCCCCACAGAACATAGCTCTGATCTTTTGTTTCATCAGCCCCTTTACTAATTGTGTATCGGTCGTTCTCGTGTTTACGGATCTCTGCGTAGTGACCGGTAGCAATGAATTCGCAATCCAAAGCGTTCGCTCTTTTTAATAAAGCCCTCCATTTGATATGCGTATTGCACATGACACAAGGATTTGGTGTGCGCCCTGCAATATATTCTTCCACAAAGTTCTCTATCACAAAATCGCCGAATTCTTCGCGGATATCCAGTATAAAATGCGGAAAGCCATGATGCACAGCAGCCTGACGCGCATCGTTGAACGAATCGATATTACAGCATCCGGTTTCTTTGCTGCTGCTACCACTACTGGCATAGTCCCATGTTTTCATGGTAATGCCAACTACTTCATACCCCTCGTGGTGCAGCATCAATGCCACAACGGTACTATCAATACCGCCGCTCATTGCTACCAACACTTTTCCTTTACGACTCATCCTATAAAATTTATGCAAAAGTAGAACAACTGAATGGAAGAGGGCTTCGTTTGCAGTTTGTTGGGGCCTCAAATTTTTTCGAAAAGCGAAAAAACAGCCTGCTTGACGCCATAATGACTCTTTAAAATGGTAAAGGAGTTTAGAAAACTTATCAACATGCTAAAAAAAATCAAGTGAAACAGTATCCCGATTTTTATTAATTTCATCAATTCGATTTTTTAAAAATACCATTATGATAAAACTTCAAGTAATAGGCAATTTGGGAAAAGATGCCATTTTAAACAATGTGAATGGGAAAAACGTCATCAATTTTACGGTAGCACATACAGAGCGCTTTAAAGATGCACAGGGGGTACAAAAAGATAAAACTACCTGGGTTGATTGTGCTTACTGGACTGATAGAACGGGCATTGCGCCTTATTTAAAGAAAGGAACCAGTGTTTATGTAGAAGGCACTCCAGATGTTCGCACGTATACCACTTCAGATGGCCGTAATGGGGCTACTTTAACCTTGCGTACACTTAGTATTCAACTCTTGGGCGGGCGCCCTAATGAAGGTGGTTCGGGCCAAAGTGCGGAACATAGTCAGCCTGCTGCAAGTTATCAATCATCAGCAACTGTTGTTAGTTCGCCAAGTGATATGACCAGCCCTTTAGATGATTTGCCATTTTAGTATCTGATGATAAAATGATAAAGCCGCAGCTCAATCGATAAATTGTGTCTGCGGCTTTTTTATGTTGATTTTATTTATTTAGAAAGACTAGAGTTGTTTTTTGAATTGTGTAATTTCTTTCTTAAACTGTTTTAATACAGCTACCTGTTCTTTTATAAAACTATTTTCTTCTAATTTCCCTACAACGGCATTCATTTCGGCAGTAGTGTCGTAAACCATTTTTCGATAGGGATTGATAAAGTCTTTTGCTTTAGAATCGTAGATACCTTTTGCCATCCATTCTTTCGTGCCGATCATGGCATCTAATAAGCCGCTAAGTTGCTGTTTCGTAATTTTTTTAAGCGAAATGCCTAGTATATCCGATAAAGAAGCTAGTGCATGTGCCGACCTTTGTTCGGGATATTTAATTCCCATTTCTTCGTAAAATGCATGCACTTCATCCCAAGATTTTGTTTTATTTGCATTGATCTTTTTTCTGAGAGTCAATACTTCTGATTCCGGTATTAACTGGCCACCAAGATTTAGCCAGTTGTTTCTTTGTGTTTTTAAAGGCAAGAGGCCGATAATAGCATCGAAGTCTTCTATCTCTTGTTTTTTTGCCAGCTTTATCAATTCAGTTAATCCATAAAACTTAATGAGGTCCTCGAAAATGTGGTAAGCTTTGAGTACTTTTTTGAAAACCACTTTTCGTTTACTATTTTCAAAACCTTCTCCAAGAATTTCCAAACTATCAACCAGTTTATTATTAGTCTTCAAAAGGTTTCTTCCAATTGTTGCAGCTTCTTCGGTGCTGATTCTTTTATCTTTATTGTTATTCAACTGATAGGCCTTGCCAGTAGCTATTTCGAGCAGTTCCAGCGATTTAAATAATTCGTTGATGGTGTCGGGAGCCAGATAATCGTATTCGATATGTTGTATTCTCTCAGTGCGTTTATCCCGATCGATATATTTCCATGAATTGCGTTCCAGCGCATACATATTGTACATAAACCAATATCCCGGCATTACAATCAACTGATCATTACTCTGATCGTTGCTCACCAGCGAAAAAGGTGTTTGAATATTTAATTCGGTAGGGTAGTCGCCCTTTGCAAGAATCGTAAAACTTGCAAACTTTGAATTATGTTTCAGGCTCACACACAAGCCGGGCCAGAAGCCTCTTCCCAGAACCACTTCACCATCTGCACCACGACTATTGTGATTCGAACCGATTGTGGCGCCTGCAGCAATGTTGCTTTGTCCCATTACTAGTGCGGCACACAAAAAACTATTATTGTGGTGTTGTTCATGAGCTGGAAAAATTAATGAGTTCAACACTTCGCAACAAGAAATGGTTGCGTTTTGTCCGAGGTAAGAATTGATCAATCTTGCTCCGTATTTCAACTGAGAGTGATCGGCCATTACAAACCTAACAGCCTTGATGCCGTAAAATAGGCGGCACCCAAATCCAATAATTCCATTTACTATTTCGCAGCCTTCACCAATTTGTGTTGTTCCTTCAGCACCGGAATTAATTGTAAGGTTTTTTAATTTATTAGCGCCTTTAATATAAGCATCCGATCCAATCCAAACGTCTTTGATAATTCTGGTATTTTTAATAACGGTACGGTCGCCAACTTTTCCATAATAGCCACGATGCGGCTTGAATTGTTTTGCAGTAAATGTTTTAAACTGTTCCTGCAAAACATCATCGTCTTTGTACTTGCTCCACAAATAAGCATCTCCAGGTAACATGCCCACAAAAGGTAATACACGACGCCCGGTATTTTCGTTACACAATTCCAACCAAATGCGCACGTCTTCATCCTCGCCTTCTTTTAAAATACCATTACCAAATTTACTGTGGTTGGTAGTAACCATCTCGTCCACATTTGTAATCAGTACTTCAGAACCAATAATATAATGAGCCAGATAGTGCACGTTGTCGATTACTACATTGTCGCCAAAATCGCAACTGATAATTGTTGAATTATAAAGACCTACCGGAACTTTAAGATCACTGAAGCCTAAGCATATCGGTTCCAGTTTGCCGATGCGTACCAGTCCGTAAAACTTACAATTCTTTACTAGTTCCGGATTGAACAAATCGGATACCAGAAATTTATTCCAGTCGTCGCTGGTATTTCTGTTTCTCACCAACACTTCTATTTCATAAGCATTCAGGTGACGGTAATTGATACCATTTCTATTTTGAATATTTCTTAAATGATATTCGTCTTTTCCTTTTGGTAAATAAGGGGCATCAATAAAACCGTAGCCCAAAGAGCTCATGGGCGTTTTATAGATTTTGTTCTGGGCCATAATCTGTAAACTATTTAGCAAACTGAATACATTTGTTATTTACCGGGGGCTGGAAACCTTCAGTTATTTACAAATATAATAAACCGTGTGGATTCGGTAAGATACCATTCCAGCATGATGATTCAACTATTCCACCGTTACACTTTTTGCCAGATTACGCGGCTTGTCTACATCCAAACCTTTGGCAAGCCCAACATAATAACTAAGCAATTGTAGTGGAATAACGCTCAACAGGGGCGCAATTACTTCGTCGGCATCGGGCACAAAAATGGTGTCGTCGGCCATTCCGGGAATGATTTCATCACCAACAGTAGCTACTGCAATTACCTTTCCCTTGCGCGCCTTAATCTCCTGCACATTCGAAACAATTTTTTCGTAGTAGGAATCTTTGGTGGCAACAAATACCACCGGAAGGTTTTCATCTACCAAGGCAATGGGTCCGTGTTTCATTTCAGCAGCAGGATAACCCTCTGCATGGATATAAGAAATTTCTTTGAGTTTTAATGCACCTTCCAGCGCAACTGGAAAATTATAACCACGTCCTAAGAAAAGGAAATCGTGTGCGTCTTTATATTTCTTTGCAATGCGTTGAATATTGGTAGTGTCTTTTAGAATCTCTTTTACTTTTTCAGGTATGTCGTGCAATTCGTGCATCAGGTGTAAGTACCTTTCTTCGCTGATACTCCCTTTTGCAAAACCTATTTTCAATGCCATCATTGCTAATACGGCTAACTGACCCGTGAAGGCTTTAGTGCTGGCAACACCAATTTCAGGACCTGCGTGCGAATAAGCTCCTGCATGGCTCAAACGGGCAATACTGCTTCCTACCACATTTACGATTCCAAAAATGAAAGCACCTTTTTCTTTTGCACTTTCCAAGGCAACTAATGTATCGGCAGTTTCACCACTTTGCGAAATTGCAATAATTACATCGCCGGGATGGATTACCGGATTGCGGTATCTGAACTCAGAAGCATATTCAACTTCCACGGGAATGCGACATAATTCTTCGATCTGGTATTCGGCTAATAAACCCGCATGCCAACTGGTACCACAGGCAACAATCAAAATTCGTTTTGCATTTTTTAATGCTTCGATATGATTCTCCACACCACTCATACTGATTATTCCATTTTCAGGTAATAGTCTTCCGCGCAAACAGTCGAAAATAGTATCGGGTTGCTCATGAATTTCTTTCAGCATAAAATGGTCGTAGCCGCCTTTTTCTATTGCTGCTAATTCCATATCGAGTTTGGTGATGAAAGGAGTTTGCTTTTCGTTACCCAAATTTTTCAAAATCAATTCGTCTGGGCGAACAATGGCAATCTCGTAGTCGTTTACATAAACTACTTCTTTTGTGTATTCAATGATGGGTGATGCATCGCTCGCTAAAAAATGTTCGCCTTTTCCGATGCCGATTACTAAAGGACTTCCTTTTCTCGCGGCAATAATTGTTTCCGGATCATCCTGAGAAATTAATAAGATGCAGTAAGCACCAACAATTCTTTTTAAAGCAATTCTGAGTGCTTCTTCTAAACTACTGTTATTATTCTTCTTAATGTCTTCAATAAAATTCAACAATACTTCTGTATCCGTATCGCTCGAAAAGGTATAGCCCTTACTCAGCAATTCTTTTTTAATCTGCGCATAGTTCTCAATAATGCCATTGTGGATCATTGCCAGTTCTCCGCTATTCGAAACGTGCGGGTGTGCATTTCTATCGCTAGGCTCACCATGTGTGGCCCAACGTGTATGGCCAATGCCGATGTGAGAGTGAAGGTCTTTTCCAAAAACACTTTCTTCCATCTCGGTAACTTTTCCCTGTTTCTTGTAAACCGATAATTTATCGTTATTGATTAAGGCAACTCCCGAACTATCGTACCCCCGGTACTCAAGTCTTTTTAAACCTTTTAATACAACCGGGTATGCTTCTCTTTTACCTGTATAACCTACAATTCCACACATGATTTTAGTAATTATATTAGGTTGCAATATTAAATTATTTAATGCAATCCGCTTTTTTAAACTAAGGAATAAAGTATTTTTAACTTTATAAATCAGCAAATGAACTTTTCGCAACAATATAATCTGGAAGACGAATGCGTTTTATTGCGCCCTTTGGCCATTGAAGATGTAGACAAACTGCTCGTTTTTGCAGAAGCCGAACCCGAAATATGGAACTATTCTACTATAGCTGTTGCCGGTGCAGAGAACCTAAAAAAGTATATAGATCAGGCAATGGTGGCGCGCAAAAATGAAAAAGAATACCCTTTTATTGTTTTTGATAAAAGGATGCAGGAATATGCGGGAACCACACGCTTTTACGATATTCAGATAAGCAATAAAGTACTTCAATTGGGGTATACCTGGTATGGGAAAAAATTTCAGGGAACAGGACTCAATAAGCATTGCAAATTTCTTTTGTTGGAATTTGCATTTGAAAAACTGGGAATGGAGCGGGTAGAATTTAGGGCTGATAATGATAATCAGCGAAGCATTGCTGCTATGAAAAGTATTGGATGTAAGGTCGACGGAATTCTAAGAAGCAATATGCCTAAACTGGATGGAGGCAGAAGAGATAGTATTGTTTTAAGTATCCTAAAAAAAGAATGGGAGGAGTGCGTAAAAAAAGAACTCTTAGCAAAACTGAAATAGTAAACTATTTGAGAAGCCCTTTTATTTCGTTGAGTTTCATCAATGCCTCTACAGGAGTTAAGCGATTGATATCGATTTCGTTTAATTTTTTTCTGATCTCATCGAAAGTTTGTGAGTGCGCATCAAAAATGGATAGTTGCAATTTTGGATGATTTAATTCTTTTACTTGCTGCTCCAAATGTTTTTTATTGACGGCTATTTGATTTGATGATTCACCTGCATTTTCATCCACTTGTTTTTCTTCGAGTTGCAATAAAATTTCGTTTGCTCTATCAATCAAAGAAGGAGGCATACCCGCCATACGTGCAACGTGTATACCAAAACTGTGAACGCTTCCTCCGGGTGTAAGTTTTCGAAGGAAAATAATTTTATTACCCACTTCTTTATTACTGATATGAAAGTTTTTAACGCGTGGCAGCTTTGCTTCCAATTCGTTTAACTCGTGGTAGTGTGTGGCAAATAATGTTTTCGGAGCCGCAGGTGCATTGTGTAACCACTCCACAATACTCCATGCGATGGAGATACCATCGTAGGTAGAAGTGCCTCTGCCAATCTCGTCTAATAGTATCAAACTCCTCTGTGAGATATTATTGATAATACTGGCCGTTTCGTTCATTTCTACCATGAAGGTAGATTCGCCCCCACTCAGATTGTCGCTGGCGCCGACCCTGGTAAATATTTTATCGGTTAATGGTATTCTTGCTGCAGAAGCGGGCACAAAGCTACCCATATGTGCCATGAGGGTAATTAGTGCTGTTTGCCTTAGTATGGCACTCTTACCACTCATATTGGGTCCGGTAAGAATGATGAGTTGTTGTTCTGCAGGGTCGAGCGAAATATGATTGCTTACATATTCTTCGCCTGTCGGTAAATTTCGTTCAATAACAGGATGTCGGCTATCTGTTAATACCAGATCAAAGCCGTTGTGTAAACTTGGTTTTTTGTAATTATATTGAATGGCATTTTCAGCAAAACAAATCAGGCAATCGAGTGTTGCCAAAACATTTCCATTTACCTGAATCGGCGCAATATAATCTTGTAATGCCAACAACAATTTATCGTAGATATCCAATTCAATAGCCAGAATTTTATCTTCGGCCCCCATTATTTTTTCTTCGTAGGTTTTTAACTCTGGGGTAATATAACGTTCTGCATTGGCAAGGGTTTGCTTTCTGATCCACTCAATTGGCACTTTGTGTTTCTGTGAATTGGTTACTTCAAGATAATAGCCGAAAACATTATTGAAACTTATTTTTAAGGAAGAGATGCCGGTTTGTTCTGATTCACGTTGTTGGATATTTACCAGAAAGTCTTTACCCCCACTGGCTATGCCTCTCAATTCGTCCAATTCTGCATCAATCCCCGCTTTGATGAGATTGCCTTTGTTGGCCGCTGCCGGGGGATTATCGTTTATTTCTTGATAGATCTTTTCCGATATAAAGTGGCAGGTATTCAAAGCATCTGAAAGCCTTTGCAGATAAGGATTTTCGCATGCTTCACAAAGTTTTTTGATGATAGCAGTTTGCTGTAGCCCGTGTGCAAGTTGCACTACTTCGCGCGGACTGATCTTCTTCGTAGGTATTTTACTGACCAATCGTTCTACGTCGCCGCAAAGTTTGATGGCTTGTGCCATGTTTTTTCTCAGGTCGGCCGATAAAATCAAAAATGCTACTGCATCTAATCTTTCATCTATTTTTTTCAAATCCTTTAATGGAAATACCATCCACCTGTGCAACATTCTTGCACCCATGGCGCTAACAGTATTGTCTAATACTTTGATCAAACTATTTCCGTTTTCAACACCGGTATGTAAGAGTTCCAGATTGCGTATGGTAAATCGGTCCATCCACAAAAAATCATCTCTTTCAATTCTTTGAATGGAACTGATATGTTGCAGATTGGGATGCTCGGTTTGTTTTAAATAGTACAAGATAGCTCCAGATGCAATAATTGCCTGATGCATTTTTTCGATTCCGAATCCCTTGAGCGAATGAGTTTGAAAATGTTTTAAGAGGGTTTCTGTAGCAAAAGCTTCTTCGAAGATCCAGCTCTCAAGGGTATAAGTATAAAATTTTAATCCAAAGATTTCTTTGAATTGTTTTTGATAGCTACGCTGAAAAATTACTTCGGCTGGCTTTAAACTTTGCAGCAATTTATCGATGTATTCTGCATTGCCCTCAGCAGCAAAAAATTCGCCGGTTGAAATGTCTAAAAAAGCGATACCCAATACATCTTCAGTGAACTGGATAGCTGCTAAAAAATTATTACTATTTTGTTCGAGTAATTTATCGTTTGTTGCAATACCGGGTGTAACCAATTCAGTAACGCCCCTTTTTACAATGCCTTTAACCGATTTAGGATCTTCGAGCTGATCGCAGATGGCTACGCGGTATCCGGCTTTTACTAATTTATGCAGATAGGTATCGAGCGCGTGATGCGGAAATCCCGCCAGTTCGCTGGAAGAAGCTGCTCCGTTATTTCGCTTGGTGAGAGTTATCCCCAGGGCTTTTGAAGCAATGATGGCATCTTCTCCGAATGTTTCATAGAAATCGCCTACCCGAAATAAAAGGATGGCATCGGGATATTTTTGTTTGATGGCACGATGCTGTTGCATCAATGGGGTATCAGCGGCAGATTTCGACATGGCGACAAATATACTTCTATGGCTTCATCAGCTTTACCAGTAAAGCTACGATGTGGAAAAGAATGTAGAATGACCTAAAATCTTTTTATGAAAAAAACACCGAAATATTCAAAAATCGCTTTATTAGTCGGATGCGTTTACCTTTGCGGCATGCGCAAATTGAGTATGGACGAACTAGGCCGCATGTCGGTTGCAGAATTTAAAGAGGCTAAGAAGAATCCAATTGTTGTGGTATTAGACAATATTCGCAGCATGCATAATGTGGGTAGTGTTTTTAGAACGGCCGATGCTTTCAGGATCGAAGCCATTTGTTTATGTGGCTATACCGCGCAACCTCCGCATAGAGATATTCAAAAAACCGCTTTGGGAGCAACCGAAACGGTTAACTGGCTTTATTATCCCAGCACCCTGGAAGCAGTTGAGCAACTAAAAGATCATGGTTATCAGATTTATGCGGTTGAACAAGTTGAAGGCAGTATTTCACTGGAACATTTTGCAGAGCCTGATAAAAAAATTGCCGTTGTTTTTGGCAACGAAGTGGAAGGAGTTGATTATGCTGTTTTATCGGTTTGCGACGGGTGCATCGAAATTCCACAGCTCGGAATGAAACATTCTCTGAATATTTCTGTTGCAGCAGGCATTGTACTCTGGAAACTATCTGAACCCAAAATCAAAGATTGGACAAAGCCTATTGTCGATTAGCCTTATTTTTAGCTTTTTAATTTTGAATTTTTAATTTTGACTTTATAAAATGACTGCCGTAAAAAAATACCTGAGTCTCGTAAAATTTTCGCACACCATTTTTGCTTTACCCTTTGCAATGATTGGTTTTTTTCTAGGCATCAAAAAAAATGCTGCTGCTGTTTCGCTCAATAAAACAATCGGGTGGGGATTAGACGTAACCAACTGGGAAGGCTGGAAACTAATTGCCTTCAAACTCTTATTGGTATTGGTTTGTATGGTTACTGCCCGAAGTGCCGCTATGGCATTTAACAGATACCTCGATCGGAATTTTGATGCACAAAATCCAAGAACCGCTATCAGAGAAATCCCAAGAGGTATTATATCGCCCAATAGTGCATTGCGTTTTGTAATTCTGAATTGCCTGATCTTTACCATTGCCTGTTTATTTATTAACCTGCTTTGTTTTTTTCTTGCTCCCGTTGCACTTTTTGTAATTCTGTTTTATAGTTTTACGAAGCGATTTACTCCATTATGCCATTTAGTATTAGGCCTTGGATTATCGCTTGCTCCAATCGGGGCTTTTCTTGCCGTTACTGCACATTTTGAACTGTTACCATTATTATTCTCTTTTTCGGTATTGTTTTGGGTAAGCGGCTTTGATATTATTTATGCACTGCAGGATATTGATTTTGATCAATCGCAGAAACTTTATTCTATCCCCAGCGTGTTGGGAGCAAAAAGAGCACTGCGGGTTTCTGAAATATTGCATCTTTTAAGTGCGGCTGCAGTAATTGCTGCAGGTTTTTACGGTGGTTTTAACTGGCTTTATTGGATTGCTACTAGTGTTTTTGTGGGGATGTTAATCTACCAGCATTCAATTGTAAAGCCAAGCGATTTGAGTAAGGTAAATATCGCTTTCATGACAGCGAATGGAATTGCCAGCGTGGTATTTGGCGTATTGGTAATAATTGATTTGTATTTATAATTTAAAGAAATGGCTAGGATTATTTGCATCGATTATGGAGGAAAAAGAACCGGATTGGCCGTTACCGACCCCTTGCAAATTATTGCTACAGCATTAACAACAGTTGCCACGAAAGACCTCTTTGATTATTTAAAACAATACTTTTCGAAAGAACCCGTAGAACTAATTTTGATCGGCGAACCTTTGAATTTAGACGATACTGCTACACACGCAACTCCATTGGTGGAGCTGGCTGTGAAGCGTTTGCAGAAAGAATTTCCTCAGATTCCCCTTAAAAAAGTGGACGAACGATTTACATCCAAAATGGCATCCCGTGCCATGGTTGAAATGGGAATGAAAAAGAAAGACCGTAGGGTAAAAGGCAATGTAGACCAGATTGCTGCCACGATTATGCTGCAAGACTATCTACAATCGATCCATTAGATTAGGATTTGCCTGTTGCGGGCAATTAAGGTATTTTTGCAAAAATTAAATAAATAGATTTTCATGTTTCTTCCTATTGTAGCATACGGGGCGCCCATTTTACGTAAGGTTTGTAAGGATATCACAGCCGACTATTCCGGATTGACTAAACTGATAGAAGATATGTGGGAAACCATGTATGAGAGTAATGGAGTAGGACTGGCGGCTCCACAGGTAAACAAAGACATTCGCCTTTTTGTAGTAGATAGTGAACAGATATTCGAGAACCTTGATGAAGAGGAAAAAGATTTGTATCCCGATGGTCCCGGTACTAAAAAAGTATTTATTAATGCGCATATTGAATCATTGGAAGGAGAGGAATGGTCGTACAATGAAGGTTGCCTGAGTATCCCAAAGATTCGGGAAGACGTTTATCGCACAGAGACAGTTACATTATCTTATTTGGACGAACAGTTTCAGCCCCATGTTACCACATTCAATGGGATTACTGCCCGTGTAATATTGCACGAATACGACCATATCGATGGAAAACTTTTTATTGATTATGTTAAACCATTGCGCAAAAAATTGTTGCAGGGAAAATTGAACGATATTAGTAAGGGCAAAATAAAAGTGGATTATAAAATGATATTTCCCAAGTAATGCGATATAGTTTTTTTGTTTTCTTATTTCTTTCATGCTATGCGCATGCACAAGACACAACTGTAGTAGTGGATAAACAGCCTTTCACTTTGGCTGAAGTTGTTGTAAGAAACAATTTTGATTACAAAAGAGTTCTCGCCATTATAAAAGAAGACACTACTTTTTATAAAGCTTTTCGCAATCTGCGCATACTGGGCTTCTCTTCTTATAACGATATCAGGATGTTGGATAAATCAGGAGCAGTAAAAGCTTCCTTATCCAGTAAAACCCGCCAGAATCATATCGATGGTTGCCGAACCATGGATGTTTTGGAAGAAACCGTTACGGGCGATTTCTACGATTCAAAAAACAAGTATAATTATCTAACTCCGGAATTGTATGCAGGACTTTTTTTCACGAAAGGAAAAATTTGTGGAGAGAATAATATTGTTAGGGGAAGAAACCTGTCAACATCAGATAAGTCGGGTATTGAAAAGCACAAAGAGCAATTAAAAATATTGTTCTTTAATCCTGGGAAAAAAATACCCGGCATCCCTTTTATTGGCGACAAGCTGGATCTGTATGACGCGCATGCGCAAAAAAATTATAACTATCGTTTGGATATTGTGGAATACCATGGAATACTTGCTTATGTGTTCTCGATCGTTCCTAAAGAAGATTTGAGTGGACTTAAAAAAGATAATATTGTAGTGGATGAAATGATTACTTGGTTCGATATGAAGACACTGGAAGTGTTGGCTCGAAACTATAGCCTCAGCTACAAAGCAGGGGTTTATGATTTTGATGTAAATATGGAAGTTGAGATGACCAAATTTAACGGATTAACGGTACCCAGTGTGTTACGCTACAAAGGAAACTGGAATGTGATATTCAAAAAAAGGGAGCGAGCAATTTTTACGGCCACGCTCTTTGATTTTAAAAAATAAAGGGCCGTAAAAATACAGCCCTCTTTTTCATCCCCCGATGATTCTTATAATTCAAACTATAAGGCGTTTAAATAGTCCAATATTTGTGCCAAAGTTTTCTTTTCTGGACTAATGCTGTAATTAATTACGGTTCCTACATCATTTACAACCTTGGTTCCCAAATAAAGGTCCAACCCGATTTTAGAAATTGATACCAATGTTATTTTCGATCTCAGTGGAATATTGCCTGTCATAAAGCTTCTTGATCCAATATCGCTTTGCATTGCCAATACAGTTCTGTTATTATTGAAGACAGTAAATACCTGTGTATTTTTATTGGTAAAGTTTGGAGGTAAAATGGCATAAATATTTGTCTTAGCCACGGTACTATCCATATATCGATGCGCACTAATCCAACGTAAATGGGATGCTTCCAACTTATACCCTTTTATATATCCAGTATTGGTTTGTTTACTGAAAGTTTTTATCCAACTGGTATCCACTTCTCTTATCCAGGTATGTGCCGAATCTAATGCGCCCATTGGGAATGGGAAGGTTTCTCTGCCATAGAATACCTGCATATTATTAACCGGCTCTGCTATATCAGAAAAATTGATTTTAACTTTTGAACCCGGATTCAAAACCAGCTCCTGTCCATTTTTTGAAACACGGATAAAGAATCCTCCGGCAGTTTCCAGCGGATACCCGAAACTATTGTTGGGTCGATATGCTTTAATAAAATCACCTTTTTTCTGCAGTCTTAAAATTTCAATTTTTGCTTTGCCATCCAGTGTTCCACCCGGACCACCTGGACCTCCTGGTCCACCGCCACCAGGTCCACCACCGGTACCTGCAAAAAAACTATTTGCATCTATTTCAACTTCCAGACTGTCGCCGTATTCGAGCTTCGCTTCTTTAGTTAGATCAAATGAATCAACGAAAAAATTTCTTTGAAAAATGGTGTCGGCCAATGCATAAATTGCTGCATCGCCTGTTACCGTTCTAACCCATGCCGTATCATTCAACGGATTACCGGTATAGGGTGTAAAATTATTATTACTCGAAATTTCTTTTGTGCATGCATTTAATAATAAAAGCAAAAAGCATCCAAGTATTGCGTTTGTTTTTTTCATTGGGGCTTCCTTTTATATTGAGATACGAGAAGATAGTTTTTTGTTGCCTACCTATTTAAATTGAATCTTAATCCTATTGCTAACCCACCTACATGGAACCTTTGGTTGTAAGTAGACTGGCTATTGGTCATATCCGAAAGATTATATCTGAAATAGGGTTCAAAAAACAAGTGCGTATTGTCATTAATCCTTTTTAAAATACTGATGCTCGAATACAAACCCATGCCAATATTTGTTTTATAAATACTGCTACTAATCTTGTTTATCGGAACCGAGGCAAGTGATGTATCTAGCAGCTCACCCTGATACCATGAACTCAGGTTGAAGACCACGCCACCATTGATACCTATTGAAAGATCTTCGTTGCCGAATTGGTATCCGATGGTTACAGGTATATCAATACTCTTGTAATGATTGTGTACTGTTTTAACGCTAAAGCCAACCTGTCGTAGAATACTGGTATCTGCAACTATAATGGTATCTCCCGGCGCTCTGATGATGGTTCTATTAGTAATAACAGTAGTTGTTTTTATTTCGTTCTCGTTACGATAAGTAAATTTTTGATTCACTTGAGAATATTGAAACCCCGCTTTTAAAAGCAAATTGGTTGTTAAAGGTTTTACAATTCTAAAACCCGCAGAATATCCAACTTCCATTTGCTCACTGCTGTCTTTCTTATTCAGATACTGTTGAGAGGCTGAAATGTTGGTCACTTTTTTGATAGAATAATCGGGCGATGCAAAAAGCTCAAAGGCCCAGTCACTATTAAAGTCCGACCTGCCTCTGTTGCTGGAAGGGCAAATAATAATTTTTGATCTGATATTTTTATCGTGCCCGTTGGCAGCAAGCTGTTTTTGTACGGATCCCGTTTTACTGGCAATATTATTCAGATTAAAAAATAGCAATTCTCCCTGCGCAATATTGGCAATAGGAGGGAACTGAGCCATTTCTGTTTCTGTTTCTGTTTCTGAACTGATCTGATCTGCGGCCTGTAACCTCTTGTTATTGGCAACAACTTGCGTGCTAAAAGGCAGACTGCTAATGTCTAAAGCTTGCCGATTGCTTGACAACAATAAGTTGTTGTTTACTTTTTTAGAATCACCGATTGATTCTCTTGTGGCCTTTTCAGATAGGGTAGTTGTTTCGGATGCTTCGTCTTGTGATGAACTATTACTTGATGACGGATTAAGTAGTGTAGAATTATTTGATGGTTTGTTTTCTTTTGAGTTTGATTGATTATTGATAGTATTAGAAGCAGGTGCCTGATGGATTGCATTTTCTGTTACCGGCGCAACAGATTGCTTCGACTGATAGGTTAACAGTCCAATAACGACTGACCCAACCAGTAAGGCGGCTACCATTAATCCGGTACCATTTATTTTGGGTAGATAAAAACCCTTGGGGCGTTTATCTTTCTCGGGGTGAATTTTTTCCCATAACCCATCCGGTACCGGTGCCGTATGGTCTCTGAGCTTCTCCCTGAAGAAGTTGTCGAACTGGTTATCTGTCATATTATACAGCAATTTTTTGTAATTGTATGATTTGTTGTTGCAGCATTTTTCTGGCTTTTACCAGTTGGCTGCGACTGGTACCAGGTTGTATATGTAACATTTCTGCTATTTCTTCATGAGTATATCCCTCAATTACGTTCAGGTTAAATACCACTCTATATCCTTCCGGGAGTTGACTGATCAGTTTCATCAAATCATCCTGTCCTAAGTGGGAGTAGGCATATGGGTCGAGTTGGGGTGTATTTGCCCCTGATTCGTCAATTTCCTTAAAATGCAATTTCTTTTTTTCAAGGTGTCGGATGGCCGTATTCACTATAATCCGCCTGATCCATCCCTCGAAACTCCCCTCAAATTTAAATTGATGGAGATATTGAAATACCTTGATAAATCCGTCTTGCATGATATCTTCCGCCTCCATTGTGTCGTTCGCATATCTAAGGCATACGCTCATCATCTTGCCTGCGAATTGCTCAAATAGCATCCGCTGGCAATGTGAGTTTTGCTTAATACATCCTTTAATCAGATCATTTTCCGTCACCGGCAATTGGGGTTTTGATCAATATCAATAATAGAGATACCCGGGCAAATGTTTTCGCTGCCTGAAAAACTACTATTCAACATGCTAAAGAAACCAAAAAATCCTGAAATGGGGGCCTCAGATTATCCAGCTTTATGACTAACTTATTAAATACTAAGGAATTGTTCGTGAATATAGTCAACTACACTAACCAAACTGTTTGTATTCTGGTACACGCTTAATTGCCTGTCGGCGCCCGTACCAGTTTCAAAAATTTTAACCACCCGATTAATCATATGCCTGCTTCCCAGTTCATCCACCACATCGTCTACAAAATCCAGTAATTCGTAGATCAGTAAGCGGGTGTTTACTTCCGTTTCTTTTCCAAAGTCGATCAGGGTACCATCAATTCCATACCTGCTCGCACGCCATTTATTTTCGGTAATCAGCGCCCGTTCATAGATCATAAAATTCAGGTTTTGGGAACGTAGTTTATAGATTTTGGCACAGATAGCCTGAAATAAAGCAGCAATCGTAATAGTCTCAGAAACAGTCAACGGAACATCGCAGATTCTGAATTCTACGGTATTGAAGAAGGGGTGAACCCTCAGATCCCACCAAATTTTCTTGGCGTTATCAATGCAATTTGTTTTAATTAATAGGTTTACATAGTTCTCATAAGCTTCAATACTTTCAAAATAATCTGGAATGCCGGTTCTTGGAAATTTGTCGAACACTTTGGTTCGAAACGATTTATAGCCTGTTTCCCGTCCTTCCCAAAACGGAGAGTTAGTACTGAGCGCATACACGTGCGGAAGGAAATATCGGGCTGTATTGGCGATATGAATAGCCATTTTTCGGTCTTCCATGCCTACGTGTACATGGAGGCCGAAAATTAAGTTACTTCTGGCTGCTTCCTGTAATTCTGTAACAATCTGATTATATCTAACATGATCGGTAATCAACTGACTTTGCCAATGGCTAAAGGGATGTGTACCCGATGCGCCCATCCAAAAACCAAGATTCCCCGCAATCTCTGCAATGGTGCCTCTTAATGTGGCTACATCTTTGAATGCCTCATCAATATCCTGACAGATATCGGTTCCCACTTCAACAACCGCTTGGTGCATCTCGGCCTTTACTTTGTCTTTCAATAATTTCTGGCCTTCGATCACAATCTTCTGTTCATGGCTGGCAAGTTCTCGGGTAGTTGGGTCCAACACCATGTATTCCTCTTCAACGCCGAGTGTAAATTGTTTATAATTAAGATTCCCCATATGCGCCTCTTATATGACCTGAGTTTTTAAAAATGCAATCTTTTAAAGCGTCTTCATCCTATGGATAAAGTGTTTGTTTTAAGCTTCCTCTTTTAACGTATTTTCCCCATGTTAGGTTGTCTGCTCCCGGAATTTGTGTTTGTGCTTTTTCGATCGCATAATTAGCTGCGGTTTCTACTACCCAGTCAAAATTTGCCTGCCCTACGCTTTTAATATCTGCGTCGGGAGCAGGGTTACAAAAATCAATTGCATAAGGAACTCCATCTCTTAAAGCTAACTCTACGGTATTGAAATCGTAACCTAAAAAAGCATTTATACGCAGCACAATTTCTTCCATCATTTTTATTTTTTCAGCGGATGGAGCAAAGTCTGCAGCATACCTTAAATGATGTGGATTTCTTGGCTCGTAACTCATAATGCGCACATGCTTTCCGCCAATGCAATAACAGCGGTAGTATTCTTCAAAAACAATTTCTTCCTGAAGAAGCATTACCAATTGTGCTGTTTCGCCATGCTTCTCAAAAAACTCGTCTTTGTCAGAAAGTCTGTATACATTCTTCCATCCACCACCGGCAAAAGGTTTCATATATGCTGGAAATCCAACATAGTCGAAGATGGCTTCCCAGTCGAGTGGATAAGATAAATTGCTGAAAGATTGATCTGATGTATCTGAAGGCAATTCTCGTGATGGAAGGATTACCGTTTTGGGCACAGGAACATTAATTTTTGTGGCGAGACAATTATTGAAAAATTTTTCATCAGCACTCCACCAAAAAGGATTGTTGATTACCGCCGTGCCGCAAAGTGCTGCATTTTTTAAATAAGCACGATAGAAGGGAACATCCTGACTGATGCGATCGATGATTACAGCATATTCACTTGCAACTCCCTGCATCACTTTGTCAATTCGCACGGGCTCGGCAATAATGTCGGGAATATTTTTACTATTGATGCGTTCAACAAATGCCATCGGGAAACTTCGTTCCTGTCCGAATAAAACGCCAATTTTTTTCATGTGTTTTTTATTGATTTTGGCTACATGTAATTCGCTAACAAACATTTCGGTTGGTATCAAATTTTCGTTATGCTTATTTCATGTATACTTTTTTTAGTGAGGTGCGGCCCCCCGATTTTTTCGTATTTGCATTCAATTTACTGAAACTCGTCTGAATTCTGATGCAGGGTTTAAAAATCATCTTTTTTCGACTATCAATCAAAACCTTATTTTTGAAAAATGTCGGAAGAAAAACTAGTTGATGAAAGAGCGGCTGTAGTGGTTGAACAGCTCGAATTGTTTTCTGAATTTCTGGAAAGAGAATTGATTATTGATATTTATTTGCCTGCGAGAATGAACCCCTCTGTGCAGTATAGTTTATTGCTAATCAACGACGGGCAGGATTTGCCAAAAATGCCTTTTGATTCGATCCTCTCAGGGTTTATTGAAACAGGGGTTATCGAACCACTGATTGCTGTAGGCATCTATTGTGGAGAAGATCGAAAAATGGAATATGGTACCGCATATGCTCCTGACTATCTTGGTCGTGGTGCCCGGGCAGGATTATACACGAAATTTATTTTCGATGAATTGTTGCCTTTCCTTCGAAAACACTTGCAGATAACTTCTTTTAAAGACAAATCTTTCGCTGGATTTTCTTTGGGGGCATTGAGCGCTCTGGATATTGTTTGGAATCATCCAAATCAATTCAATAAAATAGGAGTTTTCAGCGGGTCGTTGTGGTGGAGACGAAAAGCATATGATGAAGGTTATGATGATGAGCAAGACAGGCTGATGCATTTACAGATCAGGAAAGCAGATTTCTATCCATGGATAAAATTCTTTTTTCAATGTGGCGCTTTAGATGAAACTGCCGACAGAAATAATAATGGCATCATAGATTCGATTGATGACACCCTTGATCTGATTGTAGAATTAAAAGCAAAGGGTTATACCGAAGAACATATTCATTATCTGTTACTGGAAAACGGAAAACATGATGTGCCTACATGGGGGAATGCGTTTCCTGCATTTTTGAAATGGGCTTATAAAAGTAAAAAGTAAAAATTCAAAAGTCAAAATTCAAAATTCAAAAGAGCGTTTAATAAATTAAACAGGTAGAAAAACTTAAGCGATTCCCTTTTTTGAATTTTGAATTTTGATTTTTGATTTTATAAAAGAAACGCCCCGAATTTTCGAGGCGTTTCTTTTATAAAATTAAGATGGTAGAACTAGAAGATATAACGAATACCTACCTGAGCCTGCCATACATCTGAAGTAAATGTTCCTTTACGATAAGTACCGTAATTAAGACTATTGTTTACAGTGTTATACCTGTAAATTGGAGTACCTGTAGCATCAAGACCTCTAAAGTTCAATAAAGAAGAGTTGTTTACAACATAGCTGGTACCTGCATTGTGATTGATCAGGTTGCCAATGTCGAAGATATCACCTCTTAATTGAATAGTGTGTCTGTTCTTGCCAATATTGCTGAACAATTCAACAACTGCAGACAAGTCAAAACGAGTAACATAAGGCATCAACTCACCATTTCTCTCAACATAAGTTCCTCTGTGACTCTTCAGATAACTGTCCTGACCAATATAGGTTTCAAACGCATCTTTCTGCATTTGTGCAGTAAGAACGTTACCCGCTACGGTGTACTGTTGGAAGTTCATTTCGCTTTGATCTTTTGGAACATACATCAGATCGTTTCCTGATACACCATCTCCGTTCATATCACCAGAATAAGTGTAAGTTACACGACCCCAGTTTTTAGTTTCACTAAAGAATGATAATTGAAGCGCAGCAAATTTACCAATT
>JAIEMK010000038.1 GCA_019752295.1 Chitinophagaceae bacterium | reverse complement strand
ATAAAAATTTTGTCTAAATTTCCAACAACAAATGGCTTTTTATCTTTTGCTTTCCACATGCTCTAAGAAAGTAAGGCATTGTGACTTAATTTTTCCGGATGCGCCAATTCATTTACATATTAGAAAAGATAAAGATTTACTTGTTGTATAAAGGCATTTACTTTTTGATTTACCGCCTCATCTTTATAAGGCACAAAAAAAACTGAGGGCTGAAAATTATTTTGTAGAAGCGTAATAGTTAAGGGGATAAAAGCTTCGGAATTGGAAACAATGCCTATTCGCATAATTGTTGGGTTTAAGTCCAAGACGGGCTAAAAAAAGCTGCGGTTATAAACATACATAGAATAAAATAAATAAAGAAAAACAAATACGAAAAATGCTCGATCTATTTTATATTTGACAAATGGGAAACACCGTTAATATACACCTTGAGAGCATTATTGAAGGTAGAAAAGAACAAATTTTGGCAAGCGAAGTTGGTAACGACTTGGTAATGATGGATATAGAAAATGGGCAATATATTACATTAAATAGGGTTGCTCGTATTATATGGCAACAAATAGAGACCCCGATCAGTGTAACTGAATTACTCAAAGCCCTAATGCAAAGATTTAATGTTACCAAAGAAGAATGTACTAATGATACATTAGAATATCTACACAATATGTATGAGCAGAATTTAATTATTGTGCGTTGATAATAACCGTAATGAACTAACCCTCAAACCTGCTTACTACCACGTATTGTTCTACATTTTGGCCCCCAGTTATAATAATGCCGTTGCACTCAACCCAGGCATGGGCATTAATTTTATTGTTATCAAGATTTTTATAGACGCCAAAATAGATGATACTGATTAACCCTCTCCTCCTCAACATCATTTTAACAGCTAAAGCCTGTTCAAAACATTTTGTACGCCAAAAAGAATAATAACTTCCCCTCGCAATGGCAATACACATACTATGAAAAAGCTCAGTTTGAGAGAATGATTTAGCCGTTTTTTTGTTTTCGTACATAGTTTTTCCAAGTAAGGGAGCAATTCTTTTAAACGCAACAAAAAGGAGCAATAACCTTGCTATTGCAAGGAATAACCAAGCTTCTACAAATAAACCGTAATCATTTAATGTTATCTTTTTCTTCATTTCATAATAAACTTTCAACACAAACTAATAAATCCGTTGGGCTGCATTCTTCGGGGCGTGTAATTTCATATACCGACACTGTATTCATTAATGAAGAAAATAAATTAAAGGTTAATAACAATAAATTATTATCCTGCAATAACATGGGGCGGTAGATTTGCTTGGCTAGCTCTTTAAAGATTTCTGCACCAGTAATTTTCCTTGAAACTATCTGATTAATGCCATTTTTCTTTAGAATGATTATTTTTTTCACAGCGTAATTATTTTGATTAAATTGTTTGTGAAAGAAAATACCATATTTGTCCATACCGGGTTTAATTATAAAAGACCGATCATCGAATAATTCATGTTCTAATTTCACCATAGTATCATCCCATAATTTAATCATAGGATAGGAAGCTGTTGCTACCACCGTAGCTAATTTATTGTGTAAAACAATAACATCATCACTAAATACTGTATGGCCTTTCTTTATTAATCCGGCTAAAGCGGTTGATTTACCTGAGCCAGAATCGCCGGTAATTAATATAAGTTGGTTATCCATAATAATAGCAGAAGCATGTAATGGTAGTAATTTTCTTTGCAACAGAACAGAAGCCATTACAGTAGCAAGAATATATAACCGTATAGTTCGCATTTCAATTTCGACGTCTTCAATTTCTACGATAATTGAATTACCATTTGTTGCATAATATTTGGCAATATTTTTTACATGAAAGAGAAGTTCGTTATTATTAATGGTGTAATTAACCTCGGGCTCATCTATAAAAACACCTTCAATGGAAGCAGGCACAGTACCCATGCAAATTTGCACATCAGAACTATCAGAATTATGTACTAATAATTCTGGAAATGCAATTTCAGACTTTATATTTAAACCAAAGCCCCAGTAGTTGTGCATAGTTTATTTGTTTGAAAACAATTGAACTGTAAGTAAAGAAAATTACCTGAGTAAATATCTGAATTAATATTATATACTATATTGTATGACTAACTTTTATTATAATGCATCCGAGGCAGGAATTAAAACAACTCACCGACCTTTTATTAAGCGATGAATCGCACTGGGGCGAAAGGCGCGAAAGCTTGCAAGAAATGCATCGCCTCTTTGTTGATTTAAACCATTTTAATGCTTACGAGCCCGCGGTAAAAGTTGATGAGGAGTGGCTGCCCAATGGCTGCGCCATTTCGCCCAGAGGCGCGGCTATGTGCCTTTTTGAAATAACCCGTACACGCTTATTTGTTAAAGGAATTGTTTCGGCTATTCATCAACTGCTGAAAGAACAAAAAACCAGACCCTTGCAAATACTGGATGCAGGCTGCGGCCCCTATGCTCTATTATCTTTATTAGCCGCTCAGTATTTTTCTGCTGATGAAGTGCAGTTTCATTTATTGGATATACACGAAACCAATATCGATGCTTCAAAAATATTGATTGAAGCTTTAGATATGACAGATCAATTCGGCAGTTGTATTATAGCAGATGCCTGTACTTACCAATGGCCCCCCGCCCTGCCCCTACACCTGATAATTACCGAAACCATGCTAAACGGTTTGCGTAAAGAGCCACAGGTAAGCATTACACTAAACCTAAGCCGCCAACTTGCAGCAGGTGGATTATTAATACCGGAGCATGTAGCGGTTGACCTGGTGCGAATAAACAATTCCATTAAAAATAAAATAATGCAAACAGCAATAGATACTGGTTATTATGGAGAACTAGATTTTTCTGATTGCGAAAAAAAACTGTCCAGTATTGTTACACTTACCAAAGAAACAACTGTTGCTGATATTACACGTAAACCACTTGAAACAATTATGCTTCCTGCTGATCATAAACCTGATTTTCACTGTCTGCAATTCCACACTACCATTACAGTCTTCGATAAACTGGTAATGCACCATAGCGATTCGAGCTTAACACTGCCCCTGCACTTTTCGCAACCCAATAAAAATCCAATGGACGCAGGAAGGACAGTTGCATTTCACTATAACACTTCAACGAATCCGGGTATTGAGTTTGAATTTGTAAATTAATTGATGGGGATTACCAACTCTTTAAACTAATACTGTCAATTTCTTTAAAATGTTTATCTCTGGTTACTATTGTGAGTTTATAACGCTGTGCAATGGCGGCAATCCATATATCATTTTCGGGTATGGGCTTGCCCTTCTTTCTTAATGCTGCTTTAATCTTTCCATACACTATTGTTGTTTCTTCGTCTATACCCAATACATTATAATACTTGATTATTTTTTGTATATCCTTCATGTTTTTTTGAACATGAGTAGAATACAGTGCACCATAATATAACTCACCTATAACTATGATGGGTATATGCAATTCTTTTGCGCCGTCTATTTTATCAGCAACAGACGCTTCTCCTGTTAACCATGCTGCAATAATATTGGTATCTAACAAAAATTTATTTCCAGTCATCTTCGTGTATTTGCTCACAAGATTCTTCAATTGCTTTTTTAATTAATGCAGCATCTTTCTTATCCCATATACCAACAAAATCATGTGCAGATAATGGCCGTTTTGCTTTTTCTGGTTTTGCTTTTTTTAAAATATCCTCCAACTCGATTAAAGTAGCTTCATTGCTCACTTTCAATACGGCCTCAATTAAATTTATTTTTCTTGCTTCTGTGTACATGGATAGCTCCTTATTTAATAAAACAAATTTACTTTTTTATATTCAATTGGTAAAACAATATCCGCCAGCTTTGGAAACTAGCTATACTGCGCCCGGAATTGAGTCTGAGTTTGAATTTGCAAACTAATATTTTTGTACTTTCAAGCATATATCTATCAAAATGCCGGTTTTTAAAATAAAGCGATTTAATAAAGATTTAAGAACCATCATCAGTTTAATATGGGAAGCCGACAGGGCAAAAGCCCTTCTCATTCTTATTTTCCAATTGCTGAATGCAACTTTCCCGGTAACCACGCTTTGGGTAATGAAATTACTTTTTGATGCAGTGGGCAGTGGCGCTTCGTGGAATAAAATACTGGTATTGGTGGGGTTATTGGGCGGCTTGCAAATTCTACAAGCAATTGTTACACAAGTCTCCGGATTTTATTCTGGCGAACATCAACAAATTGTTACCGATTCCATTTCGGAAAAGGTTTTAAAACAAGCAATTGCTGTACCCTATACTTATTACGAAAACCCTTTGTACCACAATACCCTGCACCTGGCACAAATGCAATCGATTTATCGCATACCCCAAGTATGGCAACTCCTCAACACCGCAGTATTGCAGGGTGTTTCGCTGGCTTTGTTGGCGGCTTATTTTTTTACCCTGCATTTCTGGCTCTCGCTGGCATTTGTTTTTATATGCATCCCTCTGGCGATTGTAAAATGGTATGCAGGTCACCAATTAATGCGATTAGAGGGCAGGCTTGTTGAACAAGAAAGAGAAGCAGGTTATTTATTCCAGTTGCTCTCAGGCTTTCAGTTTGCAAAAGACCTGCGCATACTGTCGTTCGGCAATAGCCTGATTCCAAAATTTCAATTACTCCGTCAATCCATCAGAAACAGCAAGCGCACACTGCAATTAAAAATTGTTTGGCTAAGTTTTTCTGCAGAATTGTTGGAAATATTGGTAGTGATATTTTTAATTGGTTTTTTGATCAGGGAAGCAACCCTTCGAGAAATCACTATTGGGCTCCTGGTGATATCGCTGCAGGGTTTGCAAAGATTACAAAGCGGCACCCGAAATTTTCTGCAGGCAATCGTGTCGCTCTTTCAGCAAAGAATATTTCTGAAAGATCTATTGCATTTTTTGGCCATCCCAATAAATCAACATGACCAGTGCCTTGAAAATTGGCCTTTGCTTAAAGAGGGTATTGAACTCAGGAATATTGGTTTCCAATACGAAAACAACGCTTTAAAAGCGCTGAACAATATCAACCTAAACTGTAAGCCGGGAGAAATGATTGCCGTAGTGGGCGAGAATGGTTCGGGAAAATCCACGCTGGTAAAATTATTGGCCAGACTGTATCAACCCAACACCGGGAATATTACGATCGAAGGCAAGGAGTATCAAAAACTTTCGGAACAAAGCCTCAGAGACGAGAGTATATTTTTGTTTCAGGATATCGAAAAATACCATTTCACCATTGCCGAAAATATATCCCTTGGCATCCAGCACCCGGAGCAGGAAAAACATTCCATGCAACATGCAGCCGAATTTGCCGGAGCCGGTTCTTTTATTCAAAAACTACCTAACGGATATCAAACCAAAATGGGTTCTATTTTTACGAACAGCAAACAACTGAGTGGCGGTGAGTGGCAAAAACTGGCCCTTGCACGCGTGTTTTATAGGAGTCCCTCGCTAGTTGTATTAGACGAGCCCACGAGTGCACTGGATGTGCTTGCCGAACACGATTTGTTTCATCAAATTAAAACAGCGTTGAAGCATAGCATGGCTATTATGATCACGCATCGTTTGTACAATCTTAAATTAGCAGACCGGATATATGTGATGCAGGAAGGCGAAATAATTGAAAGCGGAAAATTTGAAGACCTGATACAGAACAATGGGCTTTTTAGCAGGATGTATGAAAAACAAAAAATATAAAATCGTAGCGTTTCAAAACAGGAATAAATGATATCGATTAACGAAATAGAAAAAAAATATAGCACCGAGGCAGCGCTGTTAGTGCTTTGTGTTAGGTGCCACTTTAAAACTGCTGAATATAGAGAGATCGCATCTTTTTTAAGCGTTCAAACAATTGACTGGACAAGCTTTAGAAGGCGGGCCAGTTTTCATAGAATTCGTCCGATTGCCTATCGCTCCCTCCTACTCTGCGGTAAAGCATTTGATGGAATGGAAGATTTTAAACTGGAATTGCAACAGTACACTTTGCGGAACTGGCAATTGGCCTCTGAAACAGAAAGGGTATTGGATCTTTTTGAAAAACAAGCCATCAGGGCTGTGCCTTACAAAGGAACGATGTTCTCTAAACAATTTTATGGCGATCTGGTTTCGCGTACCTCAACTGATATTGATCTGTTAATTGATTGGAATGATTTGCAACCCTGTATTGAAATGCTTAAAAAGGAAGGCTATGTTCCTGAATGGCCATTGGAAGAATTTCATGGTTGGAATAATGGCCTAAAGAATTCTCAAAACGAATACAATATGAATCTCTACAAAAATGGGGAGCGTTTATTTCATATTGAATTGCATTGGGATATCAGTAGCAAACAAATTGCCGTTTCAAAAAAAGCAACAGAAATACTTGACTATAAAAAAGAAAATACACTATTACTAAATAGAGCTGTTCCATGCTTAAGCAATGCCTCTCATTTTATTACCATTATACTACATCATGCCAGTAAAGATGTGTATCAATTTTTAAGAAATCTGGTGGATATTGCTCAGGCGGCTCAAACGATTCAAGACCCCAAAGAATGGTCGGAAATCAAAGCTGGATTAGGCGCCATTGGTCACCTTAGGTCTTACGAAATTGCAAGAGTATTAATTGAAAATCTGTTGGGTATTACCATTCCTGAATTGGCAAATGAAACCTTCAGTGCCAAGACCATTATATTGTATCAAAATGATTTGCTTTCTTTCGGTAAAATTATCAAACAGCATTCATCCATAATCAATGCATTTTCAAGTTTTTATAAACGAACCCTGCAAGCCGACTCTCCTTGGGCGAAATTCAAGCAGCTTGCAGGGTTCGTAAAATTAATTGCTCAACCAAATATCAACGACTATATCGCATTCCCAATTCGTAGAAATTTGCATTTTTTATACTACCTCAGCAAACCATACAGATTAATTAAACGTCATTTATTTTAATAGAGGAACCTTCCACTTAGACCCTTCGTATCACTTAGAAGTCATCACAGCGTATGGGCTAAAGCCCAGTGTTTTCGGGAGTTTCGTATGATCACCAGCTTAAAAGCCGGAGTTAATGTCACTCACCGAGAGAAGAATTTCATACGAAAACACTAACCCCTGACTTCAGTCTGGGGATTGAATGAAGGAGGAAGAACCTGGGCTTCAGCCCCAACGCTCCACACATCCAATTAGAACGCTCGTATCACTTAGAAGCCATCACATCGTATGGGCTAAAGCCCAGTGTTTTCGGGAGTTTCGTATGATCCCCAGCTTAAAAGCTGGGGTTAATGTCACTCACCGAGAGAAGAATTTCATACGAAAACACTAACCCCAGACTTCAGTCTGGGGATTGAGGACATCCATTGATTTCGGACTTTAGTCCTCACGCTCCCCACACGCCTTTATTATCATTGTACTCTTTAATGAGCTCATCATACTCTTGCTGGAAAGAAACTTTTTTATGATGCAATTCCTGTCCTTCAATATACCATCTCACTTGCTCTAACATAGATGCATTAATTGATACTGCAAAATATTCATCAGACCATTCAAATTTTGAGTTCGTCATTCTTTGTTGATTAATCCAAAAAGCAGATTCCCCTTTTATTAATTGCAATGTCTTACCAATACTCATTTCAGGATTCAAGCTTATTAGGCAGTGGAGATGGTCAGTATAACCATTTATTCTATCAATAAATATTCCTTTATTCAACGCATTTTCTTTAATGTGGTTAATAACTGCCGGGCGAATTTCATTATTCATAAAAGGAGCCCTTCTCTTTGTACCCCACACTGCTTGAACGACAATGTTTACAAATGACATATCATTATGTTTTAGGACTAAAAGAAACAAAAAAGAAAGCTGATCTATATCATTTTAAGTGTAAAATGATTTTATAGGAGTTAGGTGCACATGGGCTTTAGTTCTGTTCTCACACCACTTAACTGGAGACAGAGCATCACTTAGAAATTATCACAGCGTATGGGCTAAAGCCCAAAATCCACACAGAGCCTGTCATCCCCAGACTGAAGTCTGGGGTTAATGTATCCAAGAGAAGAATTTTATTTCAGAGACACTAACCCCAGCTTTTAAGCTGAAGGAAGGAGGAAGAACCCGGACTTTAGCCCAATTCTAAGACTTCTTCTTTTTATGGGTTTTAGTTTGATTTGCTGTTGCAGATGCAGGATAAAATACACCTCCTTTAATGGTACCTACAATTGGGATATCTTTTAATTGCATTGGCGTAGGAAGATTGTATGGATCATTTTGAAGTATTGCAAAGTCGGCGAATTTTAAAGGCTCAATACTACCAACCTCTGTATCCATATTTAATAATTTTGCGCCGCCCATGGTAATGGCATACAATGCTTTTGCAGTAGTGATGGTATCTCCAAACTGTGTACTACTATATTGACCTGCAGGATAAGGCGCACTTGTTCTTTTAGTGGCAACCCAAGCAGATAATAATGGCAAAGCACTGGTAACAGGCGCATCGGAATGAATTGAAAATGGTATCTGCAAACTATCGGCAACGTGTACATTATCCATACTATCTACCCAATTCTTTCCAACGGTATAAGAAGCATGTTCGCTACCATAATAATAGATATGACTTACAAATAAATTCAATCCAACATTTTGCATTTGTTGTATTACCGGGAATTGAGCAGCTTTAATCATTTGCCCGTGCTGCAATGTGGCCCAGATTCCTGTAGCAGTTTTTTGAGCATTAATACTGCTAAGCGCGTTAATCGCTACATCTAAAGCCGAATCACCATTTGCATGGATGGCAACAGGATAACCATTTTGTACAAATGGAAGCATTAAGGATGCCAGTTGAGTTGGTGCGGTATTCCAATAAGGATTTTGTGGTTGACTAAGGTACTTCATCGAAGAATCAATTACAGCAGTATATCCCTGAATAGATCCATCTAAAACAAATTTCACCATTCCGGTTCGCAGTGAATTGTTGTCTAGCTTTTTTTGTGCGTTCAGGAAGCGAATGGAAGAATCTTTATCGGAACAAACGTTTAAAAGTTGCATACCATCGTATGCCAATACTAGCCGAACGGGGAAATTATTGCCATCGCCAATTGCTGAATTATAGATGGCTCTGCTTGCAAGAAATTCTGTGAGATTATTTGCTGTTACAATCATTTCAGTGGCGGTAGTAATGCCTGCTCGATTCATGAGAGTGGCAGCATTCGTAATTCCATTGTATAATCTTATCGGGTTAAAAAACATGGCGCCACTTCTTGCTAAATAAATTGAATTAAACTTTGATAAGGCAAATTCTTCAGCAGCCACTTCGTCTAATTCGCCCGTTGGATTATTTTTCTGATCTCGAATAATACCCTGAGCAGGAAGGTTCTTCCAACCGGTATCGCTTTCTAAAATTGAGAGCATGGGGGTGTTACAAATCACAATATGTCCGCTTCCCAACTGCATTAAAATGGGCGTAGTATTGGAAACAGAATCAAGCGTAGCAGATGTGAATCTTGTTCCATTAAAATAAATAGGATCGGCACCAGAGGCAAACAAGGCAATTGCATGGCTGGAAGCAAATGTTTTCGATCTTTATTTAAAGTATCTAAAACAGATTTCAAATACTGAATCATTGCAGTACTCGATGTAATACCCATTTGTGAATCAGTAAGCCCCGGTCTGGTATAGTAACCGGTATAAGGTAAATTCGAATACATACCATATATCTGAAAATGGGAATGCGCCTCCACAAAACCTGGCATCAAAATATTATTTGAAAAAGTTTGTACAACACTGTTATTGGGAAACTGATTTTTTAAACTATCTAAATTACCAACTTTTAAAATGGTGCCGCTTTTACTATCAACAGCAACGGCAGGGTTATTTGTATAGATAGTATTTACTGAATCTTCAGAAATAATTTTCTTTGCAGCATAAATCACTGTTTTGTTTTGGGCACTGCTATAGAAGCTGATTGTTTGAAGCACAGCAAAACAAAAAGCTATGAGTGGGTAAGCTTTTAATGACATAAGTATTTATTTTGGGGTTAGTTTTTTTGAATTAATACACGATATACTTTTGATGAAGCAAGGGTTGGATTATTTCCCGGAAAATTCCACTGAGGTGCATTTGATAAAATACCACCATAGATATATCCTACCAATGATTTTCCAGTTGGCAACTTATCGAAGTCGATAATTCCCAAAACATTATTATTGTATTGAGGCAGCCCTGCAGTTGGTATAAATACGCCCTCTGCACCAATATATGCTGGCAGTGAATCGGCATTGTAACTAAAACTGGTTTGCCCATTATTGCTACGCTGAATAATTCCAATTTTTTTTGTAAAGGCAGCATTGTCGCCGTTAATATTAAGGGTATCTCCAAGTCCTCCAAAAATGGTAGTAAACATATTGTTTTGCGAATTGCTATACATTGATAAATTAGGCGCTGAATAAACATTTGAAATTTGTTTAAAACTGGTATCGAGTATATACCCTGCTTTTACATTGCCTGAATTACCATTAATATAAATTGGAAATGTAAAAGGATTTCCCCCACTATTATAAGGTGTTTGTGAACCTGAAGTGCCATATGTGAATACTCCTGCATAAGCTGTGATGCCATACCCACTGCCATTATTAATTACAGCCGGAACCACATTTAAATCTCTCCTTCTAAATTGTGTTAAGGAATCAGATAGTCTATCCGTTATTTTAGTAACGGGTATTACTTTAATGGATGTGTTTGTTTCTTGCAAACTAAATACATTAACGGCATCGAGATATATTTGACTGGCGGTGGGAGAACTATATTTTCCAGTAAAATTATGTCCAAAGGCCAAGTAGAAATTACCATCGGTTAGTTTATACAATTCACCGCCGGTACAAGTAATAAAGCTGCTCGTATCGCTTACAACAGATTGCCTTAATAGAATGGTATTATGTGTTTGAATAGCTTTAACCATATTGGGTATATGAATTCTCGAAATTCGGTTATGGGTTATCCACTGTTCGGGAAGCAGCGATACAATTCCCTTTTTAGCTGTATCTATAACAGTTCCATATCCGCCACATACATACAGGAAAGTATCAACTTGTCGAACCGCAGCATTGGTTGCAATAAATTGATAAATTAATGGCAGGTTAAGCAGATTGCGGACGTTCATACTGTCGATATGTTTTGTAGCCGTATCAAAAACATAGATAAACTCGTTGGCCTTTTTAAATGGAAAGTTGGCGGCTTGTCCTTTTGAAGTATCAAAACCATGAAAACCATTCGTTCTACCACCAAATAGCAGCCATTGCTGGCCATTATTGGCATTTGCGAATGCAAAAGATTGTAGCGACGGAAGGTTTTCAAAACCGGAAAGAGTATCAATCGAAAATGTAAAACCGGAAGATCCGGCATTATGGGTCGGTTGATTTTTGCAGGCAATTGCTGCAGTAAGGATCAGAAAAAAATAGAAATGCTTCATAATAGTGGGGTATTATAATTAGTAATTGGTTGCTATTGAATGGATTGACAAAGGATAGTAGATGCATCATAAAAAGACTGAACAGTGTAATCGTTCAGACAGGGTAACCTGAAGGTTATTTTTGAGACAGAGAAGATATTATATTTCGTGTATATATTTTTTAATACTACTTTAAATAATTATTAAATTCTAACTATTTTGTGTAGAACTGATCTGATACCGGGGTGCAAAATAAAATTCCTAACTTAGCCTAAGCAACCCCAAAGGCATCTAAGAGTATCTACTATTTTTAGCTGTTCTTATACTAAATGCCTGATCACACTTCATCATATGCTAAAGAAGCTCACACGGATATTAGCTTATTCCTATTTAATTGGACTGTCTTTTTCCTGTAATAAAGAATCCAGTGTAGAAACGGGTGCAGAGCCAGATTTCGGGTATACCGAATATAAAATTTTAAAAGGTGAGAGTTATTCGGTAGACTCTTTGAAAATTGTTTTGATGACGGGCATTTCCAATGTCAAGTTCAATTTCAAATTCGACAGTTCTGCAATCTATACAACTGTTGACCCCCTAAACCAGTCGGACATCAATAAATTGTATGGTTTTGCAGACGGCGTTTCTTTTAACACATACTATACCATTCCTCCTCATCATATTAATTCAGCCCGCTTTGGTTGGGCATGGTATAACAATGCTTTACGCATTTTTGGGTATTGTTATAATGATTCGGTAAGAGTTTCAAAGCAATTGCAAACCGTAGAAATCGGTAAATGGTATCACGCCGGTATCAGGTTGTTGAATGGAGGATATGAGTTTACCGTAGAGAATAAAAAGGACACGATGGCCAGAACTGTAAATACTCCTACTATTATTGGCTATAAACTATTCCCCTATTTTGGAGGAACCGAAACTGCTCCGCACGATGTTACGATCAAAATCAGAGATGTAAATTAACAATCCTCTCATTACATGATATAAATCAGCTTTCTCTGTAACAAATGTCACCAAGACACTTAAATCGCTTCTTGTAGTTTTACATCGTCAAAGGATTGCAATTGTATTGTTAAGCAAATCAATCCCTTTGAAACTTTGCCCACTCATTGTACTAATTGTCAAATTATTAAACAAAGTATATGAAGCAACAATTAAAATTAGCATTAGCAACAGTTTTGTTGCTGATGATTATTATACCGACACTCGCACAAAATGGTACACAATTAATTGGCTATGATGCTGTAACAAGTGGCAGAGCAGGAACTTCTGTAGGAAACTTCGATAATCCATCTTTAATGATGAATAACCCTGCAGGCATTGCTTTTTTAAAGTCTTCGCAAATGGATCTAAGTCTGTCATTTATGACGCCCTCAGTGTATTTTAAAAATGGCATTAATAATTCAAAAGGGAAGAATAATTTATTTCCACTAGGGTGCATCAGTTATGTAAACCAAAGAGAAAAAAAGATGACTTATGGGTTTGGCATTTTTACGCAAGGTGGCATGGGGGCAGATTTTTCTCTTAACCATTATATGTATAGAGATGAGAAAGGAAGTTATGCGCCTCAAACCTATCATTCAAAATTTGCCGTTATGCAAGGTGGTGTAACAGCAGCCTATAAATTGAATTCAAAATTGTCGATTGGCGTTACTGCAACAGTAGTTTATAGCCAGATGGAGTTTCAGATGCCTTTCAGCATGCCTCCATCGATGCTGAAAGGAGTGATTGATCCATCCACCGGTTTTAGCTTTGGCAATATGTTTGCTGCCCCTCCCGCATCAGGTGGATTGGGTTATACCGAACTTGTTGCTTCAGCAAATATGAGTGGATTAACCAGCTATCGCTTCAACGGCAGAATTGGCCTGGCATATAAACCATCCGATAAATTGTCTCTGGGATTAAGTTATAGTCTACCCATTGATTTGAAATATCAGAATGGAACTGCTCAAATGGATATGACAGCGCAAATGAATGATGCATTTGGGAAAGTTGTTGCCGGAATCATGCAACAAAATCCGAGCTATACTGCAGCACAAGCGCAAGCTGCTGCGATGGGCCAATTTTCTTCATTGGGAATTGATTTAAGCAAAGGTGCCACAGACAAATATGCAACCAGTGCAACACTTGGTTTACCACAATCGATTGCAGCAGGAATTTCTTTTGCAGCAAGTCATAAACTTCGTTTATCGATGGATCTACAATGGCTGGATTGGGCAAGTGCATTTAACACAATGCATATTTCTTTATCGGGCGGAACAAATGCCAATATCAATACCATGCTAGGCACCAACGGAACAATGGAAATACCATTCCCTCTAAACTGGAAAAATACAGTTGTAATAAAAACGGGCGCAGAATTACAGGCTTCCAAAAAACTGAACCTCAGGTGTGGTTATGCCTATGGCGATAATCCGGTACCTGAAACAACAATATTCCCTTTGTTTCCCGCAATTGTGGTGCATCATGCATCTGTGGGCGGATCGTATAAAGTATCTAAGTTTATTGCAATCAATGCAGCTTATGAACATGCTTTCAGAAACGATCAAACTGCTTCTGCAAATAGTTTAATAGGTGCTCAATTTAATAATAGTGTTTCAGGATTAGCTAACGATATATACCACATTTCACTATCATGGTATCTTAAATAATCATCACAAAACACAAAGCTTAAAACATTAATCACAATAAATATTTTTTATGGAAAAGACAATCGCACAAAAAACCATCTCAGTAAATGAAGAAGGATACCTAACCAATTTTAAGGAATGGAACAAAGAAATTGCTGAAGAAATAGCAAAGGAAAATAATATTTCACTTACGCCAAAACACTGGCAGGTGATAGATTATATACAGGATGAGTTTAAAAAAGAATCACCCCTTAGTATTCGAAAAATTGGCAAAAGCGGCGTGGTAGATATTAAAGCGTTCTATGAATTATTTCCTGTAGGACCATTAAAGACTGCCACCAAAATTGCAGGTGTTCCAAAACCGGCAAGTTGCATTTAATTAGTAATCTTAAAATTAAAGTCATGAGTGAGTATAACGGCGAAATAAGAAAGATGATGATCATTCTTTCAAAAGCCTCTATTGAAAATGTATATGCTGCATTTGTTTTGGCAAATGGTGCCAGGATGGAAGGAATTGAAGCAGAAATGTTTTTTACCTTTTTTGGATTAGAAGCAGTGCACAATAAAAAGCTAGACCATTTGCACGTTGCAACAGTAGGTAATCCAGCCATGCATATGCCAACCATGCTGGGTGGATTACCCGGAATGGAAGCATTTGCTACCAGTATGATGAAAAAAGAAATGGAAAAATTGGATATGCCGGAAGTGCGCGAATTTCTGGAGATCTTAAAAGCATCGGGTGTTAAACTTTGGGCCTGCAAATTGGCGATGGAAATGTTTCACTATGAAAAAGATGATATGTTTCCGGAATTGGATGGTGTACTAACCGTAGGCGACTTTTATAAGCAGGCCAGCGGTATTGGCACACATATGCTTTTTATTTAGAAAGGTATAGCAATAGGTTACTAGCCCACCTTAGCTGAAGCTTTGGTGGGCTATACTTTTTTTGTTACCCTGCACTTTCTTCTAGCAAGCCTTTCAAGGAGTATTTTTCTATCTGTTTGTTTTTTTTGCTCAACAGTTTAGAAAACTCATTTTTGATCTGTATTTCTAATAATAGTAAAGGGTCAAGTCCGAATACTTTCCCAATCTTTAAAGCAAGTTCCGAGCTAATTTGGCGTTCGCCTTTAATCACTTTATTTAAATTAGATGGTTCTATCTCTAAATAGTCAGCAAATTTATTTTGCCGGATATTTAAACTATCTAAGTAATACTTTAAAAAATCGCCTACCAATTTGGGGTGGCTTTTATAACTAGATTTCGCATAGTCCTCCATCTGTATTCTGATTGCAACTAGCTCAACATTAATTTTTTGCCATTTAGACTGTGCCTTAGCCTTATTGAGTAATATAGCCTGAAATTCAGTAAACTCAGGAGCGTTAATGTCCATACTTTCAGATAAGACTCCATTTTCAAGTTCTATATTTTTTTTTCGTCTCATGCTAATTCAATTTATTTAAATATTTATCTATCAATTCAGAACCCTTATCCGGGTCAATGTACATTTTTTGCCCTATCGCAAGTTTGGCACCGTATTTTGAAGTGTACCATTTTATTAAATTTGTTTTGGAAACAAAAGTTAAATAACCTCTATAGTTTCCTTCTGTTTTAAAACTTTCTCTACAAGCATATGCAATTAAACACCCAGCTACGTGCTCATATTTTTTGTGCGGCCCAATATTATGTGGCGCTATTTCGATTACATCCATGATTAACATGTTTCCATAATTCTTTAATTGTAAAACCCCTTCAATCGTTTGTGGAGTTTCAACCAATCTCAACATCACTGTTTTTGTGTTTTCATTTTTTAGTAATTTTTTCCAATTAAAATTCCAGCCATTCCTTTTCTGTGGCATAGAGGTTGATTCGGCTGGTACAATCTCTGCCTTAAGAATTCTGTTATTAAAAACATCAAGAATTTCTACTATCACACCTCCTGATTAATTTGATGATAAATTTAATAATAAATTGTCATATTTGTCATTTTTGTTAGTATAAATTTACAAAATAGACAACAAGTTAATGTATACCAAAGGAGTATCAATAAAAAAAGCACTAATTGCTTAGTGCTTTAATACCGAAATGATCGGAAGAAACCATGAATAAAATGCCCACCTTCGCTGAAGCTTCGGTGGACGTTGTCGGGACGACAAGATTTGAACTTGCGACCCCACGCCCCCCAGACGTGTGCGCTACCGGGCTGCGCTACGTCCCGAACTATCCATTTACATTTAAATGGGTTGCAAATATAGGGGTAAAAGAAATTTTCAGGTTATATTGCATCAAATTTTATAAGCCTACATGAAGATTCTGATTCGGCAAGCAAAAATTACAGACGAAAATTCGCCGTTCAACGGTTTGGTAAAAGACATTTTAGTAGAAGGAGATCAGATTATTTCCATTGAAGATAGCATCTCTGAAAAAGCAGAAAAAATCATCGAATCATCAGAACTTCAGGTTTCGTTGGGCTGGATCGACCCCTTCTCTCATTTTTGCGACCCCGGTATTGAATATAAGGAAACGCTCGAAACAGGAGCCAATGCAGCGGCGGCGGGAGGTTTTACCCGAGTATTTGTTTTGCCAAATACCGAACCGGTTGTGGATAATAAATCGCAGGTGAGTTATGTTGTTCAAAATGCAGCAACCCTACCCGTTTCGATTCATCCTATCGGTGCCATCACCAAAAAAATTGAAGGAAAGGATTTGGCTGAGATGTATGATATGAAAAACAATGGGGCCATCGCTTTTTCGGATGGATTAAACCCGGTTCAAACCGCCGGATTATTTTTAAAAGCCCTGCTTTATGTAAAAGCTTTTGACGGCGTGCTGATTCAAGTACCGATTGATAAAACGATCGGCTCTGGAGGTCTGATCAACGAAGGCATTATATCCACTCAATTGGGATTGCCCGGTATCCCCGCTATCTCTGAAGAAACCATTATTAAAAGAGATATTGATCTGGCCCGATATACCGATTCGAAATTGCATGTAACGGCTATCTCAACCGAAACAAGCGTTAACCTAATCAAAGAGGCAAAAAAAGAAGGACTCAAAGTTACCTGTAGCGTTACTCCCTATCATTTGTTTTTCTGCGATGAAGACCTTGTTGAGTACGATACCAATTTAAAACAGAACCCGCCTTTACGAACCAAAAAAGATATGATGGCATTGCGCCATGCAGTGTTGGATGGAACGGTGGATTGCATTGCTAGTCATCATTTGCCCCAAAACTGGGATAATAAAATTTGCGAGTTCGAATATGCAAAACCGGGTATGATTGGATTGCAAAGCAGTTATGCTGTTGTAAATACGGTGTTACCTGAATTGAGTACCGAAAGAATTGTTTCGTTATTTAGTAATAATGCCCGTAATATTTTTGGACTAGTTACTACCAATATCCAAGTAGGCTCAAAAGCAGAACTTACTTTATTTAGCAGAGGTGATAGCACATTACTTACTGCTGCAAATAATAAAAGTAAGTCTGCCAACTCACCTTTTTTTGATAACCCTTTAAAAGGAAAAGTTTTTGGTATCTTACACAAAGGAAATTTCGTATTTAACTAAACTAACTTCAACCAACATGGAAACAAAAATTGTTCAACCCTGGATGAAAGGCTTAATACTAAGCCTGATTACAATTGTTTATGGCGTAGCATTGTATTTAACCGATACATGGCAAAACAAATCGCTCGGATATATCTCCTATGCCATTATTATTGGAGGTATTATCTGGTCTTGTATTAGTTATGCAAAGCAAATGGAAGGAAATGTTACATTCGGAAATGTTTTTGCACATGGATTTAAAGTTACCGCCACATTAATTGTAATAACAGTGGTTTACACCGTTATATCGGTAAAACTAATTTTTCCTGAAATGACGGATAAGATATTGGATCTTTCTGCAAGAGAAATGGAGAAAAATAAAAATCTTTCAGAAGATCAAATTAAGAGTGGCCTGGATATGACCAGAAAATTCTTGTTTCCGTTTATGATTGGAGGTGTTATTTTAGGTTATGGCATATTGGGAGCCATTGCTTCTGCAATTGGCGCCGGCGTTGCTAAAAAGAATCCTGTTACAACTACCCCATTTGAGCAATAATCGATTTTATGGATCTGTCAATCATCATTCCTTTATATAACGAAGACGAGTCGTTACCCGAGCTATGCAATTGGATAGAAACGGTAGTAACCAGAGAACAACTTGAATATGAAGTGATCTTGATTGATGATGGCAGCACGGATCAGAGCTGGAATGTGATTGAATCTATTGCAGAAAAAAATTCCTGTTTTAAAGCCATTCGTTTTAGACGCAACTATGGCAAGTCGGCGGCACTAAATGAAGGCTTTAAAGCAGCAACAGGTGCTGTTGTAATTACAATGGATGCCGATATGCAGGATTCTCCGGATGAAATTCCCGGCCTACGGAATATGATTGTTAGCGAAGGTTTTGATATGGTTAGTGGCTGGAAAAAAGTGCGGTACGATAATACGTTTACAAAAAATATTCCTTCCAAATTATATAATGCGGTAGCTCGAAAATCTTCGGGCATTCAGTTGAACGATTTTAACTGCGGTTTAAAAGCTTATAAACTCGATGTGGTGAAATGTATTGAAGTTTATGGCGAAATGCATCGCTATATTCCCATATTGGCCAAATGGAGCGGCTTTAGAAAAATCGGAGAAAAAGTTGTAGAGCATAGAAAAAGAAAATACGGCGTAACAAAATTTGGCTGGCAAAGATTTGTAAACGGTTTTTTGGATCTGGCTACCATCATGTTCCTCGGCAAATTCGGTAAAAGACCCATGCAATTATTTGGTTTATGGGGCACCCTTTTTTTCCTGATCGGATTAAGCTCCAGTATTTATTTGATTGTATCGAAATTCATCGATAGGGATTTTGCATTAACTAATCGGCCTGCATTTTTTATAGCGTTAACTACCATGATCATGGGTCTACAGCTTTTTCTGGCAGGCTTTATCGCAGAATTGATTGCGCGTAATGCGCCCGAAAGAAATATCTACCTGATTCATAAAAAAATCGGGATTCAGGATTAGACCTGTTGCTATGCAAAAAAAAATCGCGCTCATTGGTACAGCATGGCCATTTCGTGGCGGTGGAATTGCTTCTTTTAACGAAAGACTGGCAAGGGCTTTTCAAACTGAAGGCCATCAGGTAACGATCTATAATTTTTCTTTGCAATACCCTTCGTTCTTATTCCCCGGAAAATCGCAATATAGCAATGAACCCAAGCCGGGCGATTTAGATATTGTGATTTGCATCAATTCTATTAACCCCCTGAACTGGCTATTGGTTGGCAGAAAAATAAAACAATTAAAATACGATCTGGTAGTAGTGCGATATTGGTTGCCCTTGATGGCCCCTTGCTTGGGAACCATTTTGCGTATTATTAAATCAAATAGGTTTTCAAAAATTGTTTGTATTGCAGATAATATTATTCCGCACGAAAAAAGACCAGGCGACCACAGTTTTACAAAATATTTTGTGCAGCCTGTTGATGCATTCATTACCATGAGCGCAAAAGTGCTGAACGATCTTAGAACTTTTACACAAACAAAAGCAATTCAAACAGTGCATCCCTTATATGATAATTTTGGAGAAGCACTTACTAAGGAAGAGGCAAGAGCGCATCTGAATCTGCCCACCGATGAACCGATCATACTATTTTTTGGATTTATCAGAAAATACAAAGGACTCGATCTTTTGTTAGAAGCGATGGGAATTCTTAAAAAAGAAAAAGAATTAAATGCAGATCTGCAAATTCCAAAACTTTTGATTGCTGGAGAATTTTATGATGATGAAAAGCTGTATCAACAATTGATTAGTGATTTGGGAATTGAAGATTTGTTGGAATTAAGAACAGGGTTTATTGCCGACAAGGATGTTAAGTATTATCTGAGCGCTTCCGATTTTGTAATTCAACCCTATAAACATGCTACCCAAAGCGGCGTTACTCCGCTTGCTTATCATTTCGAAAAACCAATGCTGGTAACCCGTGTTGGCGGTTTGGCCGATATGGTGCCAGATGGTAAAGCTGGTGTAGTTACTGACCCCAATGCCCATGCCATTGCAAAAGGGATTATGCAATTGTACCAATTAGGAGAAAACTATTTTTTACCGCAACTTCGCAGGGAAAAAGAAAAATACAACTGGCAAAAATTAACCGAATCTATTTTTTCCATTGCAGAATAAATAAACACATGAACCAAAAAATTAAAAATATTATTGCATCTAGTATTGCTGTTAAACAAGAAGTATTGGAGGATGAAAATCTGCTAGCAACAATCGATCAAATTGTAAGGGCTGTTGTGAATTCTTTTAAGAGCGGTTTTAAAGTACAATTCTGCGGAAACGGAGGAAGTGCTGCAGATGCACAACATCTGGCTGCCGAATTTTCGGGAAGGTTTTATAAAAACAGAAGGGCCTTACCCTCTGATGCGCTGCACTGCAATAGCTCTTATTTAACGGCCGTAGCAAACGATTATAGCTACGATGATATTTATGCCCGACTGGTTGAGGGCACGATGCAGAAGGGTGATGTGTTGATTGGGCTAAGCACTTCTGGTAATTCGGGCAATATTGTAAAAGCTTTTGAAATAGCCAGAGAGAAAGGAATTATTACAATTGGTTTTACCGGTGCTTCAGGTGGCAAATTAAAAGCACTCTCCGATTATCTAATCAATATTCCTTCTGATACCACTCCGAGGATTCAGGAAGCGCATATTTTGGTGGGACATATTGTTTGCGAATTGGTGGAAGCGGCGATTTTTACTGACTAAATTTAAAAGTCAAAAGTTAAAATTCAAAATTCAAAAGTTAGGAGATATAGGAGTTAATCATTTAATGCAAACTATGTTTAGTATTGATCAAATAGATAAATCGTTCACACTTTTTATAGACCGTGATGGTGTGATTAACGAGGAGAAGCATGAGGACTATATTCTTAACTGGGAAGAATTTAAATTCTATGATGGCACTATCAGCGCGATGGCTTTACTCAGGTCTTTATTTGATAAGATTATTTTAGTGACCAATCAAAAAGGAGTTGGTAAGAAATTAATGTCGGTCGAAGACCTGCACCATATCCATAACAGCATGTTGGATCAGATTAGGAAAGGAGGTGGCGATATTGACCAGATTTTATATTGCACCGATACGGATAATGATTCTATGAATCGCAAACCTCAACCCGGTATGGCGTTTCAGGCGAAAGCACTATTTCCACAAATTGATTTTAAGAGAAGCATCATGATTGGAAACCGACTCAGCGATATGGGCTTTGGCAGAAATGCGGGAATGCATACGGTGTTTCTTGCAACTACAAATCCCGAAACAGAATTTCCTCATCCCCTGATCGATCTGCGTTTCGATGATCTGCTATCCTTCGCGAAAGCATTATCTGAATTAACGAAATCCTAAATTCAGTATCCCTGTTGTTTTTATATTTATCCCTCTTCTGTTTCACTTAACTTAGCACCAATGAAACAAATGGTTCTGGTTGTTGCTATTCTGGCTTGTTGCTATAATGGAATGGCACAACAAAAAAACAATTCATCCGACAATCAAAAAATTGCCCGCATCGAAGCAGGTATACAGGATTATGCCGTTGCCATACTGAATGCGAAAGAAATGATTGATCGCTTTAGGGCTGATAGTCTTTTTACAAAAGGCCTGGTGCAGGCTTTGAAACAGCCTTATTCATTCAGTTATTCCTTCGACTCATTGATTACTATTTCAAAATTGTATGCACCCGATAGTAGTTTCAGAATATTTACCTGGCAGGTGATGAAAGACTATAGTTCGTATCATCAAAAAGGGGCCATACAAATGAAAACGGCCGACGGCTCGTTAAAACTATTTCCATTGTTTGACTATTCCGATTATACAGATTTTCCGGGCGACTCTGTTAGAACAACCAGCAACTGGATTGGTGCAGTATATTATAATATTGTTTTAAAAACTTTCAACAATAAAAATTACTATACACTTTTAGGATACGATGAAAACAATGCAAGAACTACAAAAAAGTGGATGGAAGTTTTGAGTTTTGATGCCGCAGGAAAGCCGGTATTTGGTGGTCGTTATTTTAATTATCCTCCAGATAGTATTAAACTACCACAACCTGCTTATCGATTTTGTCTGGAATTTAAAAAGCAAGCAAGCGCTAAACTCAACTACGACGCGGAACTTGATCGCATTGTATTTGCGCATCTGGTGAGCGAAACGGGGGAAGTTAGAGAAAAGCAAACACTTATCCCCTATGGCAGTTACGAAGGTTTCCGCTGGCAGAATGGAAAATGGGTTTATGAAAAAAACATTGAATCTGCTGACCCTAAGCCGGGTGCAAATACATCGAATGATCCCATGAATGGTGGCGGATTGCAATTGAAACCAAAGAAGAAAAATTCTAATTAATCAAGTTTCAATACTGCGAGAAATGCTTCTTGTGGTACTTCCACATTACCCACCTGACGCATCCGTTTTTTACCTTCTTTTTGTTTCTCCAATAATTTACGTTTACGACTAACGTCACCACCATAACATTTTGCTGTAACATCCTTACGCAGGGCACTGATATTTTCGCGGGCAATTACTTTAGCGCCGATAGCAGCCTGAATTGCTATTTGGAATTGTTGTCGGGTGATGAGCTCTTTTAATTTCTCGCAAAGCTTGCGGCCAAAATCTGTTGCACGGCCTCTATGAATCAAGGCGCTAAGTGCATCTACTTTTTCGTTATTTAATAAGATATCCATTTTTACAATATCTGCTTCACGATATCCTATTGGAGAATAGTCGAATGATGCATAGCCTCGAGTTTGACTCTTTAGCTTATCATAAAAATCAAATACGATTTCAGTCAGAGGCATTTCGAAAGTTAACTCAACCCTAGAAGGTGTTAAATAACTTTGATTAATCAGGATACCGCGTTTACCCAAACAAAGCGTCATAATATTACCGATATAGTCGGGCATGGTAATAATTTGCGCGCGTATAAAAGGTTCTTCAATCCTGTCGAGTTTAGTGGGGTCGGGCATTTCAGAAGGATTGTTAACGGTAAGCTTATCTCCCTTTGATGTATATGCCAGAAAACTTACGTTGGGAACAGTTGTGATAACGGTTTGATTAAACTCGCGTTCCAGTCTTTCCTGAATAATCTCCATATGTAATAAGCCCAGAAATCCGCATCGAAATCCAAAGCCTAATGCCTGTGATGTTTCCAATTCGAAAGTGAGGGAAGCATCGTTCAGTTGCAATTTATCCATGCAATCGCGCAGTTCTTCGAACTCATCTGTATTTACAGGATAGATGCCGGCAAATACCATTGGCTTAACTTCTTCAAAGCCATGAATCATTTCTCCGGGATTGTTAGCAAGCGTAATGGTATCTCCCACTTTTACTTCTTTCGCCACTTTAATTCCGGTAATGATATAGCCCACATCGCCCGCCTTCATTTCGTTTTTAGCTTCCATGGTTAGTCGCAGTACACCCACTTCATCAGCTATATAATCCATTCCCGACGCCACAAAACGAATCTTATCGCCCTTTTTCAATATCCCATTTAAAATGCGGTAATACACGATAATACCTCTGAAACTATTGAAAACACTATCAAATATCAATGCCTGTAAAGGGGCTTCATAACTTCCCTTGGGAGCTGGAATGCGCTCTATGATGGCTGCTAAAATTTCATCAATCCCAATTCCGCTTTTTCCGCTGGCCAATAAAATTTCTTCGGCCTTACATCCTATCAACTCTACAATCTGGTCGGTTACTTCGGGAATCTTTGCGCCATCCATGTCGATCTTATTGATCACCGGTATGATTTCAAGATTATTATCGATTGCTAAATATAGATTACTAATTGTTTGAGCCTGAATACCTTGGGATGCATCAACTAATAATAAAGCGCCCTCACATGCAGCCAGTGCACGGCTTACTTCGTAGCTAAAATCAACGTGTCCAGGAGTATCAATTAAATTAAATACATACTCCTCTCCTTTATATGGATAGTTAATTTGAATAGCATGACTTTTAATGGTAATTCCTTTTTCGCGCTCCAGATCCATATCGTCCAACACCTGATTCATCATATCGCGAACTCCGATGGAATGAGTATGCTCCAACAAACGGTCGGCCAATGTGCTTTTACCATGATCGATATGCGCAATAATGCAAAAATTCCTAATATTCTTCATAAGGCTGCAAAGATATGAGAGCGAAGCACAAAAAACTAGGAATCAGTTATTATTGCGATGTGAATAACGGAAGAATGGAGAAAGAGTTTATTTTTACCCATCATAATCGGGTAGTATGCTATTTAAAAAGTTGAATAAAAGGGCACAGATAAATACTGAAACGGGCTTGGGAACGAACAGTTCGCTGGCTCAGGGGCGATTTTTTACCAAAAATGGCACTGCCAATGTGGAAGTAAGGGGTTTGCATTTTTGGCAGCAATTGAATTTATATCATGCACTTCTATCTATGAAAAGATGGAAGTTTTTATTTGTGATCATTCTTTTTTTTGTAGTGATCAACTTGGGTTTCGCCTTTATTTATTTGTTGATAGGCATCGAACACTTAAACGGACTTATCGCAAAAACAAATGGAGAAAAATTTGGAGAAGCATTTTTTTTCAGCGCTCAAACTTTTACTACAGTAGGATATGGCAGGGTTAATCCAACAGGTTTTTTGACAAGCTTTGTTGCATCCATGGAAGCGTTAACGGGTTTGATGAGCTTTGCCTTGGCTACAGGATTATTATACGGTCGATTTGCCCGACCAAGATCTTTTATTCGTTACAGTAAAAATGCTTTATTTGCACCCTTTAAAAATGGGGTTGCGCTAATGTTTAGAATGGTGCCTTACACAAAAAATTATCTGGTAAATGTAGAAGTAAAAGTGACTATGGCTGTGAAACTAAATGAAGACGGTGTTACAAAGAATCAATTTTACAATGTACCGCTAGATATTGCTAAAGCATCTACCCTGACAGCCAACTGGACGTTGGTGCATCCAATTAACGAGGATAGTCCGATCTATAATTTTACGAAAGAAGATATGGTGAATGCAGAAATAGAATTATTGGTTTTTGTGCAGGGTTTTGATGAAAGTTTCTCCAATACGGTGATATCAAAAGCATCCTATACCTATGACGAGTTTGTGTTTGGCGCAAAATTTGTACCCATGTATCATCCAAATGAAAATAATAGTAAAACCATTTTGCATCTGGATAAATTAGACCATTTTACAGCAGCAGATTTACCAGTACAATTTTAAACTATGGCACCCATCGGCATAAATATTTTAAGGGCGGCAGATTTATTGGAAGCAGGCGAATTAGTTGCCATTCCTACAGAAACAGTCTACGGGCTGGCCGCAAATGCTTTGAATGAGCAGGCAATCGTTAAAGTTTTCGAGGCAAAAAACAGGCCCAGTTTTAATCCGTTGATAGTACATGTTGTGAATTTGGAAGCCATCGACGAATATGCTGTAATGGATGATGTAAGTAGGAAACTGGCCGAAGCTTTTATGCCGGGTCCATTTACTTTATTATTACCCAAGAAAGCGATCATTCCGGATTTAGTAACTGCGGGTAGTTCGAAAGTGGCTATTCGAATTCCCAAACACCCTCTTGCTATCAAAGTATTAATGCTTCTGAAATTTCCTTTGGCGGCACCCAGTGCAAATGTTTCGGGCTATGTTAGTCCTACTACTGCCAAACACGTTAGTGATGGACTAACAGATAAAATATCGTATATATTAGATGGCGGCCCTTGTGAAGTGGGATTGGAATCTACGATTGTAGAAGTAGTAAATAATGAAATTGTATTACATAGAGCTGGGGCGGTTACCATTGAAGCATTAGAAAATGTAAGTGGCTTAAAAGTGGTTAGCAAGGCGCATTCCGAGAATCCGGCTACAGCGGGTCAGATGAAAAGTCATTATGCTACAAAAATCCCATTAATCAGGGGTGATATCGAACAGTTGTTAAAAGAGCATGAAGAAAAATATATTGCAACTATTTCTTTTTCTAAATCCTATCGCGGATTGAAAAAAGGGCACCAATATATTCTTTCACCTAAAGGAGATTTAAATGAAGCTGCGCAACACTTATTTTCAGTGATGCGCAGTATCGATGAATTTCATTTTGATGTAATTATCACAGAATTATTTCCCGATACAGGCTTGGGTAAAGCCATCAACGATCGATTGGGGCGAGCCTTGTCGGAGAATAAATAATTTATTCCCAGAATTTAACGGGGTATCTGGTACAAAAATCCTTTTCCGGAATGGATTCGAGTTGTTGCAGAACATCAATCAATTCAATATCGGATAAAGTATCTTGTAGTGAATTGAACAATTCTCGCTCTTCAAAGCGAATATGTTTTTCGAGCAATACTGCAAAAGCGCCAATAGTTTCGTATTGATCAGCGCGGGCATCGTTGTTAATCTTTTGGATGAGCAAACGAATTTCTTTGTGATCTAGCTTTAATTGTGCAAATTGATTTATCAGATCAGGATATAAAATAGAATAGGGCACAAAAACCTTTTCTTCCATATCAAAATGCTGTGCTAACTCCTGCTCCCAGAATTGTATTGCAAAGTCGCGAAGTTCTTTAACAGTAACCTTCTTCTTCAATCCTTTTTCAAGTAATAAACTTACCAAAAGGGCCTGATGATGTTGTTTTGACAAAGGTTGCAAAGCAATATGTCTATGGATAGCCATTACTGTAACGCGTTGATGATTGCCACAAATTCATCGGCGATCAGAGATGCACCTCCTACTAATCCGCCATCCACATCGGGTTGAGAAAATAATTCCACGGCATTAGAAGCTTTTACACTTCCTCCATATAAAATAGAAATATTATCAGCTACTGTTTTACCATATTTGCCGGCAATACTACTGCGAATAAATGCATGAATTTCCTGAGCCTGTGCACTGCTTGCCGTTTTTCCGGTACCAATTGCCCAAATGGGTTCGTAGGCTATTACAATTTCCTGTAATTGTTCAGCCGACAAATGATATAAAGATTCTTCCAATTGCTTTGCAACAAATTCGTTTTGTGCATTTGCTTCGCGAATGGATAAAGGTTCTCCACAACAGAAGATGGGTTTCATTTGATTTGCGAGACAGATATCCAATTTTTCGGCTAACAACTGATTGGTTTCGTTAAAATATTCGCGACGTTCAGAGTGGCCTAATACTACCCATTGTATGCCCACAGATTTTAAAATTTCCACTGAAATTTCTCCTGTATAAGCACCACTTTTTTTATTGGAACAGTTTTGTGCAGCAATAAATACATTTTGTTTACCCGATAATTTTTGAACTGCCATTGGTAAATAAGGAAAGGGAACAGCGAATATTGCTAACTGATTTGCAGCCAGTGAATGGGGCTTGGCGATGATATCATTTAATAATTGTTCTCCCTGTTGGAGGGTTAAATTCATTTTCCAGTTTGCGGCAGCAATTTGTTTTCTCATGTTTATATTAGATTTCTAGTAATGTTGTGATTCTTTATCAGCAGTTTTCTATTTAGCGTTACTAAGCAGTATCTGCTTTTGGCATTAAGCCTTGTCAAAGATAGTTTGCAAAACCGAAATTTCCGCCTCGGTTAGTGCATGATGCTTCATTTTTTTCCAATTATCGATTGCATAGAATGCTTTTTTTAGATCATATTTGAGACCAGAAACACCCCAGCTAAAATTATTTAATATAGTAGGCAAAAGCCCCGCCCCAAATACGTTACAACTAATTCCAACAACTGTTCCGGTGTTAATGGAAGAGTTGATTGCAATTCTGGAATAATCACCCATTATCAATCCGCATTTTTGTCCTACACCCAGATAAGAATTTGAAGCATAATCCCAAACTTTTACTTCTCCAGCGGTATTTTTAACGTTACTATTTGTAGAGCCTGCACCCATATTACACCATTCCCCTATCACAGCATCGCCCAGGTATCCATCATGAGCTTTGTTTGTATATCCCATGATGACTGAATTTTTTATTTCTCCCCCACCTAAACAAGAAGGGCCCAGCGTGGTAGCTCCGTAAATGCGGCTATTCATTTTTACCACAGAGTTTTCACCTAATGCAAATGGCCCGCGAATACAGGATCCTTCCATCACTTCTGCATCTTTTCCAATATAGATCGGGCCTGTTTTAGAGTTGAGTGTACAAAACTCAATTTTAGCGCCTTTCTCAATAAAAACATCTGCCGATTGAAGCAGGTTTACTGTAGGTGAAATGGCCTGTGAAGCACGGCCTCTGGTAATCAATTTAAAATCCTCACGGATAATCTCATCGTTCCAGAGCATGATCTGCCAGGGGTATTGCAAACGTTTTACAGTTGTATAAGCGATCTGTTCGTTGAATAAATCTGCGGATGGTTTAAAAGATATAAAATCCGTATTTGATCTTGCAGCAATTAATCCCTTCTCATCAAATAAACAGCTATTTATTTCAAGATCTAAAATGGCATTCAGCAATGCTTCATCGGCCATCACGGTTGCATCAATCCATATATGATCGCCCTTTGAAGGCGCGGAATACAAAGCCTGCAAGTAATCAGCAGTATGTACAAACACATCTAATTTTGTCTTCATTGCCCATCTTTCGCGGATCGACAAAATGCCAAAGTGTAGCGAAGCAATTGCTTTTGTATACGTGAGTGGTAAAAGACTGTTTCGTAAATCTGTATCGAATAATACTATGGCCATAGCGCAAAATAAGGGATAATTCTACAGATTAAAACGAGTTGATAATGATCTATTTACTACCATTTGTGCATTATTTTTTATTTCAGGCAAAATCAAATCTTTCCGTTAAGCCCTTAACAAAAGACAGAATCAAAATTGTTAGTAACTTGCGTGCCTAACTTTAAAGCTATAATTATGAGCCTTGGATATTTTTCTTACCCAATACCTTCGAACGAACCCGTATTAAATTATGCGCCGGGAAGCCCGGAAAGAATCGCATTAAAAAAAGCATTGACCGACCTCAAAAAGAAACACTTGGACATTCCAATGTATATCGGTTCAAAAGCAGTGAGAACAGGTAAACTCGTTGACATTCATCCCCCACACGAACTTAGTCATACTTTAGGTTCATTTCATGCCGGAGATGCCACACATGTTAAAGCAGCCATTGATGCCGCATTAAAAGCAAAAGAAACATGGGCTGCTATGAGCTGGGAAAACAGGGCGCAAATTTTTCTGAAAGCAGCAGATCTTCTTGCTACAAAATATCGTTTTCAGATGAACGCTTCAACCATGTTGGGGCAAAGTAAAAATGCATTTCAGGCAGAAATTGATGCTGCTTGCGAACTGATTGATTTTTTAAGATTCAATGTTCATTTTTTGAGTAAGATCTATCAGGAACAACCCATATCGAGTGCCGGAGTGCATAACCGTTTGGAATGGCGACCACTGGAAGGATTTGTTCTTGCCATCACTCCTTTTAATTTTACTGCCATTGGGGGCAATTTACCTACATCGGCTGCAATGTGCGGTAATGTGGTAGTGTGGAAGCCTGCACACACACAAGTTTATTCTGCTCAATTATTTATGCGCATATTAAAAGAAGCGGGCTTACCCGATGGCGTTATTAATTTAATTTATGTGGATGGCCCCACACTCGGATCTGTTTGTTTTTCGCACAGAGAATTCGCAGGAGTTCACTTTACGGGTTCTACCGGTGTTTTCAATAGCATGTGGAAGACCATTGGAGAAAATATGGGCATCTATCGCTCCTATCCAAGAATTGTAGGCGAAACAGGTGGAAAAGATTTTGTGATAGCGCACAAATCTGCGAATGTAGATGCTGTTGTAACAGCACTGGCAAGAGGAGCTTTTGAATATCAGGGACAAAAATGTTCTGCAGCATCCAGAGCTTATATACCAAGTAATATGGCAGAAGCCGTGAAAACCAAACTGACCGCCGCTTTGCAGTCAATGAAAATGGGGACTGTAGAAGACTTCGGCAATTTTATAAATGCCGTGATTGATGAAAAATCTTTTAACAGCATTACCAGATATATCAACAATGTAAAGAAAAATAAAAAAGCTTCTATTTTGGTTGGTGGTAATTATAGCAAGTCGAAAGGATATTTTATTGAGCCAACTGTAATTGTTACAAGAGATCCGAAATATGTAACCATGTGCGAAGAAATCTTCGGGCCTGTGCTTACAATTTATATTTACGATGCAGAAAAATTTGAAGCCACCCTTAACTTGTTAGACAGCACTTCGAATTACGCGTTAACCGGTGCAGTGTTAGCTCAGGACAGAGCTGCAATTGAATTAGCAACAAACAAATTACGCAATGCAGCCGGAAATTTTTATATCAATGATAAACCAACCGGAGCCGTTGTAGGTCAGCAACCTTTTGGAGGAGCAAGAGGTTCGGGAACAAACGACAAAGCGGGTAGTCAATTAAATTTATACCGTTGGTTAAGTGCAAGAACAATTAAGGAGACATTTAATTCACCTACAGATTATCGATATTCGTTTCTGAATGAAGCATAGAAAACGCCCCGGTTGGGGCGTTTTCTATTTAATTGTTTCAGTTGTGCATTACGGATAATGGTACTATATAAATTTCTAACAATTCCTTCATATGGTTTTGAAAACAGGTAGCTGCATTATTATTTACTATTGCTAAAGAATCCTAATTTTTAATTATATGGTTAGAGCTTTATTCTTTTGCACCTTATTTATTTTGCCAAGTTATTCCTTTCAATTGAAGGCACAACAAAAAAGCGGGAAGCTAACCGGTAAAATAATATTATCCAACAATCATCCAGCCTCTTTTGTAACTATTAGTTTACAGAAAAGCAACAGGCAAACTATTGCCGATCAAAACGGCATTTTTGTATTGAATCAATTGCCTTCTTTGTCAGATACGATTGTTATTTCGGGTGTGGGACTGAAAACAAAAAAACAATTCATTACTCTTTCAAATTCGGAACAAAAAAATCTTGTAATTGAAATTGAATTTGAAATCAATCAACTGCAAAACGTAGAGATTATTGGAAGAAGTATTCAATCTTATAAAAGCGATTATAGTTTTGCCACTTCAAAAACAAAAGCATCAATCTCCGAAATTCCTCAATCAGTATCTACAGTAACCAAAGAATTGATCGACGATAAGATGCAAATGCACCTGACTGATGCTTTGGAAAATGTTTCGGGTGTTACACATTATTCAGGGTATGAAGAATATAATATTCGTGGATTGCACGCAGAAAATGCCAGATTAATTAATGGTCTAAGAACTTTCAATACTTCTCTAACAAGTCCGTTGCTGGTAAATATTGAAAGAGTAGAAGTAATTAAGGGTCCCACTTCTGTGCTTTACGGCAATTGCGATCCCGGCGGTACTATTAATCTGGTTACCAAAAAACCATTAAGTGGTAATCATTTTGCTGCAAGTGTGGGGAAGGGAACATGGAATGCGTATAACGGCCAGTTTGATGCAACAGGGCAATTGAATAAAGAAGAAACATTATTATACAGGTTAAATACAGGATATGAGCAGAAGGAATCGTTCAGGAATGGTTATTTTTTAAAATCGTTTCAGGTTGCGCCTTCCCTGACTTATGTTCCAAATAAAAAACTACAAATTAATGTAGACGTTTCATTCGCAAGCAGCAACACCGTAGTAGACCGTGGGCAACCTGGAAAAGAAGATAGTGACAATTTATTGTCTACCCCAATTCATCTTTCTTTGATTCAGCCAAGCGACTATTTAAAGGAGACAAATTTTTCTGCTGTGCTATCAGCAACTTATCAGTTTAATAAAAATCTTAGTTTTAATACCAGCTTACTCAGATACCATACCGATCAAAAACTTTCGGAACACAATATCGAAGATTTTATTACCGACGATTCGCTCAATCTGGGTTATCATTACAGGCATGTAAAATCCACCACCAATACTTTCACTAACTATTTCAGTTATTTAATTGATCGGGGGGATATAAAACATCAATTGATTTTAGGATACGATTATATTTCCAATAAATTAAATGCGAATGAATGGGAAGGAGAACTGCCTGCTTATGGCGTGAATAACAGAGTGGTAGGCAGTTTCAGCCTTTTGCACCCCGAATATATTAACAGGCCTGTAAATCAGTATACTCAAATTATCGATTCTGCTGGAGGCGAAGAAATTGCGAATGGAGTGTACACTACGCATGGTATTTATTTGCAGGAGCACCTTACTTATAAAAAGTGGCAGTTGATTGCAGGTTTAAGAGCCGAATTTTTTCAGTCCGGTATCGACCCGGAAGAAATTACCCGTGTAAATAAACTGATTCCAAAACTAGGTGTCAATTATGCGCTTGATCGTAATTATCATTTGTATGCCAGTTATCATAATGGTTTCGATCCATTTGAGCCAAGTTCTGTTTTACAAGTATTTAATCAACCTTTTAAACCGGTAACCAGCAATATGATTGAAACAGGTGTAAAGGCCGACCTCTTACAGAATAAATTATTTGCCAGTCTTGCTATTTATCAGATTACTATCAATAATCTGGCAGTTAATGCAAATGATCTAACCAATCCGAATTTGTATGTTCAAAGAGGTGTACAACGTTCAAAAGGTATGGAACTTGAACTACAAGGAAATATTAGTTCAAATTTGAGTATTTCTGCAGAATATGCTTATAATCAAACTGAAATTATTAAAAGTATTAAACTGGATGAGGTTGGTAAAATAGCAGAAAATGCGCCGAAGCATAGCAGCAATAGCTGGATAAAATATCGCTTTCTAAAAGGTTCTTTAAATGGATTTAGTTTTGCAATAGGACATTCACAGGCTGGGCAAAGAAATACCTTTGATAAAGATGTAGTGTTACCAGGATATATTGTGTGCAATGCGGCTATTAATTATCAATACCGGCATTTCAAGATTGCTTTCAATATGAACAATCTGTTTAACACGGTATATTGGAATTCGGCATATAACAATACTTATAAATGGCCCGGAGCACCAAGGAACAGCATGTTCAGACTCTATTATAATTTTTAATTCCGCAATCACAATTAGCATATGAAAAAGTTGTCTGTTTTTTTTATTGCCTTGATCTGTTATAGTGCAGGTTATTCGCAGTTGAATGAAGTTGTAAAAAAGCAAAGAGTAGAACTCCCTAATGGCTGGTCATTAACCCCTGTTGGTAAAAGCCTTCAACTTGGCGACTTACCATTGAATCTGGCTATCTCTTCATCAAAAAAATGGATGGCAGTTACCAATAATGGTCAGGGTAAGCAGTCGTTGCAATTGATTGATATTGCAAAAGAAAAAATTGCAGATGAAATAAGCATTGCTAAAGCTTGGTTGGGTTTAAAATTTAGTGCAGACGAAAAATTCTTATACGCTTCAGGAGGAAACGATAACTGGATATTGAAATATGCAGTGCAAAAAAACAAGCTGGTGCTTATAGACAGTATTGTATTAGGGAAAAAATGGCCTGAACGCATTTCACCTGCAGGCTTGGATATAGATGATGCAAAAAATTTGTTGTACGTGGTTACCAAGGACAATAATGCACTTTATACAATCAACCTAAAAACGAAGGCAACGATCGAAAAAATCAAACTCCCTGCTGAAGCTTATACCTGCTTATTATCGAACGACAAAACAGAGTTATACATCAGTTGTTGGGGAGCCGGAAAAGTGTTGATCTATAACACAGACTCAAAAAAAATTACAAGTGAAATTGAAGTGGGAAGTAATCCCAATGATTTTTGTTTAACAAAATCAGGTAAATTTCTTTTTATTGCCAATGCCAACGACAACACGGTTTCGATCATCAACATCAAAACAAAGCAGGTAATAGAAACATTGAATGCGGCATTATACCCTGATGCTCCAAATGGATCTACTACCAATTCTGTTGCATTAAGTAGTGATGAGAAGACTTTGTATATCGCCAATGCAGATAATAACTGTTTAACCGTATTTGATGTAAGCATTCCGGGAAAGAGTAGTTCAAAAGGATTTATACCTGTAGGTTGGTATCCTACTGCAGTAAAAACAATCGGTAAAAAAATATTTGTAGCCAATGGAAAGGGCTTTACTTCTTATGCAAATCCCGATGGTCCTAATCCGATAACAAATAATATTGATCTTAGTTTTCAGAAGGGCGATACCTCAAAGCCAAAGGAAGTAGAATATATTGGCGGGCTATTTAAAGGAAATTTATTGATCATTGATGAACCAACCGAAAAGTTACTAAGCGAATATTCTGAAGCAGTTTATAAGAACACTCCTTATACAAAAACAAAAGAATTAATCTCTGAGGGTGAACAAGGCAATCCCATACCAATGAAAATTGGCGATAGCTCGCCCATCAAATACGTGTTTTATATTGTTAAAGAGAATAGAACATACGATCAGGTATTGGGAGACATGCCAGAGGGGAACGGAGATCCGAAACTTTGTTTGTTTGGTGAAAAAATAACGCCTAATCTGCACGCCATTTCGCGCGAGTTTGTTTTGCTGGACAATTTTTATGTTGACGGGGAAGTGAGTGCCGACGGGCATAATTGGAGTATGGCGGCTTATTCGAATGATTATTTAGAGAAGACCTGGGTTACCAGTTATGGTGGACGTGGTGGAGATTATGATGCAGAGGGAAATCGCGCGATTGCCAATAATAAAAAAGGATTTATCTGGGATCATTGTAAAAGGGCCGGAGTAAGTTATCGCACTTATGGAGAGTTTGCCGATGACTACAAGCCCAATATTCCGGTATTAAAAGATCATTTTTGCACCTATTACACAAGCTGGGATCAAAAAATAAGAGATACTACCAGAGTAGGTCAGTGGAAAAGAGATTTCGATTCATTGGTTGCTATCAATGCACTTCCTCAATTGAATACACTTCGTATTATTAACGACCACACAGAAGGATTGAGTAAAGGAAGGCCTACCCCATTTGCACATGTGGCAGATAATGATTTAGCAATCGGTATGTTTATTGAATACTTAAGCAAGAGTCCGGTATGGAAAGAATCGGCTGTATTTATTTTGGAAGATGATGCGCAGGATGGAGCTGATCACGTGGATGCACACAGATCAACTGCATATGTAGCAGGGGGCTTTGTGAAGCGTCATTTTGTAGATCATACACTCTATTCCACTTCAGGCATGCTAAGAACTATAGAATTAATTTTAGGAATTCCTCCAATGAGTCAGTATGATGCCGCCGCAACGCCTATGTACAGGAGCTTTAGTCACAATGCCGATTTAACCGCATTTACTGCAAAGCCTTTACAGACAGATATCAATGAAAAAAATCAGCAGGAAAGTGCATGGCAGCGGAAAAGTGAATTATTTGATTTTACCAAAGAAGACAGAGTTGACAGTAAAGCGTTTAACGAAGTGCTTTGGAAAGCCGTGAAGGGTTTGGATGCCGTTGCTCCAGCACCCAAGAGAGCAGCATTTGTAAAAACGAATGCAATGGGCGATAAATAATTAATTAATCAATAGAAATTTCAATCAGGCACCTGAATGAAAATACTTTAAAGTAATTTCGTTCGGGTGCTTTAATTTAAAGCAGCAATAGCTTCATCAATAATCCTAAATGCATCCATTAACTGATCTCTTGTAATCACCAGCGGGGGACAAAGTTGCAATACATTGCCCTGCGAAACTTTAAAACTTAATCCATTCTTCAAACAGTAATACATTACTTTTTCTGCTTCCTCTATTGCTTTTTCCTTAGTGTCTTTATTTTTTACGAGTTCAATCCCCCACATTAGTCCAATTCCTCTGATATCAGCAATGATCTCGTGTTTCTGTTGTAAGAAATATAATTGTTCTCTTACAAATATTTCGTCCTCCTGCACTTTACGGAGTAAATCGGTTGATTCAATGAACGATAACATTCCAAGAGCTGCTACTGCACCAAGAGGGCTTTTTTCGTGTGTATAATGGCCAAGAGAAATATCGGTTGCTATGTTATAAGCATCTCTCGCAACCATGGCTGCAATTGGAATGATACCAGCACCTAATCCTTTTCCCAAACAAATAATATCGGGCTCAATACCATAGTGTTCAAAAGCAAACATTTTTCCGGTTCTGCCAAAAGCTATGGGTATTTCATCCAAAATCAACAATACTTGATATTCATTGCAAATCTCTCTAATCCTTTTCCAGTAAGCTTTTGAAGGAATTTGCACATCCGTATTTCGAATGGTTTCAATAATAAATGCACCGATTTCTCCTTCATTATTTTTTATCTCCGTTTCTAATTGATTGGCATACTCAATATCATTACCTGTTGAAGCATATTTATTTCGATAACTAAGAGGTGGATCTATATATGTTACACCGGGCATTAGAGGTCCAAGTCCTTGTTTAAATTGTTCCTCCCCTCCTGCAGCAATAGCATCCATTGAAGCACCATGAAAAGAATCGCGGAGAGAAATAATTTTGTGCTTTCCGGTAACCACTCTTGCCAACTTCAAAGCAATCCCGATAACGCTTGTACCACCCGGAGCAAATAAAACCCTGTTAAACCCATTAGGCAATAAACTGCTCAATTTTTCTGCTAACTCAATCGCAGGTTTATTGGTATAACGGCGTGGTGAAAACGGGAGTATATCTAATTGCTGTTTTACTTTTTCGATCACTTCCGGATTACGGTAACCAATCTGGTGAACATTGTTCCCATGAAAGTCCATATACTTTTTACCATTAGCATCAATAATATAAATTCCTTCGCAAGATTCAATGAGTTGTAAGCAAGGTGTTGAAAGAGCCTGGTGCAAAAAACTGTCAGCATCTCTTTCCAACCAATTGATTGCTTCTGTAGAACCGATCGTTTTATACCATTCTGATCTGGATGCAGACTGATTGATATCTCCTTCTGTTAACAATTTAGCATCTTTCATAATTTAAATTTAGTCTTACAATTTTCCTTCCTTAAATATAAAGTTTCTCAATCCATCTGAAATTTTCTCAATAGAAATTACCAAACATATAATTATTATGATCAGAGCCAGTACATCTTTATAGTGTAGCACCCTGATAGCCATATATAACTGATAACCCAAACCACCTCCACCAAAAATTCCCAACCCAATTGCTGTTCGGAGATTAATATCAAATGCGTATAAAAAATTGGATATAACAGCCGGTTGAATTTCGGGCAGGATGGCGTATCTGATGACTTGTATTTTACTTGCACCAACAGAATTTAATCCTTCAGAAGAAGCTCTGTCAGTGTGTTCCAGCATTTCTGTAAACAATTTACCAAAAGTGCCAATCGTAATAAATATTAGGGTTAATACACCCGCAAAGGGGCCAATACCTACTGCAATTATAAAGATCAAAATAAAAACAATACTCGGTATAGATCTGATCAGTGATATCATTGTCGTAATCAGCCACCGTACCAGAAGCAAATGCATGGTAGTGGAAGCTGCAAAAAAACTAAGAACTAAAGATACAAGGCCTCCAATCAGGGTTCCTAAAAATGCCATCGAAAGGGTTTGTCCAATCGCATTAAAAGTATTCGAATCGTTCCAGATGACCTGATAATTTGGGGGCATCATTTCGTTTAATAAATCCGACAAAAAATGGAACTCTGTAAAAAACAATATTGGATTCAACTTGATATAGATGCAAGCAAATATTACGATCAATAAGAAAAGTATAGAAACTACTATTTTCTTTTTAAAGATTGTTGCCTGAGTCTGCAATTGAATTTCTTTTTTCAAACCGTTTGAATATTAAATTGATGTCGGATAAATTCTGAAGTTTGTTCTATAGCCAGCACCATTATCACAATTACTACAAAAGCGGATCCTGCACGTTGATACTGCAACATATTAAAAGCGAAGTCCAACTCATACCCAATACCACCTGCGCCGATAGCTCCTAAAATTACAGAGAGCCTGATATTCCATTCAAACCGAAAAAGTGTATAGCTAATGATTCTATTTTTTAATTGAGGTATTATTCCGAACCAAATTACCTGAATTTTATTTGCGCCTACACATTGGATAGCTTCGAGGGTAGCTGAATCAATTTCTTCAATACTGTCGGCTAACAATTTGCCAAGCATTCCTATACAACCCAATGCTAAAGCAAACACGCCAGATAAAGCGCCCAGCCCATAGGCAGATACCAAAATCAGCAATAGTAATATTTCCGGTATAGATCGTTCTACTCCAATAATTAATCTGGCAGCATTTCTCACCCATTTGTTGGTAATATTTGCTGCTGCAAGAAATGCGATAATGATCGAAAAAAGCAGGCCGATCACGGTGCCTACAAATGCAATAACAATCGATTCAATGGCCGCAAGCAGCATTTCTCCAAAGACCGACCAATCGGGGGGAAAAAAATTAATAAAGAAGAGCCCTCCTTTGATGAGTCCTTCACTTAATGAGTGTAGGTTAAATCCACACGAAATGGCCGAGGCATAGGTAATGCTTGCCAGAACGATTAGTCCGGCAAACTGCATCAATCTTTTTTTGATTTGACTATTCAACAGGCGCATGATTACTGATTTCGTTCGACACAATTAATTCTTCCTGTAATTGATTTAATTCCTCACCATAAATCTCTACTAATTGTTGATTGGTAAGTTTAGGATCACCATCATAGATTAGTTTTCCTTCTTTGATGGCAATAACCCTTGTGCAATATTTTGCAGTTAGTTCAGGCTGATGAAATACACCAATCACAGGAATATTTTCCGACAATGGTTTAATCATTTTCATGATAATATGCGAATTGCTGGGGTCAAGATTCGAAATGGGTTCATCTGCAATCAAAAAACCGGGCGACTGAAACAAAGCGCGCGCTATTGCAACTCTTTGCATTTCTCCACCACTAAGTCCTGCAACCAGTCTGCCCGCTTTGGATTGCATATTAACTCTTTCCAAAGCTTTTATTGCTTCTGCAGCTTCCGCATCATTGAAACCAAAAAAAATACTTCTGAGCGTACTAATTTGCCCCAGTTTTCCGATGAGTACATTTTCTAAAACGCTAGACCTTTTTACCAGATGATATCCCTGAAATATCAATCCAATTTTTTGTCTGATTTGTCTTAATTCTTTTTTAGACACTTTACAGATATCATATTGCTTATTGCCTATATCAATAATCACTTCACCGGAATCGGGCTTTAACAAGCCATTGAGGCATCTTATGGTTAGTGTTTTACCTGCACCGCTGGGTCCGAGAATACCAACAAACTCTCCCTTGTTAACAGTAAAACTGATTCCATCCAAAACCTTGTGACCGTTCTTTAAAGTCTTACTTAAATTTTTTACCTGTATCATGCAATATTTACTTTGTAAAATTTAAGTCCTTAATAGACCCAGCGATTTTTCGGAGTGAATCGTAACTAGAATCCTGCGCGGGTACATAACTCATCTCTTTTGCATTGGGATAATAAGTACTATTCATACTTTGAAATACATCCGGTGCATCCTTTGCAAGATTGAGATAAATGTTTTTTATTTGTTCACTTACCGTATTACTGATATCATCTCTGATTACGATTGCATTATTGATAATTGGTGCAGAGATCCATAAAACTACAACGGCTTCTTTTTTAATGATTCCCTGGCGCAATAAAAGTTCCATCGACAAATCCAGATTCGAGCAACCAATGTCTACTTTTCCCGAAGCTACGTTCATAATAGTTGCTGTATGATTACCAGAGAACATCATTTCTTTAAATGCTTTGTTGCCCGGATCCAAGCCAATTGAGATCAAATAGTTTCTGGGAATCAAATGACCGGAAGTTGATGCGGGGTCTCCAAAGCTGAGCGTTAATTCCTTTGCGTGTTTTTTGAGATCCTCAATTGTTTTAATTCCTTTTTTAGGATCGGCAATGATTACGCTGTGATATAAGCTGGGGCTGCCATTCATACCTAGAATCACTAAGGGTTTCAGGCCGGGTTTCTGTGTAGCAATAACGTACGCAAATGGAGTTAATTCTGCCATATGCACTTTTTTTGATCTTATAGCTTGAATAACTGCAGCATAGTCGGAGGTAAAAAGGAATTCTACCTCGGTATGCAGTTTTGCAGAAAGATATTTTCTAAATGGCTCCACTTTAGATTTCAACTGGCCCGGGTTATCACCTCCAAATAATGCAATAATCAATTTTTCGGGCATACCATTATTTTTAGGTTTGCCTTTACAAGAGAGTAATGCAATTGAAATGATACAGAAAGCAATAATGATTCTTATTTTCATAAAACGAATTAACAGTGTACTTTTAAAAAAAGATCCAAATCAAAAAGGTCTTTAAAATTGTTCTCGAGAGTAGCCCTATCCCAGTTCCACCATTCAGATTTCAGCAATTTTGCAATTGTGTTATCATCGAAACGTTTTTTTATAACTCTTGCAGGTACTCCCACTGCAATTTCATACGGACCTATCTCTTTTGTTACTACAGCTCCTGAACCAATTACAGCTCCCGTACCAATACGAACCCCTGGCATAATTACTGCTGCATGTCCGATCCAAACATCATGACCAATTATACATTTCTGATCCCTTCGCCATTTAAAAAAATCAAGATCATCCTCGCTGTCTAGTTGATACTGTTTTCTGCGGTAAGTCATATGGTGTTGTGTAACCCTCCATTTAGGATGATTTCCCGGATTAATTCTAACACTATTTGCAATGGAACAGTATTTTCCGATTTCTGAGTAAATGATTTGTACATCGCCATCGGCATAACTATAGTCGTCGATACTGGATTCAATTAAACAGGTATTCCTGTCAAGCGATACCCAATCTCCCACAGAACTCTCTCTGATAATACAGGTTTCATGAATAAATGATGCTTCACTCAAAATCTTTTCTTCACTATGTTTACCCACCGAAAAATTTTCGAAATATTGCATGCAATCAGATTAAAGATGGTATTGAGGAAAATTTGGTTCCCGGTTAAATACAGCCAGGTGTTCATATTTTCTTAAACCAGTGAATCCTATATTTACATCTAAGGCCTTGTTGGTAAGCGTTTCATTGATTTCATTAACACAGTTTGCCAATAGTTTTGCTTCCAGATGGTTCAATCTGTTTTCGATATAACCTAGTGTAATATGACCAATAAAAGGTCTTGTCATTTTAATTTCCATCTGTTTCATGAGGTCGTGTTCATAAAACAGGTTTCTAAAATGCAGAATTCTATTGTAATCGTATTCATTCGCAAACACCCCCAAAATTCCAATACTGGTATCGAAAACACTCAAACCAATCAAATTCATTTTCAATGGTTCAGTGCTTATTTCAGTTGCATTTTTGAATACCTCGGCAACCATTTTCGGATATTGGGTTTCTTTCCCTGTCTGGGCAATGTATCGCTCAAATCGATCTGAAGAATGTGTATTGGCAATGGTTTGATGAAAACTTTCTTCCGGAAGCGGGTAAAAAAAAAGTTCATTATCCAGCGACTCAAGCAATTTTGATTGCAGATTATATATGGTTCTGATAGCCAGTTCGTTTCCCTCATTTTCGTTCAGCATCGATACAATAGCATAGCCCTTATATTCAATAGATTCCCATGCACTCGATACTGGGTTGTATAAAAATTTATTTCCTCTTTTAGTTTGTTCAGATTTTTCTATGATCCGAAGGGGGTTGATTTCAAACCACTGGTGTTTCTCATAAACATCAAAGGGATAGTCGGGCGAATGCATTTCCATTTTTGAATTCATGGGTTCAGTTTTCGTTGATTGAGGAAGAAGCTTGCTCCTGTTTTACCTGACTACTATTCTTATTTCTTGCGCTTACTACGAGTTCACCGTTTACAATGGTATAGTTAACCATTGGCACGGATCCATCTCTGTCGATAATAATTAAATCCGCGAATTTTCCAACTTCAATACTTCCGGTAAGCTGATCAATGTTTGCAGCTCTTGCAGCCTGAATAGTTGCAAGATTGATTGCGTTACAAAAATCTAAACCGTGCTCTTCATTTAGTTTAAATACAGAATGCAACAAAGCCGCAGGATAATAATCAGAACAAAGTGCATTTACTGCTCCTTCCAAAACTGCGTCTTTGATATTTAGGTTTCCAGATAAAGACCCGCCTCTCAGAATATTTGACGCGCCACCTACCACATGCATTCCAAGTTTTGTAGCATGATGAGCCGTTTCGAGGTTAATAGGAAATTCGCAAATATTAATACCCATCTGATGCATGGTATTTACTTTCTCGATCGTGTCATCATCATGCGATGCTACTGGAATACCTTTTGACAAGGCGAAGCGTACCAACCGCTCTAAGTTTTCCCCTTCAATTTTAGGAAGCTTTATCATGTTCTCATAATCAGCAAGTGATTGTTCCAAACTCTTGCCGGTCTTCATCATCATATCTACGTAGAGTTCTTTGGTGTACTGGCCCTGTCCAGGTGTATGATCCATCACAGAAAGTAATCCAACATATCCTTTTTTAATCAAATCAAAACAGGTTTCGTATGCATATACACCAGTTAGCTCATATCTCAGGTGAATTTTATTGTGTAGGATTGTTTTTCCGTTGATGGCTTTATTAACTGTTTCAAAAACTTCCTCTCTGGAATACCTGCTTCTTGAAGTAAATTCAGCTTTATCGTAACCCAGGTGTAAAGAATGGTATACCGTTGTGATACCACATCCGCTCATCTTTCTTTCCAATTCCTTAAAAGCTACCATGATCGGGATATCCGCACCGGGTCTTGGAATAATTTCTGCATCAAGTGCATCCGTATGAATATCAATGATACCGGGCATTAGCACAGATCCCTTTGCATCAATTACAATTTCTGACGGCTCCTGAATTTTCTGATTAATTGCTGCTATTTTACCATCTTTAATTAATAGAGAAGCGTTTTTCAGCACTTCTTCAGGCGTAATGATGAGGGCATTGGTGATTGTCATGGAATGCATACTAGCTGTTTTCTTTTTTTGGATTTGATTGAATAGATACGATCGTTCCGTTCTGCATTTCGATATTCCTATCAACGAGTTGATCGATCGTATAATCGTCGTGAGAAATACAAATCACAGATGATCCCTGTTTTTTTAAATTCAATATCAATCGAATAACCGCTTCTTTTGTTTTAGCATCCAGCGAAGCAGTAGGTTCATCAATTAATAAAAATTTGGGGTTACCCAATACAGCTCGCGCAAGGTTAATACGTTGTTGTTCGCCTCCGCTAAACGTTGCTGGAAAAGCATCCCATAATTCTTCCGCCAATCCCAGATAAGCAAGAATTTCTCTCGCCTTTGCTCTTGCTATTTCTTTATTCTTTTCAACCCTGAACAAGTTTTCACAAACCACATCAATCGCGGTGACTCTGGGTATAACACTTAAAAATTGGGAGCAATAAGTAATTTCAGTTTTTCTAAGTTCGATCATCTCATGATCAGAAGCTTGTACCAGATCTTTTTTACCTTTATCGGAATGATACAGTATTGTGCCAGTAGATGCCAGATAAGTACGGTAAATACATTTCATTAAACTTGATTTACCCGATCCCGATTTTCCGGTTAAGCCAATGATCTCTCCTTCCTCCATTGAAAAATCAATATTCTTTAACGCTTCAATTTTTTTATTATGAAGGATATGCAAGTTGAATGTTTTACTAAGGCCCGAAACTTCTAAAATTTTCATCTTCTATTTTTAAAACACTATTACAATAAGGAACTAACCAGTAATTGAGCATATTCGTGCTGTGGGTCCTGTAGAATCTGATCAGTGAGTCCCGACTCTACAATTCTTCCATTCTTCATGACCATTGTGCGATCTGTTAGCATCCTGATAACAGATAAATCGTGCGACACAACGATCATTGCAATTCCAAGTTCTTGTTGCATTTCTCTAATCAGGTCAAGTACTTTCGCTTGAACGGAAACATCCAATCCGGTTGTCACTTCATCAAGAAATAATAATGGAGGGTTATTGGCTATTGCTTTTGAAATCTGTACACGTTGCTGCATGCCGCCGCTAAAAAAAGCTGGCAGGTCATCCAAACGTTGAACCGGCACTTCGGTTTTACTCAATAATTCAGTAGCCCGGTTGCGAATATTACCAACGTGCATATTTCCCGACATAATTAGTTTCTCCCCAATGTTTCCTCCCGAAGAAAAGTTGAAATTCAATCCATCTCTTGGGTTTTGATAAACCATGCCCATTAAATTATTTCTGATAAATTTTTTCTTTTGATTTGATTCATCCAAAATATTTAGGGTATCATTTTCATAAGGTTTCAAAAAGGCTTCCCCGTTTGTCTTCTCTAGATCGAAGTATAGCAGTTTAACGATTGTACTTTTACCTGAACCACTTTCTCCAACTATACCCAATACTTCACCCGGATACAAATCAAAATTGATATCGGCGCAAGCAACAATACTTCCATTATCAGGGCAAATATTCGAATTAAATTCTGGCCCCGTTCTCGCTACTGTTTGTTCGTTATAAGCGCCGTAAATTTTTGTCAAATTACGAACCCTTAAAAGCCAGTTATCATCGTTTCTAATCATAACGCAATCTTATTTATATAGGGATTAGTATGTTGCTGAGGTGTTTCATTTTCCATCAGTTTGTCGAGATAATTACTATCGTTTATTACATAATTTTTTGACCCGTCGTCGTAGATCAGTTCATCAAGGAAAGCCTTATTGCTGCTTGTTTTATAACATTTTTTACCACTAAAATTTTCAATATCAAATTTTACATCAATAAATTCCAGGGGGGCCACTTTAGTGAATGGAGGCACTGCGTAGAGGCGTTTTTCTCTTCCCGCGCCGAACAAATGCAATGCTTTAGAATGATTTAAATTTGGCACATCCCATTTTGGTATTGGCGAAGGTGCCATGATATAACGATCATTCACCATTACAGGGTAATCTGCTCCATGCATAACTGCACCATGCAATACAATCGACTCATACAAGGAAACAAACATTTTTGCATAATCTCCTTCAGCATGCATTTGTCGAGTTTTATTTTCATAACGTTCAACCGATCTTAGCGGTTCTGGTTGAGGTACCTGATAAATGTAAATCTGGTGGGGCAATAATGCTTCTTCCGTAATACGATGTCTTGTCTGAATCAGGGTTGCTTCTGCAGTATCAAAAGTGGTTCGAACATTTGTCATTGTATGCACAAAGTCTCTCAGGTTGCAGGCATTCACACTCGCGTCGCTTCCTTGATCAATAATTTTAAAAACATCGTCTTTTCCAATAATGGCCAGTGTAACGTGCAAGCCTCCCGTTCCCCAACCTCTTGAAATGGGCATTTCCGGTGATGAATAAGGCACTTGATAGCCGGGGATAGCAACTGCTTTAAGCAATTTTCTGCGAATTTCTTTTTTAGTTGCTTCATCAATGAATGCAAAATTGTATTTATTGATGTATTTATTATTGTCTATCATATAAAACGATTATCCTTCTGTCAATTCTTTGGTTAGCATTTCTTTCTTTTCTGACTTCCTTTCAACAGCATCACGCATATTGCTCAAGCTCGATTGAAAGGTTACATAGTGGGGCAGTTTCAGGTGATTAGTAAAGCCCATTGATTCGATGCCTTCTGTATGGAACAATACAAATTCCTGATCGTTGGCTGGCAGACTTTGATCTTTACTACGCATTGAAACATCTAGCATGCCCATACAAATTGCCTTTGTATCGTTCTGACCAAAACATAAACCATATCCGACCATGTATTTGGGAGATTCTTTTTTTTCTACTTCCAGTGCATCGGAAATCATTTCAGCTTCGGTGACTTCTATTTTTCCAACATATCTAATTTTTCCGGAGGGGTCTTTCAAGCGTATGGGGATTGAGCCATATCTCAATTCTCCAACTGTAGGATGTATCGTTCCGAAACCACGCATACTGCTGTAGCCCATTGCCATAAGCCCGCCGGTTTCGGAACGAGCCATCATTTGTAAACGCGCAGAACGCGGTGCAGGAAATTTGATCGCTTCTCTAGTAATATCCAAAATTGTTCTGTCTTCCTTGAAATCAACTGATTTTAGCAGTCCCTCTTTTTTAAGTTGGTCAATGATCTTTTCATATTCCTGAATGGGTTCAGATTGTTTATTGTTTGACTGTTTTTTGAATTTATCAATAAACAATTTCACATCATCGATTGTTTCAAAAGCTTTAGCCGTATCGAGAATTCTTTGTGTATAATCTCTTGTTGGCCCGAGAATTTGCCCACCAGGGATTTCTCTGAACGATGCAGAAATTTTTCTTTTAACAAACATTTCTCGAGTATTGATTCTTTCTGAATAAAACCTTCTTTGCAAGGTTGTTCTGAAAGCCCTGATAATGAATGCAGCCTCAAACAGATCCCCTTCAGCTTGTTTTAAAGCAATTGCAGCATATTCCGGTGCGTACAATCCGCCCTCTCCGATAATCTTATCAATTGCAAGCCTTAACTGCGATTTGATTTCTTTTATTTCAAGTGGTGTGGATGCATCTTTTAGCCGATAAAACTCGATCAATTCTCGTGAATTGTATATAGCATCTGCTCCACCTTTAACAGCAACATATCCCATGGCGGTGACTTTATAATTTATTTGTTTTTAAATTTTTACTCGTGAACAATTTTGCTTGTCCTTGGTATACAAATCATTCTATTGTTGAGATCTGTTAATATCATATCAATTCCCAAAGGGTATTCGGCATTCACTTCAGATCTAAACGAAATAATTTGTTCTCCCATTCCTTTTATAAATACCCTATGTTGATTTTCTATTCCAGGGCCAGACAAAATCAGTGACAGAGACCCCTCATTCATACTGTCGGAAATTTCTTCTACATCAATTATTATGGTGGCGCTGTTTTCGGGATATTCAAGTGTCCCAAATTTTATTGAGGCAATCAGTTCGGCAGGTTGCATGCCATCCATAAAAATAAAATCCGCAGAGGCTTCAGTAACAAATGGAGCCCCTGTGTTCAATAAAAGATATTCAGCAATCTCTTTCTGATTCAACTGTACACTACTAAAACAAGTGTCTGCATTTAATAATGCAAAACCAATTAATGAGCTGGCATGGTGGATACCCTGAGGTGGATTGATCTTCACCCCATCAATAGTTTTAATAATACCAGGCTTTGCCATTGCATCCAAAATGATTCTGAAATGTAATTGGGCATCAAAAACTTCGTCGTAATGCGATTCTCTGTTCAGCATATTTTTCTTTTATTCCTGTTCCATCAATTTAAAATCAACTTTAGTACGCATAATATATGCATGCTCTTCCTGCCTTTCTTCTTCAATGATCTTATTATGCTCCCGAATAAAGTTTAAGAGCACCATTGTATTTCTTCCTTCCTTTTTCAAATAAGCGTCAACAAATGCAATACAATAACTGCGCACAGGTTCATCACCAAGACAAATACCATATCCGATTTTTCCATCCACAATCAATTCAGATTCAGTTGTTAGGGCTTCTCCCAGATAAAATGGTTGTAGCTCAACTGAATCTTCGGCTTCAATCATCGTCATACAGATTGTTGGAGTTTTAACGATTTCTATCTGGCACTCTTTTTCAAGAATTTCAACCAGTTCTTGCAGGGCACTTAACGCGCATTCACATAGAACATAATCAATCTCGTTCATTAAATTATTTTTGTATATTAAAAAATGATTTACATTCTATGCAATCTTTAAATCTTTCTGCTGATTACCCTAATTCTCTGGTTAACAAATAATTAATCTTATTGCATTGAAAGAAGAATTTAGATTGCTAACCGCAATTAAGTTTATGGCTTCATTATTTTATGTTATTGGCGCTTCCGGCGTAGGGAAAGATTCTATTATGAAATCTGCAAGGGCATGTATAAACGGTTCTCAGAGAATTGTATTTGCACATCGCTATATTACAAGGTTACCTAATCACGATGCAGAGAATCATATTCATCTAAGTGTGGAAGAATTTGAGCAACGTAAACAAGCCGGCTTTTTTTGCTTTTTTTGGAATAGTCATGGGTATAGTTATGGCATTGGTACAGAAGTGCACGAATGGCTTTCATTGGGGTTTAATGTAGTTATAAATGGCTCAAGAGAATATTTGCCAAAAGCCCAACTAATATTCCCCTCATTGAAAGTAATATTGATTGAATCAAGTTCTGAAATCATTCAACAAAGACTTAGAAGCAGAGGGCGCGAAACCAATGCTGAAATAGAAAAAAGAATGGCTCGGAATTTTAATTTTACCGAGCTAAACGCAATGATTAAAATTAATAACGACGGGCAGCTCGACACTGCCGTAAAAGAAATGATCGATATTATTCAGTAGCTCACTTTACTGCTTTTATTTTATTAGAAACCGGGTTGAAGATGGCGATTAACTCTTCGATTTGATTATTTTCGATTGCATCTGACTCAAGAAGAATATTATTATTGATTATTTCCAGACTATTAACGGTATCATTATTCAGAATAGTGATGCTTGAACTCAAATCCGATCCTTCATCGTTCTGAAATCGGTTGCTGAAAATATTCCCATCAATTTTACCACCATTCTTTACATGTACTTTTCCAAAACAGTATATATTTCCAACAACACGACCACTGATAACAACTTCAGATGCAATAATATTACCCTGTGCTAAAGCGTCATCGTCGATTATTACCTTCTCCTTAGAATATAATATTCCTTTAAATGCACATTCTATTCGTATAGATCTCTTTGTAGAAAATACACCATCCATAAAAGAGTGCTTAGGTATAATTACAGGCGTCATATTGATCACATCTACTGTATTGAGTTCCCTTACTGCATCAATTTCGGAGGGGAGATATTTTTTTTTCGAGAATAAACCAGCCGTCATAGGGGAGAGAATTTGAAAGATGAAAGATTTTATTTACAATAATTTGGTTGTCCTGCAACAACCTTATTTCAGCCACCTGATCTTCTACAAAATGTTTATTGTACACAAAAAGCATACAGATAAAATCAATCGACTTGCTCTGATAGAAAATCTCTCTTGAATATGACATTCCTGTCTGTTCAATAATTTTTTCTTCATTCAATTCATTGATATAGCAAAAAAGGAACCTGGCTTTAAAGCTAAGCTCTATTCGTATTTCAAGAAAAATGTTTACAAAATCCGACTTGTGTGTTTTAGCTATTTCACTTTTCATTCAAACTTAATTTCAAATAGCCAAAATAGTTGTTGATCAACCGTTTTAAAGTCTCAAGTGAAAATAGCGCTCTTCATGCTTTCTTAAAGTAGCTTTTAATCAAATAATCGTTATCAAATTATTAAGCTGTGTTATTGCTAAAAGATATAACACTGTTATAGTTAATCATTAAGTTAATTCTTTGGTTTTAGTGCAAACACAACTTAATATCAGTTAAATTTAAAATCTAAAACATACCATTATGGAAAACAACGAACAAATACCGCCGCATACAGGAGAAAACATCCTGAATACCATTCAGGAAAAAGTGTCTGAATTAAAAGAGATCGCCAGCGAATCTTTAGACAGCGCACAGAAAAAAGCTGAAGAATTATTAGACAAAGTAAAATCGGGGGAGTTGGCAGACGAAACCAAAAAAAAGGTCAATGAATTATCTGATGAAGCAAAAGAAAAGCTGGGAGATTTGGCTGAAGAGGCCAAAGGAATTTGGAATAAATTAACCGGCAGCGAGCATTCAGAAAATAAATAAAGGGTCACATTAAACTTAATAGTATTGCATCCTTAGAAAACCCTCGTTATCTAAGGATGTTTTTTTGTGCCGCCACTCAGGAAAATAAAAGAAAATCCGGCAACAATCGCTTAGTTTATCAGGTTTTGGTTAATAAATTGAAGCGGCAATCGTTTATGTTCCCCACAACCCCTCCTATTTTAAGCCAGAACCCCTATATTTGCCCCTCTAAATTTTTCAATGTGTCAATGAAATTTTCAAAAGAAACTTACCTCTACTGGTACGAACTGATGCAACTGATACGTCAGTTTGAGTTGAAGTCTGAAGAAATGTACAAGATGGCCGGAAAAATCCGTGGATTTTTTCACGCTTATATTGGACAAGAGGCAATTGCTGCAGGTTGTTTAACGGCAACAAAAGCGGGCGATCCCTTTATTACTGCTTATCGCGACCATGGTTTGGGCTTGGCAAAAGGCATGTCGGCTGATGCGTGTATGGCTGAATTATATGGAAAAGCTACCGGTTGCTCCAAGGGCAAGGGTGGCAGTATGCACTTTTTTAGTTCTGAGCACAAGTTTTTTGGAGGACATGGAATTGTTGGTGCCCAGATTGGCACAGGTGCTGGTTTGGCTTTTGCTGAGAAATACAATGGCACCGATAACGTAGTGCTTTGCTTTTTTGGAGATGGCGCTGCCCGTCAGGGTATCTTGCACGAGAGCTTTAACCTTGCTATGCTTTGGAAATTGCCGGTAATCTTTATTTGTGAAAATAATAATTATGCAATGGGTACTTCAATTGAACGTACCAGTAACGTAATTGATATTTATAAACTGGCTGATGCGTATGAAATGCCTGCCGATAAAATCGACGGCATGACTCCTGAAGCGGTACACGAAGGTGTTTCAAGGGCAGTAAAAAGAGCGCGCGAAGGTGATGGCCCTACCCTTTTAGAATTAAAAACCTATCGTTATAAGGGTCACTCCATCTCTGACCCACAGAAATACCGATCCAAGGAAGAAGTTGATGAGTATAAAGATCAGGATCCGATTATCAAAGTTAAAAACACCATTTTACAAAATAGTTTTGCAACTGAAGAAGACCTTAAAGTAATCGACGATCGCATTAATACTGTAGTTGAACAAAGTGTGAAGTTTGCTGAAGAAAGCCCTTGGCCCGATGACAGTGAGGTTTACAAAGACGTTTATATTGATCAGAATTATCCATTTATTGTAGACTAATAATTATAAACAATCCCTATCAAAATAGATTTATGAGTGAGCAACACCAGGCGCATACAGAAAGCAATGATATTATATTGAAGGCGCAAAGTTTCTGGCAGAAAAATTCAAAGGCGGTTCTGATTTTTTTAGTAGCACTGATTGCAGTGGTAGGTGGCTGGGTTGGTTATACCACCTATATTCTAAAGCCAAAAGAAGATAAAGCTGCTGATGCAATTGTTAAAGTACAGGAATACTTTAGAATGGATTCGGCAAACCTGGTATTGAATGGCGATGGGCAAACTAAGGGTGCTTTATATATCATAAACAATTATGGTGGTACCAAAACAGCTAATCTGGCCAAATTTTATGCAGGAGTAAGTTACTTGCACAAAGGAGAATTTGCTAATGCAGTAAAATATCTGAAAGACTTTTCTACAGATGCCAAGCAGGTTCAATTATTGGCAATTGGAAATCTTGGCGACGCATATGCGGAGTTGAACCAGAAAGAAGATGCTATTGCCGCTTACAAAAAAGCTGCAGACACTTTTGTTACAGATGAAAACAATTCTGCAGAATATCTTTTTCGTGCAGCTTTATTGTCTGAAACAACCGGAAAAAATAAAGAAGCTTTAGAATTATATAAAGAATTGAAAGCCAAATATCCCAAAACCGATAAAGGCTTTCAAGCTGATAAATACATCTACCGTTTAAGTATAGAAAAAAGCGAATAGATTTGCAGTAATGGCAAGTAAAGGAAATACAACATTAAACAAAGGCATCCCTTCAGTTAAGGATGCCTTTGTAGTTATAGTAAAAACAGAGTGGAATGCCCCGATAGTTAACAAACTAGAAGCGGGTGCAAAAAAAATTCTCAAAGCAAATAACATTGCTTGTAAAACCATTACGGTACCGGGGGCTTTTGAAATTCCATTTGCTGTAAAAAATCATTACGCTTACAGTAAAATTGTTCCTGATGCTTATATCAGTCTGGGAACCATCATTCGTGGAGATACCCCACATTTCGACTATGTTTGTAAGGCTGTTACAGATGGCGTTTTACAACTAAATTTAAGTTTAGACTCACCCGTGATCTTCGGAGTGCTTACCTTGGAAAATGAGCAGCAGGCCTGGGATCGACTGGGGGGGATTCATGGACATAAAGGCGAAGAAGCAGCAGTTACCGCTATTAAAATGATTGCGCTGAATAGAAAATTAAAATAAAACAAATGCTAGTACACTTATTTGTTCCTTGTTTTATCGATCAATTGTATCCAACAGTTGCATTTAACATGGTAAAAGTGTTGGAGAAAGCAGGATGCGCAGTACACTATAACCCAAAACAAACCTGTTGCGGGCAGCCCGCATTTAACGCTGGATTTTGGGGCGAATCAAAAGAAGTATGTACTAAATTTCTAAACGATTTTGAAGGTGCAGAATATATAGTAGCCCCTTCTGCCAGTTGTGTTGGTTTTGTTCGAAATTTCTATGCTAAAATTTTTGACAACTCAGCACATTTACAACAGGCAAAAAAAATTTCAGAAAAGGTATTTGAATTATCTGAATTTTTAATTCAGGTATTACAAGTTGATGACCTTGGCGCAAGCTTCGCGGGAAAAGTTACTTACCACGATAGTTGCGCGGGATTAAGAGAATGCCATATCAAAACAGAACCTCGGCAATTATTGAGTAAAGTTGCGGGATTGGAATTAATAGAAATGAATGATGTGGAAACCTGTTGTGGTTTTGGAGGAACATTTGCAGTAAAATTTGAGCCAATCAGTATTGCAATGGGTGAGCAGAAAATTACAAATGCACAAGCAACACAGGCAGATTATCTGGTGAGCACAGACATGAGTTGTCTTATGCATATCGATGGTTGCCTTAAGAACCATCATTCTAATATGAAAGTATTGCACTTAGCTGACATTCTTGCGAGTGGCTATTAAATATAGTTATCCCAGTTTTTTTTTGATTTTTGAATTTTGATTTTTGAATTTTGAATTCTCTTTCATGCAATATTGGTTAATCAAATCAGAACCCTTCAAGTATAGTTGGGAGAAGTTTCAGGAAGAAGGTAAAACCATTTGGGATGGAGTGCGTAATTATGCAGCTCGCAATAATCTGCGCTCTATGAAAAAAGGCGATCTTGCTTTTTGGTACCATAGTAATGAAGGAATGGAAATTGTAGGAATTGCCAAAGTGACAAAAGAAAGTTATCAGGATCCTACTACCGATAATCCGGCATGGCTGGTTGTAGAGTTCAAGCCATTTAAAAAACTGAAGAAACCCGTATCACTGTCATTACTCAAAAACGATCCTAGGCTTACAAATATGGATTTGATCAGACTTGGAAGATTATCAGTTCAATCTGTAAAAGAAGCAGAATGGAATATCGTGATGGAGTATGCAAATCTTTAATCTTTTGCTAACAATTGCTGCCGTACTCTTGCATAAATACAATTGAATGAGTAAAACTCTGGTGATCTTATTATGGATATTTTTTTTCTCCGTCAATCATTCGTCAGCTCAAACAAGCGAGAACTTTAACGATCTAAAAAAATATATTCAAACCCAGAAAAAATTAAACCTCGATAGTAGCGAGTTCTTATCGATTTATCACAACAAAGAATTACACTATTTATATCCCTTATATAAATCATTTACTCAGGAACCAACGCTGATTGGCAGTTCCAATGCAATGCAATATCATGCCGACCTTTCGCAGGCCATCTCTTTTTCGGGAGATTATGCAACGGTATTAGCTACCGAAAAAATGTCGTACGATTCAAAACTGACAGACTCATTAAAAAAAATTATTAGCAAGCAAACAGATTTACTGACCGGCATTGAATTCAGGGATGCAAAAAAATATATACTAGAAAGAGCTCGGCATCAAAAAGTGGTGATGATTAATGAAGCACACAATAAGCCATTGCATCGTGCTTTTACGGCTTCGCTATTAGAAGACCTGTATGCATTGGGTTTTAGATATTTTGCAATGGAGGCTCTGAATCAATTTCCCAATGCATCTTTAAAACAAGTGAATATCCTTACGGGGCATTATACTTGCGAACCAATGGCAGGAGAATTGGTTCGCAAAGCAATTAGTATTGGGTTCACCTTGGTAGCATACGACGACAGTGCTTATTTGCATACAACAAATCAACGTTCATATGCAGAAGCTGATAACATTAATCAGGTTTTAAAGAAAGACCCGACAGCGAAAATTTTGGTGTACACAGGATATGCCAACAATGAAGAAGGCGCAACAAGTGACGACAGGATACCAATGGCCGCCTATTTTAAAATCATTTCGGGTATTGATCCATTAACAATTGATCAATCAGAATTAACAGAACAAAGTACTTCAGAATACGGGGCTGCAATTTACGACCAGATAAATCAAAAATTTAGTTTTTCAACACCAGTAGTGCCCCTTAAAAACAGTCGTCCAAAAGATTTGTTTGATCTTAATTTATATGATATCTATATCATGCACCCTGTTACTAAATACAGAAATGGCAGGGCTATATGGAATTCGATGAATGGTACAAAAAAAGAAACCCCCGTACAACCTATCTACCAGTCGCTATTTATGATACAGGCATTTTACGATAAAGAATATATCGAAAAACAAGTCGGTAAATTGGTTCCGGCCGATCAAACATATATTACAGCACAAGATGGATATTATTATCTCTACCTGCAAAAAGGCCGCTATCAAATAGTTTACAGAGATATGCAATATAAAATTCTGGGTAATAAAGTGCTGGTGGTAGAATAAGGAATTCTTTTAATACTTCAATTTTAGCAGCAACCTCAGGAAATCAAACTATATTTGCCGCTCAAAAATTTTGACATGGCTTTACAAGCAGGAATTGTAGGATTACCCAATGTAGGAAAATCAACTTTATTTAACGCGGTTAGTATTAGCGCAAAAGCACAAGCAAGTAACTATCGCTTTTGTACCATCGAGCCCAATGTAGGCTTGGTTGATGTACCTGACAATCGCATGGCTAAATTGGCAGAACTTGCAAAACCTAACAGAATTGTTCCTACTCAATTAGAGATTGTAGATATCGCTGGCTTGGTACGAGGTGCAAGCAAAGGCGAGGGGTTGGGGAATAAATTTTTGGCCAATATCAGAGAAGTGGATGCCATCATTCATGTAATTCGTTGTTTTGAAGATGAAAACGTGCTTCGTGAAGAAGGTGCAATTAATCCGATCAGCGATAAAGAAATCATCGAAACAGAATTGCAATTAAAAGACCTGGATAGTGTTGAAAGAAAATGGAGCAGGGTTGAGAAAATGGCAAGAGTTGGTACCGACACCAAAGCAAAAGCCGAATTCGAAATATTAACCAAGTGTAAAGAACACCTTGAGAAAGGAAAGAGCATTCATACACTTGGATTAAGTAAAGAAGACAATGCTGCCATTGCCGATCTTTTTTTACTGACCGATAAGCCGGTTTTGTATGTTGCTAATGTTGATGAAGCCAGCATGCATACCGGAAATAAATATTCTGAAATGCTAAAAGCTGCAGTAGCAGAAGAAGGAGCAGAACTGATTGTGATGTGTAATAATATTGAAGCTCAGATAGCAGAAATGGAGACTGAAGAAGATAAGCATATGTTCATGGAAGAATATAAAATGGTAGAGCCTGCATTGAATCGTTTAATTAGAACTACTTATAAATTACTCAACCTTGATACTTATTTTACTGTTGGCGTACAGGAAGTTAGAGCATGGACAATACATAAAGGATGGAAGGCCCCACAAGCGGCCAGTGTAATTCATAATGATTTTGAAAAAGGGTTTATTAAAGCAGAAGTAATTGCTTACGAAGACTTTGTAAAATATGGCAGCGAAGCAGCCTGCAGAGAAAATGGTCGTTTAAGAATTGAAGGAAAAGAATATCTCGTTAAAGACGGAGATATCATGCACTTTAGATTTAATGTATAGAATTATAAAGTTTTGTAAACGTTCCCAAAAAGGAATTGAATTTGATTCAATTCCTTTTTGGTTTTAAGTATATTTGAGCATGCCTAGTTTATCAGTTTGGGAAAAAGAAAGTTTTTATTCTACTCAGGATATTATCATTATTGGGAGTGGCTTTTTGGGGTTATGGACTGCACTGGAATTAAAAAGAAAAAACCAATCTATTCGTATCACGATATTGGAAAGAAACATTACTCCATTAGGCGCATCAACAAGGAATGCAGGTTTCTCATGCTTTGGAAGCCCCACAGAACTGATCGGCGATATTGAAAAAATGGGGTTAGAAGAAACCATGGAGATTATAAGAATGCGTTTTATGGGTCTGGAAAAAATAAAAAAAGTTTTCGGCGCCAGCCAAATTGGATTGGATGATTGCGGGGGCTATGAGTGTATCAATAAAAATTACAAACACTGGGATTGCCTCGATGAGAAGATTGCAGAACTGAATTTGCAGATGAGAGATCTTACAAATAAGGATCAGACTTTTGTAAGGAAAGATGGAGCAATGTTGCAAAAAGGCCTGTATGGTTTTGATGCCATGTTTGAAAATACACTTGAATCGGGTTTGCATAGTGGGAAACTAGTAAGTGCATTAATTCAAAAAGTACAAACATCAGGTGTAACCATTTTAAACGGAATTGAAGTTAAATCCTGGGACAGAAGTATAGATGGTGTACACATTTACACAGAGCAGCAAATTAGGTTTACAGCCAGTCAGCTTTTGTTTTGTACAAATGCTTTTTGTGATACTTTATTACCTCAATTAAATATTACACCTGCCCGGGGGCAGGTAATCGTAACATCAAAGATTCCAAACCTGAAGCTAACAGGCACGTTCCATTTTGATGAGGGTTTTTATTACTGGCGGAACCTGGATGGCAGAATATTATTAGGTGGTGCCCGAAATGCAGATTTTGAAGCAGAAAGAACTACCGATATTTCCGGAACAGAACTTATAAAAAATAAATTGATTGAATTTCTGAAAGAACATATTGACCCCTCCTACCAATACACCATCGAGAATCATTGGAGTGGTATCATGGCATTTACAGAAAACAAAAAACCTTTGTTATCACAAATTGAGGAGAATGTATTTGCTGCCATTGCCTGTAATGGCATGGGGGTAGCTTTATCTCCGATTATGGGTGAAAAAGCGGCCGACCTATTACTATTGAATTTTAACTAAAATATTTAATCTGGCATATTGCTGAGCAATCCTTCATTATGAAATATCCTATTCAAATTTTAATTATTTTCTTCTTATTTAGTGCTTGCAAGAATCAACAGAGTACAGAAAATAACCAGTCAACATCAGGCGCAATTCCAACACCTGCAACCCTTAATTATTCGGTTGTAAATATTTACCCACATGATACCAGTTCTTTTACGGAAGGATTGATCTGGTTAAATGGGTCGCTCTTAGAAAGCACCGGAGAAAAAAAACGAAGCTATTTATTGAAAGTAAAACTTGAAACAGGAAAATTCGAAAAAAAATATAAGCTGGGCGACGAGTATTTCGGAGAAGGAATTGCCGTGTTAAATAATAAAATATACCAGTTAACTTATCAGGAGCACAAGGTATTTGTATACGATATGAATTTCAATAAATTGCCTCAGGAATTTGAATGGCCATACGAAGGTTGGGGAATGACAACCGATGGCAAATCACTCATCTTGGATACTGGCGGAAGCAATATTTATTTTGTGAACCCCGAAACCTTTAAAATTGAAAGAACACTGGGTGTCGTAAACAACAACGGATATGTATCGATGGTGAATGAACTGGAATATGTAGATGGTTATTTATACGCCAATATTTATGAAACCAATTATATTATAAAGATCAATGCACAAACGGGTTTGGTAGAAGCAAGGGCAGACCTAACAGATATTATAAAGAACAACCATCAGCCCGAAACAGATACAAATAGGAATGTGCTGAACGGTATTGCATATAACCCAGCAAAAAAGACTTTCTATGTTACCGGAAAAAACTGGCCAAGTCTTTTTGAAATTAAATTCAATTAAACAGTCGTTTATTTTTTGGAAAGGATATAAATAACCGAGCTGCATTTTTTGTTATCGAAAACAGCTTTCAGGTTCGAAATAAAACCAGTCAATAGCGCATGCAGGTATCTGTTCCTACCGTTTTTATATTGTTCGCTCAACATGGATACATAAAAACTATCGAACCACATTGGCTTGATAGTTATGATTTGAAAACCTTTTGTTTTCGCTAAAGCTTCCATACTGGCCGGGGAAAAATGATACAAATGCCTTGGCACATCATATGCCGCCCATTGTGCTTTATAAAAAGAAGCGTCATAGCTTGAATAGTTTGGAACTGCTATGATTAATTTTCCATCGGGTTTAAGAATCTCATAATACTTTTCCAAATAGCCATGCAAATCGTGTACATGTTCTAACACATGCCACATCGTAATTACATCTAGTGAAGAAGCTTTTAGATCATAGAGGTTGTTTGGAGACAATAAGTTCAACCCGTTTTTTTCGAATGCGTTTTTTCTTGCAGTCTCATCTGGCTCCAAGCCCGTTACCTTCCAGCCTGCATCCTGCATGGTTTTGGAAAATGCGCCGGTACCTGCTCCCACGTCCAATAAATTTCCTTTTAGTTTGCCGCTTACAGACTCTATTAATTTTCTTTTTTGCTTTAAAGTAACCGACCTTACAAGATGATATACCTTATATACTAATCCCTCCTGTGTGTCGGAATGTGAAATATAATTTTTGGCCTGATAATAAGCTCCGATATTTTCCGGAGTCGGAATATTCTGGGTGAAGCGAAAACTACAATGATTACAATGCCAGATTTCAAAATTTTCCTGAGAAACTGTATAATCTTTTACTTCTAATACTTTTTTTATTTCAATAGCATTACAAACAGGACATTGTGTATAATTCATTAGAGGAAGGTTCATCAAAAAATGAGCATTGATTAAATATAATAAAATAGCAGTGCGCCAATTCCTAGTAACAAAAGTCCAAGCGCATATACCCACCAGTTATCGCCACTGTCTGCATCATTTGCCTGTCCTAAAAACTCTCTTAGCTCATCCCCTTCAAGTTCCTGTTTTTTAAAATCGCTCTGCTTTATGCTAGTTGATTTAGCAAGCGATATGGCTTTATCAATTTTAACCTGTGGAAACAAATAATCTAATGGTCGCTCAGCGAAAAATAAAATATGTCCGGTATCTTCTTTTTTTAAAGTCCCAATTCCCTGCAGAACCGCGCCTTTTGCTTGTATTGATTCTTCTAGAATTTTTTGCGTAAAATTTTGGAGGTACTTGATAATATCTACCAGTTCCTGTCCGGATTCATGAATCATAAAATCATAAAAGTTCCTATCGGGGCTTCCCATTTCCTGTTTAAATCGTATAACCTGAGATGGGGGGTAAAGCAAATGATTGGTTCCATCAATCTGTGCACTCAATTGTTCAATACTAAAAACTCCAACCTTAGGAATGGTTAGATGCTTGTGTAAAACCAGGTATTTCAACAAATACTGCTCCATGAATCAATCAATTTACTTGAACGAATATACAACTCCTCCCAAAACATTGAACCCAAGAACTTCATATTGGTTCCAACGCTGGTATTTATTATTCAATAAATTGTTCATTTGCAGCCAGATATTGAGATTATGCATCACTGCGAATTCAAGGCCAAGGTTCAAATCCGCAGCCGGATCCAGTTTTGCACTCTGGTTTAACTTATTTTGATAAGGCGCCCCATCTCTCATAAAAATGTCTGCTTTAAGCTGAAGATCTTTTAGCATTTTCCATTTTAGGCTACCGGTAATTTCAGTAGGAATTAGTCCAAAAGCTTTATCAAAAGCGGCTAAATTGGTGTATTCATTCAAATTGATTGATCCAATAAATGAAAACTTTTCCTGTACATGATATCCCAGTTCTCCATGCAAACGCAAGAGTTGGATTTTAGGGTCGTAAACGACATTAAACGAACGCCCATCAATAAAATTATTTATAAATAGAGGTTGGTTATATAATTGCATTAACGAAACCCTTGCTTCGTATGTCAGATGGTTGCCAGCACTGCCCTTCAGACCAATATATTGCTCTCTAATTTTAGTATTCAGGATATTGGTTGGCCACTGTATCCAAGGATTAAAAGCGGCAAGCGTTCTGTACCCGTTCTTCTGGTAATACCCAATCCAGCCCAGCTCAACATTAACACCTGTTTCCTTAATTTTAACTTCTGCTGTAACATTTGGCAGAAGCGAAAAAATTTGATTATCCCATGAAGGTTTGAGACCAAGATTTAATTTAAAATTGGGCGTTTTGAATTGTACGGATGGATCAATAAAAAATAAATTATTATTTATTTTCAAGGCATTGGGAATTGAGGGTGCACTATAACTGGCAATATCTGCAGTAATGCCCATATCAAAAGCATATGCTCTTCCAAAAGATTTTGTAAAAGGAAGTTTCCCCTTAAAATTAAATTCGTTTCCCTTGTTATTATCCGAAAAATAAGTTAGAAAAATTTGAGGATGATATACCAACCCATAATTACCGATCTGCTTATTCTGCACTCCTATTTCAATACCTACTGTGTTAAAGCGTTGTAAGAGGGAGTCTTTTGTAAAATTCTGTGCCCCAGACTGAACCCCATAAAAATATTGCGTGCTTGATTGGTAAAAGGCTTTGCTGGTCCATTCGTGTTGCGATGCGGTATTGAATATCGACAGGAGGTCTACTCCTGTTTTTCCAAATTGCTGTAACGGCAAATTACCTTTTGACGAAATATGATTAGCGTGAATTGCAATACTGGATTGCTTTCCATCTCCAAACGAAAAACCGGCTTCAGCATATGGAGTACTAAAATTACCAAACCCAAGTTTCACAAAATGTTCGTTCTGCCATGTTTCCAGCGAATCTTGCCCCAAAGCAACAGGTTTAATCGGAACAGGCTGGTACGAAAAGAACAGGTTTTGAGAAGGTATTTTATAGATCACTGCCAATTTGGTGCTATCCACTAAAGGAGATGCTGCTGTAAAGTTTATTTTAGCAGCATTTTTCAGCGATGGTTTAAAAGCAGATACAATAATTACTTCTCTAGGATTACTGGTGTCGCCCAAACCTTCTCTCTCAATTTTTGTTGATTGCGCATTGATATCAAGGGCATCGCTTTGTTTTGGTTTCGTTGCCCTTGTTTTAGAACTATTTTTTTTACCAGCAACTACACTTTTAGAAGAACGCTGCTTTTGTTTCTTCGATTTAGTTTGCTTTTGCTCGGTATTTGCTTTCTTCTTCTGTTTTTTTGCTTCTGCAATATTTGTGCAGAAGATCACCAACAACAGGATATAAGCTATTTTTTTCAGTGAAAACATGGTAACTGATTTACTGTTGTTCAATTTTATTGGTCTTATTTTTTTCAATGAGTACGATATCCAATTTTTCCTGAGCCTCTTTTTTAATATCCGATAGAGTGGAATTTTCAACAATACTTTTATAGGTTGCCTCAGCGTTAAACAGATCTTTTTGTTCGAAGTAAATATCTCCTAAAAGCAAATAACTCTTTGCCACCCAATATTCGTAAGAACCCCATTTTTTGATAACTTCAAAAGCCGTTTTCTCAGAAGCATTCAAATTGTGTTGATTAAACTGAATCTCAGCAATTCGGTATTGCGATTCAGCAGCGAACTCTGACCTTCCTGCAGCAATAACTTGTTTATAATAAACAGTTGCCTGATCTAAACTATTAGACAACTGAAGGTTTTTAGCCAATACCATATTTGCCATCATCTGATCGTCGCTAGCAATTCCCTTTTCCGCTAACAATTCTTTTGCGTTGGGTGAAGCTTCCTGCCATTGCTGTGTTTTAAACTGGCATCTCAATAAACCGCGCATAGCTTCAAGTTTGTTCTCCTGCTGCGTAGCTATCGATTTCAAACGGCTATAATAATTGCTTGCGTTTGTGTAGTCTTTTAAATTAAAATAAAAAATTCTGGCAGCTTGCAAACTACTTCTCTCTGCATATTTGTTTGGTGCTTTGTCTGCTACAGCACAATAATAAGCTACTGCAGATTTATACTCTTTATTGACAATGGCAATTTCTGCGCTAAAATAGTTGGCTTCGATCAGGTATTTACCTTTTGAATATTCATTTAAATATTGGGTAAAGCCTTTTTGGGCTGAAGGATAATCTTTTGCTTCGTAGCGCAACATCGCAGATTTATAGCTGAGCGAATCGGCTTCATTCATGCCGATATCCTTTCCGTTCTCCTTCATGAAACTAATATAGTCGCCTGGTTGCTGGCGTGCAATAAACAAGTTTCTGATATATTCAATCGCATCGCTACTCTCCTGACTGTTAGGATAGGATGCAACAAGTTGTTTAAAATAGTTGAGCGATTCGTTATTCTTTTCCAGATTAAAATTGGCAATACCTAATTTCAAATAAACTTCAGGTTGAATTGATTTCGAAGTTTTCTGATGCAATAGTTTTTCCAAAGGTGGAATGGCATCCACAAAATTTTCACTTGCCAGATAAGTGTTTGCTAACTCTAGTTGCGCATCCGAGATCAAGCCAGAGGATGAAAATTGTTTTGGTAATTCTTGCAATAAACTAATTTTCTCCTTTTGATTATTCATGGCTCCGGCAATGATGGCTTTTTGATACCATGCGTAATCCGAAGCAGGCAACTGTAAACGAGCTACCAGATCGTATTTTTTTAGGGCCAGCTTAAAATCCTTTTTCATAAAGTCGCAGTCGGCACCCCTTATAAAAGCATCCTGTTCAATTGTATTTGCATTTGCAGCAATTGTATAAGCAACCTGATCAAAATGTTCTTTTGCAACAGTATAATTTTCCTTTTTTAAGTAGCAATACGCCAAACTATAGTGTGCATTGATCGGGTTGGCCTGCCCATTAGTTCTCGGATTTTTAAGATAATTCACAAAATAGATCAAAGCATCATCCAGCTTACTACTTCTATAAGCAATCTCTCCACGCCAAAAGCTACTCAACGACAGGTATTGGTTGTTAAATGGAGACGACATCAAAACAGACAATAGAGAATCTGCTGCAACGAATTGATGGTCGTTGATTAGTTCAACAGATTTTCCATATAAAATTCCGGGATATACTTTTTGGATTCCTTCGCTTTTAACAGGTAATAAGTTAAATAAACTAAGCGCCTCATTATAATTGCTAGTATTGGCAAGGGTATTTACAAGAATTTCTTTTGCTTCCGGTATATAAATTGATTTGGGGTATGACCTGATAAAATTTTGGAGGCTTTTCGAAGCAATATCCAGATAATTTAATTCATAAGAAAGTTTAGCGTAGTTAAATCCTGCAACTTCTTTTTGAAATGCATTGCTAGAATTTGATGCGCAAAACTGAAACGCATTACGTGCATTATTTTTATCGTTGGTCTTTAGGTAAGCATTTGCAAGAAGGTACATACTATTTTGTGCAAGTGAATCTTCTCCCCCACCTAATTGCTTTAAGCCTTCAATAGCCTGCGGCCAATTGGAAGCTTCATAATAGCAATAAGACAATTCGTATAAATCTTCTCTTCTTACTTTTTGGTTACCTGCAATATATTCTTTTAAATACGGGAGGGCTTTTTCATAGGATTTTTGTTCGAAAAGGATATGCCCCACCAACTGACGCAATTGTAAATCATAAAACTGTTTGCCTCTTTGCAAAGCTTTCATTCCAGTTTCAAGTGCAAGGGCCCTCTGCCCGTTGAAATAATAAATTTCGGACAAATAAAATGGAATTACCAATTCGTAATCAGGGTCTTTCTCTGCAACTTTAAATGCAGTAAGGGCTTCTTTATAATTTTTTTCATAAAAGCAAATAAATCCGTAATAATAATTTGCTTCGAGATAATTAGGGTCTTTAGAAAGTTGGCGAACCACATTGAATAGAGATTTTGCCTTATCAAATTGTTGCATCACAAAAAAAGAATAGCCTTCATGAAATTTCAGGCTGGCGATCTCGGCATTGGTAAGATTGGCAATATTTGTTTTTTCAAATTCATTCTGTGCTTTGATATAATCTTTTCTTTGAAAATAAAACTCGCCTAAATGAAAACTCATTCGCTGAACCAATGCCAGGTGTGTGTCTAATCCTATAAAATCGTTTGCCAGATATTCTGCCGTACTATCCTGTAATTTTAAACCGCATACGATATAATAAAATTCAGATTCAGAATATACCTGATCGGGCATATTGCTGTTTTCGATTGCATTATTATATAGGTGCTTGAAAACAGGATATGCAAGACTGAATTTTTCCTGTTGATACCAATCTTTTGCTCTCTTGAACTCAGCATCAGGATCGTTATAAATGGCGGTGGACTGTGCAGCTATTTTACCGGAGAGTATCAATAGCATTAATAATGTAACTAAAACTTTAAGTTGTTTCATATTTCGGAATACTACTTTCTAACAAAGGTTTCTGTTTCTTTCTTAAGAAAAAGCAAAAACTATTTAAAGGTATGAATCGGTAAACTGGAACAAACATCGTTCCATCTTTTGTGGAAAAACAGATAGAGTCCGTAAGTTTGTCAACAAATTAGCAATTCTATGTATGAGCACACAACCAATTTGCGCGTTAGGTATGCAGAAACAGATCAGATGGACATTGTGTATTATGGTAATTATGCTCAATATTTCGAAGTAGGCAGGGCAGAATGTATCAGGGGGCTGGGCTTTACCTATAAGGATATGGAAGCCATGGGTTGTAAAATGCCTGTTGTAGAAATGCACGCACAGTTTTTACGTCCGGCGCATTACGACGACCTAATCACTATTAAAACGCAATTAAGAGAATTGCCAGATACACACCAGATTACATTTCATCACGAAGTATATAACGAAAGAAAAAAACTACTCACAGTTGGGCGGGTAGTTCTTTTCTTTATAGATATCGAATCGAAAAAACGAATAAAAATGCCTCCACAATTCAAATCAAAACTGGAGTCTTTTTTTGAGTCTTAAACCCGCTCATAGTCTCCTTTCCAGTCAATAATTAATTTTTTTATAGCCGAACTACTCAAAGCTTCCGCTTTAGCACGGACTGTTAAGGCTGGGAATTCGGCATCAGGGGCAAAACGCAATGCTACTATCTGACTCAGCTTCAAACCAGAAGGCATTGGGCTACCGGTTAAAATAAAATGGCGGAAATTCTCTTCCGACCTGATAGCGCGGTCGTTTGCGGCAAGTGCAAAAAAACGTGCAAAAAATAAGGCAATGCCAAGTACCAGGTTCGTTGCTAAAATAAGAGTAGCAGAATATAAATTTTCTTTACTGCTGTTTACAACATTTACTATTGAACCGATTAAGACCGCTAATAGAATGGTATATCCTACAAAATGGTACAAAATAACAAAGCGTGTATGGTTTTTTAGATTTTGCTCTTTCATAAAATGGCAATTAGTTTTTGTTGATTTATATTGTAACATAAAGATTTTTTTAGAATTTCAAACAGATTTTAAAAAAGCTCATAGTAAAACAATTTGGAGAAACCATTGTTTCAGGTAGAGCAATTAACTTAGCCCCAGATTAGAATTAAGAGATATGGAAAAATTATTCGCTTCGATCATTACCATTGGCGATGAGTTACTGATTGGACAAGTTGTTGACACCAATAGTCCTTGGATGGCACAGCAACTAAACTTAATAGGGATACCGGTGATACACCGAACTGCAGTGGGTGATAACTGGAATGATATCTGGGAATCGCTGGATGCCGAGTCAAAGAAAGCTTCTATCATCCTGATCACAGGTGGGTTGGGGCCAACTGCCGACGATATTACCAAACCTTTATTATGTGAATATTTTGGCGGAAAAATGATTATGGATGAGCCCACGCTGAAACACGTGACTTATATTTTTGAAGAGCTTTTAAAAAGACCCATGATCGAAAGAAATAGGAAGCAGGCGGAAGTTCCCGATAACTGTACTGTTTTAAAGAACGAAAAAGGTACTGCTCCGGGCATGTTGTTTAAAAAAGATGGCAAGGTATTTATTTCGATGCCGGGTGTTCCCCACGAAATGAAGTGGTTGATGCAGCATCAGGTATTACCACTGCTGCCCCAACTGTTTAAAACCAAACATATTGAACACAGAACCTTAATGACTTTCGGAATTGGAGAATCATTTCTTGCAGAAAAAATCGCTGGTATCGAGAATGCTTTACCAGATCATATTAAGCTTGCATACCTACCTAATTTTGGGATGGTACGTTTGAGGCTTACGGCATCAGGCCTAGATAAGAGCCTGCTTATTTCAGAAATTGATTTTCATTTCGAAAAATTAAAAAACGAAGTTGTCGAATTTCTGATCACCGATCAGGATATTCCAATGCATCAGATTATAGCTGAGTTATTGATAAAGCAAAATGCTACACTTTCAACAGCCGAAAGTTGTACAGGTGGTTTTATTGCCCATCAGCTTACCAGTATACCCGGCGCATCAGCTTATTTTAAAGGTTCGATTGTAAGCTATGCCAATGAGGTAAAACAAAATATATTAAAGGTTTCGGAAAAAACACTTGAAGAAGATGGCGCTGTTAGTGAAGCAACAGTAACACAAATGGCCCGGGAATGCATAAAGATTATGCACACTGATTATTCCATTGCAGTGAGTGGTATTATGGGCCCAGACGGGGGATCGATTGATAAACCAGTAGGAATGGTTTGGGTAGCAGTGGCAAGCAAAACAGAGATAAGAAGCAAGCTATTTCAGTTCAGATTCGATCGGGAAAGAAACATTTATTTAACGGCAACCAATGCGCTAAACTTCCTTAGAATGTTAATTGTGGATAACCCTTGAATAAGTTTCTTGTAGTTACTTCTACATTTGTTAATTGGAGAGAGATTGTGAAAAGAAAATCAACGGATTAGATATGTTTATTAAGGAAAATAAATAATTTTATCCTGTTGATAATCATAATCGCTTCATGGTAATGCGATTGTTTGCACAATTTCAGATCGATAGGCAGGATAAGGGTACAAATATTATCCCATTAAAAACAGGACGATAGTATGGCAATTGTTGAATTGGTGATGCCCAAATTGGGCGAAAGTATCATGGAAGCTACCATTTTAAAATGGCACAAAAAGGTAGGCGACTATGTGAAATTTGATGAAACCGTTTTAGATATTGCGACTGATAAAGTTGATAGTGAGGTTCCTTCTACAGAGCAGGGAATTCTTACAGAGATACTATTTCAGGTAAATGATGTAGTTCCAATAGGTACTGTTATTGCACGTATTCAAACTAATGCTGAAACAAAATCACCCGCAGCTCCGGTTGTGGTGGTAGAAGAAGTTTCTTTAAGCTCTGAAGTTGATGAAGAGTCAACAAGAAATTTTTACGAACCCGCTCCAATTCCTATACAGCAGGTTGCATTGCAAGAACAGGTTCCTTACATTCCTGCAGCATCATCTTATGAAATGCCATTAAAACCAATTGGAAACAGATTTTATTCACCACTGGTTTTAAATATTGCAAACAGTGAGGGAATTAGCCTGAGCGAATTGGAACGTATTCCCGGAACAGGAAACGAAGGTCGTGTGTCTAAGAAAGATGTGTTACAATATGTAGCCGATCGCAAAGCTGGTAAAGTACCCGTTTATCAGCAACCTGTTTATGTTCCGGCTAATACTACTGCTCCTGCTCCTGTTGCATCAGTACCACCAATAAGTGCTCAAGAAGTTCCTCCTACTCCTATCCTAGCTACTGCACCTGCTGCTCCGGCTACAGAAAATGTTTATTTCGAAAAAGCAACAGAATTTCCAACTTATATTCCTGAAGCAGTTGCTCCGGCATTGGGCACAGTTGTTACGGCAACTCAAGCACCAGTTCAATCAACTTTTGAAAAAACAAATATTGCTCCTGTTACACAGCCAGCAGCAACAGCACCTATTGAACCAGTTGCAACACAAACACCTGCAGCAAGTCCGATTATTACTGCGAGTTATCAACCCAATACTTATTCAGGAAAATTTTCTGATCCTTCTTCAGTGAATCTTACCGGTAATACAGAGATTATTGAAATGGACAGAATGCGTAAGCTCATCGCCAAACACATGGTCGATAGCAAGCATACCAGTCCGCATGTAACCAGTTTCACAGAAGCGGATGTTACCAATATGGTACAATGGCGCGAAAAAGTAAAACTAGAGTTTGAAAAAAGAGAAGGCACCAAATTAACTTTCACGCCGATGTTTTTGGAATGCATCGCTGAGGTCATAAAAAAATTCCCACTTGTAAATTGTTCTATTGATGGAGATAAAGTAGTTATCAAACACGATATTAATATTGGTATGGCAACTGCTTTGCCAAGTGGCAATCTGATTGTACCTGTTATTAAAGGTGCCGATCAATTGAATATTGTTGGATTGAGTAAAGCAGTAAACGGACTTGCCGATGCTGCCAGAAATAATCGATTAAAACCAGAAGATACTACTGGTGGTACTTTTACGCTCACCAATGTGGGTACGTTTGGTAGTCTGATGGGCACTCCCATCATTCCACAACCACAGGTTGCAATTCTTGCTGTAGGGATTATCAAGAAAAGGCCAATGGTAATTGAATCGGCAACAGGCGATACAATTGGCATCCGACACATGATGTATCTCTCTCTGAGTTACGATCACCGTATTGTGGATGGAAGTATTGGGGCATCTTTCTTAACTGCCGTAGCAAAGGCTTTTGAGGCTTGGGATCCCAAAAAACAGTGGTTCCACTACCTGTAATTCTAACGAAATTTAATTAATGCTTAGCGTAGTCGCTTAAGTAACTGAAGTTCTCAGTTAATTTACCATTCAATAAAATGGTGGCTTTATCAATGGTTTCCGAACCGCCCTCCCGAATATCATTTAGGATATATTTAATAAGCTGTTCTCCAAAAAACCTGCTTGCATCTCTTGGTAATTCATTTGGTAAATTTCCAACTGCCATCATATCTACACTGCCGGCCAAATAAGGGGCAGTTTTTTGTCCGGTTAATTTATCAACCCCATAAATCGGGTCCTCAATGGTTGCATCCCCCAAATTGCAGGGAATGCTTCCGTTTTTATCGTCCGTAATATCGGCGATTACCTGTATGCGAAAATCTTCAGACCGCATATCTTTCATAGCAAAAAAAGCGGGTATGCGGGGTTCCCAGTAAATGCCATTCATTAGTACATCAGTATGCGCTAAAAAGGGCGTGAAAAGGCATTTATACTGGTCGGGGTTTTCGTGAAAATCCGTTCTTGAATATTTTCCCGTGAGTTTGTGTTCATACAAATCAGGGCCTTTTAAATGCGTATAAACAGGGTATTCAAATTCCCTTTCCAAAAATTCTTCTTTTTCAATTTCTTGCACATCCATCAGATTCATGATCTCCACAATTCCGTGTGCAACCCTCCCACTACCCGTAACAACAATCTTAACAGGAGGTAGTTTTAAACCAAAATAAGTATGAATTAATTCTCTATAATCCTTTACAGCAGCTACTCTGCCGATATGGTATGCTCCTGTTCTGTTGCCATAAGTCATGATGCCGTTATGTGCCCCCACGATTCCCGCAAAAAAGCCGAAGCCAATGATGCGTTGACCGTCTTTGTGCTCAAAACATTCGTAATCAATAAGTGTAATATTCCGATCCATCATGGCGTGCATCAATGCCTGATTATAGGTCTGCTTCTTTTTAGTATGCGAAAAGAAAATGTATTTTTTATTAGGAATTAACTGAGCAATAGGCACTTCTTTAATACCCAGTAATAAGTCACAATCGCTTAAGTCTTCCGTAATTTCGAAACCCGCGCGAATATATTCCTCATCACTGAAACAACGATTTGGGGAAGATTGTATTTTGATTTTGATGTCGGCAAACCGACTAATCAGCCATTTGCATTGTGCAGGTATTAAAGCAACCCTGTTGTCCGGTGGAATTTTTCCCTCTCTAATAAGTCCTATGACCAACATTGTGTTAGATTTGCTTTGCAAGTTAGGTGATTTAGTTGCTTAGCAAACCTGCAATAATGATTCTATCAAATGAACTATTTTGAACTGTTTCAGATCCCTCCATCATTTCTACCAGATCAGGCGTTGGTAAAAAAAAGGTTTTATCAATTGAGCAGGAAATATCATCCTGATTTTCACAACCAAGCTACTGCAACAGAAAAAGAGAGCGTATTATCGCTTTCAGCGCTGGTCAATAAAGCTTATCTGGTTTTGCAGGATCGGGAAGCGCTAATCAGATACATTTTATTAGAAAAAGGCTTGATGAAAGAGGAAGAAAAGTATCAGTTATCACCAGACTTTCTGATGGAAGTAATGGACTTAAATGAGCAGTTGATGGAAGCTGGTGATGCAGAAACCAAGTTGAAAATCAAAAAAGCAATAGAAACCCTTCAAAACGAAATATATGAACCTATTGAAGCAATTATTACAAATTATCAGGAAGGTATTACTTCCGAAAAAGAGCTGCTGCAAGTAAAAGAATATCATTACCGAAAAAAATATTTAGACAGGATTTTGGTTGAGTTATAATGTTGCCGTAATATTGCAGCCCGTTGAAAGCGGAAGTGATGGCAGAGGCCACGCTTAATACCTTGTCTTAGCAAATTGCATTCATGCTTTGAGCTGAAAAGCCCAGATGGCGGAATTGGTAGACGCGCTAGACTCAAAATCTGGTTATCGCAAGGTAGTGCAGGTTCGATTCCTGTTCTGGGCACATTCACAGTTATAAAACCCTTATAAATTTTGATTTATAAGGGTTTTATTTTTTAGAAGTCTCAGATAAATATTAGCAGATTTACAGTTCGGTATTTTATACGAACTTTGCAATAGTTCGTATAAAATACCGAACTACTAAAATACCAATATATCAACTTACTTTACTCTTACAAATGCGCTTCTTCGTGGTGCCGGTAGTTGTGCCGTTTCTCCTTTTATACCTTTCCAGAGTATTTCATTAAACAAATGATCGTTTATTTTATCCGCTTCTGTAAAATCTAATTGCTCAGATTTTATAGCACTTATCGATTTGTTTTTATTTGTTTCATTCAAATCAATATTAGATGGAACAACTGAATATTTTGAAAAATCTGGTTTTGCTGTAAAGCTTCGCCACATTGGCGTTGCTGCCGCATCATATTGACTCATTGGCGGAAGGGCAAGTATTAATTCCATTGTTCTTAGCATACCCGATGTAGAATACATTGTATGATCTACAAATTTTCTTTTTGTATACGGACTGATCACAAGTGCATTAGAGCGATGTGCATCTACATGGTCGGGGCCATTTTGAGCATCGTCTTCTAAAATAAATACTGCACTCTCATTCCAAATGGGGCTTTTACTCAGGTGTTCTACAAATAGCCCAACTGCTAAGTCATTATCTGCAACACAAGCAAATGGAGAAGGTTTTCCAACAGCCAAACCCTGTGTATGATCAGCACCAAAGCGAACCGAATTAAAATGTGGAACAGCTTGAATGGCAACAAGAGAATCGAAATCTTTTTTCCACTGCTGAAAACGAGTAGTGTCCCTGATTTGATTTAAATAAAAAGTTGAAAAATAACTGCATTCCTGTCCTCTTAAAGCGGGAATATTGGCTTTCTCATTATCCTGAAATACTCCATAGGTACGATAACTAACATTTGCTTTTTTACAGAAATCCCAAATAAAACCATCTTTATCATTGGCAATTTGCCTTCTTCCCATTCCTTCGGTTGCACCACCTCTTTTTCCGTAACTGGTTGGCCATGTTTTCTCAAGATAATCATTCGCGTGTGCCCCCATACTCCAGTTATGCCCGTCTGCGCTTACCTCTGCATCTACAAAGAAGTTATCGAGCAAAACATATTCTTTTGCAAGTTTATGTTGATTCGGTGTATATTTTTCTCCAAATAAACAAAGCGAAGTATCACCATTTCCTTCTCTGATATCTCCAAAAACCTGATCATAAGTTCTGTTTTCTTTCAGTATATAAAACACATATTTAATTGGCGAGCCCCCTCCTACCTTCATAGGTATTGGGTTACCAGATTCTCCTTCTGTACTCAATTCGTTTTGTTTTTTGTAAGGAGTATTTTTATAAACATACTGAGAGTAGATAGCTAAAGCATACTGATCGGGTTCATTAACAATGCTAATAGTTCCCTTCATTAAGCTACCAATGTATTGAAGCCTTGTGTTTTCTTTTGATTCACCTATATGCGTTCCAGATGTTACTTCTTTATTTACAGGTTGAGGTCCCTGAGGATTTGCAAATGAGCTAAACCCCTTTCCGTTAGTTACGAAAATTTTCTTTCCTATCACTTTCACGTTTGTAGGATACCATCCCACAGGAATAAAACCTTTTGACAAACTTTTGCCAGGATTGCTGACATTGAAAACCGACAGGGCATTATTATCTGCATTGGCGATGTATAAAGTTTTTTCGTCTTCAGAAAGAGCTAGCCCGTTGGTAACAGAACCCACAGGCGATCCGGGATAAAGCGCCGCATCCAAAACTTCAATTGTTTTTTTTGTTTTTGTGTTAATAATTGAAACACTGTTATCGCCTGCGTTAGCAACAAAAAGATACTGCCCGTTTTTAGTAAGAATTATTTCGTTTGGATTAAAGCTAACATTAATAGAATCTGAAATACTAGCATTAATCGTATTGAAAATCACCACTTTTTTTCCGCCCCACAAAGAAATGAACAGTTCATTTTTATCAGGCGAAAGGATGCATTTGTAAGCCTCATTGCCGAGGGGCAGTTTATTAATTATTTTTTTTGTTTTCAAATCAATTACATAAAGAGAATTATTTTCTTTTGTAACTGTATAAAGAATGTTCCTCACATCATCAACCTCAATACCAACGGGTGATATTTTTTCAGGCCATTTTTTTCCTAAAATAATGCTATCATTTAATACTAGTTTATTGTTTGTTACAGCATATTTCAATATCCAATTATCATTTCCTCCCGCCGCGTACAAATATTTATCATCGCTGCTGAACTTTAGTCCGTAAAACGATTTTGGAATTTCAATCTTATCCAATAATCTTTCATTTACTGCATCAATCAACTGAATACTTTGTAAACTTTGCCCGTTATTGGTTACGGCGATCATTTTTTTTGAAGATGATATTGCCATATTTAAAGGAAGGTCTCCTGCTTCGAGGCTTCGGCCCGCCGGAGTTAGTGTCCAGCCATTGGGCAATAACACTTTCTTTTTTTCCAGCAAAGCCTTAATATTATTATCCTGGGCTATTACCCAAGTTGAAAAGTTAATAAAAATCAAAAGGCAGAAGAACTTTTTCATTGCTATTATTTAAATGAATGATTTATTTTCTGGCATTACTTACCCCACCAAACTTTTGTATTGCTATCATCTTTTCCCCCAATAGCAGCTACAGCTTTATTATAATTGTCGGGATTCAAAGATTGTAAATAGGTTGGATAGGGTATTCTGTTGGGGAAAGTATTCTCTACAGGAATGCCTGCTCCCCTTGGTAATATCGGGTACCCGGTTCTTCTCTTTTCGAACCATGCCTGAAAATCTACAAAAAAATAAGCATAGTATTTTTGAAGAATAATTTGTTGTAATTGATCATCGTTGGTGCCAGCAGCATTGAAAATAACACCAGATTGTGTAAGATAATTTGCAGGCATCACAACACCCCATTGTGTCATAGAAGCAGCAATACCATTTTCGTAATGTGTTTTGGGCGTTTTCCCGGTATTAAATCCATTTAATGCTAATTCGGCTTTAATAAATTCTTCCTCTGCATATGTAATCATTACTCCCAGATAAGAAGATGTTTTAAGATCATCAGTATAACTTGAGTTTTGTCCAACAACATAGGAACTGGTTGTAGGGTAACCACTTTCGATTCCACGATAAACGGATACACCGCCTACCGTAATCGGCAATGCCCAAACTGTGCGACGAGGGTCGTTGTCTGCATTCATTTTATTGAGGAAGAACTTGGTATAATAATTCTCATTTCTCCAGTCCAACTGCCTCGCTGTATAATTTGGATTGTAATATGGGTTTACATTGGGGTATCTAAAAATACCATCATCTGCATTACTTGTAAAAACGGGATATTTTACAGCGTCGGAAAGAATTGTATTGATTTGGCTATTTACATCTATTTCTCCCTGACGTTTTGATAAGCGTAACAAAAGTCTTAGTCGTAAAGTGTTGCAAAATTTTTTCCATCTTTGAATGCCAATATTTTTACTTCCTGCAAGTGAATTGGAAGGATAAACATAATCGCCTCCATAGGATAACGCTTTTGTGTCGTCAAACAGGTCATTAGCGAGCGTTAAATCGCTCAATATTTTTGTATAAATTTCTTTTTGAGAATCGAATTTTGGTTGAAAGTTTCCCGACTCGGCTTTTATTGCCTCAGAGTATGGAATATCGCCGTATAAATCTGTTAATATAGAGTATGCCCAGCTTTTGTACACCAATGCAATCGCTTTATAATTTTTTTCTCCCAGTTTATCAGATAGTGCAATGATGCCTTCAATATCCGTCAGGTATGTGTAGAAACTATTCCATACCCCAGTTCCTGCAGTAATGTAATACCTGTGAACGCCGCCACTATTGCTGCTTCTCGGTGCGTCGACCTGCATCAATTCATGTGTAAAGCTTCTGGCACTGCCAATACTACTGTTTACAATCCGATATTGCATTTGCGACAACATAACTCCCGGCGTTACACTTTTTGGGCGGTTCGGATCGGTATTCAACTCCTCAAAATTTTTTGTACAAGAAACAAAAAGGCAACTCAATATTGCAATTTGTAGATATAGTAATTTATATGTTTTCATTGATGTTACTATTAAGTGATTTAGAATTTAAAAGTGAGATTCATGCCCATAGTTCTTGTTGAAGGAAACTGCATTAATTCAACTCCGGGTGTAATGGTGCCGCTATTTAAATTACCACCTTCCGGATCGAATCCCGGGAATTTAGTAATATTAAACAGATCCCTTCCGTATACTGCGATGCTGGTTTCTTTGATGCCTATTTTGTTTAGCATGTTTTGAGGCAATCTAAACTCTACCCTTGCCTCTCTCAGTTTCAAATAGGTTGCATCATAAATATTCATTTCTGCATTACTTATTGCGTAAATGGTTTCGTAATAAGAACTGGCAGAAACGTTTACTTTATTAGTTACATATTTACCGCTTGTGGGATCCAAAACAACACCTTCACCTACAATACCATTATCGCGACCAGGTAGTGTTATTTTGGTTTTACCAAGCGTATTAGATTTGTGATTAGTTTGCGAATACATGCTCCCCCCGTGCTGGTAATCGAATAAAATACTTACCCTAAAATTGTTGAATATAAACTCATTCATTAAACCTGCTTTCCAATCAGCAAAGGCATTACCCCAAACTTTTGAGGTCGCATCCAATGTGGTTGGAAGTCCGGTTGAATTATAAATAATTTGCCCGTCTGTTGTACGTTGAAATCCTCTGCCGTACATATCTCCCATTCTTCCTCCAACTCTGGCTTCTATACTTACATTGTTTTCGTGACTATAAATCACCTGACTTGTTACACCATTACTTAATTCTTTCACATAACTTCTGTTGCGACTCCAGTTGATTGTAGTGGTCCATTTAAAATTCTTTTTCGCTACAGGCACTCCTTTTAATTGTACTTCTATACCCCTGCTTTCAATTAAACCTGCATTGATCAATGCAGATGAATAGCCTGATGTAGGATCTAACGGAATTGCAATAATCTGATTGCGGTTACTATTTTGATAAGTAGCGATGTCGAGAGACAAGCGACTCTTGAAAAGCCTTAGGTCTAAGCCCGCTTCGTAGCTTGTAATGTTTTCAGGCTTTAAGCTTGGATTATATAAAGTTGATGAATTGGTAAAATTGTTGCCATATATTCTGTCATAATATTTTGATGTCTGATAAGGTCTTGTATCATTACCTACCTGCGCCAAAGACAACCTCATTTTTGCAAAAGTTATTTGGGTTGGTAAAGTAAAAATATCGCTCAATAAAAAACTTGTGCTGATGGAGGGATAAAAGAAAGAATTATTGCCATAAGGTAGTGAACTACTCCAGTCATTTCGCCCGGTTAAATCAAGAAAATATTTATCTAAATACGACCATTGTGAAGTTGCATAAATACTGTTGATTACTTTTTTTGTTTTTAGTGGATCAGCTACTGCCTGGTCTAAACTATTTGAAATCTGGTAAATACCTGGTTGAGCTAGTTTGTCGGCATACATACCGGCAAAATCGTATGTCTGCTTCAGTGCATTAGCACCTACTGAAACAGTATATTTTATTTTGTTTTGAATATTGTCTTTATAGGTAAGTAATGCGTCAGTATTTACTTCGTAATTAAATATATTCTGCTCTCTATAACTTCCCTGCGGAAACTTTGTTATACTATATGGGCGTTGTTGCGAACGAAATTCGAACGACATATCAACACCAGAACGTACCATTAACTCCAGTTTTTTGCTGATCTCATAATTTGCGGAAAAGGTTCCAACTACTCCATGTTTATTTAATTTATTGAGATCTTCATACATGTCGATATATGGATTATCTGGTCCATTATAAATTGGGTTTCTTTGTTGTATACCCTCAAGTCCTGGCATCCAATATGGCTTAAACCAATTGTGATCAATATTAGGTGCAGTTCCGATAATTAAAAAGTACATCAGTGTTTGGTTATTATAACCAGCAGAAGGAAGGTTATCACTTTTTTTATTCGTATAAGTTACTTTGCCATTGATTTTTAACTTGTCTGTTATCTTTTGGTTTACTGATAAGGTTGCTGTTAATCTTTCATAGCCTGTATTTGGAATAATCCAGGAATTCTTTAGATGAGACACTGATAAACGTGCCGATCCTTTTTCAGACCCACCTTCTACTGAAACACTGTTTGAAAATGTTATCCCAGTTTGGAAAAAGCCCTTTATATAATCTGGATAGGCAACCCAAGGTGTTCGTTGTGTGGCTTTATTATCAGGGGTAGAAGGATCAAATTGAAAATATGATTGCCCATTAAATTTGGGCCCCCAAGCCCGTCCTGCAGCCGCATTGGTGCTTGTATTTGGTCCATCTGCACTGTTGCCATATGAATAATATGCGTTTGTTCTACCTTCGCCATACTCATATT
>JAIEMK010000048.1 GCA_019752295.1 Chitinophagaceae bacterium | reverse complement strand
CTTTAAATTGTTGGCCAAGGGTAACCATTAAATTCCCTACGAATGTTAAGGGGCAGATCTATATTCCGAGCCTTAACTGGATTTTGTGGATTGGTTGTGTGGGTATGATGTTTTATTTCAGAGAAAGTGCTCATATGGAAGCGGCCTATGGCTTTTCGATTGTGATTGCCATGTTGATGACAACAACGCTGATGTTTGTATATATGAGTAGGGTTAAAAAGTGGAGCTCCGTTATCGTTGGCATGATCATGCTAGTGTTTATCATTGTGGAAGTTTCGTTCTTCATTGCCAATGTGGCTAAGATCAAACAACGTTGGATGTTCTTATTCTTCGAATTTGGACTCATCTTCATCATGGTGGTTTGGTATCGTGCAAGAAAAATCACCAACCGCTATTTGCAATTTGCAAAACTGAGTGATTATGTTCCAAGACTATTAGACCTGAGTGGTGATAAGGATTATCCTAAATATGCTACCCATCTGGTTTATTTAACCAAGGCGGATTATGACGGTGAGATTGAAAAAAGAATCCTTCACTCAATATTACACCGAAAGCCGAAAAGAGCAGATGTGTATTGGTTTGTACATATCAACCGATCTGATAATCCATACACGATGGAATATACCACCAAAGAAGTTGTTCCCGGAAAAATTATAAGGATTGATTTCAGTCTGGGATTCAGAATTCAACCTCGCATCAATTTGCTATTTAAAAAAGTAATGCAGGAAATGTACTCTCAAAAAGAAATTCAGATTGAGAATAAATACGAAAGCCTGGAAAGCAAAACTTTCCATGCCGATATTACTTATGTAATTATTGAAACATTCCTTTCTGTAGAGAATGAATTCTCGATGAAAGAAGGATTTATTATGGACTCTTATTTTAGTATCAAACACTACGCACAATCAGACCAGAAAGCATTTGGATTGGATACGGCAGTAACCGTTATAGAGCACGTGCCTTTACTGATTAGCCCCAATACTAAAATTCCACTACTGAGGAAAAATTAAAAACAAAGAGGCTGCTTTTCGAAGTAGCCTCTTTGTTTTATTAAAACAGTGGTAAACTAAAACTAAAGCGACTACCTTCTCCCAGATTGCTTGATACAGTTAAGCAACCCTGCTGCGCTTCAATGAATTCTTTTGAAATAGCCAGACCCAACCCTGTTCCGCTTCTTTCGTGCGTGCCGGGAACCTTAAAATATCGATCGAAAATCTTTGGCAGGTATTTTTCTTCTATACCGTATCCATAGTCTTTGACAAAAAATTCAAGATGCTTTTTTTGTTGTATGATGCCCAGATCTATTTTGGTATTTTCGTAAGAGTATTTAATGGCATTGGTAAGTAGATTGATTAATACCCATGCGGCTTTTTCTTTATCGGCATAAATATTTGGAAGACCTTCCATTGAAGAAAGACGTATTTCAATTCCTTTCTGTTGCGCCTGAAACAAAACAGTTTGAACTGCATTTTCAACAATTTCTATCGGACTTACTGATTGAAGCTTTAATTGAATGTTACCGGTTTCTACCTGCGACATATTTAAAAGTTCTCCGGTAATTTTTAATAACCTGTCAGCGTCTTCAACAATGCTGTGAATCAAATCTTTTTGATCAGAATTAAATTCCCCTACTTTTTCGTTGGTCAATAATTTTGCACTCATTTTTATAGAGGCAAGAGGGGTTTTTAATTCATGCGAAACGGTAGCAATAAAATTTGTTTTAGCTTCATTCAATTCGTGGAATGGTGTGATATTTCTTAAAACAACTACCTGACCAATAATGACATCCTCATTCATTACTAAGAACACATCTTTGTTAAAATAACTTTCTTTATTATCAGCATATATTTTTAATTCCTTATGATCGGTTTCGGATAACAACAGTTTTCGCATCAGATCATTCTTGAGAGCAATGTCAGGTGCATATTTTCCAATAATTTCTTTTTCTTTTAATCCCAGAAGGTTTTCAGCAACTACATTCAGAAACAAAATATTTCTTTTTTCATCCAAGCCAACAATGCCATCTTTCATTTGATTGATGATGGTTTCGATTCTGCTTTTCTCGAAAGTTATCCTTGCCAGGTTGCTGTGTTCATAGGCATCCAACTTTTCTGCCATACTGTTGAAGGCATTAGCCAGGTCACCGAATTCGTCTTTTTGATCGATGTGAATTCTTTCGTCGTATTGTTTGTTGGCGATCGCAGAAATTCCTTCTGCCAATGCACGAACAGGGGTGGAGATAATATCGGGGAAGTTAATTACAAATGAAAATGTAATGAGCGTGAGTATCGTAAAAAGAATGGTTAACAGTACAATCGCATTATCTGCTGTATGTTGGGCAATTTCGTTTTTGCGTAAAATGGCATTTTGATTGATTTCTGAAACCGCGATCAGGTTAGTGCGGATCTCTAAAATGGTAGAACCATTCTGCTTGTCGGTTTTGAGTAATTCAAAATTTCTTCTCAGATTTTCTGTTTGCTCTTTTTCGCCGATTTCTGTAATATTTTTTTCTTGCTTTTTTAAATATTTCTCGAACTCAGTTAAAGCGTTGTTACTTGTTTGCAAACTATTTAAAGCCCGCTCCATATGGTTTGTATAAACCAACGATTCGTGGTTATTTTCGATGATTCTGGTTGCGTCGTCTTTTAATCTGGTGATATAAAAAATTCCGAGGATTCCGAATATCAAAATCACTGCGAACAAAAAGCCCATGCCCAAACTCAGTTTGGTTTTTAGTTTCATGTATTTATTATTTGATTTTGGTTACACTCATTGCATATTATGAAAGTATTACAATATCAATATCTGAAGCAGATAATTTTTGAAGTAATTGATTAAAAACCGCCGTATTCAGAATAATATTCAAAAGGTTTAAATGGGGTTTGCCGATGCAAATGGTGGTAATCTTTTTTTGTTCGGTTACTTCGAAAATACCCTTGGCCACATTATTATTTTTAAGCCTGATCACGTCGGCACCGAGTTCGGTTGCCAATTTTAAATTGTTTAATAAGTGGCGTTGTGCTGCTAATCCGATATTGTCGCCCGACTCTTTTTCGGTTTGCACATATAAGAGATACCACTTGGATCCATAATAGGAGGCAAGCCGGGCGGTTTTTCGAATTACTTTCTTTGCAATTTCGTGGTTACTACTTATGCAGGCCAAAAAAAGTTCCTGCTTCAACTGAGCGCTTTTAGGTAGTTCGGTCTCGATTTTACGTTCGAGTTGTGATGCTACTTCTTTCAGGGCCAACTCCCTTAACTGTAGAATTTTTTCGCTCTGGAAAAAGTTCTGCAGGGCCAACGAGATTTTATCCTGCGTGTATATTTTACCTTCTTTTAAACGCGTAACAAGTTCGTCGGCAGTAAGGTCGATATTTACCACTTCATCTGCTTGTTGCAAAACACTATCGGGAATGCGCTCAGATACATCAACTCCTGTAATTTCTTTGATAGATGGGTTCAGACTTTCGAGGTGCTGGATATTTACTGCACTAATTACGTTAATTCCCGCATCTAAAATATCCATCACATCCTGCCAACGCTTTTCATTCTGACTTCCCTCAATATTTGTATGCGCAAGTTCATCTACTATTACAATTTCGGGATGCAGGTTAATAATTGCCTGCACATCCATTTCTTCTAATTCCTTTCCTTTATAAAATAATTTTCTGCGCGGTACTACTGGCAGGCCATCAACAAGACTTTGGGTTTCTGCACGCTGGTGCGTTTCTATAAAGCCAATCTTTATATCAATTCCATTCTTCATCAGGCTATGGGCTTCTTGCAACATCCTATAGGTTTTGCCTACTCCAGCACTCATTCCGATATAGATTTTAAACTTACCACGTCGCGATTTGCGGATAAGGTTTAAAAATTGTTCTGCGCCGGAATTGCTTACAACTGGCATGATTGTTTTTTTAGAATTTATAAACTGCTGCTAAAACGATACTTGAAGTCGCTCGGCCATTTGTTCCATTTTCTTTGTAAAAGATTTGATCATTTGCATTGTCGAACCTGAATTCTGGAATGATCGTTAAATTCTGAATATGGATATTACCCGATAAAGTTGTCTGGAAAACACTGCTGCCAAGGCCTGCCACATTTTTTGAATCGTTAAAATATTCAGCTCTCACACAAATTCCTAATTGCTTTGTGGGGTCGAAAGTTACATACAACGCATTGCTATTCCAGTTTTTGTATACATTATCTTTCTTTTGATTTTTAATGGTACCGTCGTAGTTTAATGATAATTGTTGACTAACAATACCAGTCAAAATAATTTCGTACTGTGTAAAATCTTTGCCTCCCTGAAAATTGAACCACCCTTTTATTTTTTCGTTCTTTGATGCGCTACTGAATTGAGCCAATACCACTTTGTCGGAAGATTTAGTTGTCGTAAAATCCGTTGGATTACTAATACCAATCATCATGGCCGATTTGCCACCCAACTGGATATCGGCTTTGAGCCCTGTGTTAAAAAATGGACCGTACGAAAAAGCATAACTCATACTATAATTTCTATTTGCATAAGCATCTACCATTTCGTAGCCAATATGGGTTGCCCATTTACCCATCGAAAATTTAATTGCCGACGATGGAGCGTAACTAATGTATAATTGTTTTACAGCCGACAGTATTCCGGTATCATTATACGAAAACTCGCTGGCCCTTTTCCCGAATCCGAGATCAATTGTGGCGGAAATGTTTTTGTAATGATGATCTGCTCTAACAGAAGCCATTCCTAATTCAAACGAATTCTTAGTGTTGGTAAAACTTGTATAATTATTTGTACCAAGTGGCGACTGATTTAGATCTATTCTATAATATCCATCAACCGAAAATGTAAACGCTGTGCTTGATTTATTGCTTGAATCGGACTGGCCAAATAATATACCTGCATAAAATAAGGTTGGCACTATAAAAACTAATCTTTTCAATTTGAGTTATTTTAACGTATCCAGAGCAATGTTTAACCTGAGAACATTTATTTTTTCGGTACCGAATAATCCTCCAAGCGGTTTTTCTTTGTGTTGTATAATTAATTCATTAATCTTTTCAACTGAAAGATTTCTTGCTTTTGCAATTCGCTCTACCTGTATCATCGCTCCCTGAATTGAGATGTCCGGATCCAGCCCACTACCTGAAGCCGTAATCAACTCAGAAGGAATTTCTGATTTAATTTTTCCGGGGTTATGTACTAAAAAACTATCAACCCGCGCCTGAACATCTTTTAAATAATCTGGATTCGAGGGTCCTTTGTTTGATCCGGATGATCCTGCTGCATTGTAACCGGCTGCAGAAGGGCGTCCGTTAAAATAGTTATCCCGGGTAAATGATTGTCCTTCGCAAAGATAACCTTTCACCTGACCGTTTACAAGGATGGTTTGACCCTCTCCTTTATTTGGAGCTGCTTGTGCAATAGCAAGAATCAGCAGGCTGTAAATGATGCAACAGATTGCAATACTCAGAGCTGTGATTTTTAAAGCTGGAAGAATATGTTTTTTCATTTTTTAAATTTTAACTGAATAATTTAGAACCAAATAGATGCAACTAAGTCAATCAATTTTATACCAATAAAAGGTACAATTACTCCTCCCAGTCCATATATCAACAAGTTTCTGCGTAGCAATGCACTTGCTCCGATTGGTTTATAAGCCACACCTTTAAGTGCCAGTGGTATTAGCATTGGAATGATGATGGCGTTAAAAACTACGGCTGAAAGAATCGCACTTTCGGGACTATGCAAGTGCATGACATTGAGGCTTTGTAATCCGGGTAAAGCAGCGATAAATAGAGCAGGCACAATTGCAAAATATTTTGCCACGTCATTTGCTATCGAAAAAGTGGTTAAAGTACCTCTTGTCATGAGCAACTGTTTTCCTATTTCTACGATCTCAATGAGTTTGGTTGGATCGTTATCGAGGTCCACCATATTACCAGCTTCTTTTGCTGCCTGCGTACCACTATTCATTGCAACTCCTACATCAGCTTGCGCCAAAGCGGGAGCGTCGTTTGTACCATCACCCATCATGGCTACTAATTTTCCACCTTTCTGCTCCTGTCTGATATAGTTCATTTTATCTTCAGGTTTTGCTTCAGCAATAAAATCATCTACTCCGGCTTTTTCTGCAATAAATTTAGCAGTTAACGGATTGTCACCTGTAACCATCACGGTCTTTACACCCATTTTTCTCAGGCGTTCAAACCTTTCCTGTATACCAGGTTTAATAATATCCTGAAGCTCAATTACACCCAACACTTTTTCGTTTTCAGACACTACCAGCGGCGTTCCCCCATTCGATGAAATCTTTTTTACCTGCTCAGCAGTTTCATTTGGAAATTCATTCCCTGCTTTCAAAACGATATTTCTGATGGAATCATAAGCCCCTTTTCTAACACGCTTACCAGATGGCAAATCAATACCACTACTTCGCGTTTGTGCTGTGAATTCAATGAACTGCGCACCGTCTATTTGGAAACTATTTTTATTCAGGTTGGCCAATTCAACTATCGACTTTCCTTCGGGCGTTTCGTCTGCCAGAGATGATAATACGCATGATTCAATAAATGCTTTTTCATCAATATCATTTGCAGGATAAAAATGTGTTGCTTTCCTGTTTCCAATAGTAATGGTGCCTGTTTTGTCTAACAACAAAGTATCAAGATCACCTGCTGTTTCTACTGCTTTACCACTCTTGGTAATTACATTTGCGCGAAGTGCACGATCCATTCCGGCGATTCCTATTGCACTCAACAAACCACCGATGGTTGTAGGTATTAAGCATACAAACAAAGAGATGAAAGCCGAAATGGTAATTGGTGTATTTGCATAGTCTCCAAAAGGTTTCAGGGTTACACAAACAATTATAAACACCAAAGTAAAACCGGCGAGTAAAATGGTTAAAGCAATTTCGTTTGGCGTTTTTTGCCGGCTTGCTCCTTCCACTAACGCGATCATTTTATCAAGAAAGCTTTCTCCAGGATTGGTTGTTACTTTTACTTTAATGCTATCGCTCAATACTTTTGTTCCTCCGGTAACTGAACTTTTGTCACCACCTGATTCACGAATGACGGGAGCTGATTCTCCTGTAATGGCGCTCTCATCAATTGTGGCAATGCCCGAAATAATTTCGCCATCCATTGGAATGGTATCACCTGCCTCGCACAAAAAAATATCTCCTTTTTGTAATTGTGAAGATGGAACGATTTTGATTTCGTTTACAAAAATTTCACCAACAGGCTGAATCCATTTGGCTGGAGTATCCTGCCTTGTTTTTCTTAAACTATTGGCCTGCGCTTTACCTCTTGCTTCAGCAATTGCTTCTGCAAAATTGGCAAATAATAAAGTGATGAATAAAACAAAAGTCACTATCAGGTTATAGAGGAGACTACCTTGGTTTTTTTCTCCCAAATAAATCCAGATACATACACCTAACATAACAGCAGTTCCGATTTCAACGGTGAACATCACCGGATTGCGAAACATGGTTTTTGGATTGAGCTTGATGAAAGAATGCTTGATAGCTTCTTTTATTAAGCTAGACTCGAATAATTTATTTGATTTTTTTGACATCGTATTTTTTTTAAACCTTACTAATATTGGTCTGATGCATTATGCGTGCTGACTAAAATATTCTGAAATCGGACCCAGAGAAAGTGCGGGAAAGAATGAGAGTGCTGCGATAATAAATATTACAGCGAGAACCATGATTCCGAAAGTGCCCGTATCTGTTTTTAAAGTACCTGCGGTTTCAGGGGTATGTTTCTTTTGAGCCAGAATTCCTGCAATGGCTACCGGTCCGATGATGGGAAGGAATCTTGCTAACAACATCACAATGCCGCAACTGATATTCCACCATGCTGTATTGTCGCCCAAACCTTCAAAGCCACTACCGTTATTTGCGGACGATGAAGTGTATTCGTATAACATTTCGCTAAAACCGTGATTGCCCGGGTTGTTTAACCAGCTTGCATATGCGGTAGGGTTATGTGAAAAAAGATGACTCGCCAAAGCTGTGCCAACTAATATTAAAAATGGATGTAACAAAGCAATAATCGCGGCAATTTTCATTTCTTTTGCTTCGATTTTTTTACCCATAAATTCAGGTGTTCTTCCCACCATCAGCCCGCTGATAAAAACAGCGATAATGATAAAAATGTAGAAGTTTAAAAAACCTACACCCACACCACCAAAGAAAGCATTCACCATCATACCCAACATGGCAAACATTCCGGTGAGTGGAGTAAAACTATCGTGCATGGCATTTACTGATCCATTTGAAGTAACAGTTGTTGTAATGCCCCAATAAGCAGAAGCCGCGGAACCAAAACGAACTTCTTTCCCTTCCATGCTGCCCATCGATTGGGTAATACCCATATTTGCAATAGAACTGTTGCCTTTTAATTCGAAGTAAACAGAAGGGATTAAAAACAATAAGAAGCCGATGAGCATCACGCTAAAAACCATCCAGGCAAAACGCTTTTTATTGATCATGTAGCCTAATGCGAAGATCATTGCAATAGGGATTAATAGAATCAAAACGTTTTCAATGATGTTTGTAAAATAATTGGGATTTTCAAGCGGGTGTGAAGAGTTAGCTCCGAAGAAACCACCACCATTGGTTCCAAGTTGTTTAATTGCAACCATTGCTGCTACAGGCCCACGACTTACGTTTACTGTATCGCCTTGTACAGAAATAAATTGATCCTTTCCTTTAAAAGTCATTGGAGTGCCGCTAAATAAAAGTAGAATGGCGACTATTAGCGAGATGGGTAATAAGATTCTTGTTAATGATTTGATGAAGAAGTTGTAAAAATTTCCAATTTTTTCTGTTACTTTTTCTTTCATTGCAACAAATACCGCAGCACAAATAGCCATACCTGCTGCAGCACTAATAAATTGAAATAACATGAGTACCAACTGGCCCAAATAAGAAACCCCCGATTCGCCTGAATAGTGTTGCAAATTGGTGTTGCTGATAAAACTAATTGAAGTGTTGAAAGCCAGATCTGCTGTCATCGACGGATTGCCATCCGGATTTAAGGGCAGAGAACCCTGCGTCATTAATATCAACATAGAAAGTAAAAACCAAATCAGATTGATTGTTAAAAGTGCAACCAGGTGTTCTTTCCAGTTCATTTCTTTTTCGGGCTTAACTCCCGAAATTTTGAAGAGCATTTTATCTACAGGATTCAATATAAAATCGAGCCATGTGGCATGTCCGCTATATACTTTTCCGATATATCTTCCAAGCGGTATAGCAAGAACCAGTGTAACAATAAACATAAGGGCGATGCCCATAATTTCTGTATTCATAAAATCTGTTTTTCCAATTGAGGTTTAAAATTTTTCGGGTTTTACCAGTACATAGCAGATATAGCAAAACACGAGAATGGAAATAATGAAGAGTAAAAGCATTTTCTTGTTTTTAAATGTTTTCAAAGAATTGGATGGACTTAAAAAAGAGGAAAAATCCGAATAGGGCGGCACCTAATAATAAAAGCGTTAACATAGTTGATGATTTATATACTGTAGGCAAAGCAGGTGCCCAAAAGATCTTTGAAAATTCAAGTGCCTTAAAACCTTTGCTGCTATTGAGTTTTAGAAGGAAATTAAATTTCCGTGATCGATTAGCAGCAACAAAAAACCCTACCAAAATGGAAGGGTTTTTTCAAAATGGGGTGGGGATAGCTTGTATCATTAATCAAGCTGATATTCTTCGATTTTTCGGTACAGGGTAGTCAGGCCAATATTTAATAGTTTGGCGGTTTCCGTTTTATTTCCCTTTGTATGGTTGAGTACCCGTTGAATATGCAATTTCTCTACACTTGCCAAATCAAATGCTGATAAAGTTTTTGTGGTTCCTACAAACTTTTCATCCTGCATTTCAACCGGCAAATCTGTAATGTTTAATTCTTTGTTTTCAGCAAGTATTACTGCCCGCTCCATAATATTTTTTAATTCGCGGATATTACCCTTCCATTCGTATTGTTCTAATCGTTGAATGAACTTTCTGTCCATTCCACCAACTCTTAGATTTGCCTTTATAATAAACCTGTCTAAGAAATGTTTTGCAAGTATGATGATGTCTTTTTTTCTGTCTCTTAGAGCAGGCAACTCAATTTTGAAAACATTTAGTCGATAAAACAGGTCTTCCCTGAAGAGGCCCTCAGTAATTTCTTTTTGTAAGTTTCGATTTGTAGCCGCAATGATGCGAACATTTACTTTGATTGTTTTGGTATCGCCAACTTTTATAAACTCACCCGACTCAAGTACGCGTAAAAGTTTTGCCTGCAACTCTAAAGGCATTTCACCAATTTCATCCAGAAACAATGTGCCGTGATTAGCTTCTTCCAACAATCCCTTTTTGTCTTTAATTGCTCCGGTAAAAGCTCCGGCTTTGTGCCCAAACATTTCGCTCTCAAGCAGCTCTTTACTAAAAGCGCTGCAGTTGAGCGCAATAAAAGCATTTTTCTGTCTTTTGCTACCATTGTGAATCGCTTGGGCAAATACTTCTTTCCCTGTTCCGGTTTCACCTAAAAGCAAAACAGTAGCATCTGTTGGGGCAACTTTCTTTGCCATATTAATAGCTTCCAGAATCAATGGTGCATTACCAAGAATATTTTCAAAACCGTATTTTTTTTCTACCCTTTCTTCTAAGGTTGCAATGCGTTTTTGTAACTGTACTTTTTCGAAAGCCTTGTTTAGAAGTGGAATTATTTTGTCGTTATCGTCGCCTTTGGTAATATAATCGAAAGCGCCATTCTTCATCGCCTGTATCCCGTCTGCTATATTGCCATAGGCTGTGAGCAGGATTATTTCAATGAGTGGAAATTTATATTTTACATTTTTTACAAAATCAACACCGTTTCCGTCGGGTAATTTTACATCGCATAAAACAATATCTACAGCCGTTTTTTCTAATACCTTACTGCCCGATTTTAGATCCGATGCTTCCAATACCTGATAACCTTCCAGCCTAATAATGCGGCTTAAAAGCGTTCTCAGTTTTTCTTCATCATCTATTAATAAGATCGTTTGCATGCTGTGAATTTATTTTAATTCTACCAACTGGCTCACATTATTATTCCTGTCGACTGTTGCTACGCAGACGCGTTTGCCTTCTGTGTCGGGTACTTTTGCAAGGTCGAGATTAACAGTTTTTTCTGTAACAATTATCTGAACTAATTGTGCATTTGAAAATTTTACCTGAGCGCCCTCCTCTAAAGTAAATATGCCGAAAGCCTTGATTCTTTCTTTGCCTTTGTATGCCAATTCTATTAACCCGTTTGCTAGTTTGGTTGGAATGGGTTGATCAGGAATGGCATCGTCGATCCACTGCATGGGAGGCACCAGAGCAGGATAGTAGTAATAATTATTACGCAGACTGTCGCACCATCCCAAAGGATTTTTTTCAAATACTTTGCTATTAAAATATACACTACCCTGTGTTGTTTTATAATTTCTGACTGCCTCAATTTGCTTTGGAATTTCGTTTGGATTTCGCCATGCAGGATTTGTACCAGCCCTATAAAAACCATGCCCTATAAATAGCTGTTTGCCATAACTGTGTTGATTCCACCATTCCAATAAAGTATTATAATCTGCTAGTTTGTGCCCACGCTCCCAATATAATTGTGGCACCACATAATCGATCCAGCCTTTCTCGAGCCATAAAAGAATGTCGGCATAGAGATCGTCGTAATTAGTTTGTCCGCCTTTGGTTTCACTGCCCATAGGGTCCTGACTTTTATTGCGCCAAATACCGAATGGACTGATTCCAAATTTTACTCTTGGATTTGCAGCACGAATAGTTTCGTAGAGGAGTTTGATAATACTGTCGCAATTGCTCCTTCTCCAGTTCTCTTTATTCATGCCATTACCATAAAGCAGATAAGATTGCTGATCTGGAAATTCTTTTCCGCTGATGCGATAAGGATAAAAATAGTCGTCCATATGAATGGCATCAATATCATAGTGTGAAACAATATCCTTCACAATTTTTGCAGTGTGCTCGCGCACTTCGGGAAGTGCAGGGTTGAAATATTTTTTATCGCCGTAAACCAGAAACCATTCGGGGTGTAATTTGGTTGGATGTGTTGGGGCAATGGAAGATTTGTGCATATTAAAAACGGCTCGGTAGGGATTCAGCCAAGCATGAAATTCCATTCCCCTGTTATGCGTTTCTTTGATCATGAATTCCAGTGGATCATAGAGGGGTGTTGGGGCCAATCCCTGTTTCCCTGTTAAAAATTCGCTCCATGGTTCGTATTGAGAAGGGTAGAAAGCATCGCCGGCCGGCCGGATCTGAACAATTACTGCATTCATTCCATTCTGCTGGTGCATATCAAGCAATTTGATATACTCTGCCTTTTGTTCTTCAACAGATAAATTCTTTGAGCTGGGCCAGTCGATATTATCTACAGTGGCAACCCAAACCGCTCTGAATTCATAATTGCGTGGATTTTGCGCAATAGCGGAGGAGTATAATAGAAAGCCTGTTAGTACTAGGCCGATAGTCTTAATTAGCTTCATCCTTCAAAGATAAATCGATGATTGCCGTATAAGTGCATTGTGGAAGAAATCAGAAAAGGAGAGTGGTAATACACATTTGTGCTATTGCTTTTCGCGAATTTTGTCGAGCAATTTACTGAGTTGGATTGCTTCCTCATCATCAAGATTATTTAAAACATTGTCTATATCCTGATTCCTGCTATCCAGTTGAGCCAATAGGTTCAAGCCCGCTTCGGTAATACAAATGTCAACTAGTCTTTTGTCGGTTTCACAAGTTGTTTTTGCTACTAATCCTTTTTTTACCAAGCGGTCAACGATACGACTGGTATCGCTCATTTTATCCAGCATTCTTTCGCGAATCTGAAGGGTACTTAAGGGTTTTTTGTTGCCACGAAGTATGCGTAGAATATTATATTGTTGTGTGGTAATATCGGCTTCATCAATAATGTTCTTGATCCGCTCGTTTAGCCAATTGCTGGTAAAGATAAGATTTACGGAAGCCCTCTGCAGGTTGTTTCTGAATTGATACTGATTAATGTCTTTGTCTATTCCCATTCTTAGAAACGCCGGCTCTTTGTTAACCGGTTGTTGCAAGTGCAAAATTAAAGGGGAAACTTTAAAAAAACCTTAAAAAATATATTTCATGTGTTTATTATTGATTTTGGCTACATGTAATTCGCTAACAAACATTTCAGTTGGTGTCAAATTTTTGTTATGCTCATTTCATGATCTAAATAGGCTGTTTATCAGTCGATTTTATATTTTTAAAAACCTTTATTCTTTCCAAACACTCAATCCTTCGCTACAATTGGAGCAGATATCGATGTTCTTTCTGCTTTGCGAAAGGGCTTGTCTAAACCGTTTGTAGTTATTGTTTTTCCAGATTTCTTTAAAGCTTGCTGTTTGCAGGTGCCCTAACTGGTGTGTAGCGTCTTTATCAAAACAACAAGGCACTACCAGCCCGTCCCAAGTAATCACATTAGCATGCCATAGCTTCCAACAGTGATTACTCAGGCCGCTTTTACACGCCGCTTACCATCGGCGCCGATTTTATAGCGACTGTACTTATTGATGCTAGGTACCAAATGATTAGGGTCGTTTTCGAAGTCATATACTTGTGCCGTTTTAAACCGAACCTGATCAACGCCGATTTCTGCTCCGATTTTTTTGATGGTATCAATCTGGTGTTCATTGGGTTTTACAACCAGAAACTGAAAAAAAACAAAGGGGGTTTTACTGTTTAAAGCTTTCTTCCACTTTACAATGTTTCGGGCACCTTCCAAAACTTTTTCGAGATTGCCTCCAATGCGATACTGTTCATAAACCTCTTGTGTTGTACCATCGATAGAAATAATCAAACGATCTAATCCGCTTTCAACCGTTTCTTTAGCTTTTGAATCGGTTAAATAATGCGCATTTGTAGATGTTGCGGTATAAATGTTTTTATCGTGCGCATACTTTACCATCTCTAAAAACCCCGGATTCAGATAAGGCTCTCCTTGAAAATAGAAAATTAGGTAGAGCAATTCTTTGTGAATTTCGTTGATGGTATCTTTGAAAAAATTCTTTTCCAACATGCCGGTTGGTCTGGTAAATGCACGGAGGCCGCTGGGACATTCGGGGCAACGCAGGTTACAGGAAGTGGTGGGCTCAAAAGATAACGAAATGGGGTAGCCCCATTGAATGGGTTTGCCCGTTAGCCGGGTAATTTGGTAGCTACTAAACAGTTTTGCAGCGTTCCACAAACGTGTAAAACTGCACTTGCCGATAAGATTGATACTGTCGTTCCAGTTGAAATAGGCCATATATTCTGTAAAAATAAGGGGTGCTGTATAGAAATGGGTACTAAAAATGGGGAAAACCGTTTTTTTGATATTTTCACTGGGGCATCATTTTTTAGTTAATTTTGATGACCCTTATTTGTTTAGTATTTAGGGCTTATTTATAAACAGTTACTTGTTTATTCACGTAAATGACGAACTTCGTTTGCTTTGGTTTAATAATATAAATATTATTCATGACCCACTTTCATGATGCTACTACATGTCAATCTTGTGCTCAACGCTTTACCTCTGTATTTTGTAAAGCAAAACAGGAATTCATAGCTGATATCAACGAACAAAAGATTTGTAATGTTTACAAAAAAGGGCAAACACTTTTTAACGAAGGTTCTTATCCTTTTGGTGTTTATTGTATCAACGATGGAAAGGTTAAGCTGTCTCATTTAGGCGATGATGGAAAAGAACAAATTATTAGACTGTTGCGTGGTGGCGATGTATTAGGTTATCGTGCATTATTGAGTGGGGAAAGATATAGTGCCAGCGCGATTGCTTTAGAAGATACTCAGGTATGTTTTATTCCGAAAGAATTATTTATTAGTGTACTGAAAAGTGATACCGGTCTTGCTTTTGAAATGATGAAATTGTTGAGCGACGAATTGCATAAAGCAGAAGTTAAATTAACGCATCTGGCACAAAAACCTATCCGCGAAAGATTGGCAGAAACCTTATTATTTATCAAAGAAACATATGGCTACGAAGCCGATGGAATTACTTTGAGCGTTCGTTTATCGCGCGAAGAAATCGCAAACCTTGTTGGAACAGCGACCGAATCTACTATACGTTTGCTTTCTGAATTTAAGAAAGATGGGATGGTAGAATTAGATGGCAAAAAAATTAAAATCCTCCGCCAAAAAGAATTAATTAAAACAGCAAATCTTCAGGATTAAATGTTGATTAAATTTTGTTGTTTTTCCTCTAAAAACATGATAAAAATCATGCGCTATATTGAGTAGTGTCATTTGCGAACCCTTATTACGTCAATATCTTGCAGGTAAATAGAGGGAGATGTTGTTAAATAAAAATGAAACGGTTTCGAATGAATTACTAACCCCCGAAGGACTTTGTTCTCTCATACAGCGGGAGTACCATCCGTCGATTAGTGAGTCATGCCGTAAAATTGAAGGGTTTCTATTATCAAATCAATACGGAAAAGATATTTCAATTCCGTTGTCTGAATTGATTCATTTAATTTTTATGAAATTGAATGATGAGATAAAACACTTTTTCTTAAAAGAGTCTGGAATTATTTTCCCTTCTATCAAGAAACACGAAAAAGGAAAGTCGGGTAAGGATGTTGCAAATCCTGAACACCATACGCATCAATTGCCACCTGCTGCTTTAGAATCTATTCATCAGCGTCAGCAGGTAATCACCAACCTCTTACAAAAACTCCGGCATCTGCTGCAGGATTATAATATCCAGCCCGGCTGGCACAAAGAGTGGAAAGAATGCGTGAATGAAATGTTTCAGTTAGAGTGCAAAGTGTATCATTGGATTCACATTGAAGGATCTTTGTTATATCCCAAGATTGCTTCGAAAGTAAAGCATTAAATTTTCCAGATCATTATTTCATCATATCAGATTTTAGTATTTTTTTGTAAATTCAATCCATGCCACAATTAACTGTTTCACAATCATCAGCGGTTCAATGCTACCACTGCGGAGAAGATTGTATTGAAACAACCATTCATGCCCACGATAAACAATTTTGTTGTGATGGCTGTAAAATGGTTTTTGAAATATTGAATAAAACCGGGATGTGCGATTATTACAATATCACCAGCAATCCCGGTACCAATCAGCGCGTAAAAATAAGAGCAGATAAGTTTGCATTTCTGGACGATCAAAAAATTCAGAAAGCGCTACTTAGTTTTACCAACGAAACAGAAACGCATATTAATTTTTATCTGCCTCAAATGCACTGTAGTAGCTGCTTGTGGCTTTTAGAGAATTTACATCGACTCAATGAAAACATAATAGGATCGAAGGTGAATTTTGAAAGAAAAGAAGCGGATATTATATTTGATCACCGCTCTATTTCGATGCGGCAGGTGGCTGAATTATTGGCTTCTATTGGTTATGAACCTTATATTAGTTTTAAGGACCTGAAACATCAACGCCCCAGCCTCAACATGTCGAAAATTTACAAGCTAGGTGTTGCTGGATTTTGTTTTGCGAATATTATGCTGTTCAGTTTTCCGGAGTACCTCGGTATTGATGCGCAAGAATCTTACCTGCAGGGTACCTTCCGTTACATGAACATTTTATTAAGTCTGCCGGTATTCTTTTATAGCTCTTCTGAATTTTATATCAGTGCGTGGAAGAGTTTGAAACATGGTTTTTTAAATATTGATGCCCCCATTGTATTGGCTGTAGTAGTAGCATTTACTCGTAGCTTGTACGAAGTATTTAGTGGTACAGGAGCAGGGTATTTTGATTCGATGTCGGGAATTGTTTTTTTTATGTTGATAGGAAGAGTATTGCAGGATAAGACCTATCAGCAGTTAAGTTTTGAAAGAGATTATACTGCTTATTTTCCGATTGCAGTTACCAGAATAAAAAATCAGGAAGCTTCTTCCGTATCATTGCCCGATATCATTTTGGATGATACACTCTTGATTCATCATCAGGAACTGATTCCTGCAGATGGAATACTAACCCGCGGTAAGGCGTTGATTGATTATAGTTTTGTTACCGGAGAATCGATACCTGTTGAAAAAGAAATGGGTGAAATTGTATATGCAGGAGGAAAACAGATTGGCGGAAATATTGAATTGCTCGTAATCAAAGAAGTGTCGCAAAGTTATTTAACCAAACTCTGGAACAGATCGGAATTACAGAACGATCGTAACGATAATGAAAGATCGTTTGTGCATTTGCTTAGTCGTTATTTTACCTGGATTCTTTTTACCATTGCAGCATCTGCAGCTTGTTACTGGTGGATCACTGATCCCTCCCGCATTGGGCAAGTGGTAACTGCTGTTTTAATAGTTGCATGCCCTTGTTCGTTATTATTGAGTAATACTTTTACGAATGGAAATATTCTTCGCAGATTAGGTAGAAACCAGTTTTATTTAAGAAATGCACAAACCATTGAGGATATCGCTAATATCGATTATATCGTGTTCGATAAAACCGGAACACTTACAACCGGTAGATATCAGGATATAGATTATGAAGGTGACTTGTTGAGTGAAATAAATAAAAAACAAATTGCTGCACTGGCATCTCAGTCAACCCATCCAATGAGTAAAGCCATTGCCGGATGGACAGGAATGGGTCAGCAATTAGATCATATAATCACAGGGTTTAAAGAGTTACCCGGACATGGAATTGAAGCCATGGTAGATGGTGCCCAAATAAAAATGGGGTCGGCGCATTTTGTGGAGGCGACTCCGCAAAGCGCCGGATTAAATTCGGCTGTTTTTATTTCCATCAACAACAAAATAGTTGGCAATTTTAGTTTCAGAAATCATTATCGTGAGCAAGTGCCGGCATTGCTTAAGCGACTTAGAAAATTGGGTTACCCCTTATCAATTTTGAGTGGTGATAACGCCGGTGAAAAACAATACTTAGAAAAATTATTAGGAACTGATACACCGATATTATTTCATCAGAAGCCAGAAGACAAACTCGAAGCCATTAAACATATTCAATCGTTGGGTAAAAAAGTAATGATGGTGGGAGACGGGCTAAATGATGCCGGTGCACTGAAGCAGGCCGATGTGGGAATTGCCATTACCGAAAACAGCGCCACATTTACACCTGCCAGCGATGTGATATTAGAAGCTTCTATGCTACCCCGTTTACAGCAGTTCATACAATTGTGCAAGGCAAATAAAGTGTTGGTTTGGACGGCATTTATCGTTTCGATTTTGTACAATATTGTGGGAGAGTCTTTTGCTGTAAGTGGCAACCTGTCGCCAATGGTGGCAGCTATTTTAATGCCTGCCAGCAGCCTCAGCATCCTGTTAATTAGTTTTGGTGCAAGCAATTTGTTGAGTTGGAAAATGCGCTTAAAGTAGCCATATTCAATAGGTTAAATAATAAAATATTTTGTTAATATATGATAAAAATCATTCTACCGATTGAGCATTGTCATGGAATGGTCATAAATGCACATTTACTTTTACCAATATTACACCACCCACTATGAGTGTCATTATTATTCTACTATTGGCGAGCATTAGCGTAGCAGCGTTATTCCTGTTTGCCTTTCTTTGGAGCGTTCGTACCGGACAATATAACGACGAGTTGAGTCCGCCATTGCGCATGTTATTAGACTCGGTTCCTCCTAAGGATACAACCGAAGAACCCAAAGCCAATCCCATTTAAATCTTTTAATCATCGCTAATACCAATCAAAACCAAACTGATCCACATGCAAGTAGAAAAGTTCTATTATGACAACCGGATTGTCAAGCAATTTGCCTTCGCCACCGTACTATGGGGCGTTGTGGGCATGCTTGCCGGTCTATTGATTGCGGTGCAGATATATCTGCCTGCAGCCAATTTCGGATTACCCTTTACCACATTTGGAAGGGTAAGACCAGTACACACCAACGCGGTAATTTTTGCCTTTGTTGGAAATGGAATGTTTATGGGTGTTTACTATTCATTGCAGCGCTTATGTAAAGCGCGCATGTTCAGCGACGCTCTAAGTAAGATCCATTTCTGGGGATGGCAGTTGATTATCGTTCTCGCTGCAGTTACATTATTATCGGGCTACACATCGGGTAAGGAATATGCCGAACTCGAATGGCCAATCGATATTCTGATTGCACTGATCTGGATAGTTTTTGGTATTAATATGTTTGGTACCATCATTAAACGCAGAGAAAGTCATTTGTATGTTGCTATCTGGTTCTTTATCGCAACATGGATTACTGTTACCATGCTACACGTTGTGAACTCTTTTGAATTGCCATTTAGCTGGCTCAAGAGTTACAGCTTTTATGCTGGTGTACAGGATGCGTTAGTACAATGGTGGTATGGACATAATGCGGTGGCATTTTTCCTAACTACGCCTTACTTAGGTATTATGTATTATTTTTTACCTAAGGCTGCTAACAGACCTGTTTATAGTTATCGTTTATCAATCATTCACTTTTGGGCTTTGATATTCTTGTATATCTGGGCCGGCCCGCACCACTTATTATATACTGCTTTACCAGATTGGGCACAAAGCTTAGGTACTGTATTTAGTATTATGCTGATTGCTCCATCATGGGGTGGTATGTTAAACGGCTTGTTTACTTTACGTGGCGCATGGGATAAAGTAAGAGAAGATCCTATTTTAAAATTCATGGTGGTTGCTATTACCTGCTACGGTATGTCAACTTTCGAAGGACCCATGTTAAGTTTGAAGAGTGTGAATGCAATTACACACTTCACCGACTGGACCATTGCACACGTACACATTGGTGCTTTGGGATGGAATGGTTTCTTAACCTTCGGTATTCTTTACTGGATCATCCCAAAAATATTTAATACTCCTTTATACTCTAAGAAGCTTGCTACAACACACTTCTGGATTGGCACCATCGGTATTATCCTTTATGCAATTCCAATGTATTGGGCAGGATTTACACAGGCTTTGATGTGGAAACAATTTACAGAAGAAGGTACTTTGAAATTCCAGTTCCTTGAAACTGTAACCCATATCATACCAATGTATGTAACAAGAAGTGTGGGTGGTTTGATTTATCTGAGTGGTGTTTTCATCATGGTATATAACCTGGTTAAAACAGTAAAATCAGGAAGCCTGATTGCAGATGAAGCTGCAGAAGCGCCTGCACTAACCAAAGCAGAAACGCACGGAAAGCAATACTGGCACAGATGGATCGAAGCCAGACCTATTCAGATGTTGTTATTTAGTTTAATACTGGTAGCAATTGGTGGTGCGCTGGAAATGGTTCCTACATTCCTTATCAAGAGTAATATACCAACCATTGCTTCTGTTAAACCATATACTCCGCTTGAATTACAGGGAAGAGATATTTATATCCGTGAAGGATGTTATTTGTGTCACTCACAAATGGTTCGTCCTTTCCGTGATGAAGTAGCACGTTATGGAGAATATAGTAAAGCCGGTGAGTTTGTGTATGACCATCCATTCCAGTGGGGAAGTAAAAGAACCGGACCGGATCTGGCACGTATTGGTGGTAAATATCCGGATAGCTGGCATTTTAACCATATGCTGGAACCACAGAGTATGAGCCCCGGTTCAATCATGCCATCATACACTTGGTTATTCGACAATAAGATTGATACTGCCATTACACCTGCGAAGATCAGAGCCATGCAAACACTTGGTGTTCCGTATCCTGCAGGTTACGATAAAGTAGCGAATGCCGATTTGATGCAACAGGCAAATCTGATACGCATCAATCTTAAAATCGAAAAATTAATCACCCCTGCCAATGCCGAAATTGTAGCACTGATCGCATACCTGCAACGTGTGGGTACTGATATCAAGTCTGCACCAAAGCCAACAACAGCAGCAGCGGTTAACTAAATATAAATAGCGATCGGATCAATTAAATCCGATCGCCATTTTCAATAACAATAAAGGGTTTATGAAATTTATTAATTATTTAGAAAAAATTACGGGCGTAGATATTTTCGGTTTAAGCTCTCTTACTATCTTCTTTACTTTTTTTGTTGTGATGACAATTTGGGTAATGACTGCTGATAAAAGAGCGCTCGATAAAATCAATCATTTACCCCTCGACAATTAAGCACAAATCTTAAATCAAACGATATGTTTAAAAAATATTCTTCCATATCTTATTGGGTTAAAACACTGGTAGTTGTGATTTCTATCGGTTTTAGTTCAAATGATGCATTTGCGGCCGGCCCTCCCAAAGCTTCGGAGTTATCCAATCCTTTGGCACAAGTACTGCTAGTAATAATAGTGGGATTATTATTAGCCATTGGTCTTTTGGCCAATGTAATACTTGGGGCCGCCCAAGTGTATCTTCAACGTTTTAAAGACGAACGTAAAAAATCAAATGCCGCCAAAACGGTGGCTGTGTTATTACTTTGTTTTACCAGTACTGCACTGTTTGCAGCAGAAGTTCCTGCAGCCGCAACAACTGCAGCAGATGCTGCCGCTGGCGCTGATAGTATTGCAGGGTTGAGCATGAGCTCATTCTATGCAATGATATCGATCATCGGTTTGGAATTGCTGATCTTATTGGTATTACTTTATAATCTTAAAAAATTGTTGGCAAAAGAAGCTGCAGTTGTTTCTGCAACTGAAGCTCCTGAAGCAATAGCAAAGCCCTCTTCATTTTTTCAGTGGTGGGATAATTTCAATAGCTTCCGCCCAATACATGAAGAATCTACCATCGACCTTGGACACAATTACGACGGTATCAGAGAACTGGATAACCGTCTTCCGCCATGGTGGTTGTATGGATTTTATTTGACCATCATTTTTGCAGGAATTTATTTGTATCGTTATCACGTAGCAAAATCTGCTCCCTTGAGTAAGGAAGAACTTGCCATATCTCTGGAACAAGCTGCAGCCGATAAAGAAGAATACCTAAAAAAATCTGCAAACAAAGTAGATGAAAATACAGTAACTTATTTAAGTGGTGCTGCAGATTTGGATGCCGGTAAGAAAGTGTTTTCAACTATTTGCGCTGCTTGCCATTTGCCAGACGGTGGAGGCTCTGTTGGTCCAAACCTCACCGATAAGTATTGGATACATGGTGGTGGTATTAAAGACATATTCAAGACCCTTAAATATGGTTGGCCAGAAAAAGGTATGAAGAGTTGGAAAGATGATTATTCGCCTGTTCAACTTGCTCAAATAGCCAGTTATGTGAAATCGCTGGGAGGTACCAAACCTGCAAAACCAAAAGATCCGCAAGGAACTATTTGGGAAGAAAAAGCTGGAGGCGCTGCGAGTGATTCAACAAAAGCTGTAAAGGATTCAACGAAAGCAACGGTTGAAAAGAAAGTTGTTGCCATTAAATAAAAAGAATGAGTGAGATACAGCACAGCAATGAACCTATAACGGAAACATTTAGAGACAGGATAGCAACAGTAGACGAGAGCGGAAATAGAAATTGGATTTTCGCTTACCAACCAAAAGGAAAATTTTACAGAATCAGAAGCATTCTGAGCTGGATTTACTTTGTAGTTTTTTTCGGGCTTCCATTCGTACAGATCAACAATAGGCCATTGTTTCTGTTCAATATACCGGATGCGAAGTTTATTATATTTGGGAAAGTATTTTGGCCGCAGGATTTTTTTATATTCGGATTAACGATGATCACTTTTGTGTTCTTCATTATTCTGTTTACTGCGGCTTTTGGAAGATTGTTTTGCGGATGGGCCTGTCCGCAAACCAATTTTATGGAAATGATGTTCCGGAAATTAGAGTACCTGATTTTGGGCAATGCCGGAAAACAGAAAGCTTTAAAGAGTGCTCCATGGACTTCAGGAAAGATTTTTAAAATTTCTCTGAAACATTTTGTTTTTTATTTGCTGGCTTTTATTATTGCCAATACTTTTCTGGCTTATATTATTGGAATAAAAGAGCTGGAAAAAATAATGGTGGAACCAATTGCAGAACATGTTGGAGGCTTTTCTGCCATCCTTATTTTTAGCGCCGTGTTTTATGCGGTATATGCATTTTTCAGAGAACAGGCTTGCACGGTGGTTTGCCCTTATGGTAGATTGCAAAGCGTTTTACTCGATAAGAACAGCATGATTGTAGCGTACGATTACAAACGTGGTGAGCCAAGGGGAAACGCAAAAAAAGAACAGGATGCGGTATTGGGCGATTGTATCGACTGCCATCAGTGTGTTAGGGTTTGCCCCACGGGAATTGATATACGTGATGGTGTACAAATGGAATGTGTGGGATGTACTGCCTGTATTGATGCATGCGCAGATGTTATGATCAAAATAGGCAAACCAAAGGGTTTGATTAGGTATGCTTCCGAAAACTCTATCTCAAGTGGAGAGCACCTGCATTATACCACTAGGATGAAACTCTACACGGGCTTATGCCTATTGGTATTAACCGCACTTTCTGTAATTTTAATTACCAGAAAAGATATCGATGCCACCATTATGAGAACACCGGGTATCTTGTTTCAGGAAAGAGGATCCGACAGCATTTCGAACCTCTACAATATTAAGCTGATTAATAAAACGGTTTACCCGATACGAGTTAGTATTAAACTGGCAGATGATAAGGGAAAGATTGAAGTAATAGGTAAACCATTTGTATTTGTTGAAAAAGAAGGACAGGGATCAGGAAGCTTTTTTGTAGTATTACCAAAGCAAATGATTCACAGTCGTAAAACGGTATTGAAATTACAATTGTTTGAAGGGGATAAATTGGTGAGTAGCACAACTACCAATTTTCTGGGTCCAGTGAGTGAATAATCATTCTAAAGCTTTAAAATTTAAAACAATGAGTTGGGGAAATAAAATACTGGTAGTTTATGTTGCTTTTGGTTTATTCATCATCTTCATGGTTTATAAGGCAGTTAATACCCGATACGATCTGGTTAGCAAAGATTATTACAAAGAAGAGTTGCGGTATCAGGACAAGATTGACCGACTCAATAACGCGGCCAAATTAAGCAATGTACAGGTGGAACAAAATGCAGATGCTATTCTGATTCATTTACCGAAAGAACAGAAAGGCTATAAAGTTGTGGGTGATATTTTCTTTTATTGCATTACCGATGAAAGAAAAGATTTTCACACTTCACTCGAAGTTGATTCCACAGGCAGTCAGGCCGTATTAAAAAAATATATCCAAAAAGGTGCTTACAAAATAAAGCTCACTTGGCAACTGGCAAACGATCCTTATTATTTTGAAGACAAACTGATCATCAAATAAATGGTTTGGCAACTACTTATATCCGGTTTTGTATTGGGCATTGTTAGTAGTTTTCATTGCGTGGGAATGTGCGGCCCCATTGTGTTTGCACTACCTGTTTATTATTTGCCGGCACATCAAAAACTAATTGGTATTCTGTTATATCATCTGGGCAGAATATTTATGTATGCTTCACTGGGATTATTTTTTGGATTTGTAGGTCGCCAATTTTTCCTCGCCGGATTGCAACAATACTTTTCTATTTTATTGGGTTGCATCATTCTGCTCATTCTTTTACAATCCGTTCTGCAGAAAAAATTTTTTCGAATAAAATTGATCGATCAGTTTCAATCGCAATTGCAAAATATTATCAGCATATACATTCAAAAAAAACAATTGTACGGAATGTTTATCTTGGGTATGGCAAATGGATTACTCCCCTGCGGAATGGTTTATTTGGCCATCACAGGCGCGATGGCATCGGGCGATATTAGCGGAGGAATCGGTTTTATGACGGCCTTTGGTTTGGGCACTTTTCCGGCCATGTTTCTGTTAACTTATTTTGGTTCGGTAATCAGCTTGTCTGTTCGCAATCGCATGAAAAGAGCAATTCCCTTCTTTGTGGCCACAATGGCAGTATTGCTTATTTTAAGGGGTTTAAACCTGAATATCCCGATGATTAGTCCCTTGTTGAACAATTCAGCATCTCATGCTGTGCCTTGTCCATAGTCTTAACAAATTATTCTTATTCCCTTCACATTTTTTTCAGTCTTTCTTTCAGAGCTTTGTGTAAGCAAAGAGGAAATAGGGTTCAGATGATTTGGAAACTATTAACAAATTGACTTAAGGTTTTGGCATCCAATTTGCATAAGTAATTATATCAAACGATAATAAACGATTTTCTCATAAGCAGTTAGTTTTGGTTGCGGCCTCTGTTTCCACAGAGGCCAATCTTTTTTTAAGACCTCCACAAGAAAGGGAGCATAAAGATTAATGCAAGAGTTAGTCCATCCAAAAGAAATATTTCATACAGAGACATTAACCCCAGCTTTTAAGCTGTGGGTTCTACGTAACTCGCGAAAACACTGGGCTTCAGCCCATATGCTGTGATAACTTCTAAGTGATAGTGGAGTCAGAATTGAGTGTGTGGAGCGTTGGGGTTAAAACCCCTAAGCTTTCTTCTTCATTCACCCCCCCCAGACTGAAGTCTGGGGTTAGTGCATCCAAAAGAAGTATTTCATGCGAAGATATTAACCCCATCTAGCTCTACTTGTTAAGTAAATATTAACCAGTTAATTTCGATAAATAGAACAACAGAATTAAATTGTTTCTTTTGGAGCAAGTACTGTAATACTGAAGATGAATGCCAATATGCATCCTACACTGTCTGCAACGATATCGCCCAACTCGAAACTTCTGTTGATGGCCCAATACTTTTGAACAAATTCCATTGCAATTCCAAAGCAGATTCCAGAAATGGTAATAGTAAGAAACCAATTTCTTTTTTGGGCAACGCTGATAGCCATTCTTTTAAAAGGCAGGGCAAATAAAATGCAGAGCAAGGTAAAAATGCCAACATGTACGCATTTATCTAAATAGGCTATTCCAAACAATCCTGATTTGGGTAAGCTTGAACCCGGAATAGTAAGAAGTATAATGGTGGCAATCAAAAAAAAGATCGCAGGAGCAAAGGGGTATTTTCGAAATAACTGCATACGCAAAGATAAAACTTTGAGTATGCAGTTAACTATTGAATAAAGTCAGACTTATTAATTTATAATTATCCTACTAGTGCACTATATGCTTCGCTATTCATTAAAGCATCTGCATCTGAAGCATTTGATACTTCCAATTTAATCATCCAGCCATCGCCATAGGGGTCGCTATTTACCAGTTCGGGTTGTTTTTCCAAAAGCGGGTTAATCGATAACACCTTACCTGCAATGGGTAAAAACAGGTCACTTACCGTTTTAACAGCTTCTACTGTTCCAAAAATCTCTTCTGCTCCCAGCGTTTTACCTACGGTATTGATATCTACATAAACGATATCGCCTAACTCATGCTGTGCAAAATCGGTAATGCCAATGGTGGCTGTATTACCTTCTAATAGGATCCACTCGTGATCTTTCGTGTACTTTAATGCTGCAGGAAAATTCATGTTTTTGTTTTTATAGTTGCAAATATTGGATAAAAATCGTTTGAAAATCGCAAATATTGTTAGAACCGATAAATTTAAAATCCCAGTTGCTCAAAATACAGGAGCGTATGGTCTTTGATAAAATTTTCTTGTTCGCGAAGGTCTAAAACAGGCAATTCTTTCAACTGTTTAAAATGTGGCCATCCATCTTCATCATTACCCTCTTTGCTGTAATAGCCACTTTGCCCTAGTACGGTACACACAGCAATGTGCATCAGGTCTTGCTTCTGCTCCTTACTTATTTTTTCCACCACAAATCCTGTTTCCTGCATCCCTATCAGAAATAATACAGCTTCCAAATCGGGCTTTTTGCCAAAGCGCTCCACCAGTTTCGCCTCTAAATTCCACCAACGCTGCTGCAAATCATCTTGAATATACATATCTGCAAAGGTAAAAGGTTCAAGGTTGCTATCATCAGCCTGCAAAAGTTATATTTGCAAAAATTGATTCTATGTTACAAGTGCAGGTGCTGCGGAATAATACGGCAGAAGTGAAGAAAAGACTGGCTGTTAAACAGTTTAAACAAATTGAGCTGGTAGACCTGATCGTATCGCTGGATGACGATAGAAAGCGGCTGCAGAACGAGTTCGACCAAACTCAAGCCAAAGTAAATGCGGCTTCCAAAGAAATCGGTAAGCTAATGGCTCAGGGCAATAAAGAAGCTGCAGAAGCAACTAAAGCAAGCGTGGCAGAATGGAAAGCAGCACTCGAACCCTTAAAAGACCAGATGGTAAAAGTAGAAGAATTGTTGCTGGCTAATCTGGTGCTATTGCCCAACCTCCCCTCAGAGCAGGTACCCGAAGGCAAAACACCCGAAGAGAATGTAATAGTACGTGAAGGCGGACAAAAACCGAATCTTCATGCCGGCGCTGTTCCGCACTGGGATTTGATAAAAACCTACGATTTGGTAGATTTTGAAACAGGAGCAAAGATAACTGGTAGCGGATTTCCATTGTATAAGGGCAAGGGTGCCAAATTACAAAGGGCTCTGATTTCGTATTTTCTGGATTATAATACTGCTGCAGGTTATACCGAATATATTCCCCCATTTATGGTAAACGAAGCTAGTGCTTTTGCTACCGGCCAACTGCCCGATAAAGAGGGGCAGATGTATCACGCTACTGCCGATAATTTTTACTTGATTCCAACGGCAGAAGTTCCGGTTACGAATATTTATCGCGATACCATTTTAAAAGAGAGTGACCTGCCTGTAAAAATGACTGCTTATACACCATGCTTCAGAAGAGAAGCAGGCAGCTTTGGTAAAGAAGTGCGTGGTTTGAACCGTGTTCATCAATTCGATAAAGTTGAGATCATTCAGATCGTAAATCCCGAAACAAGTTATCAGGTATTGGACGAAATGGTTTTGCATGTAGAAAAATTATTACAATCCCTGCAACTTCCTTATCGCATACTGCGCTTATGTGGTGGTGATATGGGTTTTACTTCAGCAATCACTTACGATTTTGAAGTGTTTAGCGCTGCGCAGGAACGTTGGCTGGAAGTGAGTAGTGTTTCTAATTTCGAGAACTATCAAACAAACCGTATGAAGTGCAGGTACAAAGATGCAAACGGTAAAACACAATTCACGCATTCATTGAATGGAAGTTCTTTGGCCTTGCCGCGGATTGTAGCTTGTTTGCTTGAGAACTTTCAGACCGTTGATGGAATTGTATTGCCGGAAGTATTACATGCTTATTTTGGGGCTTCCAAAATTTAAAAATCAAACTTAGGGGTTTAAATAGATAAGCGCTGCAAGGGCTTTTTGGAGTTAGTAATACTAGTGTTCGATGATCACCGTAGTGCCAATGGGGAGTATCTCGAATAATTCCTGTATATAATCATTCTTGGTGCTGATGCATCCTTCGGTCCAGTTTTGATACTGATCAATAGTATAATCTTCGTGTGGCCAAACGCCGTGTATACCAATCTCTCCGCCAATTTTTGCATTCGGCGGAATGATGCCTTCGGCTTTGCGAAGATTAAATTTTTCGACGCTTTCTGCATTCGGATAATCAATCGCTATAAACCGATTCCATTTTTCGTGTTTCCTTTTGCCGATAATATGAAAAGTTCCTTCCGGTGTTTTTCGATCGCCCTGCATCATTTTATCGCCCAGATCCTTGCTGCCAAATACCACAGGATAACTGGCAATCCATTCGCCAGTAGCATCTAGCAGTGTAAGGGTATATTTACTCTTATTGATGAGTACCGTAAAGCTATTTTTATCCCGGTTTTTAGGAATGCGATAAGGTGTTCTGAACGAGCCATTCATCGCCAATATGCCTAAGAGCAATATGATGAAGGAAAGCCTTTGCATGTGTTTTTTATTGATATTAAACGTAATCTAAAGGAAAAGATTGTTAGCGACTTCTTAAATACCAATATTTTGGTATTATTTAAAAAAAAACACCCCTTAGAAAAGGGGCGTATAAACATGAGAAATTATTAAGTGAACAGATCTACCACCTGCTAAAGCGAATACCTATTGAATAGGGATACTGCTCTACCCGTGTAATGTTTTTCTGTAAGCGATTTAAACTGTACGAACCGTATAAGCGCACCGGACCCAGGCCTACTTCGGCAATGGTTGCCAGTCTCCATGGTTCAAAGTTGAAGTCGCCATTTATCTTTTGTTTGCCCCTTTCTGGGCTGATTTGCTTGTTGCGGCTATCCACTAAATAGCCGGCACTCATACCCACACTGAAATTAAATCCATTTCTACGGTCGGGTGTAGTGTTGAAATTGATCATAAACGGAACAGTGATATAGCTGACGTATAATTTATTTTTTGAGAACGATAAACTGTCGTTGTACACATAAGCCGATGCATCTTTCCGGTAGCTCAACCTGCTGTCGTATCTGAAATTGTACATTTCATATCCAAGACCGTATTTTAAATTCACAACGTGCTTATATACATTTAGTTTTTGCATGAATAGCCAGATGTTTACATTACTTGATTTAGACGTTTTTAATTGATAGCTGCTCTGATTTACCGGGCCGTCTTGTGCACGGAAAGTTTTTAAATAACTGCCAGCCTGAGCATAGCCATAATCGGTTTGATCGCGATAATTTGCAAAACCGAGGTCCATGATCCACCAGTTGGTGCTGATATTTGATTGACGACGAGGGCGGCGCTCGATTTTTACATCAACAGTTTTGTCCCAGTCGCGCCATGGACTGGTTTGCGTTTCCACTCCACCTTTATTTTTTTTGATGATCACAAAATTTCCTACTCTGATGGTATCGGTATTATAGGCTGTGCTGTCTTTTTGAGCAAAAACTGATCCGGTAACCAAGGCGGCTATTAATAAACATACTAAGCGTTTCATATTCTTTGGTTTTCTATTATTTTAATGAAGGATTATTGGCATATTCTGATTTGTCATCTTCAGACTTGCTCCTGCTTTTGAAAATGCTGGAAGCCTTTCTAAAGAAGCCGCGAAGCTTATCGCGATTGAGTTCTACAGATCCTACATAGAGACTTTTCCTTTCATCTTCTGTATCTAATTCTTTGTATACCGCGGGATGTATATTGTTGTTGTTGACGGTGGTTTCATCTACGCGATTATTAGATGCAGTAATGATATTGTGATAGGCCTCGGATGATTGATCAGGTATGATGGTATGATGCTGACTAATTGTATTCTCTGTATTGATAGCAATGGGTTCGGCACTGGATCGGATGATTTCTTTTGTTTCGGGTTGAACAATTGCAGATTGATTATTTGCTTCGGAATTTTTATCGACAGATGCAATTAATTTATCTGAAACTATTTCGTTTGCAGGTATCACTTGATTGTTTGAAGCAGTGTTATCCCGAATCGTAACCCCATTATTTTTGTTTGATTGCTCTTGTAAAATTTTATCAGTAGAAACCGGTGCAGCGAATTTATGATTGTCTTTTGCAAGATCGGCACCCTCATTTTTTTTGAAAATCAATACCCCCGAAATTACTATCAAGCCTATCAATGCCGCTGCTGCCGCCATTTGCCGCCATTGCATAAATACAAATGGCTTGTCTGTTTTTTCTTTTCGGAATAACAGCTCCTTATTGGGGAAGCTGAGGGTTTCGATAGGAAGTTTTGTTTGTTTTAACAATTCCAGATCTGCACTATAATTCGGATTTTGCAAAACAAATTCCAGCGTTTTGTTTTTCTCTGTTTCGTTTAGTTCGTTATCAATTAACAACAAAAACTGTTCTTCATAGTTAATGGTGTTGATTGAATCTGACTCAGTTCTGTATAGTGTTGATTTGTTTTCGAAATGAATAATCTTGTCGTCATTAAGTTTGGTTTGCAAAAGCATTTCCAACTCATCAGCCAGATCAATATTCTCTGCTGCAAAACATTCTACCGCTTGCATTTCTGATGCAGACAGTTCCCCGTCGACATAAAGCAGAAAATAATTTTCGTAATTTGATTGGTTGATGTTCATATTTCGAAATTTGTCGAATCTTTTTTTTATAATACATTCTCCGGGCTCACCAGATAATTTCTCAGCGAAAGCCTTGCACGATGCAGATACACTTTTACCTGACTTTCTGTAAGATCCATGATCTCTCCAATTTCTTCGTAGCTATATCCCTCATAATCTTTCAGCATCACCAAACTTTTCTGTGTTTCATTCAACCGGTTCAAAGCCTCCATCAGTGTTTTCTTCATATTGCTGTTCGCCTGATGCTGTGTTCTTCCATCTTCATGGAATGTATCTTTTAAAGAAATCCTCTTCGACTTACGTATGTGATCGATCATCTGATTGTAAGCAACGGTAAATAAAAACGATTTTGATTTTGCTGTTTCAACCGATTCCCTGTTGCGCCACATTTTTTCAAAAGCCGACTGCACAATATCCCTTGCGTCTTCCTCATGCCTGAGGTTTTTAACAATAAACCGATATACGTTATCGGCATATTGATTAACACACTGGTTGTATTCGAACTCGGTCATAAACAGTTGCTCAGTTAATAATTGTTTGTCTCTGGATATTATACGGCGTTAAGCCATTTTTGTTACAGAACAAAGGAAAAAAAAATCTATTGTATCTTTTAACCGTTCAGATAATAAGTGGATGAGTAAGTAGGATTGAGGGAATCTCGCAAAAAATTGCGGTAAATAACTACTGTATCTTGAATAAATAGATGAGAATACCTACTGTGATTACAAAAAGTAATAAGGAGATAATAAAATAAAGACTTGCATTTCTAGCAATACGTTCCTGTTTATCCATGGGCAACTGGATATAAGTTTTGATGGTAGAATTTACAGTTTGTTTGTCGCCGTAAATGGTAAAAGCGATCAGGTAGATGATCGAAAGAATCACAATCATACTAACCCTTCCTGCTAATTCGTAATAGTGCAATTCAAATAGTGTATCGTACACAACATCGGGCTGATTGTGTAGTTTAAAATAGATAAAATAAGCTCCAATCAGTGTCAGAATATTACAGATCCAAACAATACCAATCCTATGCACACTTCCTGTACCTGCTTCTCTGGCTCTATTCTGAATCCTTAGATTGTAATAATCAAGGCAGATAAGCGATTTAAAAATATTCATAACAGTTAATTCACATATGGGGTCACTATGTTACTTACACCATGTAATATAATATTTTTTCCTTGTAAGGATCGCTAAAAACAGTAAAAACCTTTAGGTTCTGTTTGCCAACTAGTAGTTAATTACTTGTTCCTGAATCGATTCGGGTATTTCGCGCCATTCGTATTGCTGATTTCGCAATTGGGGTTCAAATCCAGCTTCTTTGATGGCTTCCTGCATAGTTTTATAAGTAAAACGATGCGGTGCTCCTGCGGCGCTAACCACATTTTCTTCGATCATAATACTACCAAAATCATTGGCCCCGGCGTGTAAACAGATCTGTGCAGTTTGCTTGCCCACAGTGAGCCAGCTTGCCTGAATATTTTTAATATTCGGCAACATAATTCTGCTAATTGCAATCATTCTAATATACTCATCCGGTGTAGTAAGGTTATGAACTCCCCTGATCCTCGCCAAAAGGGTATCGGCATCCTGAAAAGTCCAAGGAATAAACGCCAGAAAGCCTTTTGCGCCTGCAGGTTTTCTGCTCTGTGTTTCTCTGATTTTAACCAAGTGTATAAATCTTTCTTCAATGGTTTCTACGTGACCAAACATCATGGTAGCGCTGGTCGTAATATTTAAATTGTGTGCTTGGTGCATTACTTCCAGCCACTCATCAGCCCCGCATTTACCTTTTGAAATTAATCTTCTCACACGATCTACTAATATCTCTGCACCTGCACCGGGTAATGAGTCGAGGCCTGATTCTTTCAGCGCTTTCAAAGTATCGTAATGACTCATTTTTGCCAGCTTACTGATATGCGCAACTTCTGGTGGTCCGAGTGAATGCAATTTTAAATGTGGGTACTCCTGTTTAATTGCGCGAAAGATATTGGTATAAAAGTCGAGCCCCAATTCCGGGTGGTGACCACCCTGTAAGAGCAACTGATCTCCACCGTATTTCAGCGTCTCTTCAATTTTTTTTCGATAAGTAGGCATATCGGTGATATATGCTTCTGCGTGTCCGGGTATCCGATAAAAATTACAGAATTTGCAATTAGCAATACATACGTTGGTAGTATTTACGTTTCGATCGATCTGCCAGGATACTTTTCCGTGGGGTACCTGAATCTTTCTTAATTCATCTGCAACATGCATTAATTCGGTGAGAGGAGCTTGTTCAAATAAAAACATTCCTTCTTCAATACTCAGGAATTCAAATGCCAGTGCTTTTTTATAGAGGTCGGCTAATTGCATAGTTTCGATTTACTTGGCGCAAAGTTAAGGCGAACACAGATACCCCCCCAATTTACCACTGATAAGCCGTAATAAAGCTTCTTATAATCCTGAAAATAAAATAATAAAAATTTGGTATATTCAATTTGTATGAAAAAGGAGTTGGTGCTATATGGATTCTTGCTTTTTTGCTTTTGTAATCAATCACAAGCACAGGAAGAATTTGTTCAACCGCCTGCCAAGTTTCTCACCAAATTTAATTTCGTACAATTAACAGGTGGTGTTATAGTGCTTAAAGCAAAGGTTGATAATTGTGCTGACTCTTTGAATTTTGTGTTGGATACCGGAAGCGGTGGTATATCGCTAGATTCACTGACGGTGGTTGAACTGGGCTTTAAAATTAGTAAGAGCGAAAGAACGATCAGGGGAATTGCCGGTATGAAGAAGGTTGACTTCGCTTATGATCATACTCTTCATTTAAAAGGATTGGATGTGCCACACCTTGATTTTCACATCAATGACTACGACCTTTTAACCAGCGTTTACGGAGTAAGAATTGATGGTGTAATTGGATATAGTTTTCTGAGAAGATTTATAGTAAAAGTGGATTACGACGATATGGAGATTCAGGTATTTACTCCGGGAAGTTATAAATATCCAAGAGGCGGATATATGCTGTCGCCCGATTTCTCGAACCTTCCTTTACAAGCTGCCATGATTAGCGACGGGCACCCAATTCATAACCGATATATTTTTGATACGGGTGCAGGTTTATGTTTTTTATTATCTAAAGATTTTGTGGAGGATAGTTCTGTACTAAAAAGCGGAAGGAAAGTATATCCTACACAGGCAGAGGGTTTGGGCGGAAAAAAAACAATGAACCTTACCGTAGTCAAGGAGGTTAAACTAGGTCCTTATAAGTTCAGAAAAGTACCGGTACATATTTTTAATGATGAGTTTAATGTAACATCTTATCCATTATTAGGTGGAATTATTGGTAACGATTTACTAAGAAGGTTTAATTTGATTATTAATTACCCCGAGCAGAAAATATTTATTAAACCCAATACCCATATAGGTGATGCATTTGATTATTCTTATACAGGACTGGGCATATATCAGATCGACGGAGAAATTAAAGTGATTGATGTGATGGAAAATTCTCCTGGCGATATTGCCGGATTTAAATCGGGAGATGTGATCTTTTCGCTCGAAAATAATTATTCAAAAAATATACAGACTTATAAAAACCTTTTTCAAAATGCAACCGGAAGAATTAAGGTGGTTATATTTAGGCACAAAGAACCCATGATATTAACGATTGATGTAAAAGATATCAGAAGAAAATAGTTTTACTTACTTATCCCGATATGTTACTCCATCTGCTTAATTTGCAGATTCTTTTAGAAATTATGATAACCTACCAAAGATTTGTTTTAGACAACGGCCTGAAGTTAATAGTGCATGAGGACAATTCCACTCCAATGGCAGTGGTGAATGTGTTATATGATGTGGGTGCCAGAGATGAAAACCCCGAGCAGACCGGCTTTGCGCATTTATTTGAGCATCTGATGTTTGGGGGTAGCGTAAATATTCCGGATTACGACGAACCGCTTCAAAAAGCGGGTGGCGAAAATAACGCATACACTACCAACGACCTTACCAATTATTATTGTCAGGTTCCGGTTCAGAATTTAGAAACGGCATTCTGGCTTGAGAGCGATCGGATGCTGAGTCTGGCTTTTAGCGAAAAGAGCCTATCGGTTCAACGCAAAGTGGTATGCGAAGAATTTAAAGAACACTATATCAATAAACCCTATGGCGACCTTTGGCATAAGATGCGCGAACTGGCATTTTCGATTCACCCTTACCGATGGATGACCATCGGGAAAGAACTGAAACATGTTGAAGATGCAAATATTGCTGACGTAAAGAATTTTTTTAAGAAACATTATTGCCCCTGCAATGCCATCTTGGTGGTAGCCGGCCCCATGCCAGCAACAGAAGTAAAACAGCTCGCTGAGAAATGGTTTGGTCCCATTCCGATGGGCGAAAAATATAATCGTCATCTTCCTGTTGAGCCCAAACAAAAAGAGGCACACCGTTTGGAGATTGAAGCGAACGTACCGGTGGATGCATTTGTAAAAACATGGCATATGTCGGGAAGGCTTGATAAGAATTATTATATCGCGGATTTAATTACTGAAATTTTGGGAGGGGGAGGATCTTCGAGATTATTTCAATCGCTTGTAAAAGAACAGAAACTGTTTTCAGGAATTGATTGCTATCATTATGGAAGCATCGATCCGGGATTATTTACTATCGAAGGTAAACTGGTACAAGGTGTTGATATGGCTGCCGCAGAAGCTGCAGTGATGCAACAGCTCGAAATTATTCAGAACGAATTAGTATCTGAGAACGAGTTACAGAAAGTAAAAAACAAAACCGAAAGTGTAATGGCTTTTGAAGATATGGGAATTAGCAGCAGGGCAAGTAGTCTGGCTTTTTACGAATTACTCGGAGATGCCAATTTGATGAATACTGAATTGGAAAAATATTATGCCATTACAACCAACGAAATTCTTCAATACAGTAAAGAATTATTTGCTGAAACAAATAGCAATACGGTTTGGTATAGAAGTATTAATTCAAAAGTCAAAATTCAAAAGTAAAAAGTAAAAAGTCAAAAATTCAAAAGTAAAAGGCCGGATCAATTTAGAACCGGCCTTTTTGTAAGCAGCATTTGGTTGTTTATACAAATGGAATTTTCACCACTTTAGCTTTTACCAGAGTATTTCTGATATCGATATAAATCTCTGAATCTACGCTGGAGAATGCAGCAGCAACATATCCTAGTCCAACTGCTTTTGATAAAGAAGGGGCCTGAGTTCCGCTGGTTACTTTTCCGATTTCGTTTCCAGCAGCGTCTTTTATAATATAGTCATGACGCGGAATACCACGTTCCAGCATTTCAAAGCCAACCAATTTTTTTGTAACACCATTGGCTTTTTGGTTTGCCAGATAAGCACTGTTCGTAAACTCTTTAGTGAATTTGGTGATCCAACTCAAACCTGCTTCCAAAGGCGAAGTGGTGTCGTTGATATCGTTACCATATAAACAATAACCCATTTCTAAACGGAGTGTATCACGTGCTCCAAGTCCGATTGGTTTAATGCCGTGTGCTGCGCCTATCTCAAAAATGGCATCCCAAATTTTATCGGCCGCACCGTCTTTGTCTTCAAAATAAATTTCCACTCCACCCGATCCGGTATATCCTGTTGCACTGATTACCACATTATCAATTCCTGCAAATTTGCCTTTCACAAAAGTGTAATATTTCAGGTTCATGATATCCACTTCGGCAAGGGGTTGTAAGATCTTGCACGCGTTGGGCCCTTGAATAGCCAGTAAACAAGTTTTGTCGCTGATATTCTCCATATCAACCCCCTTGGTATTAAAGCTGCTAATCCAATTCCAATCTTTCTCGATATTGGAAGCATTTACCACCAACATATATACTTTGTCTTTCTCGATGCAGTACACAATCAGGTCGTCTACGATGCCGCCGTCGAGATTTGGTAAGCAACTATATTGTGCTTGTCCGTCGGTGATCTTTGATGCGTCGTTTGAAGTAACGCGTTGAATCAGGTCCAAAGCGTTTTCGCCTTTCAAAATAAATTCACCCATATGACTTACATCAAAAACCCCTGCGTTCTTGCGAACGGCTGCGTGCTCATCATTGATGCCGCTATAACTAATTGGCATATTATATCCTGCAAACTCCGCCATTTTGGCCCCGAGTGCAATGTGTTTCTGCGTAAACGGTGTAGATTTCATTTGATTATTTCTATTGTTTTTTAATTGCCAAATGTAATTCGCCTTTAATCATTTCGGTTGCACCAAAATTTTATATGGCTCATTTCGTGTTTTAGCTCGCGCAAAAATAAGTGAAGCAGAGGGCAAGTAAAAATAAAAAGCGTTCGTTATTCCACAAGGGGGTAACGAACGCTGTATGGAGATGAATTTCTCCACATTTTAATTTCATTAATTTTAACAGAAGGGAGAACCCCTTGCTGAGAACAGAAAGAGGTTCTTTATTTCCCAACTTCAACCTAGTTTATAAAACCATTTGTTTCAAAAGAATTGGTGCATCCCGCAGCTCATCAAAATGTTGTTCCGCTTTTGGTGCAGCAGGTACAGCAGGTGCGGCCGGTGGGGCGTTTAATGCTGTAGCTTTTTTATAGTGATACTGTGTGCTATCGATGGGCTTGTCTAATTCCTTCTTCAGCTCTTCTGCTTCTTTCTGTTTTCTTTCGTATTCTTTTTTCAGGTCTTCTTTACTCTTTTTATAATTTTCGAGAGCTTCTTTATTAGCCTGTTCTTCGGAATTCAGTTCTTCGTTTTTAGAAGCATTTTTATCCTTATCCACTCTTTCAAGTCCTCCCATCGTCATCCTGTATTCCACATCGGTATCCCAATAAAAATTGTCGTTCCAGTCTTCGTCCGAATCCCAATCGTTGCGACCATCAGTGAGATTAAAATGATTGAGGCGACGGCGAACATTGTGATCGATCATGATTCTTTTTCCAACAGGAATTTGAATAGTTACCACAATACCCTGGTTGCGAAATTTGGTACCACGTTGTACAGAGAATCCGCGATCGAGCCAGATAGTACTGTCTTGCTGGTTGATGCCATAATTCATTTCTTTGATATTGCTTAGTGCAGAACTTTCGTCTCTGCCATTGCTATATTTTGTTGCATCGATATGGTATAACGAATCCTTGCTTTTTACCAGGTGAATGCGCACGTTGTTCAAAAACAAGCTATCGTCTGTTACACTGAGTAAGCCATCCATTTTAAACCAGCGTCCGTACACTTTTACTTTACTATCCGGTACTGTGATGATTAATTTTCCGGTGGCGGGCTGTTTGATTGCTAATTCTTCTTTGCCTCTTGCTCTTGCATCAAAGTTTTCTGCAATCATGAAAGCCAGTATGCCTGCCGAGATTAGGCCCAATACCCAAAGTCCGGCAAAGGTAAATCCGAGTGATTTGTTACCCGATTTTATTCCCATGATTCTGCGGATCAGCCAGGTAATAAATCCAATCACCGGCACGCCAAGAAATAATAGGAGGGTGGCCCATGCAAGCAGGTTCTGCCAGAATCCTTCGAGGAAGAAATTCTTTAGCGGAAATACTCCGATTCCTGCTACCAGAAAAGCAAGCAGTGCTACCAATAGAGCGAATGCAATAATTCCGGCGATGAATAAAAAGAATGCTTTAAAAAGAAAGCCCAGAATCTTAAGAACACCTCCTCCCGATTTTTTTGCAGCGTAATTTACTTCAGAGGTAAATTGTTGTCCTTTCTGATTGATGGTGCTGGTAAATTCTTTGCTCCATTCTTCTGCTTTGTGGCCTACCTCGCCACCCCATTTTTCGGCCCTGTTTTTAAATCCTTCGAGGTCTTCCTGAATGGTATTTTTAATGGTATTGAGGTCAACCCTTTCGCCGCGCATTTCTAATTTTTCAGATGCAGAATTGGCTTCCGGAATTACGGCCCATAAAATGGCATACACAATAAAGAGTGTTCCTCCGAATGATCCGAATACAATGCCCGGAAATGGATCGCCATCCCACCAAAACGAATGACGGAAAATAGAAGACACGATTCCAGATATCAGTGGAAGTGCAAAAATGATTCTTGGAATCCAAATGGCGATATCGAAATAAGCTGCGATTCCACTGGCCACACCGGCGATTACTTTTTCGTCGGGATTGCGATAAAGCCTTTTTGTTGAAACCGTTGTTGCCAAAGGTTTTGAAGGTAGTATCACCCAGAGCAGAATGTATAATAATACACCAGTTCCCAGGCCGAAAGCAATCAGAGCGAATACCAAACGAACAATGGTAGGGTCAACACGCAGATAGTTTGCAATGCCTCCGCACACACCGCCTAATAACTTGTCGTTATCGTCGCGATATAATCGACCGCGTGGATCATTATTATAAGTGTTGTAGCCGCTATAAGTTTGTTGTTTTCCTTCACCACCCAATTGTGATTTTAGGTTTGCTTCTTCGCCTTCGAAATCTTCGGGACGACCCATGCTGGCAATAATTCCATTTACTGTTTCATCAGTAATGCAGGTATTGCCTTTCTTTAAACTCTCGCCGAATAATTCAGCGATACGTCCTTCAATATCATTGATGATCTCGTCGCGACCTTCCTCATTGGCAAAGAATCTCCGTAAACTTTCCACATACTGCTTCAGTATGTCATAGGCAGATTCTTCAATAGGTATTACCCTGCCTTGGAAGTTTATATTAATTACCTTTTTCATTTCAGTTTATTTTGTGTGGTTAAGGTTGGGTTTGGTTTTCTTCGTTGGATACAGGCTCGGCCGCGGGCTGTGTTAAAGTATGTACCGCATCAGCCAGTTCTTTCCAGGTTCTTTCCAGTTCCCCGTAGAACTCAAGACCCAGGTCGGTCATGACAAAATATTTGCGTGGAGGGCCGCTATTACTTTCCACCCAACGGTAAGTTAAAAGTCCTGCGTTTTTTAATCGCGTAAGCAAAGGATAGAGTGTGCCTTCCAAAATGTGCAGGTTGGCTGCTTTCATCCGATCTACCAGATCACTTGGGTAAACCTCCCCCTGGCGGATGATGGATAGAATGCAAAACTCCAATACGCCCTTTCGCATCTGACTCTGTGTGTTCTGAATGTCCATAACCGGCGTTTTGTGGTCTTACCCATTCTTGTTTCGGGAATTGACCTTGTTATAAATGGTTGGTCGAAGTTCAGTTTTGGGCAGCCATGGTTTTAGTTATTGCAACCATTTGCTGCACGGCCATTAGATAAAATATCTTCTGCCGGTTCTGGTGCGTACATTGCGTTGAATGTTCCAAAGGTCGGCGCTGCTTAAAATTGACTTGTGGTTCGAAGTAGTCATATTAGTAACTACTGTTTCTTTTACTTCCTGAAACATGGTATCAACAATCGTTTTTTCGATTTGTGAGCCTCTGTTGTTGTTCTGAGTTTTCATGTCTATTATTTTTAACTTTTTAATTTTGATTTTTGCCTTTTTAATTTTGCCTTTCGACTTCCTGTCTCATTGACAACACAAAGATGCAACAATATTTGGTACTATGCAACACATAGTACCAAGTTTTTTAAGGTAATTGGTAAGAGGAAGTAATAGGTATTATATAAGTTGTTGAAAATCATTCGCTTATTAATTTTCAATGTTTTTTGAAAAGGATAAATGGATATATTTTGTGATGAATGGTATTGAATCACCTAAAGGGAGTGGATAAAGTAGTTTGCTTTACCTATATCATTTTCGGTCATTCTCTTAATGAATCGACTAAGAGATATGTCTATTGTTTCTTTTTGGCGTTCCCTGTATCAGATAGAGGGGCGATGGTCAACGGTAATGTTTGGGGTTGGAGTTTTGATTGTAGTTGCTGAATTCGTAGTGATATTGTGTCTAATCCTTTCACATTTATAGGCGGAACTTCTTTAAAATAGTTAGCTATTGAAAATATAGCAGCAATTCCAGTGAATACCGCCGTTGCTATCCCTGTCCACTTAAATATTTGGAATTGGTTTTTATCTCTTTTTAGTTTTATGGCATAATCTAACCCGTCAATAGTTAACTGCGCCTCTATTCTGTTATTAGCCAATGTTTCATCCTGTTTTCCACTGTTAGTCCCGAAATTATTTTTCCATCCTCTGTATGGTGTTATTCCTCCTTCATCCCATTCATAAGTGGAAGGCTTCCCTTCTCCATCTAATTGCATTTTCCCGACTTTCCAAGTAATATATCTTTTGCCTTCAAAATCTACTAATAGATCTTTCATCTTTTTAGCCTTAACTAAATCAGTTTTTTCTATTTTAAATTTTTCCTGAAAGAAACGTGTTAAATCGGTAGATGTTTCAGAATATTTGTCCCGTAGTTCTTCTATTATATCATGTGTCCAATTCTTCATACTTCTATTTTTTCTTCTTTTTAATAGGAGTATTTAAAGCCAGTTTAAGCAGATCATCAGGGGACATATTAACCTTTAGAGGCTTCTCATTTTTAAGAGCTTCTTTAGTCATGGCAGGAGGCTTGCCGTTAATTGGTTTAGGTGTTTGCTTTGACATTTCACTAAGTTAGTGAAACTTAGTCTTTCTTAGTTAATCCTACCCATGTAAGTCTTCTTTCCATATTATTTAGTGATAGAGTAAAGCGGTCACAATCTTTCATTTCTCTTGTATTGTAACGGTATGAACATTCATTACAATATGCTTGTAAGTGCTTATAACTAATTTGATGCCATGTACCATTGATAGCTCTTTTCATTACTCCCCAAAAGTTTTCTACTCCATTGGTATGAACATCATTTCTCACCCATTCATGCTTAGAATGGAATACGGCTGAATGTTGGTATTTTTCTAAACCAGTACGATATAGAAACGCTTCATCTGTCATTATCCTACTTCCTTCCATAACGTTATTATAAATAGCTTGTTTAATAGGTGCTTGTTTCCTATCATCAAATGCAAATACTCTAATATCCCCGCTACGTTCTTTTATCCCTACTACTGCACCTTTGCTTTTGTATGGGCTTTTTTGAGCATAGTCAACTTCTTCGGGGGATAATCCAACATAATCTGATTTATACTTTCTTGCCATATATGTTTCATCAACTTCAATAGCACCTTGTAATAATACATCACTAACATTCTTCATCATTTCTCTAATCCTATGTATCATGAACCATGCACTACGTTGTGTTACTCCTAAATCCCTGCCTAATTGATGCGAAGAAATACCTTTCTTATGAGCAGTAACAACATAGCAAGCATTAAGCCATTTAGTTAATGGTATTTGGCTAGATTCAAATATAGTTCCAACTGTAACAGAGTATTTTTTACCACATTCTTTAGAGCCACATTTAAACCTTTTACCTCCTTCAATAACATATGTTTTACTATCAAATCCACAGTAAGGGCATACAGGCTTACCATTCCAACGTTGTTGTATTAAATAATCCCTACAATCCTTTTCAGTAGGCATTTTAAGCAGTAATTCGTGTAAGTTCTTAAACATATATTTAGTATTTTAGTATTCTCAAAGCAACTATTATGGAAAAAGAAAATAATGATATAAAAGACCTAAGTAAATTCTTTCTCGACCCGTCAATAAATATTGATGATACAGCATGGAAAAGAGATAATGCCGATAACTGGTTAATATTTTTACCTCTTGAGCCAACGAATGCCCCGCAAGATGGTTTCCAACGTTTAGGGAAACAATTAATTAAAATATCATTTATTATAGATGAGGTTGAGGGCAATTTGGCTTTTTTTGATTTAGTTACTAAGGATGAATGGTTGATAGGTTGGGAAGGCTTAAAACAGGGCAAATTAATCATGTCCAACAATTCGGGGGTTGCTATCTTCAATCGTGTTCCCTTCACCCCCGACTTGCTTACCCCCTAACTTAAACTCTATTCCTGTATCAATACAGTTTGATATTTCGTAAGCCCATTTAACTTTTATATCATTTAAACGATGCAATAACTCTTTGATAATCAATGAGTTAGATTCTTGTCCCAATACATGATTCAGTGCCTGATGAATGGCCGGAAAAATAAGTAAAGAATGAAAGGAAAAAGAGGGAGGAAGAAAGGAGTTGGAAATAATTTGATAATTTAAAAGATAAAACCAAACCCTAGTTTTGTGGTGATTTGAATATTGTTAGTCATATAAAATCTGGAAACGAACTGGTTTTTCAACAGGTGTTTGACGAATACCATGAAAAACTATACTTCTATATTTTAAGGAAAACGAATTCAGATTATATGGCTGAAGAAGTTGTTCAGCTTAGTTTTATCAAACTCTGGAATACCAGAGAAAATTTAAATGAAGATTTCTCCATCTCCACCCAACTCTTCCGTATTGCTAAGACCACTTTGATTGATTTAGTGCGAAAAAACAATACGATAGATTCTTTAGCAAAGAAAATAGAGGATCTACACGCAGACATATCTACAAATGATACCTTAGGGAAAATTGATGCAAAAGAATTGAGCAATAAGCTGGAAAAAGCTTTAGCGAATCTACCTCCTATTAGACGAAAAGTGTTTAGGATGAGTAGACTGGAAGAAAAAAGTTACCATGAAATTGCCACAGAGCTATCCATTTCAACAAAAACCGTAGAGAATCATATTTCAATGGCTATCAAGCAATTGAGACCTTATTTAACGATCCTAATAATACTTTTGTTAGCTAGTTATCAATATAACAATGTTAGATTAGGGGTAAGAGACTTTTCGAAACGTATTATTCATATAAATAAGGTTATTTAAGATAGATGTTTGCAAAAGAAGATATAGAGCGGTTATTTACAAACAAGTGTAGCGTTGAGGAAGCAACAGCTATTATTACTTATTTGGATACTAATCCTGAGTTAATTACTGAATATCTTGAGGAGGATGAATGGGAAAAGTTTAAGGCAAGCCAAACAATGCCTCGGAATATTTCGAAAGATATTTGGAAAGAAGTTCAAAAACATACTATTCAGAAAAAAGCAACAATTATAAATTTAAGGAAGCTTTCAGTTGCGGCTTCCATATTAATCATTTTTTTAGTGGGTATCTGGTTTTTGAAAACAAGGAATGAGTCGATAGTTAAGATCCCAACCAAAACAAAATCTCAAATTAAATTTGTTAGCAATTACACTAAAACGAAAACGATTGTTCAATTGTCTGACAGTTCAATTGTAGAATTATTCCCCAATAGTACCCTTAGTTATCAAGAAGTTTTTGATAAGGAGAAAAGGAACATTACACTTGTTGGTGAAGCTTTGTTTTCTGTAACGAAAGATAAGAACCGACCTTTCATGGTATTGAGCGATGCCATTACAACTACTGTGCTTGGTACAAAATTTAAAGTAGAATCTTATAGTAATGAAAATAGTATTAAAGTAAGTTTATACGAAGGGAAAGTAGTTGTTAAACCATCTGAAAATTCGAAAAGAACTATTCTAAAAGATGTCTACTTAATTCCTGGGCAGGTTTTTGTGTTCAATAAAACAAGTTTAGCGGCAAAAGTTAGTAAGATTGTTGTAGCCAATAACACGAACACAGAAAATACTAAAATTAATAAGGGTTCAGCTATTACCAATAGTGGCAACTGGTATATGTTTAATAATCAGCCATTGTCGGAAGTATTTACGCAATTGGAGAATTTGTATAACGAGAAAATAATCTTCAATAAACAGGACATTAAGGGCAAAACATTTATTGGAAAACTAGATAAGACAGATTCATTGCATCATATTCTCCATTCTATTGGGCTCTTAAATAATCTTGTTATCACAAAAAAACCAGGTGGGTATTATATCTCGAAAAAATAGTTTTTTTAAAAGCTTCCAACACCCCACTTATATTTTTCAATATTAAGAGAATGTTACCAATGCATTTTTCTTGGAATGCTCTTGGGGGTAGTTCTATATTCAAAACGTAGTAATAGAAGTTAAATAAAACTAATTTTTTATGAGCAGATGTTTTCTTTATTCGAAGAAACTAGTATTCGCTTTTTTCTCAATTATTTTTTGCTGCATACAAATAGCAGCCATTGCACAATCCAGTAACGAAGTTAAAGGACAGGTGAATGACGAAAACGGGTTACCCATTAGTGGAGCTAGTATTGTAGCAAAAAATCTAAAAACAAATTTTACCGCTGGTGCTAATTCTGATGCCAATGGTATTTTCAAATTTGTTAAGCTGCCTGCCGGCGGGCCGTATTCTTTTACAATTTCTGCTGTACAATATGTAAGTCAGACTTTAAGTGGGTATACAATTAAGGACGCTGCTAATATTTCCTTATTAGTTAAACTTAAACTAATTGAATCAAAATTAGATGAAGTTGTTGTAATAGGATATGGTGAGCAATCTAAATCGAAGGTTGTTGGTGCAGTGAGTAAAATAAAAGGAGAAGAATTACAAAATAGAGCTGCAGCAACAGTTGATCAACAGTTAGCTGGAAAATTAGCCGGTGTTCAAATTAATCAAACAGATGGTCAGCCAGGCCAAAACTCTCAAATTATTATTAGAGGAACTGGAACCTTAACTGCAGGTGCGAATCCGCTGATTGTTGTAGATGGTTTTCCATTAACTGAAGGAACATCGTTAAGTGCTATTAATCCAAATGATATTGAAGATATCAACATATTAAAAGATGCAGCATCTGCCGCAATTTATGGTTCAAGAGCTGCAAATGGTGTTGTATTGATTTCAACAAAAAAAGGAAAATCAAATGGTCAATTCAAAGTTTCATTAAATGCATATGCCGGTTTGCAACAGCAAAGTTCTGGCGTTAAGCTTGTTGATGCTTATGAATTTGCAAAATTTTTAAGCGAGGCAAGAGATTGGGGATATGTTTCAAAAGATTTAGCTAATAGAAATATATCTGATCCTAATTCACTTAGGGTAACAAAAAAAATTAATGGGAAAAGTATTGATGGTAGGGAATTGATTTTGCCTGAATTGATACCATATTTGAAAGGCACTCCAGGTCTAACAAATACTAATTGGACAAATGAAGCATTTAAAAATGCATTAATTCATAATTATGATCTGTCTATTTCTGGCGGGGATGATAAAAAAACATATTATACTTCGATAGGCTATTTTAATCAAGACGGAGTTGTAATTGGCACGGATTTAAAAAGATACTCTGCATCAATTATGTTTGAAAACAAATTATCGAGCAGGGTTAAACTTGGATTGAATATAAAACCTTCATTTGCTGTTCAAAATTTTGGTGATCAAAACAGTAGAAGTTCTGGAGCCTTAGCATTGATTCCACTTAGTTTCCCCTATTATCAAGCATATAAAACTGATGGGTCTTTAAACATAAGCGATCAGGCAGTAAATGAAACTAGATTGATTGAAGGGGTAAATATTAATGGTACTCCTGTTGAAAATTTAGTTGCAACATCTTTAAAAGTTGTAAATAAACGACTACGATTTAAGACATTTGGGAATGCGTATATAAGTGCGCAAATACTCAAAGGACTAACCTACCTTGGTTCTTTAGGAGGAGATTATGATTCGTATTCACAAGAATATTATTATCCTTCAAATGTAGGTGCATATAGGGCTCCTGTGCCTCGTTCTGATGCTAATGGTACTTCAATAAAAATGAATACTGTTAACTATATTTTTGAAAATACACTTAATTATAAACTAAGATTCAATAAGCATAATTTCAATTTGCTTGTTGGTCATACCTTCCAAAAAGAGAATAGTAATTATACTTCTATAGTTGGAACCGGGTTCCCAGATAATAATATACAAAATGTTGCTGGGGCTAGTGCTTTTACCGTAACACCTTCTATCAATATATGGACCCTTGAATCTTATTTAAGCAGGTTGCAATATGATTATGATTCCAAATATTTAATTTCAACTGCGATTCGAAAAGATGGGTCTTCCCGTTTTGGATTAAATAATCGATGGGGTAATTTCCCTTCTATTTCATTAGGTTGGATTATTAGTAAAGAGAAATTCTTTCCAAGATCTGATTTATTAACTTTTGCTAAATTATCTTCTAGTTGGGGCAAAACAGGTAATAATCAGATTGGTAACTATAGTTCTCTCGCTTTGGTTACAAATTCAAACTATGTATTTGGTACGGCACTTGCTCCTGGATATATTACAACTACAGCACCCAATCCAAATTTGGGATGGGAAATTGCATCTTCTGTAAATATTGGATTGGATTTAGGCTTATTTAAAAATAAAGTAAATTTTAGTGTAGCATATTATAAAACTAATACAACCAATTTGTTATTAAATGTTCCTGTTCCACAACAAACAGGATATACGAGTACTTTGGCAAATATTGGTGAAATGGAAAATAAAGGATTAGAGTTTCAGCTTGGTACTGACCGAATCAAGATTGGAAAATTTACTTTAGGACTTAATGCAAATCTTACAACATATTCAAACAAAGTAATTTCTTTAGGGCCGGGGCAAATTCAAATTGCAACTGGAACTGATCAGTCATTTGTAACAAAAGTTGGTCAACCTATTGCTGAAATTTACACATACAACTCTAAAGGGGTATACAAAACTCAGCAAGAAATTGATGCCACACCACACCTTGCAGGTACTTTGCCTGGGGATTTGATTATTGAAGATGTTGATAAAAATGGCGTGATTGATAATAAGGATAAAACCTCAAAAGGAAATTATGCTCCTGAACTTACTTACGGATTTGGAGCAAACCTCGGTTACCAAAATTTCACATTTAGTTTTTCATTTAATGGCATAGGTGGAAGAACAATTTTTGATGGTGATATGTATAGTTTAACTGAATCGGGTGAAGGTTTTGGAGTTCCTACAAAGTATTATTTTGATAATAGATATCACCCTTTGGATAATCCTAATGGATTTCTTGGACAGCCTAATTTTGGTAATTTTTCAAATGCAAGAAAGCTCGCAAGAAGTGCTAACGTAGTTGAAAGAAATAATGGAGATTATTTAAGGTTAAGGGATGTGCAGTTGGCTTATGATTTTGGTCAATCTTTCTTAAAAAGAACTAAGTTAAATAAATTTCAAATCTATTTATCTGCAAATAATTTATTTACAATAACAAAGTATAGAGGTTGGAACTCAGATGGAACTACATCTAATGTATTGACATCTGGCTTCTCTGACGGTTCAAATTATCCAATTTCGAAGACATTTTTATTCGGGATTAAAATCACTTATTAATTAAAAAAAACATTTTAATATGAAACGTATTTCATTAATACTATCTGTTATTTTATTTTCAGTTATTGGTTGTCAAAAAGATTTAGTTCAAATTCCACAAACCACTAAAACGGCTGATAATTTTTATAGTAATGAAACTGAATTAGAAGAAGCCGTAAAAGGAGTTTATGCAACTTTACAATTTACTGGAAACTACAATACAGCAATGCCCGCTATTGGAGAACTCCCAGGTGAAGATGCTTATGATGAAACCCCAGCAAATGATAATGGATATTATGGGCAATTGGATGATATAAATGTGATATCGCAAAATGGAATAATTCAAGATAATTGGGCGGATTCTTATACTGGAATTCAACGTGCAAATATTGTTTTAAATAGAATAAAAGATATTACCTATAAAGACAATAATCTAAAAAATGCAAGAATAGGTGAAATGAAGTTTATTAGAGCTTTATATTATTTCAATTTAGTTAGAATTTATGGAGATGTGCCTTTGGTTACAACAGAAATTAGCAATCCTTTAGCGTCATTTGGTCAAACAAGGGCAGCTAAAATAGACGTATATAAGCAAATTGAAGCAGATTTGAATGAAGCAATTTTGTTATTGCCTATTAGAACTGTAGCAAATAAAATGCGTGTTGTGAAAACTGCCGCCCAAACTTTATTAGGTAAGGTAAAACTTACTCAAAAGGATTACGCTTCAGCAGAAACTTTATTATTAGCCGTAGAAAACTCAGGTGTTCATCAGCTACTTGCTGATGTTACAACAGTTTTTCCTGTTGCAAATGAATTAAATGATGAAATAATATTTTCTGTTCAATTTGCTTCAGGATTAAATTCAAATTCTAAGGGTTCTGATGCTTATAGAATGTTTAATCCTACTGGAAGAGTTGTAGGTAGCATGACAGGTACAAAAGGGCATGGTGTATTGAAATCAAGTTTTTATAATCTATATGATGCAACAGATAAACGCAAAAACGTTTACGTTGGAGCTATCGCATCAGGTATTGGATATAATAACAAAATTGCTGTACCAGCAACAGTGGTTACTGATGCAGCTAGTGATTGGGTAGTTTTAAGATATGCGGATGTTATATTGATGTTAGCTGAAATTGAAAATGAATTGGCTAAACCAACTCAAGCATTATCATACTTAAATATGATAAGAACTCGTGCGGGTCTATCTAGTTTTTCTAGTTCCGATAAAACTGAAATTTTTAATGAAATTGATCTTCAAAGAAGAAAGGAATTAGTTTGGGAAGGTCATCGTTGGTTTGATCTTTTAAGACAAGATAGAGTTCAAACGGTTTTGGGTGTTTCTGATGTAAATAAGTTATTAATGCCTTTGCCTGCGAGCCAAATTGCTACCGATCCCTCATTAAAACAAAACCCTGGCTATTAATATATTCTTATGAATTTTAGATTTTTATTTTTGTTGTTAATCTTGTCGGCAATGTCAAATATAGACATTGCTGCACAAGACCTTATGGATACTACTTCAATTGTGTGGAGAAATGGATATCTCGATATTCATCATATCAATACTGGAAGAGGTGTTGCTACTTTTATGGTTATGCCTGACGGTACAAAAATGGTTATTGATTTAGGTGATATGAACGATCTTAGGAGTGAAAAATCTTTGCCATTAACAGTTACTCCGGCCTATCCAAATAAGTCGAAAAATTCTGGTGAATGGGTTATTGATTATATTAACCAAGTTGTAAAAGACGAAAAAAATCCTTCAATTGACTATACACTATTAACCCATTTTCATTCAGACCATTATGGATTAGTTAGAGATGGTTTGCAGAAGTCAAAATTAGGCGACTACTATTTATCTGGATTGACACAACTAGGTGATGTTTGTAAAATTAAAAATTGGATCGACAGAAATTACCCTAATTACGACTATCCTACTGATTTAAGAAAAGTGTATGGATTAGAGGGCGGAAGTTTTAATAATTTACTAAAGTTTATTACTTATCAAAAAAATGCAAATGGACTAAATCCGGCTGCGTTAATGGTTGGTTCAGACAAACAAATTGTGTTGAAATACAAACCTTCGGATTATTCTAATTTTAAAATTGTTGGAGTTAAATCAAATGCGACAATTTGGACAGGTAAAAGAACTGAAACAAAACAACATTTTACTCCTGACAGCATTTTGAAGTTGAATTCTAGCTTCAATGAAAATCCTCTGAGTTTGGCAATCAAAATTTCTTATGGGAAGTTTGATTATTTTACTGGTGGTGACAATACAGGGTTACAAGGATATGGTCTCCCGAAGTGGTTTGATGTAGAAACTCCCATGGCAAAAGCTGTAGGAAAGGTTGAAGTAACAACTTTAGATCATCATGGTAATAGAGATGGGACTAATGAATTTTTCTTGAAAACTTTGCAACCCAAAGTTGTTGTTGAACAAACTTGGTGTAGTGATCATCCTGGGCAGGAAGTGATGCATCGACTTTTGTCGGATTATTTATATCCGGGAGAAAAAAATGTATTTGCCACGAATATTCAGGAAGCTACTAAACAGACTTTAGGTTATTGGTTTACTAAGGGATATAAAAGTATGTTTGGCCACGTAATAGTTAGGGTACTACCTGGTGGAGATAAATTCTATGTTTTAATTGCTGAAACTGAAAATGAAAAAGTGGTTATTAAAAAGGTACATGGTCCTTTTTTGTCTGAATAATTATAGCCTGGGATCACCAGTTTTGCAACTATTTGCACACAATAATTTAATATGTACAAATCCCGTAAACTGAAAAATTATACTATTCCATCATTTTTGCCTTACTTTGCATTATCGTATTAATACGATTAAGCAAGGGCAACTGCAATGACAGCGGTTTTTTCGGATCTTGCAATTTATTGAGATTACTTGTTTGTAAAATAAATAGTTATGGAAGAGTTTAACAGAAAAAAACACTGGGAACAAATTTATCAGACCAAAGCATTGAAAGAAGTAAGCTGGTATCAACCAACGCCAACTGTTTCATTGAATTTTCTAAAACAATTTCAGTTGCCCCTACATGCTAAAATAATTGATATTGGAGGTGGCGACAGTTTATTGGTAGATCATCTGTTGCAATTGGGATACACCGATATTACCGTATTGGATATTTCTGAAAAGTCGCTCGATAAAGCAAAGAAAAGATTGGGCAAGGCAGCTAAGAAAGTAAAATGGATTGTTGCCGATGCAGCAACATTTGAACCTCAGGAAAAATACGATTTTTGGCACGACCGCGCTGCTTTTCATTTTCTTACCGAAGAAAAAGAAATTGCACACTATCTCGACACTATTCAAAAAAATCTGAATCCAAACGGAGTGCTTGTGGTTGGAACATTTTCGGAGAATGGACCTGAAAAATGCAGTGGATTACACGTGAAACAATATTCCGAAAAAAGTATGACTGCATTGCTGACAAAGTTTTTCGAAAAAATAAAATGCATTACAGAAGAACATATCACTCCCTTTAAAACTATGCAACAATTTATCTTCTGCAGTTTTAAGAATCGGGCTTATTAGTTGAACGAAAAAATTAGGAATTGTTTTTGTCTGTACCAATAATACTCTCCAACAAATAAGTTGCAATAGAAACAACAAAGCTAAAAAGTAAAGCTGCCACCCATCCGTCAACACTAAATCCGGGAACGATCTCTGATACCCATTTAACAATAATGATATTGATGACCAATAGAAATAAACCCAATGTAAAAATGGTAATGGGGATGGTAATAATTACCAGTATTGGTTTTACAAAACTGTTGAGTAACCCTAGCACAGCGGCTATTAAAACAGCGGTCATTGAATCACGAACATGCACACCTGTTACCACATAAGCCGCAACTAAAACGGCAACTGCTGTGATCAAAGTTTTTCCTATAAAGCGAATCATGTTGGAGAATTTATTGAAAGTTAGGAATATTTTCTTCCATACAATTCATAAAAAGCCCCCGCAATTTAATCGCGAGGGCTTTTTATCCTATATCATCCTACTTTCTTGGAGAACTGATAGCCGCCTGTGCTGCTGCCAAACGGGCAATGGGCACACGGAATGGAGAACAACTCACATAGTTCATTCCAATACGGTGGCAGAATTTAACACTTTCTGAATCACCACCATGCTCACCACAAATACCTACTTTCAGGTTTTTCTTGGTGGTACGACCGCGTTCTGTACCAAATTTGATCAACTCACCAACACCTTCCTGATCGATTGTTTGGAATGGATCATCGTCGAGAATTTTTTGATCAAGATAATTTGGAAGGAATCCACCGATATCATCTCTGCTGAAACCAAAACTCATCTGAGTTAAATCGTTGGTACCAAAGCTGAAGAAGTCGGCAACAGTTGCCATTTGTTCAGCCTTCAAAGCAGCCCTTGGAATTTCAATCATAGTACCAAATAGATATGGTATTTTTTTTAGTTTGGTTTTCGTCAATACTTCCAGGTATACTCTGTCAACAATTGCTTTCTGATGAGTCAGCTCGTTTACTGTACAAGTAACTGGAACCATGATTTCAGGAAAAGGTTTTTTACCTGCCGCCAATAATTCTGCAGTTGCTTCAAAGATTGATCTGATCTGCATTTCAGTAATCTCGGGATAAGAGATTCCCAAACGTACACCACGGTGACCGAGCATTGGGTTGTTTTCGTGTAATGCCAGAACCCTTCTTCTCAATAAGCTCATGCTAATATTTAGTTCCTTACTCAACTGAATTAACTTAGCTGAATCGTGCGGAACAAATTCGTGTAGTGGTGGATCGAGCAGGCGAATAGTAACGGGGAACCCGTTCATGGTGGCCAAAGTATCTTTCACATCTTTCTTCACAAACTTGTACAGATCGTTCAGCGCAACCCTTCTTTCTTTTTCGGTTTTACTCACAATCATTTTGCGTAATAAGAAAAGTGGTTCGTCGCTACCTTCACCATAGAACATATGCTCTGTGCGGAATAAACCAATTCCTTCTGCACCAAATTTCAATCCTTGTGCTGCGTCTTCAGGTGTTTCGGCATTTGTACGAACGCCCATGACTTTAATTTTATCAACCAGCTTCATCAAATTTTTATAAGCCAGATTCTTATCCAAATCAACGTCTACCAACGCCATGCTTCCATGGTATACCAGCCCCTTGGTTCCATCCAAACTAATCCAGTCGCCTTCTTTGATATAAGTACCATCATTGGCTTTGAACGATTTTGTTTCGCTATGAATTTCGATATCAGCGCAACCAACGATACAACATTTACCCCATCCGCGTGCAACTAATGCAGCGTGTGAAGTCATACCACCTTTGGTTGTTAAGATTGCTTGGGATTTGTGCATACCATCCACATCTTCGGGAGATGTTTCTTCGCGCACCAGAATTACTTTTTCGCCCTTACTTGCCCATTCTACCGCATCGTTTGATGTAAATACCACACGGCCTTTTGCTCCACCTGGTCCGGCAGGTAATCCTTTGGCAATTGCTTTTGTTGCAGCCTGTACTTTTGGATCAAGCATTGGTAGTAATAATTCTACTAACTGATTTGGGCCAACACGCATCACAGCGGTTTTGGCGTCGATCAGTTTTTCGTTATACATATCGCTTGCAATTTTAACAGCAGCAATACCATTGCGTTTACCAATACGGCATTGCAACATATACAGCTTACCCTTTTCGATGGTAAACTCAATATCCTGCATGTCTTTATAATGCTTTTCAAGTTTGCTTTGAATTTCAAACAATTGCTTGTACACTGCAGGCATTGTTTTTTCCAGTGTAGGAAGGTGTTTGCTTTGATCGTTCTTTGAATACTCGTTCACAGGGGCCGGAGTGCGGATACCTGCAACTACGTCTTCGCCCTGTGCATTCAACAGGTATTCTCCATAGAATTTATTTTCACCATTACCGGGGTTACGAGTAAACGCAACGCCTGTTGCACTAGTATCGCCCATATTACCAAATACCATCGACTGCACATTTACTGCAGTTCCCCACTCGTCGGGAATTTTTTCGATGCGGCGATATTCCACTGCGCGCTTTCCGCTCCAGCTACTAAATACGGCACCAATGCTTCCCCATAATTGTTCGTATGGATCTTCGGGGAAGGGTTTGCCCAATACTTTTTTAACAGTGGCTTTAAAATCTTTTACCAAAGCTTTTAATTCATCAACAGTTAAATCGGTATCGAATTTGTAACCCTTTTTAGATTTTACTTTTTCCAATTTTTCGTCCAATTGCTTTCTAATTCCTTTTCCGCTTTTTACTTCAATGCCACCGGCTTTTTCCATTACCACATCGGCATACATCATAATTAAACGGCGATAAGCATCATAAGCAAATCTTTCATCGCCAGATTGGGCTATTACACCCTTAATGGTAATATCGTTCAAACCGATATCCAATACGGTTTCCATCATGCCAGGCATTGATTTTCTTGCACCGGAGCGAACTGAAACCAAGAGCGGATTTTTGGGGTCTCCAAATTTTTTGCCCATCTCTTTTTCAACGGCAACAAGGGCTTTCTGAACTTGTGCCTGCAATACCGGAGGGTATTTCTTTTTATTATCGTAGTAGTACGTACAAACTTCTGTTGTAATCGTGAAGCCGGGAGGTACCGGTAAGCGAAGTTTCGGGTGCCCCGCCATTTCTGCAAGGTTCGCACCTTTTCCACCCAATAAATTTTTCATGGATTCATTTCCATCTGCTTTTCCACCGCCAAACGCGTAAACGAATTTTGAAGTGGCTTTTACTTGTGCCATATTATATTGTTTAATGAAGAATAAATTTGTTATTCAGGAAGCGAATTCCTAATTATAAAAATGTTGTGAAAGTGAGTTGGATACTACTTTATAAGTAAGCCCCTTTCTTAAAATCTGATAACGATTGTTGATGGCTCTTACATTTGGATTGGACAAATGTTTTTCGTTGTAAGGTTGTACCATGTCGGACTCTTCTACAACGTTTCCATGCTTATCGGTTGTTCTTGAAAAGATTCGATAATTAAAATGCCAGGGATTCAGATCGCCATCCAAAAGATTCGATCCGTATGAATCGTTAAATCCTTCGAATATCAATTCGCAGGTATTGCCTTCGTATGCTGTAAGGTGACTGGTTAAATCGATAATAACATCCAGTGCAGGATCGTCGTGTACGATGCCGCTATCCCAGATTGTTTTTCCGTTCAAAAAGATGTGTAGCCTGTTGTCTACATTTTTTACGTGGATAAGATATTCTGTCTTCATAACGCTTTTTTTAATCTTACAAATTGTTTTGCGGCTATAAAGTTAGAATCAGTTATCTCAAACGTATATGACGTTTGTCATCTGGGAACATGATAAATGTACCCCAGTGGGAAGAAAAAAATCAGTTCTTTTTGAGGGGTCAAATCACCAGCAACTCATAAAAATCAGCAGGATTCAGGTAGCGTTTAGCAAGCTCTTGTAATTCCTCAGAGCTTACTGTACGAATGGTTTGAAGGCTATTATAGAAGTAGGAGGAGTCAACATTATTCAGGATATAGTTCTTCCATCTTGCCATGATCTGAAAGGGGCCGTCAAGATCTCCCAGCAAAGAGCCGATCATATAATTGCGTACCAGGTCGAGTTCTTCCGAGTCGATCTGCTCATCGCGGAGCAAGGCCATTTCTTTGTACACTTCGGTAATAGTAGCTTCTGCAACATCCCTTCCTGCCTCGGTGCTAATCAGCCATGCGGTGTCGTGTATATGATTTTGGATATAACTATGTATGCCATAAGTATATCCTTTGTCTTCGCGGATATTACTCATCAGCCTTGATCCGAAAAAGCCGCCGAATAAATTGTTCAGAACCTGTACTTTTTGGAAATCTGGATGATGGCGATTAGGAAAGGGGCGGGCAATTCGAATGGCGGCCTGCACCCCTTCTGCATCGTTTGTAATGCGATACTTTTTGGTGGTGGCAGGAACCTGTTTGATATTTTTGATGGTGTTGGATTGCTGGTTAAAGGGAAGTTTTCCCAATGCATTGTTTAATAATTCCTGCACATCTTTTGGCAATTTTCCGGCCACAAATACCATACAATTTCCGTGAGTATAATACTGATCATAAAAGCTTGTCAGATCCTGTTTGCTGAGGGCATTAAAGTCGCCAGCAGTTGTATATTTTCCATAGGGGTGTTCCAATCCATAAATATATTCATCAATAAATCGGTTGGCAACAAAATCGCATTTTTTCAAATTCACTTCCAGTCGCTGTTTCTGATTCTGCTGATAGATGGCCAGCTCGTCTTCAGGGAAAATTGCTTCGGTGATTAGCTCTGCTACTACAGGAAGCAGCGTGCTCAAATGTTTGTTGAGGCAATGAAGTGTAATGGTTGCAGTTTCGTTGAAGCAACTTCTGCTGAGGAAGGCACCATAAAATTCAAAAAATTCATTTATGGCAAATGCATTTTTATTACTAGTACCATTCTTCAATAAATGATTTGTAGTGGCGGCAACAATATTTTTATCTTCATACCAGTTGCCTGCGTAGAACACCAATTCCAACATCACCACTTCTTCGGCTCCTGCATTAATGCTATACACGTTGGTGCCGTTATCAAGTACAAAACTTTCGTAGGGCTTTAATTTAACGTCAAATTCAACGGCATCAATAATTGCGGGTTCTTTTGTTCTGTCTGGAGTCATGGTTCATTGTTGGCCTGCAAAAATAGCAGATTCAAACCGCTATCCAGAAAAATAGCACTTTTCTTACAGAAGTTTTTCCTTTCTAGCAAATTTTTTAGACTGGTCAGTCCGCTCATTTCTAACAATGAGGTACCTGTCTTCGCTTACCGGCAGGTATCCATAATCGTAGCAGAAATGATAATTACTACCTCTTTTATTTTCTTGATAGTGGGTACAGTATTTAAATACAAATCCTTTCTCTAATAATTGAATTTGGGAAGCACTTGCTCTTGTAGCAGAAGACGATAGCAGGCTTGCCATTATTCTGCGATTCTTTTGAAGGATCGTATTGATATGGCGTACATAATTATTGCATACTGCATTTACCTGATTATTATAACTGTTTCTGCAATAGTCGTCACAGAATTTTTTATCTGTTCTGCCCTTAACAGGTTTGTTGCAAGTAAGACAGAGTTTGGTTGTGCCGATCATAAAACTGATTTAAAGGAATGGATAGGCTAAAATAAAATCTATCTGCTTAAATCAATAGTACTCTAAAATGATTTTACATTTCGGAAGGGCACAAAAAAGCGCTCCGATATTGGTCGGAACGCTTTTTATGATGATCATCTATTTTTCTATCTCTAAAATTTCAACGGTAAAAATCAGGGTTGAACCCGGAGCAATGCTGGGTCCGGTCTGGCGGTCGCCATAGGCTAACTCTGAAGGAATATATAATTTCCATTTGCTTCCAACGGTCATTAATTGTAAAGCTTCTGTCCAACCTGCAATCACTCCATTCACAGAAAAACTGGCAGGCTCGCCACGATCAACCGAACTGTCGAAAACAGTACCATTGATGAGGGTGCCATGATAATGGCATTTTACTTTGTCGGTAAGAGCTGGTTTAACGCTATCAGCTCCCGCTTTGATAATTTCGTATTGCAAACCGCTTTTGGTGGTAATAACGCCTTTTCTTTTTGCGTTCTCCTCCAAAAACTTTTTGCCCTCGGCCTTTGTCTTTAATGATTTTTCTGCATTCGCATTTTGTTGATACACACCAATACATTTATCTAAAACTGCTTCTGGCAATGCTAATGCCTTATTCTGCATCGCATCGCCCAGACCTTTCTGAAGCATTGTTACATCGAGCTTACCAAAGCTTTGCGACTGAAGGTTTTGGGCAATTCGTACACCCAAAGCATAGCTTGCACTATCCTTATTATTTTTAAAAGCTGATAATACTGTTTTACTAGTTGATGGCTTTCCGGTTGACGGTTTTGCTGATGTAGCAGGATGTGTTGAAGGCGAATTCTTTGTGGTTTGAGCGAAAGCTCCACCAATTAAAATGATTCCCAAAAAAGTAGTGGTGATTTTTTTCATTTGTTAAAATAATAGTTTAAAAATCAAGAAAATGTTAAGAGATATTATTTGTGGGTTATGCCAATAATTGATTAATAGCAGCGTCTACTTTTTCGAATTCAAATTTTTTCAAAACCTCCTGCATCATGGCGCTGATTTGATCGTTACACAAATTCCCGATACTGCCTTCATGCACATGATGCAGTTCGGTGCCATGATTAAAAAATCCTGATTCAATAGCTAAACCAACTTGTTTGTAAGCATCTCTGAAAGGAATGCCCTGCAATACCAATTCGTTTACGGCTTCAACACTAAACGCATATTTATATTTTTCGTCAGCCAGAATATTTTCTTTGATACTAATATTTTGCAGCATCAAGTGAGCCATCTCCAAACAATCTTTGAGTGTTTGGAACGCAGGGAAAAGATGCTCTTTTAATAATTGCAGATCGCGGTGATAGCCCGATGGCAGATTGGTTGTCATCATGCTGATTTCGTTCGGTAATGCTTTGATTCGATTGCAATGCGAGCGTATCAGTTCAAAAACATCCGGGTTTTTTTTATGAGGCATGATGCTGGATCCGGTTGTGAGCTCTGCTGGAAAACTCACAAAATCAAAATTCTGATTAAGGTATAAACACATGTCCATACTCAAACGCGACAAGCTTTCTGCAATATTGGCCAATGCCTGAGCTGTAATTCTTTCGGCTTTTCCGCGACCCATCTGTGCGTACACCACATTATAATTCAAATCACCGAAACCCAATAGTGTGGTTGTAAGCGTTCTGTTAATCGGAAAGGAAGAACCATAACCTGCAGCAGAGCCTAATGGATTTTTATTCACTACCTGATAAGCTCCCTGTAGGGTTATTAAATCGTCTACTAAACTTTCAGCATAAGCACCAAACCATAATCCAAACGAAGAAGGCATGGCTAGTTGTAAATGCGTGTAGCCCGGTAATAAACGGGTTTTAAATTTTTCGCTTTGTGCTATCAGCAATTCAAAAAAGGGCTGAACTGTTTTTACCAATTCGGCAATTTCGTTGCGTAGAAATAATTTGATATCCACCAATACCTGATCGTTCCTGCTTCTGGCACTATGAATTTTTTTTCCGGTATCGCCCAGCGATTGCGTCAATAAAAATTCTACCTGAGAATGAATATCCTCTACACCATCACCGATAACCAATTTGCCATCAATAGCAAGTGTGTAGATCGATTGCAGTTCCTTTACAAGAGCAGTTGCTTCATCGGCTGTTAATAGGCCTACTGTTGCAAGCATTTTTGCGTGGGCAATATTTCCCAACACATCAAAAGGAGCCAACATCAGATCGAACTCTTTGTCCTTTCCAACAGTAAACTTTTCTACTGCTGCTGATACGGTTGTATTTTTCTGCCAGAGTTTCATTTGATTGTTTTTTATTTTTTCGGTATCGTTGTTTTAAACGATTACCCGATTTAAAAGGTCGGCATACATTTGAATACCATCGCCAATTTCTTTTACCCAGATGAACTCGTCGGCAGAATGACTTCTCGCTGAATCGCCGGGGCCAAATTTTAAAGTAGGGAAGGGCATCAATGCTTTATCTGAGGTTGTAGGAGATCCGTAATAAGGCCTGTTTAATGCAATGCCTGCTTTTACCAATGGATGATCTAATGCAATTGCTGTGGATCTTAACCTACTACTTCTGGGTTGCACATCGCAGCTTGTATTTGCTTTGATGGTTTCTAAAACTTCTTCAAATGTATAGAGTTCATTTACGCGAACATCGGTTGTGAATTTACACTCGTGGGGTACTACATTGTGTTGCGACCCCGCGTTGATAATGGTAACGCTCATTTTCATCGGACCTAATAAATCCGATACGCGATCAAAGCGGTAGTTGATAAACCACTGAATATCTTTTACGGCTTTGTAAATTGCATTATCGCCTTCTTCTCTAGCGGCGTGTCCGGGTTTTCCGTGCGAAGTGCAGTCCAGTACCAGTAAGCCTTTTTCGGCAACTGCCATTTGTAACAAAGTTGGTTCTCCCACAATCCCACAATCAATTTGCGGCATCCTTGTCAATAAAATTTCCACACCGTTATGCCCCGATATTTCTTCTTCAGCAGTTGCGGCAAGTATTAAATTATATTTCAGGTCGGTATGTTGATGGTAGTGTAAAAAAACTGCGATTAACGAAACTAGGCAGCCTCCTGCATCGTTGCTTCCGAGACCATATAATTTTTCGTCTTTGATGATGGGCTCAAAAGGATTCAGTGTATATGCTTTATTAGGCTTAACCGTATCGTGATGCGAATTCAATAATAGAGTAGGCTTTGCAGGGTCGAAATGTTTATTCTTTGCCCATACATTGTTCAGATAACGGTGTGCAGTTACAGCATAGGATTGTAAAAAATTCTCAATCAGATCTGCAGTATTATCTTCTTCTTTACTGAATGAAGGAGTAGCAATCAGTTTTTTTAATAAACCGATGGCACTTTCAGTCAGACTCGCTATACTATTACTGTTTGTCATGTTACATGCTTTAAAGCCAATTCAAAACCTTTCTGAAATTGACTAACTTTTTTGGATGGTGGTTCCGGCTTTTCCCTCAACCAAATCCAATATTGATTCTGCTTTTCCAATAATCACTTTTTCAACGCCGCTATTTAAAGCTTCAAAAGCATTATCCAATTTAGGAATCATGCCTGCAAAAATCAGTTGCTTTTCTTTGAGACTTTGATAATATGTTTGATTGATGGTTGGTATTACAGTAGTATCATCTGAAGCGTCTAACAAAACGCCGCTTTTTTCAAAGCAATATAATAGCCACACATTATACTGACCGCTCATTGCAGTGGCAATGGATTGGGCAATGGTGTCGGCATTGGTATTTAATAACTGTCCCGCTCCGTTATGTGTGATGGGTGCCAGCACAATGGCGATATGCTGCGCCAGCATAGGTTCGATGGCTGCAGTATTCACAGCATCAATATCCCCAACAAAGCCATAGTCAATTCCTTTTGAAGCTTCGGCTAGTCTTTTATGTGCCAGTATCAGGTTTGCATCGGCACCTGTAAACCCCATTGCATTACTGCCATTGGATTGTAGTTTTGCTACTATATTCTTATTGATATAACCGGCATAAACCATCGTTACGATCTTTAAAGTGGCGGCATCGGTAATCCTTCTGCCGTCAACCATCTCCTGCTCCACATTCAGATCCCGGGCGAGTTGTGTTGCTAATTTTCCTCCGCCATGAACCAAAATTTTTTTACCCTGGATAGCAGAAAAATCCTTTAAAAATGATTCCAGTTTATTGGAGTCGTCAATAATATTTCCTCCAATCTTTATTACAAATAATGCTTCTTTCGCAGCAGTATTCTTTGCCGGAGAGGTAACATTTATTTGCTGATGGTCTGTCATTTTATTTTAATTGCTATTTCCCGGTATTTCGTAAAATTTCTGCAATAACTGCCTGAGCTGCCCAAACCCTGTTTGCCGCTTCCTGTGTTACCAAGCTATGTGAACTGTCGAGTATCTCATCGCTCAGTTCAATATTTCTTCTTACGGGTAAACAGTGCATTACTTTAGCCTGATGAGATTTTTTTAATTTTTCTTCAGTAAGCATCCACCTTGGATCGTTCACGTATACTTTGCCATAGTCTTTATACGTGCTCCAGTTTTTTACGTACACATAATCTGCTCCTTCCAATGCTGCATCTTGGTCTGTTGTAATGGTTGCGCCATTTGTAAAGCTTGTATCCAATTCGTAATCGACTGGATGTGTGATTACAAAATCTGCTTCACCCCAGGCATTTACCCATTGTGCAAATGAGTTGGAAACGCATTGCGGCAAAGGTTTGATATGTGGGGCCCAGGTTAATACAATTTTGGGTTTCCTGTTTTGTACAGCAGCATTCCAAGTTTCCTGAATGGTTATGATATCGGTTAATGATTGCAGGGGATGCAATGTGGCACTCTCCAAACTAATTACAGGAACACCGGCATATTTAATAAACTGGTGAATAAACATTTCGCTATAATCGTCTTCTCTGTTTTTTAGTGAGGGGAATGTTCTGATACAAAGTATATCGAAATACTGCCCCAGAATGGGTGCTGCATCCTTAACGTGTTCTACCGTATTTCCGCTCATGATGGCGCCTTCTTCGAATTCCAAAGCCCATCCTTCTTTATCTACATTGAATACGATGGCTTCCATTCCCAGATTTTTTGCAGCCACTTGCGTACTCAAACGGGTACGCAGACTGGGGTTTAGAAACAACAAACCAATCCGCTTATCAGCCCCTAAACTACGGTCTTTCAGAGGATCGGCCTTGTAGTCCAAAGCTTTTTTTACTAAAGCATTGATGTTGGTTACATCGTGAACAGAAATAAAATTTTTCATGTATGAATCCTTTGAAGGAATGATTTATTTTAATTCGACCGATAAAGCTTCCAAGAAAAGATCCGCCTCTTTTTGCGAAATATTAAGCGCCGGTAATAAGCGTATCACATTGGGCTTAGCTTCTCCTGTAAAAATATGATGTTTAAAGAGTAAGTTCTTCTTTACCTCTTTTTTATCCTCAGGCAAATCAATACCAATCATCAAACCCCTGCCGCGAATCTCTTTTATATTGGGCAGTCCTTTCAAAGCTTCCATCAGATAAGCTCCTACTTTTGCTGCATTTGCCATTAGTGCATCTTGTTCCATAATCTCCAATACAGCAAGTGCTGCTGCGCATGCCAGATGATTTCCGCCAAATGTGGTACCCAGCATATAATGCTTTGCATGAATTTTCGGAGCTATAGAAATACCTGCTACAGGAAATCCATTACCCATTCCTTTTGCCATTGAATAGATATCGGCAGAAACACCGCTATGGTCGTGGGCATAAAATTTACCCGTTCTTCCATATCCGCACTGCACGCTATCGGCAATGAATACGGCATTGTATTGATCGCATAAACTACGGATGGCCAACAAAAATTCTGCACTTGCCACATTGATACCACCCACGCCCTGAATTCCTTCGATGATCACTGCTGAAACTTCATTGCCCGAAACATCAAAATATGCTTTTAAAGCTTCTACATTATTGAAGGGTAAAAAAACTACATTATCTGTTTGGTTAACAGGTGCAACAATATTTGGATTATCCGTTACCGCAACTGCCAGTGAAGTTCTGCCATGAAAAGCTTTTGTAAACGAAACAATCTTCTTGCGACCATTATAAAACGATGCAGCTTTTAAAGCATTTTCATTTGCTTCGGCACCGCTATTGCAGAGAAATAATTGATAGTCTTCTTTACCACTCAGGTCGCCGAGCTTAGTAGCCAATTCTTCCTGTAGTGGAATGCGAACAGAATTGGAATAAAAACCAATTTTGTTAAGCTGATCGGTAACACGTTTTACGTAGTGTGGGTGTGTATGACCGATTGAGATCACTGCATGACCACCATAGAGGTCAAGATACTCCTGCCCCTGATCGTCCCAAACATACGACCCGAGCCCTTTTGAGATATTAATATTATTAATGGGATATACGTCGAAAAGTTTCATTTTTTTAATTTAAGCATTTACTAAATCCAGTGTCTCCATTTTGCTCGGCAAACTATTTTAAATGTTGATTAAAAATAGTTTGCCTTAAGTCGCAGCCCGGTATGTTCGTCCAAGCCGAATAACAAATTCATGTTTTGTACAGCTTGTCCCGAAGCGCCCTTTAACAAATTATCGATGGCCGAATGAATGGCTATTTTATTTCCTTGTTTTTCGATATGTATCAAACATTTGTTGGTGTTAACTACTTGTTTCAGATCGATCATTGAATCACTAATATGTGTAAATGCAGCACCTGCATAAAAGTTCTGATAAAGATTTTTTGCTTCCTCCACACTTAAATCGCAGTTTGTAACACTGCTCGCATAAATACCCCTTGTAAAGTCGCCACGCCAGGGCACAAAATGAATCAGGTCTTTTGTATGCAATGTATTTGCTGAAGCCTGATGCAGGGATTCTCCGATTTCTTTGAGGTGCTGATGTTGCAGCGTTTTATATGCAGAGATATTATTTGCACGCCAACTAAAATGAGAAGTGTTACTCAAACTTTGTCCTGCACCCGTTGAGCCAGTAATACCTGTAGTATATACTTCATTTAGTATCCCGGCTTTAGCAAGGGGTAATAATCCCAATTGAATTGCAGTGGCAAAACAACCGGGGTTGGCAATATTTTTTGCAGTTTGTATTGCCGATTTATTTAATTCGGGCAGACCATAAACAAATGTTCTGTTTTGTATTGTGGTATTGTTTGCGTGCAACCTGAAATCCTGCGAAAGGTCAATGATTCTGATAGGTTCAGCAATGTTATTTTCTGAAAGAAATTTTTTAGCATCGCCATGGCCCACGCAAAGAAATAAAACATCAATATCGTTGTTCAACGATTCGGCAAAGACTAAATCTGTTTCACCCAGAAGATCGTTATGCACTTTTGAAACAGGATGGCCCGCGTTACTTTTACTATGGATAAATTTAATATCCGCAAAAGGATGATTGATCAGTAAGCGGATCAATTCTCCTCCGGTATAACCCGCACCACCTACAATGCCTATATTTATTTTTTTAGTAAAGTTGTCGGCCTGTTCCATAAATTGCTTTGAGGGTTTAAGAACTTTGATTCACTTTATGCCAAATAGATGTTTGATTTCCGAAGATCTTACTAAACCCGCGTACATCATCGCCCGTAAAGCCCGTATTCATTTCGCCATATTTTCCAAACTTGCTGCTCATCAGATCAAATGCAGATTCAATACCGATGACGTGAAAACGGTAAGGTAACAATTGCACGAATACATCTCCTGTAACATTTTGCTGGCTATGAGTAAGGAAAGCCTCTATATCGCGCATAACAGGATCTAAAATTTGACCTTCGTGTAACCAGTTACCGTAGAATTGTGCCAGTTGATCTTTCCAGCCTAATTGCCATTTTGTTAAAACGTGTTTCTCTAATGCATGATGTGCTTTGATTATCACCATCGGAGCTGCTGCTTCGAAACCAACTCTTCCTTTGATGCCGATGATGGTATCTCCCACATGAATATCTCTACCCAGTCCGTATGCACCTGCAATACTTTGCAAATATTGGATGGCTTCTGTTGGATGGGCAAACTGCTGATCATCGATTGCTTTCAATTCTCCTTTTTCGAAATGCAGTTTTACTTCTTTTCCTTCTGTAGCGGTAACCTGTGTGGGCCATGCTTCTTCTGGTAAAATACCTTTCGAGTTTAGGGTTTCTTTTCCTCCTACACTAGTTCCCCATAAACCTTTATTAATCGAGTACATCGATTTTGCAAAGTTCATGTTCACACCTTTTTGTTTCAGGTAGCTGATCTCTTCTTCTCTGCTGAGTTTCAGGTCGCGGATAGGGGTGATGATCTCAATGCCGGGGATCATGATGTGGAATATCATATCAAAACGAACCTGATCGTTGCCTGCTCCGGTACTGCCGTGCGCTACTGCATCTGCATTTAATTTTTTTGCGTGTTCGGCGATGTGTAAAGCCTGGCTTAACCTTTCTGCACTTACACTCAGTGGGTAAGTATTGTTCTTGAGAACATTTCCGAAAATTAGAAATTTAATGATGCTTTCGTAATACGATTTTACTGCATTGACAGTAGTATGTGTTTTTACACCCAGGCTGTATGCATGTTTTTCGATTTGCTCCAATTCCAATTCAGTAAATCCACCTGTATTAACAATGATAGAATGCACTTCGTAGCCCATGTCTTCACTGAGATATTTTACGCAATAAGTAGTATCTAAACCGCCTGAAAATCCGAGTATTACTTTTTTAGAATTAGACATAAGAATTAAAAATTAAAAAGTCAAAAGTCAAAAATGTTTTGATCAGAGATTGAAAATTTGGTGTAACAGAGATTTGGGCTTTATTGCAGCGCCGCCCCCATTACCATTTTCTTTTTTGCGAAATATATTTAATAAACGGCTCTGTTTTATTTTCATAAAACGTTCGTAGAGCTTTGATTTTTTCTTGAAATCCTGTGCGGTTTCTTCTGGTTTAAAATGATCTGCTGGATCATACAGCATTGCCGTACACATGCAATTCTTGCGATCTTTGCTCATTAAAATGTCGTAGTTCACGCAACTTTTACAACCTGCCCAGAACTCTTCATCATCTGTCAGCTCGCTATAAGTAACGGGCTCGTAACCCAGATCGCTGTTGATCTTCATTACAGCAAGGCCCGTTGTTAATCCAAATATTTTAGAGTCGGGATACATGATCCTCGACAACTCGAATATTCTTTTTTTAATGGTCTTTGCTACGCCGCTTTTGCGGAACTCAGGAGCTACAATTAGTCCGCTGTTTGCAACGAACTTTCCATGACTCCATGCTTCAATATAGCAAAAGCCAACCCATTGTCCTAAACGGGTTTCGGCAATTACAGCTTTACCATCGAGCATCTTACCCGCAACGTATTCTGGAGACCTTTTTGCAATTCCCGTACCACGGGCTTTTGCGGAAGATTCCATCTCATCGGTAATGCGCTGTGCAAAATGTGTATCAAGGTTAGTGGCTACCCTGACGATAATTTCCTTGGTTTCCAACTTCAAAAATGTTATAAGAGTAAACAGAAAACACGTATCGTGTAGTATGTGTCATTGGGGATTTTCCACTGATAGGGGCAAGTGCCAGTTGCTCGTCCTATCAGAAACCGCGTCGAGGTCGCGGTAAACTGATGAAAGCAGCTCTCATTGAAAACACCGGTGTGAGTGCTGTCAAATTAAGTGGGCTATTATGTGCAAACAACTGCTTCAATTTATTCAAGTTTATCTTTGAGGGCGTAAAAGTAAATAAGTTTGATAGAATTTGACTCAATTATTTGTGAAATTTTAATTAACCTCGCTAACATCTGTTAGCAAAAGCCGAACTGATAGGAGGGCTGTGCTGCTGTCTGCAAAAAAATGATCAATCATTTTAGTTGATAAAAAAACACGTCAACTAATGGCAAGCTGGCAGTTTGGTTGGGAATGCAGCTTACTAAATTTGTGAAAGTAAGCTCTGTTTAAGCGGTTAATTGGGCTGCTTAAATATTTGGGATGAGTGGTAAATGAAATGGGTATTTTGTAAAATGGTTGTATGAATTTTAATTAATTTTAGCTCAGATTATTACTAAATATTAAAAACATTTTATGCAAATCAGACAAGGAATTTTTGTATTGGGATTACTGGCTTTTGCTTCCTGTCAGTCAACGGGTCACAAAGAATCTTCGCCGGCACCTGCATCTACTGTTATTACACCTACTCCGATGGATTCGTCAAAAACATACGACATTGCAATGGTTGATAATAAAAAAGATCCGGCTTGCGGTATGCCTGTAACAGCCGGAATTGGCGACACAGCTCATTATGATGGAAAAGTTTTAGGCTTTTGTTCGAGCGAGTGTAAAGATAGTTTCAAGAAAAATCCAGCCGCTTTGATTGCTGCAGCGGAAATGAAAAAGTAAAAGAAAATTCAAAATTCAAAATTCAAAAGTCAAAATTCAAAAGTCAAAAGTCAAAAGTCAAAAGTCAAAATTTGGGGGAATAAAAAAATAAAAGTATCCCCACTTGTCCCGAGTGCTCGGAATAGGAGGGGCAGATCACGAGCACTCGAGATTTGGCAGGGTGGTTAAAGACTTGTAAGCGAACTGATTGCTTCTTAGTTAATCCACTTGAACGTTTATTTAACTAAACAGATATTCAACATCCTCTTTGGTAAGTGTTTTTACAAATCCTTCGTCATCTGTAATCAGGTCTTTTGCTAAGTTTCGTTTGCGCTCCTGAAGTTTCAATATTTTGTCTTCAACAGTATCTGTACAAATCATTCGATACGCAAAGATGTTTTTTGTTTGACCGATCCGGTGTGTTCTGTCGATCGCTTGCTGTTCTACGGCAGGGTTCCACCATGGATCAACGATATATACATAATCTGCGGCAGTGAGGTTTAACCCCACTCCTCCAGCTTTCAATGAAATAAGAAACACCCTGCAGGAATCTTCGTTCTGGAAACGTTGAATGGCAGATTCTCTTTCGTTAATAGTGCTACTGCCATCGAAGTATTCAAAGTCTACTTCAAGCTCTCTCATTTTGTCTTTGATTAAAGAAAGCATTCCCAGAAACTGAGAAAATATTAGCGCTTTATGATTGCTGATATTCTCAGTAATTTCTCTGCCTATCTCTTCCAGTTTTACCGAAACGTTGGGGAACCTTTCTGCTTCTTTAACAATGGCCGGACTATCGCAGATCTGACGCAATTTCATCAGTCCCTGCAAGATGGTTAATTGCGATTTCTGGATACCCTGATTTTCCACAACCCCCAGAATTTTATCGCGATAATCGTTTCTATAAGCATCGTATATTTTACGCTGCTCCTCACCCATTTCGCAGAACAAAACCATTTCTTGTTTTTCGGGAAGGTCTTTTGCAACCTGCTCCTTGGTTCTTCTTAAAATAAAAGGGTATAATAGTTTGCGTAAATGATCTTTTTGTTCTTTCTCTCCAAACTTATCAATGGGCATGGAGAATTCATGCTTGAAAAATTCAATACTTCCAAGCATACCGGGATTCAGGAAATTCATCTGCGCATAAATGTCGAATGTATTATTCTGTAAAGGAGTACCACTTAAGCAAAGCCTGTTTTTTGCCCTCAGTAAACCTGCCGCTTTGGTAACTTTGCTGGAAGGGTTCTTGATAGCCTGACTTTCGTCAAGTATCACATAATCAAAAGCTACTTCTACAAACTGTTTGATATCACTTCTGAGTGTACCATAAGTGGTAATAATTACATCGAGCCCGGTATCGCTTAAATTGCCACGCAAACGAGTGCCTCCGTGGTGCATATAGAAACTTAAGTTAGGCGTGAATTTTTTAATCTCATTCTGCCAGTTATACATCAGTGTTGTTGGACAAACTACCAATGCTTTTAAACTTCCGGTTTCGGATTTCAAATGATGTAGGAAACTGAGCGCTTGAATTGTTTTACCAAGACCCATATCATCTGCTAAAATTCCACCCCATTGAACCTCGCGGAGATAGTTGAGCCATTGAAAACCGCTTTCCTGATAAGGGCGCAGAATGGATTGTAAATGTTCGGGCGCTGCAATGGGTTTGATGGCGTGATTTTCTTTGAGCTTCTCGTATTTCTCCTCGAGTTGGAAAAATAATTCTTCTTCGTCGCGTTGTAAATACAATTCTTCAATAACACTGAAATGGTATTTACTCAGTTTTATATTGCCTTGTTTACCATCTCCCACACGGAATAGTAAAGCGTATTTCTTGATCCACTCTTCGGGTAAGATACCCAGTGTGCCATCACCCAATTGAACAAATTGTTGTTTATTGGTTAATGCTTTCTTTACGTCTTCAACGGTAACTTTTTGCTCTCCAAAATTGATTTGAATTTTTGCATCAAACCAATCGGTATTGCTACTGATGAATATTTGTGTAGCGGGTTTTGCCGTATTAAACCTAAAATTCTTAAGCGCTTCAAAACCAAGCACAGGAACATTCATTTCCTTCGCAGCATCAATGAAAAGGAAGAACCAATTATTTTTTAAAACATCGGAACCTTTCAGGGCAAGGGTATTGCTGTCGGTTGGATGAATGAATTGCGAATGCAGCGATTCGATTCTCTGCATCATTTCTCTTTCCATCTCCATGTTCCGCTGAATGATCAATAACCTGTCTTCAATAGGAAGGATGATTTTTTCTTTATCAGTGGCCCTTACTTCATAACCTTTATAAATGAACACGGGTTGAAACAAAAGATAATCGCCTTTTTCTTTCAACTGAATCTTCCACTCTGGCTTGATGTCTTTGATTTCTTCTTTTTGCACATTGGTGAAATGCACGTGGTAGTCTTTCGACAATGGCATAATATAACGCTGAAGCTCCGCACCCCAGTCGGTTGCAGGAATGCTTATTTTTCCGCTAGGCAGAAATTTTTCGACCTGAGTAATATCTTCTGGCCTTTGCCAGGTATAAAATTGATTATGGTATTGAAAAACAAGCGATGATTCGTTTTCGTTTTCTGCAATGTTCAGGTCTGCCAACGGAAGCTTTACGCGACAATCAACATGATAATTTCCATCGCTATAACTTACTTCGAATTCAGGGCTAATAAACCGATTACACATTTCTGCTTCTAATAAGTTCGAAGTTGTAAATGGTCTGCGGGGCTCCAGATAAAAAACAAATTTACTTTCCGATAATTCAGTAAATAACTTTTTGAATTTCGGGTGCAGGTATTCATTAATGAGATGACGGGTTTCTTCGGGAAGTTCATCGTTGTGTTGCTGAATAATATTTTCCCAGATGCCACTGAATGGAGAATTACGGTTAAGATACCTGTTTACTTCTCCCGCCATTAATTTTCTTAATTGCTGCAAGAGCATTTTATCATCCTCACTAAATGGTTCGGTGTTTACAAATTTCGTCAAGTCAATCTTCACCGCTTTTGAAACGTATTTGGTTCCGGTTTCATCGGCTTCACCCTGAACTGCTTCCAGAGAAATATAGGGATAACCTAAATCACTAACTGTAATTACTACGCCCAACTTTAAAACAGTTTTTGTTTCGGGCTCAAGTGTTTCGGTTGTCTGATTATTTAATAATTCCGCTGGTTTGGTTCTGTTTTCGCCATTAGGATTAATAGAAACCCTTTTGATACTGGTATCGAGCACCCTTAGAAAGGGTTTATTGTCGGTGTAAGTAAATTCAAATTTACCTTTTAGATCATCTGTTAAAGAATAACCATAGAGGGCGAGTAATTTATTTTTCTCTTTATCCCAGTTGCGGATACTGTCGAAATAGTTGGCCCCATAATTTTGAAGCAACTGTAATAGTACGATACTTTTGTGCATGCAAAGCGGATGCTCCGTATCGCTTTGGCAGGCACAGCTCGTATCAAAATTTCTTTCCTCATTTTTTTGAATGAGCACTTTAAAGATTTCGCCTTCGTGTTCAAGTGAAGCCAAAACCCTTTCTTCTTTCGCTTCAAGTATATTGGCTCTTGTACTCCTTAAATAATTTTCAGCGGCTTCGAAATTTTCTTGTTTGGTTAAAAGTCGAATCAATTTCAAATCCAATTGCTTCATCTTAACAACCGTATGGCGCTGATCATATACTGTTTCTTTGTCGCCCAATAAATTCTTATCGAGCATGTCCTGCAAGTGAAACAAAGCCCCCGCTTTATGCCGGCAAACCTCCGATAAATTATAAGGACAGGTACACCTTAGTGATAAAGTTTTGGGGTCTTTAAATTGAGTGATATGCACTTTATAAAAAGTTGAATATCCATCGTCCTTTACCCGAAACACAACAGAAGCCATCAGGTCGTCGTATTCCAATAATTCTACATTGCCAAGTGCATGAATTTTCTTGCCCCTGCGAATTACTTCTTCGGTCCCGCTGTTATAAATATGTTTTACTAAGTAAGGTAGTGCCATATGTTTTTCTATCGCCCGGTTCCATTTTTTGTATGATTTATTCTACAATTGATGGTTTGAAAAGGGCAATTTGCAAAAGTAAAGGAAAGGAAATTGCTTTTTGACGCTATTTGAAAAGAATGTTGATGAAATGTTTGTTAATTCATGTGTTTACTCTACAACCAGATCTCCATTCCGGTAAATGGGCAATACATTGGCCAGATCAGGGCTCACGCAATATTCCAGATCTTTTTCCAATCCGTATGCAGCCAAACGATGCCAGTGCGTGGTTTTTCTGATAAAAGAATTCATATTATTTTTCTGTTGTCTATACAATTCAGAAGCCATCAGGCTGCTATCGCAGTGAATGGTAAATGCAGATTCAATTTCGTTGATAACAGCGCCTGCAAACAGCGTATCTTCAATATTTACCCTGTCTTTCCAGGCCGAGCAACCCAAGATTACATTTTTGTTTGATTTTACCAAATGATCGCAAACCGCAGACAAATTCGGAAATGATCCGGTAACGATTTCGGATGCACCACTTTTCAAAGCCATATGCAAGAGTCTAGTGCCATTGGTTGTGGTAAGCACAAGTGTTTTGCCTTCAATTATATTACGGGGATACTCTGCAGGCGAATTTCCATGTTCTAAACCTTCAATTACTTTCCCATCTCTTTCACCCGCAGTAATTCCGCCAACTTTTTGACCAATCTGAATACAAGTGTTTACTTCTGCAACCGGAATTACCCTTGAAGCGCCGTTGTACAAAGCAGTTGCGATGGTGGAAGTGGCTCTGAATACATCAATAATTACAACAATACTATTGCTGATGTCGTAGATGTCTAAAAGCTTCGGAGAAATTACCGTATGAAGTGCAGGTTTCTTGAGCATATCAGGCAAATATATAGAAACAGGATTATTACCGGTATAGGAAGCTGAACATCCATAACTAAATAATATCCTTATGCTTTATGCGGCAAACTCCTGTACAAAAGCGGGGTGCTTTTTTAATCCGGAGATATGCCAAGGTTCAAGTGGCTTGGCAATATATTTAAAAACAAGCGGGTGTCCGATTGCTTTTAATTCTTCTTCATGATCCAGCGAAGAAGTTAATACGATAATTTTAATTTTTTTGTGAAAGGCTTTAAAACGGGCATGAAATACTCTTAAAAAGTCCCACCCGTCCATCACAGGCATATTGATATCCAGAAATAATACGGCAGGAATTTTTTGTTCTTCCACAGATAAATGTAACTGCTCTTCAAAATAATCTAAAGCCTTTTTCCCGTCGTGTATATTCACGATTTTTTGACAAAATTGATGGTCGGATAAGATGATCTCACTGAGCATTTGACCCATTGAATCATCATCCACGTTCATAACTAAATCTACCATATCAGTTGTTTTTAAAAGCAATTGTAAAACGGGTGCCTTTATTTACTTCACTTTCCACTTGTATCGTACCTCCAAAAGAAGTTATTTGAGCATGAATTAAATATAATCCAATGCCCCTGCTTTCGGGATGGTGATGAAATTTCTGATGCAATCCGAAAATCTTGTCCTTGACCAATTCCATATTGAAACCGATACCATTGTCTGTAAATGTAAAGATTACTTCATTTTCTTTTATACTAGTGCTAATAAAAATTTCAGGTGGCCTACTACTATGCTTGTATCTGATGGAATTGGTGATCAGATTCTGAAAAATGCTTTCGAGATAGGGCTGATTGAATTTTACCAAGGGTGCCTGAGTAAAATCAGCATTTATTTTTGTGCCCGACTCATTAATGAGTGTTTCAATGGAGAGGGTTACCCTGTTCAGAGCAAGCACGAATGGAATGTCTGCGAACTGAATATTGGTATTATTTTTTACCAGCAAAATACTGATCAAATCATTCAAAGTGTCGTTTAAGCTAAAAGTGGTTGTTTTATATCCCTCCATCAACTTCATTGACCTTTCCGTTGAAATAGTGGAGTAATCCAAAAGGTTTAGCATCGACATTAGGTTGGTTAACGGAGCCCTAAGATTGTGTGAAACGATATAGGAAAACTGTTTTAAATCTGCATTATTTTTAGTGAGCTCTTTGATCAACAATTTTCTTTCTTCTTCCGCCTTTTTTCTAACAGATATATCTCTCGAAGTAACTATTAAGCCGCCAATATTCGGATTGTCGATCTGATTGGTTGCCTGTGCTTCGATATAAAAATAATTACCGTCTTTATCCAGAAGCCTAAACTCAACTAACTCGGTAACACCGGTGGTTTCAAGCGTTTTCTTAAAAGCCGCCATCAAGCCCGGGAAATCTTCGGGGTGTACTATTTCAGAAAAATGCCTGGTTCTTAATTCGTTTTCTTCATAGCCCATTACCTGACGTGCCGAAGCGCTTTGATAGATGATTTCGCCTGTTTTTGAAACAATGGTAATGATATCGGAAATATTATGAACCAATGCACGCAATTTTTCTTCACTCAATCTGATGGCTTCCTCAATTTTTCTGCGGGTGGTTACGTCTCTCGAAATAAGCAGCACTGCATTAAAAGAAGGATTATTTAATTGGATATTTCCGAGCGTCTCAATCAGAATATATTTGCCCGATTTTGTTAACGCTCTGAATTCAATCAGCTCACCAATCCCTTCAATCTGTAATCTTTCGGAAAACCGCTTGCCAACCGCTTCGATGTCATCGGGATGAATGAATTGGAACATATTCACCCCAATCATCTCTTCGGGCGTGTAGCCCAACATATGAGTGGTGGATGGACTTGTATAAATAATATTCCCTTTTCTATCTACCAGTGTAATAATATCAGAAACATTTTGAATAATCGATTTAAACCGATCATCGCTGTTGGCCAGTTCTTTGATTGTCTTGTTTTGCTCAAATGAGCTAGCATTCGAAATGGTTATTGCAATTTGCTGGGCAATTAACTCAATTGAACGGAGCATTTTATCATCTATCTCAAAATCTCCACGACGTATCAGACCCAATTTGCCAAAATAGGCGCCAGAAGCATGTTTTAAAGGCAGTTCTTTATAGAAAGGGTTATCATACTGATGAAGATAGTCAGAATATTTTTTTTGGGATTTGATATCAGCAATTCCCTCCGACCATTCGTTTTTAAAGAAGATATAATCCGAGTCGAAGCAATAAACAAACACATCACTGAAATCAGCTATTTCGTTGATCAGTAATAGCAGATTCCTGATGGCTCCAAAATCTTTGAATTGTTTTGTAAGCAAAACCGCATCCGGATCGGTATCAATTTTGTGGAATAATATCTGCTGGTCAGAAATCATAGTTTGGTGGTATAGAATACTGCTTTGTTTTTAATGCCTCAAACAGCACTTAAATATAATTGAAATTTTTTATAAATGCAATGAATAAAATGATTTTAAGGTAAATAGCATATTTCATATTCAAACGAAATTAGGAAGCGGATCTTTTTTTATTGTTAACTTGTAGCTGATAATTGTTTTAAAAAAACACATGAAATGAGTCATAGCAAAATTTGTCACCAACCGGAATATTTATTTGCGAATTACATGTAGCCAGAATCAATAAAAAACACATGAAATCTTTTTGGAAGCAACTCGTCGTAAAAAATATTTTAAAAGAGCGGGATCTGCAGGAAAGCACCGAAGCAATTCATCCCTTTCAAATAGCAAAAGGGTACCGTGAATTAAGGATTACTTGGATGCGTTTATTGAAAGACTCTATTTTAATTATTCTGGGTATCTTTTCTGCCGCTTTTGGATTAAAAAGTTTTTTGCTAACCAACCATTTTATAGATGGGGGCGCCACCGGAATTTCTTTGTTGATTTCGTCCATTACCAAACTACCACTGTATTGGCTGATCATTATTGTGAATATTCCATTTATGTTTTTGGGATATAAAATATTGGGGAAAAGCTTTGCCATAAAAACTACGCTGGCAATTATCGGTCTGGCACTCTGTGTGAGGCTTATTCAGTTTCCAGATGTTACCAACGACAAATTATTGGTTGCTATTTTTGGGGGCATATTTCTCGGAGCAGGTATTGGCTTTTCAGTAAGAGGTGGTGCAGTAATAGATGGAACAGAAGTTTTGGCAATCTTTTTGAGTAAAAAATTTGGCACCACACTTGGCGATATTATTATTGCTATCAACATCTTGATATTCTCTGCCGCCGCTTATTTTTTATCGATCGAAATTGCTTTATATAGTATGATCACTTATTTGGCAGCTTCCAAAACCCTTGATTTTATTATTGAAGGAATTGAAGAATATACCGGTGTTACGATTATCTCATCACATTTCGCTGAAATCAGACAAATGATTATTGAAAAAATGGGCAGAGGGGTTACGATTTACAGTGGAAAACAGGGCTACGGTAAAAAAGGACCTACCAAGGAAATGGATATTGTTTATACCGTTATTACGAGATTGGAATTGAATAAGCTTCACTCTGAACTGGAAAAAATTGATCCCCATGCTTTTGTGGTAATGAGTAGCGTGAAAGATACACGCGGTGGCATGATCAAAAAAAGACCACTTGCACACTAACCTGTTTTTTGGGCGATAGAATTAGTTGTGCTGATAAATAGATTCGAGTAAGTTTGATTCTCAACAGATTGCACCACGATTCATTTCAATGCCATTTTATGCAAGCACTCATGATGGATTTTCCATTAACCACGCACGCCATACTGGAATATGGTAATCGCGTATTTCCGCACAAAGAAATCGTAACCAAGTTGCCTGATGGAAGCTGGCATCGATATCGCTATGCCGATCTGTATCAGCGAGTAAAAAAACTTTCTTATGCGCTTGTACATCAGTTAGAAGTACACCCCGGCGATCGGGTAGCCACTTTTGCATGGAACCACTACCAACACGTAGAATTGTATTATGGGATACCGGGGGCGGGAGCAGTATGTCATACACTAAATATTCGTCTCAGTACAGAACAAATTATTTTCATTGTAAATCACGCAGAGGCAAAAATTATTTTTATCGATGCAACCCTTGTTCCCTTGTTCGAAAAAATTGCTCCCTATACTACCGGCGTAAAACAATATGTATTACTCAATAGCCCCGAGAATTTTACAACAAATCTGCCGAATTGCATTTTGTACGAACACTTGTTACAAGTAGATGCATCAGAATATCAGTGGTACCCCTCAAACGAAAATGATGCATGCGGATTATGCTATACCAGTGGAACAACCGGAAACCCCAAAGGAGCATTGTACTCACATCGGTCTACCTATCTCCACGCACTGGCTTTACTGATGCCGAACGCAGCATGCTTGTCGGCAAGAGACAGGGTATTATTAATTGTTCCGCAATTTCATGTAATGGCCTGGGGCTTCCCCTATGTATGCCTTTTAGCGGGATCTGATATGATATTACCGAGCTTACACCTGCAACCCGAAGCATTGATACAAATATTAGAACAGGAAAATATTACTATTGCAAATGGAGTACCTACTATTTGGTTGGGTGTATATGAAGCCATGAAAAAAAATCCGCCAAAACAAAAATTGGCACTTAGAGAATATGTTGTGGGCGGATCGGCATTGCCCCCAAGTTTGATAGATGCATTCGAAAAAGATTTTGGTATCAAAGGAGTACACGCATGGGGCATGACTGAAACTTCTCCCATTGGCACTGCCAGCAGATTACAAACAATGCACAATCAACTTTCAGAAACGGATCAGTTAAAAATTCGTGCTAAGCAGGGCATTGAATTACCGGGAGTTGAAATACGCGCCATAACAGAAGAAGGAAAAATTGCTCCGCGCGACGGAGTAACTGCAGGGGAATTTGAGATCAGAGGGGCCTGGATTATTAAGAGTTATTATAAATACCACGACAATCATCTTTCGTTTACTGAAGATGGTTGGTTTAAAACCGGAGATGTGGGCACAATTGATGCGGAAGGTTATATGAATATTAGCGATAGAAGTAAAGACCTGATCAAGAGCGGGGGAGAATGGATTTCGAGCGTAGCTTTAGAAATTGCTTTGATGGCACACCCCGAAGTAAAAGAGGCCTGCGTAATTGCCATACCCGACGAGAAATGGGTTGAGCGCCCGCTTGCCTGCATTGTTTACAGAGGAGATGCCGTTGTTTCGAAAGAAGCATTCAATGCATTTTTAGGAGACCATTTTGCTGCTTATCAACTGCCCGATCGGTATATCGCTTTAAAAGAAATACCTAAAACGAGTGTAGGTAAATTAAATAAAAAAGAATTAAGAAGGATGTATTCGAATGGAGAACTATAACAACCTTCAAACTAAAAATCGATGGATACTATTTTGGAAAAGCCAATCGCAGATAATAATTATCTTCTGCAAAAATATCCGGGAAAGGAGGCATTAACCCTAGGCATGATAGGCTCTGTCTGGATTTATGTAGCTTGAATACAAGTTAATTTATCGAATCAGCAAAACAGTACCCTTGATTGTTTTGTATTCGTTTTCGTTTGACGAATTTTTAAACCGCAGGTA
>JAIEMK010000016.1 GCA_019752295.1 Chitinophagaceae bacterium | reverse complement strand
TTATTTATAGTGTTGTAGATGATTGCATAGTCGCCACCAACGTCTTCTTTCTGAATGAATACGCTTTTCACTTCCATCTCAATGATGGTTGCAATCGCTTCTTCATCCAATACGGTATCGCGCTCCATCACAATCTCGTTACGTTCGATGCTCACTACTTCACCAGTATCTTCGTCAACGAAATCTTCTACCCATGTTCTTAAAACACGTGCAGCCAGTTTACGACCTACTTGATTAGCTAATGATTTTTTATCGGCTTTTACCTCATCGGCCATCCCGAACAATTCGAGGATATCCTTATCGGTTTCAAAACCTATAGAACGCAATAAAGTAGTTACAGGGAACTTCTTCTTACGATCGATATAAGCATACATTACGTTGTTGATATCCGTAGCGAATTCCATCCACGCACCTTTGAAAGGAATTACCCTTGCAGAGTAAATCTTGGTTCCATTGGGGTGAACAGACTGCCCAAAGAATACACCGGGTGACCGGTGCAACTGGCTAACTACTACACGCTCTGCACCATTAATTACAAAGGTACCGCGTGGTGTCATGTACGGGATATTACCCAAGAATACGTCCTGAACAATGGTCTGGAAATCTACGTGCTCTTCATCATTACAGCTTAAACGCAATTTTGCCTTTAAGGGAACTGCATAAGTAAGACCACGTTCCATACACTCTTCGATAGTATAGCGTGGGGGATCGATAAAATAATCCAGGAATTCCAGCACAAAAATGTTACGCGTGTCGGTGATAGGAAAATTTTCCTTGAACACACGGAACAAGCCTTCTACGTTACGTTTGTCGGGCGTTGTTTCTAACTGAAAAAACTCTCTGAAAGATTCTAACTGAATGTCGAGTAGGTCCGGGGCATCGGCTAAATGTTTAGTTTTACCGAAGCTGACCCTGTTGTTCAATGTAGTTGTAGACATATATGTGTAAAACCGGTTTTAGTACGAAAAGTTTTGGGGAGAATGTAAAGATTCTCTTAGCGTACAATCGGCGCATTCACCATTCAAACAAAAACGATAAAAATGTCCACCCGCTAAATTGCCCAAAATAAAGGATGCAAAGCTAATGAATTAAGGGAAAAACAAAAAACAAATTTTGGGCCAAACCCAGAATTGTGGAAAAAGATATGTGAAATCTTTGATTTTGACTTTTGAATTTTAACTTTTAACTTTCATCTAGTCTACTAAATTAGTATATTTTAATAAACCCACAAAAAAACCGGCAGAAATGTTCTGCCGGCTAATATGTTCAGTAGGTTAATTACTTAACTTCTACTTCAGCACCTGCGTCTTTTAATTTACCAGCGATTTCGTCAGCTTCTGCTTTAGATACGCCTTCTTTAATTGCTTTAGGAGCGCCATCAACTAAGTCTTTTGCTTCTTTCAAGCCCAAGCCAGTTAATTCTTTAACGATTTTAACAACAGTTAATTTGCTAGCACCACCGCTAATCAAAACTACATCGAATGCAGTTTTTTCTTCCACTGCTGCTGCTGCGTCTCCGCCACCTGCTGCAACTACTACTGCTGCTGCTGCTGGTTCAATACCGTAATCAGCTTTTAAAACGTCTGCTAATTCTTGTACTTGTTTAACTGTTAAGCCTACTAATGTTTCAGCTAATGCTTTAATATCTGCCATGTTTTTGAATTTTTTCCGCCTTCATGGTTTCCTTTCGGATACTCCGGCGGAGGGTTTAAAAAAATTGCCTTTATTTTCCCTCAGGCCTGGGATATTTTAGTGGATGCAATATTATTATCACATCCAATTAAATTATGCTTCTGCCGGTGCATCTGCAGCAGGTGCTTCTGCAGCAGGTGCTTCTGCAGCAGGTGCTTCTGCAGCAGGTACTTCTGGTGCTGTTGCTTCAATTGCTTCAGCAACAACTGCAGTTCCTTCTGCTTTCTGCTCGTGGTGATGCAACAATGCAGCGATCACACGTTTAGCAGGTGATTGTAACAATCCAATTACTTCACCAATCAATTCATTCTTAGACTTGATCTGTGTAAGTGCTTTCAGATTTTCGTTACCGGTATACACATCACCATTAATAAATGCCGCTTTTAGAATGGGCTTTTCGGTGTTGCTTCCTTTACGAAAAGATGTAATAATTACAGCCGGTTCTTTCGGATTCTCTGAGAACATCAATGCTGTTACATTATGCAAAGAATCATAAATACCCGCATATTTTTCTGAATCTAATGATTCCAAAGCTTTACGGATCAATGTATTTTTTGCAACTTTCATCTCAACCTGCTTATCAAAGCAAGTGCGACGTAATTTAGATACCTGCTCTACAGTTAGTGCTTCGGTATCTGTAATATAGAAGTTATTGTATTGTGTGAACTTCTCTTTCAAGAGTTCAATAACTTCATTTTTTTGGTCTTTAGTCATAACTAATTTTTTTATCAACCCGGGTCATTTCGAATGTGTTAGCAAACGATCACCAGGATTAGTTGATTAATGATTTGGTGTCTAATGTAATACCAGGGCTCATGCTGCTTGCCATACTAACTGCTTTCAGGTAAGTACCTTTAGAAGAAGATGGTTTCAGTTTCAGAATTGCATTGATCAACTCAGTGCTGTTCTCTGAAATTTTTTCAGGAGCAAATGATATACGACCAATTGAAGCGTGTACGATACCTGCTTTATCAACTTTGAAAGCAATCTTACCGCCCTTTACTTCATTTACAGCAGCAGCAACATCATTTGTTACAGTACCGGTTTTAGGGTTTGGCATCAGGTTACGTGGTCCTAATATTTTACCCAATTTACCAATCTTAGGCATTACAGAAGGAGTAGCAACAATTACGTCGATATCTACCCAACCGCTTTCAATTTTTGTGATGAATTCGTCTAATCCAACATAATCAGCACCTGCTTCTTTTGCAGCAGCTTCTTTATCAGGAGTACACAAAACCAATACTCTTTTTGTTTTACCAGTACCGTGTGGTAATGATACAGTACCACGAACCTGTTGGTCTGCTTTCTTAGGATCAACTCCTAAACGAATATGCAGATCAACCGAACTATCGAATTTGGTACAATTAATTTCTTTTACGAGGTTAGCTGCTTCTTTAAGGGAATAAATTTTGTTTTTATCCACCTTAGTTACTGCTACTTTTCTTTTTTTAGTAAGTGACATTTTCTAAATGATTTAAGGTGAATAATTAATTTTCCCAAGGAGCTTTTCCGTCAACAGTAATACCCATTGAACGGGCCGTACCTGCAACCATGTTCATTGCGCTGTTTAAAGTAAATGCGTTCAGATCGGTCATCTTGTCTTTAGCGATAGCTTCAACTTGTTCCCAAGTTACTTTGCCCACTTTGTCGCGATTGCTCTCTTTTGAACCTTTCTGAATTTTTGCAGCTTCCATTAACTGAACTGCAGCCGGTGCGGTTTTGATAACGAAGTCGAACGACTTATCGGTATACACTGTAATTAAAACAGGAACTACTTTTCCCATTTTGTCTTGCGTTCTAGCATTAAATTGCTTACAGAACTCCATGATGTTAACACCCTTTGAACCAAGGGCCGGACCTACTGGAGGTGCTGGATTGGCTTGACCGCCTTTCACCTGCAACTTTACGTAGCCTGAGATTTCTTTTGCCATTTTTTAGATTTTATTGGTGATATCGTCCCGACATTATATCGAGACTCCCAAAGTCAATCATTCTTTCTAAAAAGAACTTTTGGGGCGGCAAAGGTAATGAAAGGTTTTAGATTTTAAAACATATCCCAATTTTTTTTAGAAATTACCATTCTGGGAGCAGGCTAAAATGCGTTCAGGGCTTCTATCACCCTGCTAATCTGCGATTCCGTATGGCAATTCGAACAAGGTAAGCTTAGATTCGTGGCATGAATTTGTTCTGAAATCGGAAACGAATACTGTTTCAAAAGTCCCTTCATGGCTTTTTGCCGCGATGGCGAAACCGGATAGTGTATTTCTGTGCCGATTCCTAGTTTCAAAAGATAGGCTTTTAAGCGGTCTCGCTCCACATGTCGCACATTGTATATATGATACACGTCGTAAAAATCTTCCTGAACTGCCGGCAATATAAAATCTTTTTTAAGGTGCTGCTGGTATAAACCCGCCAGTTTGCGTTTATATTCATTAATCTGATTGAGATAGGGCAGTTTTATTTGTAGAAAAAGCGCCTGCAGTTCATCAAGGCGGCTATTGTAGCCCACCAAATCGTTATAGTACTTTTCGTGAGAGCCATAATTTCTGAGCCTTCTTAAAGTTTCGGCCAAACGTTCATCATTGGTAAGCACAGCACCCGCATCGCCCAGTGCGCCCAAGTTCTTGCTGGGATAAAAACTAAATGCATTCAATAATCCAAAAGTGCCTGCAAGATGGCCCTTATACTTTGCGCCATGCGCCTGCGCACAATCTTCAATAATGGGTATTCCGTATTTATCAGCAACAGCTTTTATCGGATCCATATCGCAGCATTTGCCGTATAAATGAACCACCATAATAGCTTTTGTTTGCTGCGTAACAGCCTCCTCAATTTTGGAGGGATCGATATTGTAGGTATTGATATCCGGTTCAACCAACACAGGTATATGTCCGGAGTGGATAATCGAAAGTATGGTAGCAATATAGGTATTGGAAGGAACAATCACTTCCGACCCCTTGGGCAAATCAAGCGCAACCAACGAAAGCGTTAGCGCATCTAACCCATTGGCAACGCCAATACAGTTGCTCATTCCATGATAAGCTGCAAAATCGTGTTGAAACCTTTTTACCTCTGCCCCCAGTATATACCAACCCTTCTCCAGAAATTCACTGAAGCGACTCTGAAAAGAAGCACTGTATTGTGCATTCACTTTCGAAAGATCATCATAAGGTATCATGATTTTTGGGGATAGGGTTCAAAAATATAATCAGAAGAATCAAAAGTAGTTGACGCAAATATCAGCAGGACTGCATTCGGGGTAAAATCGTACATCTTATGCCAGTCCTTGGTTTCAAGTATCAGGCATTTAGAAGGGTCGTCCAGTAAATAATCTTCTTCCTTTTCCCCATCATTACTATACACCCTGCAAGAGCCCTGAATACAGATAGCGGCCTGCACCGTTTCGTGGTGACGGTGACCACCGCGCATCGAAGCATCCACATTGTAAATGTAAAATACCCGCCTGATTTTAAAAGGCAATAACCTATCGGCATTATCCAATACAGTTAGTGCACCTCTGTTGTCTTTAAAATTCACCAGATTCATCAAATAAGCCATATCCTGTCTTTTATTTTTTTATAATCGCATCTATTTGGTCCAATACATCGGGGAATTTAACCATATCAAATTTACGAGCCAGTATTCTGTCAGATAAAAATATATCTTTCAGATCAGCCACTTCAAGTAATTTGGGATTCGGCGTCTTTGGAAGGTGTTTGTAATAATGGCAATTTTCGTTGCTTACACTCGCTGCAAATTTTGAATTCAGTACTACTGTTTGAAAAAGAAACTCATCGGGCGCCCATGTATAATTATAAAAACGTTTTGCTTTTTTATTTCGGTCAACCTCATGCAGCACATATTCCAGAACATGGGTGGGTAAAGCCCAGAACATTGAACTTCCATAAAACTTCATCCCTTCTTTTAGCGGCTTTCTTTCGGGCAAAATCTTATTGATTATTCGTTCCAGCACATTCTGCCCATAAAACCGGTAATTAGTAAGGTAATAACGCGATACCCGAATTTTAGCTTCTTCCCAATCTCCTTCAAAAGCCCTGTATTTTAGCAACAGCTTACCCTTGCGGTTTTCAAAAAACTGCTTTATTTCCTCCACAGATTTGATAGGGTAATCCTGCCCGCTCATCAGCGATACAAAATCGTAAGTCCTTTTGGTATTGAGGATTTCCTGGATGGAATTAAACTCTGCCTGAATGGTACTAAATGCAGCCCATTGTACATCCACTCTATTTTTAATAAAATAAACATTGGGGATTTTCCTGAGATGATCGTGGCTCGAAAGGGGGAATTTAGCATCCACGTGTATGTAAAAATCAAAATCATCATCCTGCATGGCCCTGATCATCCGCTCTGTTTGCTTTGGATTGGTATAAGTTATTATCAAAAAAGCTACACGCATGGTCAGTGCACTATTAAAGAATGCATTAAAATGATTAACCTCATGAAATTATCAATAAATCCCCAAAAAAACTTAGTTTCGTCCAATAACCTTAAAAAAAAATTAAGCCACCCCAAATGGAGTGGCTTAAACAAGCTCAATTACTATATAAAACAGATTAATTTATTTTGTCTACCTGCATGTAGTTTAACTCCACCGGAGTAGAACGTCCAAAGATTTTTACGGTTACTTTCAGCTTCTTCTTCTCATCGTTTACTTCTTCAATCACACCATTGAAATCGTTGAAAGGTCCTTCAATAATTTTGATAGTCTCGCCAACAATAAACGGTTCGCTCATGCTTACTCCGCCCAAATCGTTCATCTCATCAACCTTACCAAGCATTTTATTTACTTCGCTTTTACGAAGAGAAATGATATTTCCTTTAGATCCCTTTCCGTCGGTCAAAAAATGCATGACGTTGCTGATATTGCTGATATGCTGTACAATATCATCCGATAATTTACCATCCAATACTTCCATCATCACATATCCGGGGAAATAGTTTTTTTCGCGCATTACTTTTTTACCGTTCTGCACTTTGTACACTTTCTCCATAGGCAGAAAAATCTGCTTAACGATGGTTGTCCATCCGTTTCTCACCAAATCCTTATCCAGATACTCTTTTACCTTGCGTTCTTTACCGCTCACCACGCGCAAAACGTACCATTTGGTCTCTGGCTGAGGTGGTGCTGCTGCGCCTTGTTCGTCAATTATTTCAACTGCTTCCATGATCGGTTACTTGAAAAGTGAATAAATCAATTTAAGCAATTGGTTACTTGAGAAGTCCATTATCCAAACCATTGCGGTAATGATAACGGTTGCTACCAACACAATCACAGTGCTTTGCTGTAATTGTATCCAGGTAGGCCAGGTTACTTTTTCCAGCAATTCGCGGTAACTCTCTTTAAAATAAGTTGTGATCTTGTTCATGTTTTCTTTTTAGTAATCTTAAAACCACCTCTTCCAAAAATCCAATTTTCTCCAATCAAAATACGCCTCAAATTCATCAGCACGGGCACTAGGATTCGAACCCAGATCAAAGGTTTTGGAGACCCGTATGCTACCGTTGCACCATGCCCGTAGAAAACTAAAAGCTATCCTGAATAAATCAAGACAGCTTTTAGTGGTATCGCAAATATAGTAAATATTTGCTTAAAAGCTAAAAGCCACCGGCTTAGCTTATTTTAAAATTTCAGTAACCTGACCAGCACCAACGGTACGGCCACCTTCACGAATCGCAAATTTCAAACCTTTTTCCATTGCGATTGGTTGAATCAATTTAACAGTTAAACCGATGTTATCACCAGGCATAACCATTTCAGTTCCTTCAGGCAAAGCACACTCACCAGTTACATCAGTTGTACGGAAGTAGAACTGAGGACGGTATTTGTTGAAGAATGGAGTGTGACGTCCACCTTCTTCTTTGCTCAATACGTAAACCTCACCTTTGAATTCAGTATGCGGAGTGATAGAACCTGGCTTACAAAGAACCATACCACGACGGATTTGGCTTTTCTCAATACCACGTAATAACAAACCTGCATTATCTCCAGCTTCACCTTCGTCAAGTAATTTTTTGAACATCTCAACACCAGTAACAGTTGAGCTTAATGGAGCTTCCATCAGACCTACGATCTCAATAGCTTCACCCACTTTGATACGACCTCTTTCGATACGGCCAGTAGCAACAGTACCACGACCAGTGATAGAGAATACGTCTTCCACACTCATCAGGAACGGTAAATCAACCGGACGAGGAGGCAAAGGAATATATGTATCAACAGCATCCATTAATTCTTCGATCTTAGCAACCCATTTTGGTTCACCGGCAAGACCCAGTGTAGCAGAACCCTGAATGATTGGAGTGTTATCGCCATCGAAACCATAAGAGGTTAACAATTCACGAACTTCCATTTCAACTAGTTCTAATAACTCAGGATCATCAACCAAGTCAACTTTGTTCATGAAAACAACGATACGAGGTACACCTACCTGACGAGCCAACAAGATGTGCTCTTTAGTTTGAGGCATCGGACCATCGGTAGCAGCCACAACTAAGATAGCACCGTCCATCTGAGCAGCACCAGTAATCATATTCTTCACATAGTCGGCGTGACCAGGACAGTCAACGTGCGCATAGTGACGGTTAGCAGTTTGATACTCAACGTGAGCAGTATTGATAGTGATACCACGCTCTTTTTCTTCGGGCGCGCCATCGATTTCGTCATAATTCTTTGCAACGTTACCCATACCCTTTTTAGACAGGATCATGGTGATAGCTGCAGTTAAAGTAGTTTTACCATGGTCAACGTGACCAATGGTACCTACGTTTACGTGAGGTTTTTCCCTCTTGAAGGTCTCTTTTGCCATTTTTATCGGTTTTTAGTTGTGTTTTTTAAAATAGTCGGATCAAAAGAGACCCGGTTAAAATTTATAAAGTGCAGCCAACTTTCGTCTTTTGCAGAATTTGTTTTCTTGATACCCATTCCATCAATCACCAGTCTGCTCTTCTGTTGGTATCCAAATAAAACAGAGCCGATGGTGAGAATCGAACTCACGACCTCTTCCCTACCAAGGAAGTGCTCTACCCCTGAGCTACATAGGCTTGAAAGGAGTGCTAAAGAGTAGATTGATTTCTACAACCAACCCTTTAGCACAACTATCACTGAGCGGAAGACGAGGGTCGAACTCGCGACCTATAGCTTGGAAGGCTATCGCTCTACCAATTGAGCTACTTCCGCTTTTATAAGTCAAAATTAAAAAGTAAAAACTCAAAAATTTTGTTTTGATTTTTGACTTTCGACTTTTGATTTAAAAGAACTAGTGATCTGTTTCCAGATCGGTTTTTATGACCACCTTCGCTAAAGCTTCGGCGGTCAATGACTTCCTACGCTGAAGCTTCGGCAGTCAATGTGGGCAGAGTAGGGTTCGAACCTACGTACACGTGAGTGAACAGATTTACAGTCTGTCGCCTTTAACCACTCGGCCATCTGCCCTTGGGTTTGCAAAGTTATGAAGAGATACCTTTCGAAACGATAAATCGATTCGCAATTTGAGGCATCCTGCTTAATGCAAAACTGAGCCGAAGATGGGACTCGAACCCGCGACCTGCTGATTACAAATCAGCTGCTCTACCAACTGAGCTACTTCGGCATAACACAAAGAACTATCCCTTTTTTTGGGATGGCAAAGGTAATGGAAAACTTTATTCAGCAAAATTTTGAAGCAAAAATTTTAAAACAGTTTTCAACAGAGTTTGCCCAACATCTCGCTCTACTACTCTGAAGATCAATGATGGCGGGGCGTTGGTTGATTAATGACTTGTATAAAATCTGAGTTTAGGACATAAAAAAGCCCCCCGATTGCTCGGGGGGCCGGAAGCTTTTTAAGCGGCTAGCTTATCTTTTTTTCTTTTTATCTGTGAAACGATTGATTCCATCGCATTGTCGAATGATTCTTCGAAAGATTTTGAGGATGCTTTTACAAAAAAATCATGCCTCGGCACATGCACTTTAATTTCAACAACTTTGTCCTTGATGGAATGAACCACATTATCCAACTTCAAAAAAAGATCAACCTTCAAAATCTGGTCGTGAAATGTGTTCAGTTTTTCTACTTTCTTGGTAACATAATCCACCAATTTGTCATCTGCATCAAAATGCACAGTCTGAATGTTAACGTTCATAGCAACTCACGTTTAAACGGTTAATGAATAAAAATATTTAAAAGAACTCTTTGCCGGAACCTAAAACCCGGCCTCCGAACCTGCTTACAAGTTAAACTAAAAAACCACAAAAAACCAGAAATAAAATTTGTTTTTTTTATTTTTAACAGTATCAAAAAAAGGCCTGTTGTCTTTTTTTATTATGCCTTGGGATGCGCTCTGTTAAACACTTCCTTCAGTTTTTCAATGGTATTATGCGTGTACACCTGAGTAGCAGCCAAACTACTATGCCCCAATAGTTCTTTCACTGCATTCAGATCGGCTCCATTATTCATTAAATGAGTTGCAAAACTGTGGCGAAGTATATGCGGACTCTTTTTCTTGATAGTGGTTACCATCCCCAGGTATCGCTTTACAAAAGCATATACAGCCCTTGGTTGTAAACATTTGCCTTTTTCGGAAACAAATAAATGTTCCATCCCGGGTAGTCGTTCGGGCTTATCTTCAAGATACTTTTTCAACTCAGTCAGCAAATTTTTACCCACCGGTATAATCCGCTCTTTGTTACCCTTTCCCAATACCTTTACCTGATTAGCACCAAAATCTACCTGTGCTTCTTTTAACTGAATTAACTCCGACAAACGCATGCCGGTTTCATAAAACAATTGCATCACCAGCTTTTCGGTTCTGCCCTGCCAGTTGTCGGGGAACTCCACATAGTCGAACAAAGTATGAATGTCTTTCTCCGCAACAAATGCCGGCAACCTTTTTTTGTTTTTCGGCGAAATGATTACCATCATCGGACTTTTCTCCAATACACCTGTCTTCAGTTGGTATTTGAAAAAAGATTTTAGTGAAGATATTTTACGATTGATCGACTTGGCTTCCAGCCCTTTACTGCCTTTGATATCTGCGAGCCAGTTTCGGATATGCATAGAAGCAATCTGGCTGATCTCTGTTGCAGTGGCATCTTCCCGCTGAAGAAAATCAAAGAATTGCTCCAAATCGGTTTGATACGCAATGATGGTATGCCGGGAATAACGCTTCTCGAATTGTAGATAATCTAAAAATGGCGCTATTTGAGCGTATTCGGTTGTGGGCATAAAAAAGTAGTCTAAAGATATAACCTCAGACTACTCTAAAATATTGTGATGAAGGAAAATTACCCTTCGATCTTTCCGCTGGCGATCTGCTGCTTGTAGATTGCTTTCAAAACCTCACCACGACGTCTAACCGACGGTTTGATGAATGCTTGACGCTCTCTCAATTGTAATAAAGCCTTAGATTTTTCGAATTTCTTCTTGTACTTCTTAAGTGCTTTGTCGATGTTTTCGCAGTCTTTTGAATCAATAATTAACATATATAATATACCTCCTCAGGCGTTTTTAGGAGCGCAAAGATACGTCTTGAATTTAATTTTCCAAATCAAAATAAAATCATTCCCTATTTTCTTCGGCCTATTCAATTTGCCCAATTATCTTGCACCCATGTTTACCGGAATTATTGAAAGCACAGGAAAAATCGTTTCCATCGAAAAAAATGGGACCAATATTCGTTTTTGGGTTGAATCGCCCCTTTCGAATGAGTTAAAAATAGATCAAAGCCTTAGTCATGATGGAGTATGCCTTACAGTTGAAGCTATTGAAGGAAATACCCATTGCGTTACTGCTATCGAAGAAACCCTAAACAAAACCAATCTGAACGGTTGGCAAAAAGGCCATACCATTAATCTGGAAAGGTGCATGATTATGAATGGAAGACTCGACGGCCATATTGTTCAGGGACATGTTGATGCCACCGCAACCTGCATCAATAACCAAGTTTTAGAAGGAAGCTGGGAGTATCGCTTCGAGTTCCCGGAAGAATTCTCGCATCTTGTTATCGAAAAAGGCAGCATCGCCATAAATGGAACCAGCTTAACTTGTTTTAATGTCGACAAAAATCATTTCAGTGTCGCCATCATTCCATATACTTACGAACACACAAGTATCAATCAGGTAAAAGAAGGTACAGCAGTAAATATTGAGTTCGACATTTTAGGCAAATATGTACAACGCTGGATGCAGCTCAAACACTAAATTGTTTTTCCTTTCAAAGCGCCACTCACTGCATTATCCATGGCTCTTTCGGCATATGGCCTGGACACTTCATTCAGTTCCTCAATCTTGGTTTGTATCAGATTTTTATCGTTCATAGTAATGGCCAACTGTAACGCCTGCATAGCCGCAGCGGTATCTAATAATTCTTGTTCTGTGAGCAAGGATTGATTTTTGCCGATAAACTTTTCGGTTACTCCTAGCATTTGTTCCGCTTCGGTTCGGGCTTCCACGAGTGCGCGGATTTGCATATCGTCTTTAGCATGTGTAATGCTATCCAAGAGCATGGTTTCAACTGCTTCATCGGTTAGTCCATACTGCGGTTTTACTTCAATTGCCTGCTCTACCCCACTCCTTAATTCTTTTGCTTTAACAATCAAAATTCCATCGGCATCAATCAAAAATTGCACTTCTACTTTTGGCAATCCAGCAGGCATTCCGGGTATACCGGTTAAATTAAATTCTGCAAGTTTTCGATTATCTTTTACCAAGTCTCTTTCACCCTGAAAAACCGATATACGCATACTGCCCTGCCCATCTTTATGAGTAGTATATTGCCTGCCGATGCTGGTAGGAATTTTTGAATTTCTTGGAATCAATACATCCATCAATCCACCCATTGTTTCAATGCCCAAACTGAGTGGAGTAATATCAAGCAATAAAAAATCTTTATTATTTCCTGCTAAAATATCGGCCTGAATAGCAGCTCCCAAAGCCACTACTTCGTCGGGATTAACGCTATCATTTACCGGCTTGCCAAAGAAGGTGCTCACGGCATTTTTAACTGCAGGAACCCTTGTACTTCCTCCAACCATTACAATGCTGGAAATATCGTCAACACTGAGTTTTGCATCGCTGACGGCACGTTTGCAACACGCAATGGTTCTATCAATTAAAGGTTGTATCAGTTGCTCAAAAGTGGTTCTTGTAATGCTTAAAACTTCTCCATTCCAATCGGTTGAAAAACGTTCGTGACTACTCAAATGTTTTTTCGCTTCTTCTGCTTTCAGTCTTAACCCTTGCGCTAAAGACCTATGCTCCTTCAATTCCTCAATGCTTATCCCTACTTCATCGAGCCAGTATTGCATGATGGTTCTGTCCAGATCATCGCCACCCAAGTAAGTGTCGCCGTTGGTGCTCAATACTTCAAAAATTCCATTGCTGATATGCAAAACTGAAATATCAAAAGTGCCTCCGCCCAAATCAAAAACGGCGATCGTTTTTTCTTCCTCCTGATTCATTCCCAAACCATAAGCCAGGCTTGCTGCCGTTGGTTCGTTTACAATTCGTAACACATCCAAACCGGCCAGCTTACCTGCATCTCTGGTAGCTTGCCTTTGCGCATCATTGAAATATGCAGGAACGGTAATTACCGCTTTTGTAACGGGCGTTTTAAGAATATGTTCTGCGCGTTGCTTAAGTTCTTTCAGTATAAAAGAAGACAATTCAATGGGCGAAAAAAATTGATTGCCTACCTGCACTTTCACAAGACTTTCGGTGTCGTCGTCGATTACTTTATAAGCAAAAAATCCAGCGTTTTCTTTAATGTCTTTATAACTTTTCCCCATCAAACGCTTGGCGCTGAAAATGGTGTTTTGCGGATCAATCTCTAAAAAAGTTCTTGCTTGTTCACCCACTGTAGGGTTCCCAAATTCATCAAAGTGAACGATGCTCGGAACCAGGCTGCTGGTATTAAATTCTTTTAACGCAACGGGCTGCTTGGTTTCGGGATGAATGATCGCAACAAGGCTATTGGTAGTGCCTAAGTCGATGCCCACAATCATTTCAGCCTGCTGCAAACTTCCAGTTGCAATATTGATAGCAATTTTTGCCATAACGAAATAAATACTTTTATCGAATGAGGTTCTTTAAACGGCAAATGTAAAACATTGCCCCCTGCATCGGTTGCGATTTCAGGAATGAATCAGGCACATATAAAATCAGATTTCAACCACCATTGTCCTACTGCAATAATCATGAAGTGGTTTACCCCAGATGGCATTGAACAAAAAATCGATAATAATCAGTCGCAGTGCGGTTCTCAGCAATACACGCGAAACTGAAGGCGGATTACCATGTAGATCCACAACTTTTGTACCTGTAATCCATTTGCCGGGTGTTCTTGCAAATACCGTTTCAAATAAAGCATAATACACAAATAGCATGGCAGCCACAAACCACCAGAAATTGATGGGTTTAAAATGCCAGTAAATCACATAAAAATTCCAGAAACGGAAAGCAAAAAAGCTCAGCCAAAATACCAGAAACCCATCTACCATAAAATTTAATATCCTCGTTCCGTCACCAACTTTTTTCATAAAAGATTTTATCAGGGGCAAAAATATCGGCTTTAGTCCATTAAATTTCAATAGTCAACCAATTGAAGTAATTACTTTTGCGCAAATTCATGGAAGATGCATTTAATTGAAGACCTACAATGGAGGGGGATGATTCAGGATATCATGCCCGGCACAAAAGAATTATTGGAAAAAGAAATGGTTTCGGGCTATATCGGCTTTGATCCCACATCCGACAGTTTACATATTGGAAGTCTGGTACCCATTCTCTTATTAGTGCATTTTCAAAAAGCGGGGCACAAACCCTTTGCATTGGTAGGTGGCGCAACCGGCATGGTGGGCGACCCCAGCGGCAAAAGCGAAGAAAGAAATTTATTGAGCGAAGAAACTCTGAAATTCAATCAAGACGGGGTTCGCAAACAATTGTCAAAATTTTTGGATTTCAATTCCGGTGCTGCAAATGCGGCAGAACTGGTAAACAACTACGATTGGTTTAAAGACTTTAGTTTTTTAAATTTCATTCGCGATGTGGGCAAGCATATTACCGTAAATTATATGATGGCCAAAGACAGTGTAAAGAAGCGTTTGGAGGGAGAAACGGGCATGAGTTTTACAGAGTTCACTTATCAGTTGGTTCAGGGATATGATTTTTACTGGCTCTATCAGCATCGCAACTGCAAATTGCAGATGGGTGGTAGCGATCAGTGGGGCAATATTGTTACGGGTACCGAACTAATTCGCAGAAAAGCAGGTGGAGAAGCATTTGCATTTACTTGTCCGCTAATTACAAAGGCCGATGGAGGAAAATTCGGAAAAACCGAAAAAGGCAATGTATGGCTCGACCCTGCAAAAACTTCTCCATATCAGTTTTATCAGTTTTGGTTGAATGCGAGTGATGAAGATGCAAAGAAGTGGATCAAGATCTTCACGCTTTTATCGAGAGAAACAATTGAGGAACTAATCAGCAAACACGAAGCGGCACCGCACGAACGGGCTTTACAAAAAAAGCTTGCAGAAGAGCTTACGTGTTTTGTGCATAGTCGTGCAGATTTTGAGTTTGCGTTGAAAGCTTCTGATATACTTTTTGGAAATGCAACTACTGCTATTTTACAGAGCCTCAGTGAAACGCAATTGTTGCAAGTAATGGAAGGTGTGCCAACTATCGAAGTGGCCAAGAGCAGCATTGAAGCAGGTTACGAAATCGTTTCGTTTTTAGCAGATACGCAAATTTTTCCTAGTAAAGGTGAAGCCCGCAAAATGTGGCAGGCCGGAGGTTTGAGCCTGAACAAATCGAAAATTGCTACCGATAAAATTCAAATTAATTCGAGCGATTTATTGCAAGAAAAATATCTTTTAGTGCAGAAGGGAAAGAAAAATTATTATCTGATTATAGTGGATTAAAATGATTTTAGTTTTGGGAGTGCTGATTTTTTTATGTGTTTTTTATATTTGCCACAGAGGCACAGAAACACAGAAACACTTTGGACAGTCGTTTTTTTGATATTGAAAGATTTCCGTTACAGGGAGAGACTAATAATATTATTGGGTTAGGAATAAAAATACACAGAAAGCTCGGGGCCGGCTTTTTGGAAATTGTTTACAAAGATGCATTTCAGTTTGAATTCAATCGAAATCTAATAAATTATTCAAGAGAAAAAGAATACCCCATCTGGTATGAGGGAGTTCTTTTACCACATAAATTCTATGCTGATTTTGTAGTTTATGATCAAATTATTCTGGAAGTAAAATCAAAAGAAGCTGGAATTGCCGAAGAAGATTATGCCCAAACCCTCAATTATTTAAAAGTATCGTCTTGCAAAATTGGGTTAATTCTAAACTTCGGCAAACTAAAACTCGACATCAAGCGAGTAATTCTCTGAACCCTCTGTGTTTCTGTGCCTCTGTGGCAACCCTTCCTACTTTATCGCTTTCACTTCTTTCCAAATCGCATCAGCAACAAACTGCTGTCCAATATGGTTTAGATGCACTCCATCAACGGTGAGTATGCCTCTGTCTTTATTGTCGGGATTGTGTTGTAAAATATAAGCATGAAATTGAGAGCGAAGGTCAACCAGTGGCAGTTCATTTTTTGCAGCAAAGTTTTTAATCCAGTTGCTATACAAGTTTAAGTCGCCATCCTGTTGATTCGAAAAATCGGCACGCTCGCCAATGGTTGCGGGGGTGCATAGAATTATTTTGCTACCGTTCGCCTGAATTTTTTTAATCAACGCTTCATAAAATTTTCCAAACTTGTCGTAATCAGTACCCGTTCCATAACTGGCTTTATGCCATACATCGTTCACTCCAATATAAATTACCACAATGTCGGGGTTCTTGATCAGTACATCCGTTTCCAAGCGCAGGTAGAGGTCATAGATCTTATTACCACTAACGCCTGCGCCAATCATTTCATAGCGGTCCTGGAGTCCTTCTTTCTGGCTCAAAGTGTCGATCAGTCTGATATAGCCACCCAGATTAACGCCAGCCTGAGTGATGGAATCGCCAAAAAATATTACTTTTTTCTTTTTATCGTAATTGAACGACATCATGATCATAGAAAATACGAAGATGGCCAATAAAATCAGTTTACTCGACATAGATAAGATTTTATACAATGATTTAGAGCCTTAAATATAAATCTAAAAATTATCTGTCCGGCAATTTCAGTCCAAAACAACTGTTACAGCAAGTGAAACCCAATTTAAATTAACATCTGTGAGGGTTCTTTTATCCGAATATCATTTAAAAAATTTGGAACATTTTGCCTGCAGCCCTATTTTTGCAGCCCGTTCGATTAAAAGGGCGGCAGGATTGCCTGATAGTATAAGGGTAGTACAACTGATTTTGGTTCAGTATGTCTAGGTTCGAATCCTGGTCGGGCAACAGTTAAGAAGCCGTCTCAAAACAGATTGAGGCGGTTTTTTATTTTCACAGGCACTTAACAATGTATATCCCTAGGTTAATAATTCTACCGACCAGCTATGCATGAAACGATATAATACTTTGCACAAGACGATGTATTTTGGTACAAGGATTACAATCGTGATAGGGAGTTCCGTTTCCGAATGCCGCTTCAAGATTCTGCGCGTTTTGTATCGCAATATGAAGTCTTGCAGACAACAACGGTTCAACAAAGCGTAGAAAATTACCTCGATGCTTCATTTTTGCTTTATAGTTAAAATTTGGATTACCCGTTACTACCTGCATTTCTGGACTCTGTCCAGGAAGTGTTTTAAAAATTTCGGTTAGCCGTTCATATACATATTCGCGATGCCGCCAAACGCCCGGCTGCATGGGTTCGAAATGTAGTAATATCCACATTTCAAAAACATCATTGCTCCATGCAACTTTTAACCCTGTTTGCTCTGCTGCTTGTATGGCTGTGGTAAAATGCAAGTTATTTGCTGGGAGAACTTGTGCAGGCACATTGGTTTCAGTATCTCGGTCGTAGACGCACCAGATATGCTTTGTTACATCTGGTTTTAAAAGATAATGAGTTTCGTTCCAGTCCATTAGCCCTTCACTAACGCAATAATCAATTGAATTAACAAGGTTAATATGAGCATGCTTCTGATCTTCGACCGTATTTACCATCACTTTTTTCTCCTTTTTAAATGTTCTGAAATATGCAGGCTCATTTACTGCGTCCTCACAAAAAAGAATAAAAGTTGTAACCTCATCCGCCATTCTTTCATTATCTGGCGCCAAGTCCCATGCTTCAGCCATAACTATATATTTTCAATGTTAATGTCAGAATGATCATCCGAAGGTAGTCCGATTAAACTTTCAAGAATTGGTAGCGCACCATAAAATCCAGAAAGATATTGGCTTGCAAAATCCGCATTATTGCGAATACCCTTTAAGTCCGCAAGAGAATACAATATGGTTGAATCTTGTGTGGATTTTTCTGTGAAATAAATCTGGTCGCGCCTTAATAATTCAGGTTTGAGCAGATTCGTATCATGACTGGTAAAAAGCAGTTGAGCACCGGCCATATTGATTTTTGGATCGTTAAATAATTGCATTAAACGTCGCAAAAGAGACGGATGAAAATTATTGTCTATCTCATCTGATACGAAAATCCCACCCTGACTGAATTTTCTATACAGTACGCCAATGTATGAATAAAATTTATTCGTACCATCAGATTCGCCCTCTAAAAGGTCCATAGTAACTGTTCCAATGATAGTTCCATCTTTATCAAAAACGCTTTTCTCGACAATGACATCTTCAAAATGTGGATTGCGATCATCAAGATTAATATTGGCATAGTTCAAACCTGCTTCTTTCAACCACTGTAAAACCAGTTCATTTTTTCCTTCTTTAAGTAATTCGTTGGTTCGCATATTCCTATTAATACCACCTCTTGATTTACGCATCGGTGATTTCCAACTATGCGATGGATCAATTGTTATTTTATTGACAATGTAAGACCGAAGTAATTTTGCTATTTCACCATCATATGCAGAAACAAAAGTCAAGAACAAAGTGTTTGTACGTACTTTTTCCATTGGTAGATTAAAGCCCTCTTCAAACCAGTCGCGACTTATTTCAAATTCCTGTTGTGTGCGCTTAAAATAAAAGGTTTCATTTTTATCCGCAGGCCCAAACAACCATTCCTGCAGAACGCCAAAATCGGGCGATAGTGTAAACCCATACCGATATTTTTTCCCGTCAAGTAATAGCTGTATCTGAAAAAAACCAGCATTTTCGGCAGATTCGCCGGATAACTTAAAGGGCTCAGATGCAAAATCCATGACAGCTTCGGATTCAAGGGAACTACGCACTAATGAACGGAATATAGCAAGCCCTGTGATCAGATTTGATTTGCCACTACCATTGGGTCCATAAACACCGATTGTCTTAAGCACACGCTGCCCATTCTGATCCACAATATTGTTAATATCCACCTGCTCATCCAGAGAATTGAGACCAGTTGCTCTGAAATCAAGCGTCTGAATAGAGTTGAATGAACGGAAATTTCCTAATGAAAACTCTAGTATCATTTTATAAAAATTTGCAATTATTCAGCAAATTATAATAAAATAGTTATAAAAAAGTAAGAATTTATCATAAATTCAATCATTTACTCCACCATCTAACACCAAAATCAAGAAACAAATGGGCAAGTTTTTAGAAGTTTTACAGATGTGGCTAAAAAAGAATTCACTTGATTCTGATTCCCATATTTACACACAGGAGGAATGGCGTAAAAGGGAGGAACCTTATCATAATGATGCAGATTATATTATCACTACTGAAGGTGGGCTTTTTCAGATATTGAATTTTGGCGACCCTGCCGACTATGGAATCCAATTTTCAGATTTACTTGAATCGTTCAACTATTTCTATGAACTCGGGCACTCATGGAATCTTGGATTATACAAGATTGAGGAAGTGGCACCTTTTTCACCTTCAAATATTAGTTACAGCGAGAAACTAAAGAACCCTTTATGGCAAAAAAAAAGACAGTATGTTTTGAAAAGAGCAGAGAATAATTGCGAAGATTGTGGAAAGACAAATGTACCACTCGATATTCATCACTGCTATTATGTGTATGGGCTGGAACCATGGCAATATCCATATGACGCATTGAAAGCCCTATGTAGGGATTGTCATAATAAAAGAGGAGAAATAGAAAGGATTCTCAGGGCGAATCTTCAGTCATTTACATACCTTGAGTTGTCTCACATCAACGGGGCTTTGGATACAATATTGGGAAATTATGACAGAGATCTATTTTTTAAATTCCTAGAAGCAATTGGCCAAGGATACCGCAATGTTGAACCAGCTTTTAAGAAGTTTTATAATTCTTGGCCTCAATACCATCAAAGGTAAATGACATCTTGATGTCACCAAGATTGGAAAATTCATACACATTGATCCCCGTTCTCCAGCACACAGTGACCTACCTTCTCCAATTTTCAATGACCCCTCTTCACCAAGCCCATTTAACCCCCAAGAAGTATTCAATTTCAAAAAGTTGTGCCAATCATAAAAAAATAAAACTGCAGTATTTTATAAGGGGGTTGAGCACAAATGGAATATGGGGTACTAAGATCGTGGATTTTCCACTGCAGGTAACATGCAGTACGAACGATCAGTTGACAGTTGGTAGCATATTTACCATAGCATTTTATAATACCGGCTATGATTTTCAACCAGTGTTTATGTTAAAAACGCCTATTAATATTCCAGGTTCCTTATGGAAAAAAGTTCCCTACCAAAAAGATTTTCCCATGCAGGTAACCATTGAACTTGAAGGTTCATCTGACGAATTTGGTTTTGATGTAATGGCAGTATATGATGAAGCTTAATAATTCTTTATGCCGATAATCATGCCTTATAGGGTTTTCAAATCCATTATACTCTAAGTGTTGTTTAATATCTTCAAAACGTATGAACCCCAAAAACTTATAAGCTGTATTTGGAAAAATCAGGTTATGAAGTACAATACTATTAAAAAACTCTAACCAAGTGGCATAATAAATCGCGTCATTCTGTTTTATTACATCGCGCCTGTCTGAATCCAGATATACCAATGCTTCTCAGCCCCTAGCAAAAATGTGTCTTGTACCGGCAATGCTGTGAGCCATAAATTATTTTTCTTACTGTAAATTTCTAAGAATCGAACCTGTTCTTTTTTGACGAGGAGTTTACCTTCGAAGTCAGTTTTAACCGTTGTGCTTGTTGGAAAGCCTGTGCAAAGGTAGTTTCGGATCGCTGTGCAAGTATCTGTGCTCCCTTCAATGACATTTCCTGCAGTGATATTTTTAATTTTACTTCGGGTATCATTAGATAACATTTGTTGTGAAAGTACAAAAAAACTGCTTATGCAAATTCGATCCCCATTCAACCATAATCCACTCAAAAAATGAAGCCTTTTAGCCTTAAAACTAGGTTAGAAATAGTATAGTCCCCTCACTTCTAAACATACTTTTTGGCCCAAATTTCTTCGACTTGATGCTATCTTATTTAACCATAAATAAATGTAAATCAATCGACAATTTCTGCTAAAAGCCTCAAATCATTAAATAAATAGTTCGAAAAAAGTTCAGTTCCGTCAACGAAAAAGAAGCCGTCTCATAAATAAATGAGGTGGCTTTTTTGTTTTATGAAGCATTTGCAAGCAATCAATTTAAAACACGCTTTAATTCTAACTAACTTATTGTTTAAATAAAAAGCATGAGTTTATTGTAACTAATTCAAGTAGACGGTCTTATTTAATCTTTTTTTTTGCCGTTAAGAAGTTTAGATATAGAATTTGCGATAGATCCAAAATCTGTTTAATCGTATCTGTATTTTGATCATTTATAATTGTTGAAGTATTGCTGTTTTAATTGAGATATTAAAGACACTTTCGTCTAGGTAACGGTGTTGTGAAGATGAGTGGTGCCTGCCCGGTGATTTCGCGGAGCAGATATTGATCAAAAACGCTATTTTCATATATAAATAATTGCGCCCAAGTCCCCCCGAAGCGCAGAATTACAACCTAACTGTTATGAAGAAAATCTCGCTTTTTGTACTTTGTACGACTACTTTGTGTTGGGCGGACGCACAAATCTTAAAAGCCGCGCACACGGAAGTCATAACCGTCAATTCGACGACATCAATGACGGGTTATACACGAAACATCACAAAGGTTGTGCTGCCTGAAAAAACCAGCGCCTACGTTTATCGGGTTACGATTCTTCCAAAAGGCGGTCGCGTCGCCGACGGATCACTTTTAAAAGTGCTCAGTGGGCTCGCAGGTAGTTCAGGTCTCGGTGCGGGTATCTCACTAATGGATTACGCAATCAAGAGCAATGACGGGAATTCTGTCGATGCCTTCATATTCAACAATCCCTATGATGCCGACTATTTTTACAAAAAACAGGATGCAAATTGGACGGCGTGCAAAGCAATGCCGAACCGCGGCAACTGTTGTTTCTATTCTGGTGAATGTCTGGGACGCGAAATTTATTTTGGATTCAAAAACAACAACATCCGACAAGGTTTGGATGTGCAGTTGGAGGTCGTTGCCATAACAGACAGTAGCCTGGTAGGGACATCTAGGTATTCTCTCACGATTCTCAACGGAACAACCGGCCTAGTTAAATACCAAGTTAGCAGTGATATGGTTAATTGGCAAAACTTTGAACTACGCACCGGTTATCAAAATACACTGGACCTATCGCAGAACATGGCCTACTGCAGAATTTTTACAGACAACCTTAAATACGTACAGTACAAGGTAGTGCCCGGCGAACGCTATAAAATCGTGTGGAATATGCAACAACTCAAACTGGATTTGCAGCGATATTAATCTGCGGTAATAAGCCACCTATTACAATCAACTTCCAACTTTACGTAGAAAGCTATTCAGATGAGTGACATACTTTATATAATCGGTAATGGATTTGACCTGCATCACGGTTTACGTACCAGCTATTATAATTTTGCTAACTATCTTCAAAAAAATCACAGTAGTTTATTTTATTCGCTCGAATCATATATTTCATATCCGGCTTCTGATAAAAGCCTTTGGTCTCAGTTTGAATCGAACCTCGCAAATCTTGACGTCGATGAAATTATTTCGGAACATTCAGATCTGCTACCGGACCTGGCAAGCGATGATTTTAAAGATGGAGACCGTTTTATATTTCCCGATAGCATGCAGGAAGAATATGATAAACTAACAACAGGATTGATCTCTGCATTTAAGCAATTCATTATTGCAGTAGATATGCCGGCTTCTGCATTTCAGTATAAAGTAAATCTCGATACACAAGCCACTTTCCTCACCTTTAATTATACTGGTACGCTGGAAAGATTGTACAATGTAGATCGCAACCATATCCATTACATTCACTATTCTGTATACAGCAGATATGATGAGATCATACTTGGCCACGGCATGGATCCAGCACAATTTGACGAACAACCAAAAGTTCCGCCACCTGGCTTGATCCAGGAAGAAGAAGAACGATGGTGTCTGGAAAATGATGAAGAAGATTCTTCATACTACGAAGGCAAAAAGATAATAAGGCAATACTTCAAGGCGAGTTATAAACCAACGGCCGATATCATCACGAAATTTGCGGACTTCTTTTTTAGTATTCGCAATATCCAGCATATCCATGTTCTTGGGCATTCTATCTCTGAAGTTGATCTGCCGTATTTTCAGAAGCTTTGTGAATCAATTTCACCCGCAGTAACTTGGCATGTATCATTTTATAACGACGCAGAACGAGGCAGGCATTTACAAACCCTGACCAATTTAGGAATTGATCCGGCCATGATCCAGCAATTTGAACTGGTAGAAATACATGTTAGCAACCAGCAGTTGAACCTTCCTTTTCCATAATCATGTTAAAAGAACATGATCTGGAATATTGAAATGTTTACCAAATTACCATTAATATAACCAACTTAAAAAACACACTATGTTTTACGATTTTCCTCACCACATTCAAGTCAGATACGCGCACATATTCGATGAAAAAGAAAATATGCTGCGGGTAGCTCAATCCAATAATTTATACAAAGTGGGGGGCTTTCCTTCCTATATTGTCAAAGGTATGTGGGACAGGTACGGATTTATTGATACAAGCGGAAACGAGATTATCGCAGCTAATTATCTCTTTGCAAATGATTTTAGCGAAGGACTCGCACTTGTTGAAACCATAAGTTTCCAAAATTACTTTATTGATAAAACAGGTCAGCAGGTTATTAACCTTCATGGATATGATAGAGCGTATAGCTTTTGTCAGGGCCTTGCATGTGTCGTTAAAGGAACCAAATATGGATTTATCGACAAAACAGGTAAGCTTGCGATACCCTTAAGCTTCGATCATGTTTTTGGTCGCTTTGAATACCAGTTTAATGATGCGGGAAATATTGCTGCAGCAGTCAATCAGAAATATGGCATCATCGACACTAACGGAAGGTTTATTATTCAGCCAGACTACGATATTCCAAGGTACACCTATGATGATACTCCCGGCGCCATTTATATAAATCTATACAAAAGTGATAAACAACTTTCGTTAGACAAGCAGGCAAACATTATTGCGGAAAAATAAAAGCAAAATTGTATTTAACAATTTCCTCCCCCTATTCTCTCATATTAAGTTAACATGAGGGCCAGAGCCTTGCATCATCAAAATAAAATCTACGAAAAAACGAACATCATCGCAATTGCAACATTGTTTGTCATCACATTCGCAAATGTTTGTTTCGCTTATTTAAACACCTCATCCAATTTCCACAATAGTTGCAGCGCATCCACCCAACCGGATTGAATATAAATATCCAACAGTTCGATCAGGTTTTTAAATGGTTTATCCTTAAGCAGAAGATCTCTGTGATCTGCGAGCAGCTTTTCAGTAAGTTCTACCATCTGCTGGATGGCAAAAGAGTCGAAAGTGTAACCGGAACCAAGTGATAGGGTGGTAATCGTCGTGATCATTTCCAGGATAGCCTCCGGATCGTCTGCCAGCATAAGATTCAATGACTGAATAAAATAATGAGCCGTATGACCTGTTATCATGCCACCGCTGGGAATAGAGCCAGAAAGGGTGATGATTTTTTCATAAACAGGTTTAATCCTGAAATAAAAATGTTTCCTATTTTCTTGATTAACTGGTAATGAATGACCTGAATTACCTAACCGCTTTGCATCCAGTTGAAAATAGATACGCAGGATAATCTCGTCAAGGATAGTAAACATGCCTTTCAGTTCCGGATTATCTGGTTGTGCCGCTTGGTTAAAAAAGGACTTCAGTTCCTCGCTTGCCTTGTCAGCATAATGAAGGATGATATCAATCTGCTCTTTGTATAGTTCAGGATTACCTACATAATCATTATCAGGAAAAGAAGGATGCATTCTTTCAAACATAGTGAAGATGATATTTCTGCAGAACGAAGGGTTCGAATATGCATTCCATAATTTTTTTGAAGCAATAGGAATTTTATGGCGTTGCATCATCCACAACAAAAGCTTAATGTACTCTTCAAGAAAGGTAGTATTGGAAATAAACACTTCTTCTTTTGCTTCTATCAGGTTAAGTATTTCAGGTGCCTGCTGTTGTATGTCAGGTGGATAAAATTTCAGGTTGCCAATCAGTATCGCATAAGTAAATGAATCAGTTTCTTCTGCAAGTCGATCGGTAATCAACTTCCAGTATACAGCATACTGGTGATCAGCCAACAACACGATATTTCTTACTGCATTGTACCGAACAACCGAATTGCCGTTTTTTACGGCATCTTCCAGTAACTGCAAGTTATTTTCGCTTTGCTCAAAGATATAAAGATGCACCAGCGCATCTGCTGCCTCGTTTCGCGGCGTAGGTGACCAGCCCCTTGCAGGCGACGTATTGAATCTGTCTTCATCATCAGCTACTGTTACAATACCGTATCCGTATTTAACTCCTTCATTTACCAAATCAATCTCGTCTCTTACCAGATGCTCTAATATTTTGGCCGCCATAGCAAGGGCTTTAATAGCCTCCCGCAATACAGACTGGATTAGATCTTTTGGCAACATGTTACCGGTAGCAGTTACCTTTTCAAGAATAGTTTTTGCATAAGGTAGCACTTCCCTTACCGGCTCAACAGGTGGCGTATGGTTCATCCACTGATTATTAAACGCTTCTAGTTTCCGTGATGTGTCAAGCAGCGAGCGATTCTCAGGTGCTTCAACATCCACACCCTGATCAGTCAGCCACATATCGGTCGTGTAAGTCTCAGAAGAAAAATGACTTTGGAATCCACGTTCATTCTCCTTTGCTCCACCTTCTGCAATAAACTCCTGAGATTTTACTAGTTGTAATCTCTCTGCAGGTATACGTGACAAAGCTTGTCTAATAGTAAATTCTTTTTGGTCATCATAACTCGCCCATATTAATTCTTCGAGATGTCTCACCTGTTCATCGGTAAAAAACGAAACACACTCTTCAATACATACCCTTGCTTCATAAGAAGTATCTGGTCCAGTTAACAGTGTTGGCGTTATCAAAAGAGGATACACAAAATCCGCCAGTGCCTTCGGATGCCTTGCGACAAGAGCTAGCAATTGTTTCCATGAATATCCAACCAACGCATACTGAATGTAATCCTTTAGCAATTGAATTCCATCATCAGCCTGTTTCTCAAGTTGCTCTTCTATATAAGCAAGAACCCTATTGATCAAGTCCGCAGGTTTATGATAATGTATGCTTTCGTTCCAGATAGATGAAAAATCTATTATATAAACGCACTGGATGTTGCCGTACATAAAGGGAACACGTTCTATATTTTCATAGAAACGTGATCTGTCCATAATTATATAGTCATTGGCAATTGTCAGTCCAACAGGGAGTGCCAGACGGGGAGCAGTTTGCATAAAGTTTGGAAAGTACTGCTCAAGCCTGTAATGACACATCTCAAAATCCTGCTTGCGCGTGCTTGTAAAACTCATCAGCACAGTTCCCCCCATCTGGGTTCTGCTTTCATCGCTCTCACTATGTTTAAAAATGCATAAATAAATCTCAGCTACAAATTCCGCGTCTAATGGAAGAAGGTGTTTAACATTCTCTGATAGATTAGAAAAATACCAAATCTCAAAATCAGGTTCTGCAAGAAGATCTAACACACGGGTAAGTCCTGCCTTTGATTCTGCATTGTTTGTCTGGTATGTTTTAGAGACAAGTTCTATACCTCGCGTTGCCCCGATACGGTCGAGGAATGGCTTATTGCCAGTAGACCTATGATCCAGTATATAGTTCAACAGGTTGCGTGCTGATTCACCCTCATTCTCGCAATTTTGCGACTGGTTATTTTCCTTAATGAACTCATCGAGAAGAAAAGCAAATTCAAACAAATAAGCTTCCTCAAGTTTTTTTGACAACTGAAGTAGTAAAGCAGATTGTCCGGCCGAACGAGGTTGTTGCATAAAGCGGATCGACTGCAAGAGGTTACGGATATTTAGTATTCGATTGTTGTCATCGATTACTGAAAGTATAGGATGCAGGTCCTCTATGGTTGTGTATTCTGATGCCGTAATTCCATTTAACACCAATCTGTGAAATAACCTCAATTCCTTATCTGTCTCATCTGCTATTCTCCAGTACATCTCCCAGAAAACTGGTCGGTTTTGATACCAAAGAGAAGTAAAGAAATACAAGAAGCTGGGTCGAAGAAAAAAAGGTCTGGTTAGATCCTCTCTGGCAAAACGAAGGAAATCGGAATAATCTTCCGAAAGGCTATATCTGCTGACTGCATAATCGAAGAGAATATTATGCGAGAAAGAAATCCTGTTTTTGTTGACAGAAATATCTTCTAATACATTTTCACTCCGCAGATACTCTAACGAGGAAGTGTCCATTAATAGGTTGGAATCGAGGAAGGACTGCTTCGAACAGTTCAAGCTACGGTTGGTAACAAGCAACTGAATAAGGCTACGCAAAATCGTTTCTACAGCAACATTCTTATCAATATGCACTAGTTTATTTTCCCAGTACTTATTTAGGAGCTGTATCTCCGACCTATAACCTTTTGCTTCTTCAATATTACTCCCGTTATTAAAAGAAATGATCTTGTCTGCCAGCACAAGAAAAAAAGGAACGCGTAATATCTCTTTAAGTTCAGAAGAAGCTTCAGTGCAAAAAATCTCCAAGGGTTTATTTCCTTCTACAGCAGATGCAATCTCTTCATCCATGAGCTCACGCACCTCAAGTTTCCTGCAACTCACCACCTCCTCGTCTAATTCATTCCAAGGAAACAAACGCATCAATTCTGGTGATTTGTTGGCATCATAGGTGCGCACGCTGACAATGATGTTCCATTTTTCAGACAATTCTCTTTTTGCCCGCCTTATCTGGCTCAAGATTTCCTTGCGGAATCTTTCATCACGAGCGGCATCGAAGGCATCAAAAATGAGAACAGCCTTTTGCTCATCATCTATTTTGACTTGACTCAAAGTGGAGATCCAATCATTGCTTAAATTAAGTTCACGCTGTAGTGATTCATCAGACCCATCCACCAAATTATCGATCCTGATCAAAAGAGATACAACAGATCTTTCATTAAGCGCTCGACTTAGCTGCTTAAGTATATAGCTTTTGCCGATACCTGGTTTGCCGACTACAAGACCACTTGCTTCCAGCGCAAACTCGGTAAGTTCCCCTAAAAGGTATTGACGGTTAATCTTCATTTTCTAATTGCTTTTTACTTAATGCAAGAAGCTCCTTTGTGATTTCCTCACTTCCGTTTTTTGTTTGAATTGATTTTACGGTTGCATCTGTTCCATGATCCGCCTTCGGCGTAGGGATAATCTCATTACCCATTTCCGAAATAAAATTTTCAAAACCTTTATAATTTTCATCGTCTTGGTAAAGTACCGTTTCTATACCATAACGTTCTTTTAAATCACTTGCGAATTTCATGGTTTGATCCTTGTTGTTTTTGGTGAACCGTAATACAAGGAAATGCGTATCAGAATCATAAGGGCTCACGTCGTCACTGACGAATTGAAACATGCGTATGAAATATGGATCATTCATACTGAATCCCATGAATACCACTCGTCTTGTTGCCAATAATGACCACACCATTTTTCGGTGAATCGGCCACTCATAGCCGAACATCAGAAGTAGTTCATTGAAATGTTCCTCGGAAAGATTTCCTGCCCTGATCTCTTCATAAATAGAACGTTCCTTTTCCTTGATCGAGAATCCGTATTTCTCCTGGTATTCTTCTTCACACAATACGATACTCTTGGAGATATTGTAACGACCATGAAGATGGAGCACTCGCTTACTTCCCGGACTGGGCTCATCAAGCGAACGAATGAATTCAAATATTGTGCGCTTACTTCCATTATCAAGGCAAAGCCAGTTTTCTGGATTATGATAAATCGTATTCAACGCTGATTCAAGTACGGAATCATAATTGGTCGTAACAAACCCTTTAAAAGGCAGGCTACAAAGTGTTACATGAAAAGGCTCATGCGTCTTATCTCTCGGTTTAAATTCCTCATGCAGCAATGCTTCATAGCGGTTCGGCCCGATACACTGCTTAACCTTACTTGCAAAACCTAGGTAATCTTCCTTCGACCCGGAAAAAGCGGGGTCAATAGCAAGGGCCTTATTTTCGAGGATATCTAGAAATGCTTTCCAGGGTGGATACAGCGTAGCCGTACACCCACTACCTGCCATCAGGATAGCATTTTTCGAATCGATCAATGCAAATAGTTTTTTCCGGTTTGATTTGTTTTGTTCCAGTTCTTCCGGTGTCAAAAGCTCTTCTGCCATTCCAGCTTAAATATGGTGGTAAAACTACCGATTCTGAAGACGTTTTTCTATTAGATTTTATCGTTTGATTCTCAACGATTTCGTAGCATTTCAAGCAATTTTACGCCAAAAGTTGGGTTACTGGTGCAAAATCCGATTGCAATGACCACCTTATAAACATAGTTTTGGCGGATTGAAGAGCGCTTATAACCAAGAACATACTCATAAACTGAAAACACCAAATCAATGGTGGGAGATATGCTAATTCCTCTAACTTTTTAAGCTTTTCATTACCGGACATCATTTTCAATTTGATCCGTTGTAATTTATTTACTTAACTCACAATCCCGAATGCACTTCGTAACAATACCAGCACCTTCTCCGATTGGATCGCCCCCATCCCCATCTCCTTGTACAACACGCCTTCTGGAAGCTCTGCCTGCACTTCGTCAGCAAACCATGCGAGGTCTGCTTTGATCCCGTCTGGTACAGCGATCAACGTATCAGGTGCGATTAATGCAGTCAGGCGGAACACATCGTTTTTGTGTTTGGAAATTTTCTTTTTATCGATATCCTCACCCTTCTTTTTGCGTTCACGTAAGTCGAGCCAGGCTTTTGCCTTCAGGCAGATCAGCGCATAGATATTCGCAAGTTTGACATCATCCCTGATAACGTGGTTAGCGTTCAGGAAGTCATAATAGTCTTGATCCATCAGTATCGCAGACAAGCTGGGTACATCACCATTCGCTGGTATGGGTGTAAATTTTGCGCCGTCCATCAACGGGAAAGTCAGTTCGAGTTTGCCAGAGAAAATTTCGATCTCCGCCGGAAAACCTTTTGCCTGCGGTCCTTTGAATCGCCAGTATTGTTTTTTATCGCCTTCAACATTCTGGTGCGACAGGTATTCGCCATCTATGATCATTGTCCAGAACGCGTCCATGAATTTTTCATCAATCACATCCACCACAAGTACCATGTCGATATCGGTAGTGTTGCGCGGGTTATTAGGTGCAACATCTAATGCGTTCTGCATTGCCGTACCGCCGATGATAACGTAACTGTCTGGGAAATCCGCCAGATATTTTCTAAATATATCCCATCCCTCAACCATAAATAAATTTTTGTTCCATTTGATCCAATGCAAGTTGTACCCTTTCATCCCTGATGTGCTGGAGGCTCAAATACAGTGAAAGGGGATCAACATTATTTTCCCATTCGCTTTTACGTAGCAACACCTCAGGCTGGTATTTCCAGATCTCTAGCTTGTATTTCCCTTCTCGTTCGAACTGTTCAGGTATGCCGCCACTTTTCTGCAGGTATTGAAAATGGAACTTACCTATTGCATACACTGGCTGATCACTGGGATTTAGATCGCTGTAAAAAGACAAGGCATACTCTCCTGCGCGTACAAGTTCCATCTCAGGTAAAAGATCGACGTATACCGTCTTCTGAACGGGAGAGCTAAGAAAAGGTTTGCATTTTTCCCAAAACGTTTTTTTATCTCCCGCAAACAGTAGCGTTTTCTCCTTCGTTCCGCCAACGGTGCACAGCTCATATCGCTCCAGTTCGGCTGCGGCTTTGGTGATCGCCATCGGCGAGTATTCAAGCTCAGATGCGAGCTCTTTGAAGGATGTGATACTGCCTACTGATTTTTTTGCCAGGTCATACAGATAATGCAGCAGGATAAGCTGTGCAGAAGGGAGCAGGGTCTGACTTTCTGTTTTCCTTCCTTTTTCTTCAAACTGCTCCCTGAGATCCAGGAAAAGATAGGGAATGAACATCTGCTTTCCGGGACAGATGAAATTGACCTTTTGTTCCACCAAGCGGCTGCGGGTTATGGCATCCACATTCGGCAGTACCAGGATCACCTGAACGAGAAGTTGCTTGCTGATCAGATCTGCCTGCTTGCGCAACTGTCCCACGGTAAACTCCTCCTCTCCTTTTAATTGCGCCAGAAAAAATCGGTGCTGGTAGATGTCCACAACGCCGAAATTATACGCCTCCCCTATGTAAAAAGGCAGCATACGCTTGGCGTCCGAAACAGGTTTGATCCTTACTTCCTCTCCGCTTACTTGTGCGATATATTGTTCAAGCTCAGTCACTTAATAAACTAAAAATGATTAATAAACTATATTTATTTATTATACAAATATAGGTTTATTATTTTGATTATCAATTAATTTAAAAAATACAAAAGTGAAATAATACAGATTACAACCTGAGGATTTTAATCATTATTTCCTCAATGCTCACAAAAGAGGAATATTTTCCTATTTAAAAAAGAGAAACTATTATTTGACAGCACTAAATTGGCAAATATTTGTAATGTGAAGATATCCTTCTTATATTTGAGTCCCCCCCCCTCTTTTATTCAGCACCAAGAACATAAATATCCATTCTATGAAAAAAATGATGCTTGCCCTGATAATGGGGCTTACTGTATTATCGTCCTACGGACAGGAAAGAAAAGATCTGGTTGTATCAATTGCTACAGGACAACTAACCAGTCCCTATTATTATAAAAATACAATGGGGAGTTTTTTTAGCGTCGACTTCGATTATCATTTATCCAAACGTCATATCCTTACCGCGAACTATAGCGATGGGAAACATAATTACTACGACAAGTATTTGCAGGCAGATCCTAACACCTCCAGATCGGATGGAACAAATACCAGAGCCAGTTATCGAACATTTTCGATACTTTATAAATACCAGTTTCTAAACAGTAAAATAATAACCGGCAATATTGGTGCAGGCGCAGGAATTATGACTCATATTCAAAGAATCATTACCGGGTATCCTGCCAGTGAATCTAACTGGTCGGATCTGGTATTTCCTGCAAGATTTGAATTGGATTATAAGATTTCAAATTCTTTTCGCCTAGGGTTAATTGGTGGCTTTTATATTCATCCCGATTATCCTATTCTGGCATACCATCTTGGGCCAAGAATCGGTTATTTGATCAAGTAATTTTCGGAAATGGCTGGGAAAACGCAATGGAGGGAAAACAATATCCCAAAAAAGGAGACATCCATATTGGAAATGATGTTTGGATTGGATACAACGCAACAATTATGGCGGGAGTAACAATTGGAGATGGTGCCATTATTGCAACAAACTCAACGGTGATTAAAGATGTAGAGCCCTATTCAATAGTTGGCGGAAACCCGGCGATTGAAATTAAAAAGAGATTTTCTACTGAAATGATTGACCGGCTTTTAAAATTAAAATGGTGGGATTGGGATATCGAAAAAATAACAAAGAATGTACAAACTTTAACGGGTAAGGATATAGCGCTACTGGAAAAATAAAATGACAAGTGTTACTAAAATGAAAATCATAAGAATCGATAAGACAGAAGGAAACTTGGTTTTCGAACTATTTGATCAGTATAGAATTTTCTACAAACAACCATCCGATATGGATTTGGCTAAACGTTTTATTCAAACAAGATTGGATAATAACGAATCGGTAATTTTTGTTGCACTATCAACCATCAAATCAGAACCCGTTGGATTTACACAACTATATCCAAAATATTCCTCAGTACGAACTGTTAGAAACTGGATACTAAATGACTTGTATGTTCACCAAGAATATCGCAAGCAGGGAATTGGAGAAAAGCTGATAAAAAAGGCAATGGATTTTGCCAAAGAAACTGATGCGAAATTTGTGGAACTCTCCACAGCCGTTGACAACTATACAGCGCAAAGTGTTTATGAACAAATTGGTTTTGAAAAACAAAGCCCCGATACCGAATTTTATACTTACAGAATCAGCATCACTTAAATGCAACCACATGTACTTTTCGTACGTCTTTTTTGATTCTGATGTAGATGATCTAGGCGGATTTGATTAACTCAAATCCGCAATCCGTTTATTCTTTACAGAACTATTCAATCAATAATTTTTTAGGGGTATACCTTACAGCCTGCCCTTCCACAGTTAGCATATAACTGCTGATATTGCCCTGATGTGGAATGGTTACGGGTATTGTATTGTTTCCAACTTGGGCCTGTACACTCTGTGCAAACAGTGGTGTACCGGTGCTTGCATCGCGAACGGTTAATACCAGACTCTGTGCTTTCGAAGATTTGAAACTTACATTGAACCTTCCTTTTGATGGATTAGGGTAAGTGTTTACCTCCATCGAATTCAAGCTCTGTAGGTAAGCAAAATCAGTTTTAGAGAAAGCTGTATTTCTGATATCAGCACTGATCGTTTCTAGTTTGCCCGAATGAGATTCTAATGCAAAAATTACTGTGGTTATATCATTCGGGTTGATTTTAGTTTTACTGCTTCCTGCTACAAAATCGTCCAGATTCAACTGATACTCTTTTTTTTCGCTACTCAAAGGAACTGCCAAACTGTATTGATCTGTCCAGTTAGTAACACCCGCTTTCACCAAAATAATATTCATGGTAAGTCCAGATGAAGACGCTGTAAATACTAGCGATTTGAATCCTGTTAGATCCTGTGCTGTTCCACCGCCTTTCAGCAATTTGTACACAGATATATAATCGGGGGTAACAGCTTCAACTTGTACATTACGAAATAAAAGGAAGTCATCCTGATTATCAACAACACGTTTTGCATCATTACTCACTTTGAAACTCTTAATAGAACTGGTAGCACTATTTACATTTACGGCCCAGTTACCATCCGACATAAATACCTGATCTTGTAAAACGCCATTCAAATACATGTTGATTGTTGACTCATAGGTATCACTTGCTGGAACCTTAACAGAGGCTTTTCCACTGGTGGTAACTGTAAATGGAATTTGTTTAGTTACCAGATTTTCAGATTGCTCATTCGCTTTTTCAAGCACTTCAAAATATCCACTGACGCCTGCTGTAGTATTGGTGATTTCTAAAGCAATATTTTCAGATTCACGTTTACCGCTTGTTATAAAGGTCTTTGGCAGATCGTGATTGCCCAACACTTCTGTTACCGGCAACGATGCATTTAATCTGCTGATAATGTCGGCAGCCATGCTCTCTACCATTGATGGCAGTTCGGCCCATAACTGGATATTATACATTACTTCATCGGGGATATAATCTTTATTCAACCAGTTGGATTGTATTGTATAATTCTGGCGGCCCGTTTTAGCGCCAATAGCAAAACTAAAAGTATACTCCATTTGCCCTTTTGGGTTCTTCAAATCAAATCGTACGAGACTCACTCCATTTACTACTATTTTTTCAACGTTCATCAATTCTGAACCTTTTAAACGATCACAAATTGCTTTTGTGTGATCATAAACTTCTCCCTTGGTTTTTGTTCCGAATGCTACAGCTTTTGCCTGATTGTTAAAAGTATAATCGATCGATAATACATCCTGTGCATTGGTAATGGAAGGAATATCCATTGGAGTAGTAGTGAATACTTTGTAATTTGAACCGCTGATCTGCTTTGGAAGAATTTCTGCTAAACTCAGAGCAGTTCCCACTCCCATTACTTTATTTGTTGCATAGTGTATCGTATTCAATTTTGAATAGTCAACTGCTCCTTGTAAACTATTTACTGCTTTATTAAAAATGCGTTTACCAACAGCATCGCCAAGACTCTTACTTTCCAAACCTCCATTTCCACCAGTTTCAACACCACTGCAATTCGTAATGGTTAATACTACTGATTTAAAAGATACACCACAGGTATTGGTAACTGTATATTTAATAGTTGCAGTACCTGTATCGTGTGTAGTAACTAATCCAGATAAACTGATGGTTGCCCTGATTACGTTATCAGAACTCCAAATACCACCCACTGTTGCATCTGTTAGTGTTACTGTTGAGTCTTTACAAATAGTTGTATTTCCAACAATCTCTGCAATTGGAGCAGCGGCTGGGCAATTAAAATTACCATTCCCTGATCCTGCTGTTCCGTTATCGTAGTTTTCATTAAATGAAGTTAGTGCTGTATTGATATCGGTTAGTGCATAACTACTTCCGCAAGAGCCAATGGCTTTATTAGCTTCGTCAATTACAAATTGTACCGACTTTCCATTGAATACACCGGAGTTAAATACAAGACTCGCCAAAGAGCCAGCACTAATGCTAAAATTTACATCATAAGAATCAAAACCAACACTTAACATAGCAGCAATAACTTGTCCATCTAATTCGGTATTCAAATATCCTGCAGCAGGATCCACCACATTTCCTGCCGGTAAATTTGTTGGCCCACCACCTGCAGGTAAATTATCTGTAATGGATTGCGCATTTGTAAATTTCACAGTCTTTGTTCCACAACCGATGGTAAGACCTGAAGGAAAAGCACCTGCAAAATTATTATGAAGATACACTCCCGGATTTCCACCATGAGGAGCTGCTCCCCATCCACCCTGAGTCTGAGTTCTAAAACCTGAGCATACTCCACCACAGGGCTGAGCTTGTGCAGAGATTGAGAGATACGATAAAATCAGAATAAAAATGGCTGTTAGTAGATTAGTTCTCATATCAGCATTATTAGAAGAATAAAAACAAAATATTTTTATTCACTAACAAACCTATTTCGATATTCAAGGATTGCTCATACCAACAAAATGGTATTTACTGCATTTATTTATACAATTGAAATAAAATACCATACAGTTGGTATAGGTATCTATTAAAATAAGGTATATTAATAGTGGATTATTTTCAAAGAGATAATCTAATCCAGATTATTCAAATAGAAAAAGTAGTTGTATATTTTAGTTGTTGTTAACCAAAAAATGATTGCTATGTACAGAGTCTTTCTTTTTTTATTTCTTTTTATTTGCGCGAAATCAATCAATGGCCAAACTAAAATTGATTATGGCAATAACCCATCTGCAGGAAAATATTATAAAGTTCGTGGTATAAACTTCTATACTGAGCAATATGGAAATGGGAAACCCTTACTGATGATTCATGGTAATGGTGGAGCTATCAAATCGATGGCTACCATTATACCTTACTTTTCGGAGCGGTACAAAGTTATTGCGGTAGATAGCAGAGCACATGGTAAATCGATAGATCCTGGTGACTCCTTGAGTTTTGAGATGATGGCAGACGACAATGCAGCCCTCCTCGAGCAAATGCATATTGATGCGGCATACATTATAGGATGGAGCGACGGAGGTATTGTTGCGCTAGAGCTTGCTATGAAGCACCCGAATAAAGTAATAAAACTTGCAAGCACAGGCGCTAATTTATGGCCAGATTCAACAGCACTATTGCCCTCATTATGGAAGGAGGAAATGAGTCATTATGATTTATACAAGTCCAAAATATTTACGACTGCCAAAGAAAAAAATGATTGGAAAATATTTATGCTCGATTGGGTTCAACCCAATATTCCATTGAGTGCCCTACAAAGCATTTTATGTCCTTCATTAATCATTAGCGGCGATCACGACCTTATCAACTTGGAACATACCATAAAAATTTATCAGGGCATTCCAAAAGCATACTTATGGATATTGCCCAATTCTGGTCACGCAACCTTGATTGAACACGCAGATGAGTTTAGTAAAAAAGTGGACGATTTTTTTCAAACCCCTTTTAAAAAGTTGCAATAATATTTTTTGCTATTTAATAGCTTTAACAAAACCTTTTGTTTTTTCATGAACCATTTGTCGTCTGTTGTAAAAAACGGGCACGCAAGTTGCTTCCAGCAATATTGTAGCCAATGATTTTACAACAAAACCTATCAAATGAACAAGACAGTTAAAGCATCCATTTTTATTTCAACTATTTTTATGTCAATAGTTCTAATTCAGTCTTGTACTAAAGAAACTCAAAATAGTAGCGAGAATGAAGGCACTGGTGAATCTTCTTCCAAAAGCAGTACAGCAGGAACCAGTAAAAGCCATAATATGGGGCAAAACTGTATGAATTGCCATAAGCAGGGCGGCCCGGGAGAAGGTTGGTTTACCGCAGCAGGAACCGTTTACGATAATGTTGCAAACACTACTTTCCCGAATGCTACCATTAAATTTTACACAGGCCCTAATGGAACCGGAACTTTGATGTACACCATCTCTGGCGACAATCTGGGTAATTTCTATACCACGCAGGCGATGAATTTTACAGCGGGTTTGTATCCTGCAGTTCAGGGAAAAACAACTACGATGTATATGTCTACTTCCATTTCAACAGGACAGTGTAATAGTTGTCACGGTGTTAGTACCGGAAAAATCTGGGCTCAATAATTTCAATAAAGGATTGAATCAACTGTTTAGCAAACCAATACATTTTGCTAAACTACTGTGCCAGTCTTTTAACACTATTCCATAGTCATTCACTAAGCCCGAACAATCCATTACAGAATATCCGGGACGCTTTGCCGGTGTTGGATAAGCAGAGGACGGAATGGGTAACACATTACAATTTTTGGATCCCAATTTTGCTATAGCTGTTGCAAAATCATACCAAGAGATTACACCAGTATTACTATATTGGTAAATGCCATAATGCGCATGACCATTTTGAATGGATTGCATCATCTTCAAAATAGTTTCAGCAAGATCAGCAGCATAAGTAGGCGAACCGATCTGATCGCTTACTACTTTTAATTCGGGGCGCTCGTTCATTAAACGCAACATCGTTTTTACAAAATTGTTTCCATGGGTACTATAAACCCATGAAGTTCGTATCACAATTGATTTTGGGCAATTAGCTAATGCAAGCTGCTCCCCCACCCATTTACTATATCCATAATAATTTATGGGATTGGTTTTGGTATTTATTTGATAGGGTTCTTTACCATTTCCATCAAATACATAATCAGTAGAAATCGTAATCAATACCGCGTCGATAGAAGCACAATGTTTTGCGATGAGTCCTACCGATTCTGCATTGGTTTTATATGCCAGTTCATTTTCCTGCTCTGCTTTATCCACTGCAGTATAGGCAGCACAATTGATAAAGTAAGCGGGTTTATTTTTTTCAAAAAATGCAGGAATGGTTTCAGGCTTTGCTAAATCAAGTTCTTCGCGGCCTGTAAATAAAAACTCGAACTGTTCCTTCAATGATTCAGGCAACTGTAAAATCTCCCAACCCAATTGTCCGTTTTTTCCGGTAACTACCACCAATGGTTTTGACATGATCGTATTTTTTTACTCAATAAAAAAGGGCTCAATTCCGGATATCCGTTGATTGGCCCAATTTATTATTTTCAATCTTTTTTATTAGTGACTGACAAATTCTTTGGGTTGTCTTGACCATTCTTCCTTAGGCAGCGATTTAAAATATTCATAGGTTCTTTTTAATCCCTCTGCCCTATCAATTTTTGGCTCCCAGCCTAATAATTGTTTTGCTTTTGTAATATCTGGTTTGCGTTGCTTTGGATCATCCACCGGAAGATCTTTATAAATAATCTTTACAGAAGAACCTGTTAGCTTCAAAACTTCTTCTGCAAAATCTTTTAAAGAAATTTCATTGGGGTTACCAACATTCACAGGCATGGTATAATCGCTCATCAGCAAACGATAAATGCCTTCTACCAAATCATCCACATAACAGAACGAACGGGTTTGACTACCATCACCAAATACGGTTAGGTCTTCTCCGCGTAAAGCCTGCCCAATAAATGCAGGCAGAGCACGACCATCATTGAGTCGCATCCTGGGCCCATAGGTATTGAAGATTCTGATGATTCTGGTTTCAACACCATGAAATGTATAATAAGCACGGGTTATCGACTCCATAAATCTTTTTGCTTCATCATAAACGCCTCTGGGCCCTACCGGATTAACATTGCCCCAATACTCTTCGGTTTGAGGGTGTACCATTGGATCGCCATACACTTCGCTTGTAGAAGCAACAAGCATTCTAGCGTTCTTTGCTTTGGCAAGTCCCAAGCAATTATGAGTTCCCAATGCGCCCACTTTCAAAGTTTGAATTGGAATTTTCAAATAGTCGATCGGGCTTGCAGGTGATGCAAAATGTAGGATATAATCGATCTTACCGGGCACGTGAATAAACTTGGATACATCGTGGTGATAAAATTCGAAATCTTCCAGTTTAAAAAGGTGTTCGATATTTCTGAGGTCTCCCGTGATCAGATTATCCATGCCAATCACGTGATAGCCTTCTTTAATAAAACGATCGCATAAATGTGATCCTAAAAATCCTGCGGCACCTGTAATTAAAATTCTTTTCTGTGACATAGTATTTGTTTTATAGTCTACCGATACTTTCATAATGATAACCCATCCCCCGAATTTGATTTACGTCGAATAAATTACGTCCATCAAAGATCACTTTGTTCTTCAATTTCGATTCAATGATTTCAAAATCTGGTGTTCTAAACTCGCTCCATTCAGTGGCAATAATCAGTGCATCGGCACCGGCCAGTGTACTATATTGGTCAGCCGCATAATTTACTTTATGTCCCAACAGGTTTTGTACATTGTGCATTGCTTCCGGATCGTAAGCTGTAACGGTAGCGCCTTCTTTGATCAAAGAATCAATAATATACAAAGCAGGTGCTTCGCGAATATCGTCGGTATTGGGTTTGAACGCTAATCCCCACAAAGCAAAATGTTTGCCTTTCAGATCGTTCATAAAATAAGCTTTGATCTTTGGTATCAAGTGTAGCTTCTGTAATTCATTTACTTCTTCTACTGCTTTTAAGATCTGGAAATTATATCCTACTTCTTCAGATGACATGATGAGTGCCTGAACATCTTTAGGAAAACAGCTTCCTCCATATCCGATACCGGGAAATAAGAAACGACGACCGATACGATCGTCACTGCCGATTCCTTTACGAACCATATCAACATCGGCACCTACTTTCTCGCAAAGCTGTGCAATCTCATTCATGAAAGAAATTTTTGTAGCGAGAAATGAGTTGGCTGCGTACTTGGTAAGTTCAGCAGATTTTTCATCCATATAAATTACAGGGTTACCCTGACGAACAAATGGTGAATATAATTCTCCCATTACTTTTCTTGCACGCTCAGACATGGTTCCAATTACAACCCGATCGGGCTTCATAAAATCGTCAACGGCAACCCCTTCTCTCAAAAACTCAGGATTGCTTACAATATCAAATTCTCCTTTATAGTTGGCAGCAACCGCAGCATGTACTTTAGCCGCAGTACCAACAGGCACTGTGCTTTTATCTACGATCACCATATAGTCGGTCAATATTTTACCCAGATCGTTTGCAACGCCAAGAATATATTTAAGATCGGCCGACCCATCTGCTCCCGGAGGTGTAGGCAATGCAAGAAATACAATTTCAGCATCTTTGATACCTTCTTCCAAATTGGTTGTGAATTTTAATCGCCCCTCCTTTGTATTACGCAAAAATATTTTTTCCAAACCGGGTTCGTAAATGGTGATTTCGCCATTCGACAGTTTGTTTACTTTTTTGATATCAATATCTACGCAGGTTACTCTATTTCCTGTTTCTGCAAAACAGGTTCCTGTAACGAGTCCTACATATCCTGTTCCAACTACTGCTATTTTCATTATTCGTTATTTATAAAGTTGAGGATGTGTTCTGTAATATACGTTAATTGATCATCATCCAATTCGGTATGCATTGGCAACGATATAACCCTTTCTGTTAGCCAATCCGTAACTTTTAAATTCATTTCTGGCAAGTGGAAAGAACTAAACATTTGTTGTTTATGACCCGGTACAGGATAATAAATCATCGAAGGAATTTTTTTCTCAGCCAGATACGCATTCAAACCATCTCGGTTTACCTGATTCAATTGCAATGTATATTGATGGTACACGTGCGAACTATAAGGAGCCACAAATGGTGTTGTAATTTTTTCGCTACTGGAGAATGCCGCATCGTAGAATGCCGCGGCCCTTTGACGTGCTACAATATAATGATCTAATTCTCTCAGCTTAATGTTTAAGATGGCCGCTTGTATGGAGTCGAGTCGCGAATTGCATCCCACAATTTCGTGATAGTATCTTGTTTGCTGACCATGATTGGCAATCATTTTCATCTTATGCGCCAAATCCTTATCATTTGTAAATATTGCCCCCCCATCGCCATATGCACCGAGGTTTTTACTTGGATAAAAAGAAGTTGCTCCGATGGTTCCAATCGATCCTGTTTTCTTTACTGTTCCATCAGAAAACCGATAATCGCAACCTATTGCCTGAGCATTATCTTCAATCACATACAAACCAAATTCAGAAGCTATTTGCATAATTTCTTCCATTGGCGCAGCATGTCCGTATAAGTGTACCGGCACAATCGCTTTTGTTTTAGCCGTGATGGCTTTGCGAACAGATTCGGGATCAATGCAAAAAGTTTTGGGGTCAACTTCTACAAATACCGGTTTTAACTTCAGCAATGCAACCACTTCGGTAGTAGCAATATAAGTAAAGGAGGGAGTGATTACCTCATCGCCGGGTTGCAGATCCAAAGCCATCATGGCAATCTGTAATGCATCGGTTCCATTGGCACAAGGAATGGTAAAACCAGAGCCCTGATAATTATTTAACTGTGCCGTAAAATCCTGAACCGCTTTTCCATTGATATAAGACGCAGTATCTAAAACCTCATGAATTGCAGCATCTACTTCTGTTTTAATCTTAAGATACTGTTGCTTCGTATCAACCATCTGAATCGGCCGCATAATTGAACTTCTTAGTGTTGAGCAAATCTACATTAAAAATCAACAAATTAAGATTCACGATTATCTGAATTTACTGAAATAAGCTTGAATTATTTGCGTTATTTTGTGGTTAGAAACTGCTAATTGAAAATACTCTATCAACTCTTTGTTTTTTTGTACCCGAAAGCCGCTTGGCTGCTCAGCTTTTATAACGAGAAAGCCGATAAATGGGTAAAGGGTAGAAAAGAAATTTTCAACACCCTGAGCACCGCTTTTTCTCAGCAAAAAAAACCTGTCATCTGGATTCACTGTGCTTCTTTGGGCGAGTTTGAACAAGGGCGGCCGGTACTGGAAAGCATCAAAAAATCTTATCCGTCCTACAAAATATTGCTGACTTTTTTTTCGCCTTCAGGATATGAAGTCAGGAAAAACTATTCCATGGCCGACCATATTAGTTACCTGCCAATGGATTCTGCATCGGCGGCGAACAAATTTTTTAATATCGTACAACCCAAACTGATTCTTTTTATTAAGTACGAATTCTGGTATTACTATAGCATGGAAGCAGCAAAAAGAAAAATTCCTCTTTTGTTATTGTCTGGAATTTTTCGCGAGGATCAATATTTTTTTAAATGGTATGGTGGATTTTACAGGGCCATTCTCCAAAATTTTAATCACTTTTTTCTTCAGGATAAAGAATCCGAAAAACTACTTTCTGAGATCGGACTAAAGCATGCTCTGAGCATTAGTGGCGACACCCGATTCGACCGTGTTATCGAAATTGTTGCAGCATTTGAGCCCATTCTAAATATTGAAACATTTTGCAAAGGCTCATTAACAATTGTTGCTGGAAGCACATGGACCGAAGACGACGAAGAGCTCGATCATTATATCAACGAACACCCTTCTATTAAATGTATCATTGCTCCACACGAGATCTCGGAGGAAAGATTGAAAGAATGCAAGAAATTATATAAACGTTCCATGCTTTATTCGGAATATGAAAATGCGATTGCACAAAACAAGACTATTCCTACCGATCTGCAGGTTTTAATCATTAACAATTATGGCTTATTAACCCGACTCTATCACTATGCCACTATTTGTTTGGTAGGTGGCGGATTCGGAGGAGACGGTGTACACAATGTGCTGGAAGCCGCAGTGTATGGTAAACCTGTAATAATCGGCCCTGTGTATGAAAAATATGTAGAAGCTGTTGACCTTGTAGAAAATGGCGGATGCATTAGTGTGGAAAATGCACTGGAAATGGAAGAAGTTTTAGATCAGTTGTTTGATAAAACAGATTCCCTTTATGCATCTGCAATGTTAGCGTCGAAAAATTATGTGTACGAAAAAGCAGGAGCTACAAAAAAAATTATGGATTATATTCAAGCAAACCGCCTCTTAACTATTTGATGAAAGTGGTCTACAATTTCGGAACGGTCTTTCCATCCCAGTTTTACTTTTAATTCTCTTTGAATCCAGTATTGAGCTTCGGGAAAGATATTAAATCCATTAATGGTTTTCAAACTCCTTTCATACATTGTTTCGTCGCCCCTGAAAAGTTCGTTGATAAATAGATAACGATCGTTTATTCCAATTGCTTTTTTCAAATCTCTGATCGGTGTTTCCTGAAACGCTTCCGAAACTTCGGTTTCTTCTGATTTTAAATGGTCGTTCAAACTCGGCTGATGATTTAGTATGCTATCGTTGAGTTCAAATATTTCCTTTCCATGATCAGCCTGTTCGATTTGATTTTCTGCAGCGGGTGCAATCACAGGCAAATCTAAATGCATGTCGAAAAGCCAACCACTCAGTTCTTCCTTCTTTTGGCTAGTCCCCTTCGCAACTGATTTGGCGATTGGAGATTCGGTCATTGAAACGGTCGAAGGATTTGAATAATTTGTGGGCATCACAACCGATACTCCCGCTTTTGACAGGTCTACTGTTTTGTGCTTTTGCAGTTCTCCTATTAACATCTGCGCAGTAATCAACATACTATCTGCTTCAGCCTGTTGGTTGAACTGTTCTTTTAGTTTATCAATCAGTATACCCACTCTTTCCATTGGAAGTAATACATTTGATGTGTTAAAATGCCAGTTGGTTATTGATGAAACGATTTATTTTCTAATTTATTTTGTAGATGTTTATAGAACCGAATATATCCGGCGAAAGAAGAGGATGGATTGAAGTGATTTGCGGAAGCATGTTTAGCGGTAAGACCGAAGAGCTAATTCGCCGTTTAAAAAGAGCCAAAATTGCGAATCTGAAAGTTGAAATTTTTAAGCCTGCAATCGATACTCGTTACGATGAAACGCAAGTGGTAAGTCATGATGCAAATGCCATTCAATCTACGCCTATCGATAATTCACAAACCATTTTATTGTTGGCCGAAGGGGTTGATGTAGTGGGAGTTGATGAAGCACAGTTTTTCGACGATCAGATCATGCATGTTTGCGAAACCCTTGCTGCTAAAGGGATTCGTGTTATTGTGGCCGGATTGGATATGGACTATAAAGGCCAGCCCTTTGGTCAAATGCCAAACTTACTGGCAATAGCGGATTATATTACTAAATTGCACGCCATCTGTGTTAAATGCGGCAATATTGCCAGTATTTCTCACCGAAAATCTGCCGAAGGTCCGCAGGTTTTATTAGGAGAGAAAGACGTTTATGAACCTCGATGCAGAAAATGTGTACATGAAAAACCCTAACCCTATTCTCGCACTGGTAAAAAAAGAATTATTGCTGGAAACCCGCCAGCAGTACACGCTTTATGGTATATTCCTTTATGTTGCTTCTACCATATTTGTGGTGTATTTATCGATGGGGCAACCAGAAGACAAAGTATGGAACGGATTATTTTGGGTGATCCAATTATTTGTTTGTGTAAACGCAGTGGCAAAAAGTTTTCTGGCCGAAAGCCGCGGCCGCATGTTGTATTTTTATTCAATAGCAGGTGCCCGCGATTTTGTGCTCTCCAAATTAATTTTTAATAGTGTGTTGATGCTGCTAATGAGTATCATCAGCCTTGCCATATTTACCCTCTTATTGGGCAATCCAATTGAATTTGGTTTTCGATTTCTGGGTATTGCCTGCTTGGGTGGCATCAGCCTGAGTTTGGTATTTACTTTTCTGGCAGCCATTGCAGCCAAAGCACAGCAACAATCGGCATTGATGGCCATCATGGGATTTCCCATCATCATTCCCCAGTTGTTATTACTCATGAAAATATCAACTGCTGCATTTTCGGCGGTAGTGCAGGCGGGATTATGGCAAATGGTTTTTTTATTAATCGGCCTCGACATTTTGGTCGTAGCACTTGCAATCATCTTATTCCCTTTTCTCTGGAAAGATTAACATAGCATGAACTAGTTCTCGAATCGAAGGTGCCGAACGGTGAGTCCCTTGTTGATCAATTGCATCAGCGAATCGATTCCGATCTTCAGGTGTTTTTCAACATATTCTTCTGTAACTTTCTTATCACTCGCTTCTGTTTTAACACCATCGGGCACCATGGGCTGATCGCTAACTAACAACAATGCTCCCGTAGGAATTTTATTATAAAATCCTACCGTAAAAATGGTAGCCGTTTCCATATCAATTGCATAAGCACGCACGGTTGTGAGGTACTCTTTAAATTCCTCATCGTGCTCCCATACCCTCCTGTTAGTGGTGTACACGGTTCCTGTCCAATAGTCTACCTGATAATCTCTGATAGTAGTTGATATTGCTTTCTGCAAAGCAAAAGCAGGCATTGCCGGAACTTCAGGTGGAAAATAATCATTCGAAGTTCCCTCACCCCTGATCGCTGCGATTGGCAGGATCAAATCGCCTAATTTATTACGTTTTTTGAGCCCGCCGCACTTTCCTAAAAAAAGCACCGCCTCGGGTTCTATCGCCGTTAGCAAATCCATAATAGTTGCTGCGCCCGGGCTGCCCATACCGAAATTGATAATGGTAATTCCATTTGCCGTTGCACACTGCATGGGCCTGTCTACACCAACTATCGGTACATTATTCCACTTTGCGAACATGTTCACATAGTTACTGAAATTGGTGAGTAAAATGTACTTGCCAAAATTTTCCAATACTTCGCCTGTATACCTAGGTAACCAATTATCAACAATCTCCTGCTTCGTCTTCATAAATCTAATTTTTACTTTCACCAAAGAGTATCTTTGAAAAACTTAATTGTCTAAAATACAAAAAATCGGAGCAGCAAACAAACCTTATGATAAAAATCGAATACCCGGAGCCAAAGTTTCGAATCAAATCGTCTGAAGAAAAAGACTGGATATTTGATGAATTCAGAAAGCAATGGTTACAGATAACTCCCGAAGAATGGGTTCGACAAAACTTTCTACAATACCTGGTACAAATAAAAAAATATCCTGCATCGCTCATCGCCATCGAAAAAGAAATCAGGCTTGGCGAACTTAAAAAAAGATGCGATATCGTTGTATATAAAAATGCAGTTCCCTGGCTGATTGTGGAATGCAAAGAAATGTCTGTAGCGCTCAACGAGCCGGTGCTCAAACAAATACTTGGGTATAATATTTCGTTGCAAGTGCAATATCTGATCATTACAAACGGTACAGATACTTTTGCTTTTGAAATAGCAAACGAAAAAATACAGATCTTAGAACAAATTCCCGACTATTTGGATCCACAACTACTAAACGCATAATTTTAATCTGATGATCAAAATAAAACGAATTCGGTTTTTCTTTTTTACAATACTTTTCATGCCCTTTACAACATGGGGGCAGATTGTAAATATTGATAAATCCGACACCTCAGATTATTCGCTCAAAACAAAAACAAGTTTCAATCTGAGTTCGGGATTAGAAGTTGATAAACAGCAAATCACTTTGTGGGATGCAACCAACATTGGCGAGTTGATGGTACAAAAAAACAAAGAACTCTTTTTATTGGCTGCCAGTTACCGATTTACTTATAATGGGCCCGACGATATTTTAAATGCTGGTTATTTTCATTTACGCTACCGCCATCATTATAAAGACAAATTTCAACCAGAGCCTTTTTTACAATACCAATGGGATAATAAAAGGGGGCTTGAAATGCGTGCACTGGCCGGTGCTAATATCAGGTACAATGTGTGGAAAGGCGATACATGGGAATTCAACGCCGGTATTGGTTTAATGTACGAAATAGAAAGATGGAATTACGATGCAGTAGATTCTACCAAATTACCCGCAAACATCAGTCCCATTACCAATCACCTAATCAAATTCAATTCCTATCTGCGTCTCGACTGGAAGGCAAGCAGCAATAGTGATCTGGCGATCAATGTTTTTTTTCAAAATGGATTTAATCAATTTCATCCCCGAATTGCGCCGCATGTATCATGGAATATCAATGCAGGAAAGCATGTTGGATTTAGTGTAAGCTATTCAGGAATGTATGATGACTCTCCCGTTGTTCCGATACATCATTTTTATTACAGCTTATCGAACAGTATTGTAGTAAAGTTTTAAAAAAAGCCGCTGCTGAGAAGCAACGGCTTTTAACGATATCAGCATCAGATTATGGGAAAATACCCAGCTCTGTATAACTAATTGCTACTTTATTTATTGCGCTTACATAAGCTGCTGTTCTCATGTCGGGGATACCGGGATTTTCTTTCATGATATCCATAATTTCGCGGGTTGCATTCATCATGGTTTCTTCCAAACCACTATGCACCAGATCAATTTCTTCAGCGCCATGCATGATGAATTCTTTTTCTTTCGGGCTAACAGATTTACCTGTCAATCCCTCGATTTGATTGAGTATATGGGTATTCATATTCTCAGTAAATCGTTTTTCCATACGCCCGTAACGAACGTGGCTTAAGTTTTTCAACCACTCAAAATAAGATACGGTAACACCACCTGCATTCAAATACATATCAGGAACAACTAAAATTCCTTTGGCAGCAAAAATTTCATCTGCATCCGGAGTTAATGGTCCGTTTGCAGCTTCTGCAATTATTTTAGCCTTCACCCTTGGTGCATTGTTTCCATCAATCACATTTTCAAGTGCAGCAGGAATTAATATATCACATTCCAATTCCAAAGCATCAGAATTTTGTGCAAGATTGGTTGCACCTGGAAAATTCAGAATGCTTCCGGTTGCTTTTCTGTGCTGAAATAATTCCTCTTCATTAATGCCATCTTCTTTAACAATCGCACCTTCGTATTCAGCAATCGCAATAATTTTAGCGCCATGTTCGCGGAAAAATTTTGCGCAGAAATAACCCACATTTCCAAGTCCCTGTACAATCACAGACTTACCTTCGATACCTGTTGTAAGACCCAGTTTACCCATTACATCGGGCATATTACACACTTCGCGAATTCCGAAGAAAACACCAAGACCTGTTGCTTCTCTTCTACCTCTTACACCACCTTGTGTTATTGGCTTTCCTGTTACACAGCCCGCGCTGTCGATATCGCCGGGTTTTAACGACTGATAAGTATCCACAATCCACGACATTTCTCTTTCACCGGTTCCATAGTCGGGAGCAGGCACATCGATGCCTGGTCCAATAAAATTTTTCTTTACCAACTCTGCAGTATAGCGTCTTGTAATTTTTTCGAGTTCATATGCACTATGACTTCTGGGGCTGATTTTAATGCCACCTTTAGCACCACCAAATGGCACGTTTACGATCGCACATTTATAAGTCATTAGAGAAGCCAAAGCCATTACTTCGTCTTCATTTACTGCAAGGCTAAAACGAATTCCGCCTTTGCAGGGTGTTTTGTGTTGAGAGTGTTGTATTCTATAAGCTTCAATTACTTCAATACGTCCATCATCCATTTTAACAGGAAAACGCATACTGTAAATACTGTTACAAGCTTTGATCTGATCCAGCAGTCCTTGTTCCCATTTGGTAAACTTGGCTGCCTTATCAAAGCTTCTTTCAACGCTTTGAAAGAAGCTGTAAGGTTGTTGAGTTGACATGAGCAATGTTTTAGTTCTTAATTTTTTTTTTGACTTTAACTACAAGATATAAGCACTTCTGAGCGGGATGTACTTACACTATTTTTTTTCCAGCTTACTGATCTTCTTGTCAAGTGTATATACGTAAAATAACAGGCCTGCCATAATCACCACCACGATGGTCATTACCAGAAAAATTTTGCCGTTACTACGCATCAAATCGTTTTGATTGGAGTTAGTTGCAACCGCCTGAGCATTTGCGGATAATTGTACAAATGCCAATAAAGCAAGGGAAATTATTTTTTTAAATTTATTCATTGTTAAGATGTTTTTCTTTGAGTATTTGATAACGGATGCTTAATGTAGAAATCCAAACACCCAATAAAGTCCAGCCAATTACAGCAGGATAAAATACAGTGCGCATATTCATATCCATATCCTTTCCATTCAGGCCGGGATTACCTTCGCTTCCCTGACCACCGGGATGTAAGGATTCTGTTAGTCGGGGTAAAATCCACAGCGTTGGAAATAACATAAAAAAGGCAAAAACATTATACACGGCACTGATGCGCATTTTCTTTTCATCGTCTTGCATACTGCCCCTCAAAACAAAATAGGCGAGATAAATCAGTATGGCAATGGCCGCACCATTTTGCTTGGGATCGCCACTCCATGGGCTACCCCATTGGTAGTTTGCCCAGATGGCTCCCGTACCGATACCCAATAGGGCAAATATGGTACCTGTAGCCGCAAAGGCATTGGAATAATAATCGTATAAAGGATTGGGATTTCTTAAAAATTTTACTGCATAAAATACAGAAACAAAAAGTAATACCATCATTCCGAACCACATGGGAACGTGAAAAAAGAAGTTTCGGACTGATTCCTGCATCCTGTCGTCCAGTTTGGGAACTTTTACAAAAAAACCATAAGTACAGGTATACAACAATAAAAAGATCGATAACAATTTCCACCAGTAATGTCGAATCATATTTTGAATTTTTCAGTCCATTTCCTCAAACTAACAAATGTAAGTGCAAATTTAGGTGAAAGGCCCTCAATAAAAATTCAAGTTGAAAAATTTACTCAACAGCAAATTGTTAAAATTGGCATCTATCAAGTTATCCCTTACCTTTGCCAACTTCCAAAATTCATGCCGTAACATGAAGCGAGTCGGATCCTGCATTTCTGCGGGGCGACAAACTGACTGTGGCTATCATTTAAAACAAGTATAGACACATGAAATTATCACAATTTAAGTTTGACCTTCCGTTAAACCTTATTGCCCAAAACCCTACCAAAAAACGTGAAGACAGCCGATTAATGGTGGTTGATCGTAAGACAGGGCATATGGAAAACAAACACTTCCGCGACATTCTTGAGTATTATGACGACAAAGACGTTTTTGTAGTAAACAACACCAAAGTATTTCCGGCAAGAATGTATGGCCGCAAAGAAAAAACCGGTGCCAAGATTGAAGTATTTTTATTGCGCGAACTAAACAAGCCCAATCGTTTATGGGATGTAATTGTTGATCCCGCAAGAAAAATTCGTGTTGGAAATAAATTATACTTCGGAGATAACGAAGAGTTAGTTGCAGAAGTAATTGATAACACCACCAGCCGCGGACGTACCATTCGTTTCTTATGGGACGATGATGATGAGAGCTTTAAAAAAATGCTGGAATTTTTAGGTGAAACTCCTTTACCAAAATACATCAAGCGTAAACCTGATGAAGAAGACAAAGAACGCTATCAAACTGTTTACGCAAAATACGAAGGGGCTGTAGCAGCACCAACTGCCGGTTTGCACTTTTCGAAAGAATTAATTAAACGTTGTGAAATTCAGGGAATTCGCTTTGCAGAAGTTACCCTACATACAGGTTTGGGAACTTTTCGCCCCATTGAAGTAGAAGATTTGAGCAAACACAAAATGGATGCTGAATACTACCAGATCAACGAAGAAGCTTGTAAGATTGTAAACAAAGCCAAAGAAACCGGAAAAAGAATTTGTTCTATTGGCACCACAACCATGCGTGCAATGGAGAGCAGCTTTACGGCTCAGAAATTGTTGAAGCCAAGCGAAGGTTGGACCAATCACTTTATTCATCCTCCTTATCAATTTAATGTTGCAGACAGTTTGGTTACCAATTTCCATCTGCCTAAAACAAGTCTTTTGATTATGACCTGCGCATTTGCAGGATATGATCTGGCTATTGAAGCTTATAAAAAAGCTATCAAAGATAAGTATCGCTTCTTCAGCTATGGAGATGCGTTGTTGATTATTTAAGCCAAGATAAGTCAAAAGTAAAAATTCAAAAGTCAAAAAAAATAGTTGCATTAATAAGAAAGGCTGCTCGATTGAGACAGCCTTTTTTATGTTTTGACTTTTATGTTTTGAATTTCGACTTTTGACTTTTGAATTTTGAATTTTGACTTTTGAATTTTGAATTTTGAATTTTGAATTTTGAATTTTGAATTCTTCTACAATCCAAACAGTCCGCTATTCAACAATTGCAGGGTTTTTGTTCTAAACTCTTTTGGCACGAGTAAAGAAATATTATGCGGACTACCACCGTAACTTACCATGGTTACCGGTATTTCACGAATAGCATCAAACAACTTCATCAACACGTCTTCGGTTTTTGCAATTTCGTTACCTACAATCGAAACGATTGATTGATCCTTTTCAACTTCAACAGTTCCAAAGGGCTCTAGTTCTTTAATAATTTCTGCAAGAGAAGTATCGTTATCGATGGTAACCGATACGGCTACTTCAGAAGTAGTGATCATATCAATAGATGTGCGATATTTTTCGAACACTTCAAATACTTTACGCAAGAATCCATAAGCCAATAACATTCGGCTACTCTTAATTTTGATTGCGATGATACCGTCTTTAGCCGCAACCGCTTTTACACCAACACTTCCAGCTTCTTTGGTAATAACGGTACCAGCAGCTTCGGGTTGCATGGTATTCAACAATTTTACCGGAACGTTTTCTTGTTGTGCTGGCCAGATACAGGTAGGATGCAGGATCTTTGCTCCGAAATAAGCTAACTCGGCAGCTTCGTCAAAACTCAATTGCTCAATAGCAACGGTCTTGTTTACAATTCTCGGATCGTTATTGTGCATGCCATCAATATCTGTCCATATTTCACAAACACTGGCATTGATAGCAGCAGCAACTAATGAAGCAGTATAGTCGCTTCCTCCACGTTTCAGGTTGTCTACTTCACCACGTACATTTCTGCAGATATATCCTTGTGTAATAAATATTTTCTTATCGGTATGCTCTGCAAGTAATGCAGTTAATTTAGCGCGAATGGAAGGAAAATTTGGTTCTTCATTTGCATCAACCGACATGAATTCCAAAGCAGGTAATAACAAATGGTCGATCCCCAATTCTTCGAGATAAACACTGAATAGTTTAGTACTCATCAATTCACCTTGCGCCAGAATATCTTTATTCAGCGCTTCAGAAAAAGAAATCCGTAAAATGATATTCAGAAATTCAAAGTGCTCCGAAACAATTGCATTTGCTTTTGCGCGATTCGCATCTTGCTTCACCAGATCGGTTACGAAGTTGCGGTAATGCGCTTCCAGTGCATCAATCTTTTGCTTTGCGGCCAGTCTGTCGCTGCCGGCTAAACTATTACTAATATCCACCAACGCATTGGTGGTCCCGCTTAATGCGCTTAATACTACAATTTTAGATTCTGCATCTTTGGTAATTAGTTGCGATACCTGATGCATCCGCTCCGGCTTTCCTACACTGGTTCCGCCAAACTTCATTATTTTCATAAAACCATTTGAATTTAGTTTGCAAATGTACCATTTGCACTCAAAATAAATTCTAAGAATTTTAATAACAAATGTTAGTCTCTCGGTGCTTCAAGAGCGCTTCAAACACATATTTCTTGAAAGTAGTTTTCCATCAGTATTACATTTTAAACCAGTTAGTACCCAAATGGTTTCTGCGAACTGCATTCTGCATTGGGGCCTTGGTCGATCTTTAAAAAATTACAGAAATACTGATAAAACCCATACCGGTATTTGGTTTTTTCGGAGTGGTTCTCTCCACACTCTAAACCGCCATTGATCACATTCACAACGGTACCAAAACCTAAGCCTCTACCACCTGCAATATCTTTGGGACTAGGCTCCCATTGTCCCGCCATAATATCGTGGCAGGAGGGTTTGGGATATTGATCCCTCACCCAAAACCAGATGGCGCTCGCAAAGCATAATACGGCATCATTAGTAAGCAGGTCGGGATTATTGAGCAAAACATTTTTATCGCCAAAATAGGCTTCACTAAACTGACCGTAATTATAATTCCAACTCAATTGCATGGGCCCCCTTCCATGATAAGACTTACCCAACACAGGCATCCATTTTTTCTTACTCGTGTCGGCATATTTGAATTTGCTGTTAGGATATCCATTCTCTTTAACAAAATATAGTCCCCATCGGTATATTCCACCAGGCGCTTCATCCCAACCACCATTGGTTTCATGCGAAATATTGGCCAGAAAAGCAGCCAGCTCTCGTCTTTGTGTAGCTTCGTTACCGTCGCCTAAAAAAATGGGGAACAATTTTGCCGCTTTTACAAAAGCATCAAAACTGTAAAAATCTTTTTTAGGGGTATTAGCAAAATTGCTGTCGGGATATTTTGAAATGTGGAATCTGTTTGGAAATAAATTATTCCATTTTTTGGCATCTAAAAATTTGGTGAGATTGGTTTTTTTATTGGATCTGTTTGCCACAATCACATCGTCCAGTTCATTATATATCTGCGCCGCAGCTTGCAAAAAAAACAGGCTACAAAAAAATAAAGTGAAGCATATTTTTTTTCTCATGCTGCCGGTATTGTTTAAAATGCTATTCCGAAATTCTTTGCAATTATTTGAAGGTCTTTTTCAACCGCATCAACCAATGGAACACCTTCTCGAATGCGCAGTGCTTCCATCTCTCGTTCTGGATCGCCGGGTATTAATACTTTTTCGTGTCCGGGTGCCGGCACTGCAGAACGGAATCTTGTAATCCAGTTATCCATATGCTGCTTAAACTCTTCTGCAGGCCTGAATGCATCTACCCGCATGGCGCCAAAAAAGTGCCCGAGCCCTTGCCCCGGCTGATTTTCGGGCATTGGCACATATGCAGGAAAGGGAGGCGCCCAGGGGCCATATGATGCGCCGCTTAATACTCCTGAAAAAATATCCACGATGCTTCCCAATGCATAACCCTTATGACTGCCGTGTTCCCGATCGCTTCCCAGTGGTAAGAGTGCTCCCTGCTTCTTTAAAATATTTGCATCGGTTGATTCATTACCTTCTTTATCCTGAACCCAGCCCAGTGGCGTATCAGCATTTTTTCTTTGCAAAATTTCGAGCTTACCATTTGCTGCAGTTGTTGTTGCAAAGTCTGCAACAAATGCGGGCTGCTCGTTGGCAGGTATGGCTACTGCGATAGGATTTGTTCCTAACATTCTTTCAATCGAAAATGTAGGCGCCACCAGTGCCGAAGCATTTGTCATTGCCATGCCAATCATATCTTCTTTGAGTGCCATTTGTGCATGCACCCCGGCAATACCAAAATGGTTCGAGTTTTTTACACTTACCCAACCAGTTCCCACTAGTGTGGCTTTATTAATTGCTACCTGCATGGCAAAAGGGGCTACTACCAACCCCAGTCCTGCATCTCCATCCACCACAGCGGTTGATGGCGTTTCATAAACCACTTTAATATTTGGTTTGGTATTGATTCTTCCGGCTTCCCACAAACGGATATAGCCGCTCAACCTTGCAACACCATGACTATCGATCCCCCGCAGATCTGCCGCAATTAAAACAGTTGTTGCAATAGTTGCATCTTCAAGAGAACATCCCATTTTAATAAAAACTGCATGCGTAAACTGATAGAGCCTTTCGTATGAAAATATAGTCACGGTAAAATTTTAAAATAATTCAACTAACAAATACCCCTGCAAATTAAACACTTTAGAATAATTAATCTGCCCGTCCATCAACCTCAAAAAAAAGGCACCCAAAAGGATGCCTCGGTTTTTCATGGATTACTATATTTATAATTTTAAACCAATTCCTAACTGGATTTGTTGGTTAGTCCATTTATCTCTTTGATCAATCTGATTAATGTTCTTCATTCCTGCACTGTATCTGCCATAGATACGCAGGGTTTGTAAATTAAATTGCAACCCTGCTGTTAGTGCAAAATCGCCACTTGCAAAAGCCTGCTGACCATTTTGTAAAACGGTTTGGTCTTTATTCATCAGGATTCCAAACTGTGGACCTGCAAGCAATGTTACCATGCTTCCCACATTATATCTGAGTAATAATGGAATTGTTAAATAATTGAGTTTTACGTTTTGATTGTTTCCTGAATTCACCAGAGATGGATAAAGGTTTGCAAATCCGGAAGAATAAGTAGTGTTCGACTCACTCCAGATTACTTCGGGTTGAACACCTATTTTTTTGGAAAAATCTATTTCGGCAAATCCACCTAGATGATATCCATACTTAAACCCGTTATTGAAGGACTGACCCTCATACTGGTTCAGATTCAAACCGCCTTTTACTCCCAAACGAAAGCCGGCTTGCGCATTTGCACCCAAAGAAAAACCTGTTACTACTAAAACTGCTATCAGTAAATGTTTCATATTCGATTGTTTTATTCATCCTTACCAAACGCGTGCCAAAAATTTTAAACAAAAAGTAAAAAGTGGAAAATGCAATTAATAAACCAATATGTGTAAGTGGGTACTGATATTATACCAATTCAATGACAGTAATCTCGGGCATGATCCCTACTCTGCCAGGATAGCCGATAAAACCATATCCCCGATTGACGTATAATTTCTGTTTCCCATCTTCGTACAAACCCGCCCATTGGCGATACATCCATTGAACAGGGCTCCATTTAAAATAAGGATTCTCCAGTCCGAATTGCATTCCATGGGTATGCCCTGCCAGCATCAGATCGATATCGGGATAAGTTGTTTTTACTTCTGCATCCCAATGACTTGGATCGTGGCTCATCAAAATCTTAAAAGGAATATGTTCTGTTCCGGGGTAGGCTTCCTTCATCTTACCATATTTTGGGAACCTGCCTTTTGCACCCCAGTTTTCGATTCCCAATAAAGCAATATGTTGGTTATTTTTTTCCAATAAAACGTGTTCATTCATCAACAATCTCCACCCCAGCTCCTCATGTACTTTTTTCAGGTCGTTCAGGTTCTGTTTTTTTGCTTCCTCGCTTGGCCATGCCACATAGTCGCCATAGTCGTGGTTTCCCAGTGTGCTATACACACCAAGGGGTGCTTGCAGCTTGTTAAAAACATCCATATAATCCTGCATTTCCGTTGCCCTGTCGTTCACCAGATCGCCGGTAAATAAAATCAGGTCGGCATTTTCTTTCAATACCATTTGCACACCGTGGTCTACTGCCGATTTATTCTGAAAGCTACCGCTATGGATATCGCTGATATGTACCAGTTTCATTCCCTTAAATGCTTCCGGTAAATTATGATAAGCCAGTTTTACACGTTTGATCTGGTAATTGTATTTGTTAGAGAATCCATATAATAATGTTCCAAACAAAGAGCCTCCCATTCCCAGACCCAGCCAACTTAAAAATAGGGAGCGTGGAATGCTGTTTGCTTCGCCCATAAATTGGGCTCCGGCTTTAGGAAACAATTTGCTCATTAGCAAAAGCGATCCCCTTCTTACATCATCTGTCATAAAAAATAATGCGCCTAATAATTTTGCAAAAAATAATCCGATTAGAATGGCAAATACATAATTCCTGAATAGTTTGGAACTTTGTAAAGATTGAATGTAGGGGAACGACAGGAGCAGGAGCAAGCCCGCAGCCGAAACCAACCAATAGCCAAAGTGAATAAACATTCTGGTTTTTTCGCCTGAGTTTTGGGTCACGGTTTTCAGAGCTTGATACACATAAAAGTCAAGTAATAACATTATTACTGCAATAATCCACCAGGTACCCGCATTTCTCATAAGAGCAATTTTAATTTAATAGATAGACGAATGCAGTTCCACTTTATTGTAAAACCGGATATATTAATTTGAATTAGAAAAAATAATTATTCGTATAATTTCCGAATCCGGTTACTGTTAACAATGATAAGATAATATTGTTCCGAAGATCTGGTCTAAAGTGTATTTTTGGCATCCAATATAAAAATACAAATGAACCTCAGTTATTACGGGCATTCTTGTTTTGCGGTAGAAATTAAGGGTAAAAGGATTCTTTTCGACCCCTTTATTTCTTTTAATGAATTGGCAGTGGCAGTAGATGTGAATGAGCTTGAAGTGGATTATATTTTTATATCGCACGGGCACGGAGACCATATTGCCGATGCCATCGGCATTGCCAAGAGAACCGGTTGCAAAGTGGTCGCCAATTTTGAGATTCACGAATGGTTAAACAAAAATGGCGTAGCCAACACCCATCCTATGAATACGGGAGGTAAATGGCATTTTGATTTTGGGATGGTAAAAACGGTTGTAGCGCACCATAGTAGCGGTTTACCGGATGGCAGTTATGGAGGTAATCCGATGGGTTTTGTTTTTATGAGCGACGAAGGCAATTTTTATTATAGTGGCGACACTGCCTTAACCTTGGATATGAAATTAATTGCAAATTGGTCGAAACTCGATTTTGCGGTGCTCCCGATCGGAGACAATTTTACCATGGGCATTGACGATGCGATGATTTGCAGCAATTTTATTTCCTGCAACAAAGTAGTTGGGGTACACTATAATACCTTTGACGCAATAAAAATTGATACTGCTGCAGCGCAATCTGCATTCGAATCAGCGGGTAAAAGCTTATTATTGCCTGAAATCGGAGCTACTGTATCGATTTAGAATTGAAACCTGATTTATTAAATATAGCTCTGCAAATAGCAGACAAACGGAAGATTTTATGGCGATAATCATTGGCGTTGCCAATCAAAAAGGCGGGGTCGGAAAAACAACTACTGCAATCAACGTGGCTGCAAGTTTGGCTGTGCTGGAATACAAAACATTGCTGGTGGATGCGGATCCGCAGGCGAATAGTACTACCGGCGTTGGCTTTGATCTGCATAATATTACAAATAGTTTGTACGACTGTATGGTAAATAATACCCATGCTGCCGATGTAATTTTAAAAAGCGATGTTCCGAATCTTGATCTGCTTCCTTCACATATTGATTTGGTGGGTGCCGAAATTGAAATGATTAATTATCCGAATCGCGAGAATGTAATGAAGGGCATTTTGGATGCGGTAAGAGATAAATACGATTTTGTTGTAATCGACTGCTCTCCTTCATTGGGTTTAATCACCGTAAATTCATTAGTAGCTTCCGACAGTGTAGTAGTTCCGGTACAATGCGAATTTTTTGCGTTGGAAGGTTTGGGGAAATTATTGAATACCATTAAGATCGTTCAGAATCGCTTAAACCCTGAATTAAAAATCGAAGGAATTTTGATGACCATGTACGATGGACGCCTGCGTTTATGCAATCAGGTTGTGAGTGAAGTAAGACGACATTTTGACGACATGGTTTTTTCAACCATCATTCATCGCAATACCCGTTTAAGTGAAGCCCCAAGTGTAGGCAAGCCTGTTATACTGTACGATGCCGAAAGTAAGGGAGCTGTTAATTACCTTAATCTGGCAAAAGAAATATTACAGAATAACGGACTCACAAAAATGAGTAACCAAGAAAGAATTATTGAATAGTACAAACAGTAGTGCTTCAAAGAATATATTAGAAACCAGAATTGAAAATGAGTACACCAAAAAATAATAAAGATTTGATCGGCAAAGGCCTTAGATCTTTATTGCAGAATATCGACGCGGATTTAAAAACTACTGAAGGAAGTTTAAAGACCACTATTGTTGAAGAAGTTACCTCAACCAATAGATTACTGATCTCTGAGATTACAATTAATCCAAAACAGCCTAGAAAAGATTTTGATGAAAATGCATTAAACGAGTTGGCAGCATCCATCAAGATACACGATATTATTCAGCCGCTTACTGTATCAAAACTTGCAAACGGAAAATATCAACTGATTGCAGGTGAGCGAAGATTCAGGGCATCAAAGATTGCAGGGTTAAAAGATGTGCCGGTATATATACGTCAGGCAAACGACCAGCAATTACTTGAACTGGCTTTATTGGAAAACCTGCAAAGAGAAAACCTGAATGCAATGGAAGTGGCGCTGAGCTATAAGCGCATGATGGAAGAACTAAATTATTCTCAAGAGCAGGTTGCAGAAAGAATGGGCAAAGAAAGAAGTACTGTTACCAATTATATTCGCCTGTTAAAGTTGCCTCCCGATATTCAGCTTGCTGTGCGTAATGGCAACCTCAGTATGGGTCATGCAAGAGCGTTGGTGAATATTGATACCATCGACAAACAACTTTTTGTTTATAAAGAAATCCAAAATAAAGGCCTGAATGTTCGTCAAACAGAAGAGCTGGTTCGGAAAATGTATAAAGCAGAAAAGAGTGGCGTTGTTAAACCTTCACTAAAGTCGGACCTTCCTCCTGCATATAAAAAAATAGAAGATAATTTAGCCTCACACTTTGGAACGAAAGTTAAAATGGCTCACAATAAAAAAGGCTATGGCAGCATCAGCATCGAATATTATTCCCTGGAAGAGTTGAATAAGATCTTGGAAGCGATGAATGTTACAGTCAGTTAATACAGATGCAAGCATTTCGATTTTTGATACTTTTTCTTTTTTTAGCAGCAATGCAGGGGAAGTTGTTTGCGCAAACCGATACCTCAAAACGGGTTACTGCCACTACCCTTTCCGCAAAAAAAGACAGTTTAAAAAAGGGGGCATCTGATAGTATTCCTGTAAAAAAACACGACCCGCGAAAAGCCACAAGGCGCTCTGCAATGATACCAGGTTGGGGACAGGCATACAATAAAGAATACTGGAAAATTCCTTTGGTATATGCAGCAGTGGGTATTCCCGTCGGCTTATTTGTTTACAATACCAGTTGGTACAAGAAAACAAAATTTGCGTACGAAGCAAAATATAAAGCCAGTGTGGATCCAACAGATACTGCCGATCTGAAACAGATTGATCCGCAATTAGTGAATCTCAGCACAGCATCCTTACAGAGTTATCGAAATTCATTTCGAAGAGATAGGGATTATTCCGTACTCTTCTTTTTATTGGCTTGGGGTTTGAATGTTGTTGACGCCACAGTGTTTGCGCACTTAAAAGAATTTGATGTGAGTAGTGATTTATCGATGCAAGTGAAACCCGCTTTTAATCCTACTACAAGAAGTACGGGACTCACATTTACATTTACTTCCCGAAAGCCTGAGCACAAGCTTTATGAAGTAAGATGATATTTCTACCGATTTAATTTACTTTTACGCACAATTTACGGCCAACTTAAAAGGGCGCACATAAAAAAATATACAACATGAATATCGCATTGATTGGCTACGGTAAAATGGGAAAAGCAATCGAATCCATCGCTCTGGAAAAAGGCCACCAGATTGTTTTGAAAATCGATATCAACAATGCCGATGAATTTAACCGGGAAAATATTTCAAAAGCCGATGTAGCCATCGAATTCACCGGACCTCATAGTGCTTTTAACAATGTGATGAAATGCTTGGAACTAGGCGTTCCCGTTGTTTGCGGGTCAACCGGCTGGCTCGAAAGATGGGAGGAAGCAAAGGAATTCTGCCAAAAACAAAACGGTGCTTTACTCTATGCCAGCAACTATAGCATTGGGGTTAACCTTTTTTTTGAGATCAATAAATATGTTGCGCTGTTAATGAACAAGCATCCCGAATACGATGTGGTGATGGAAGAAATTCATCATACCCAGAAAAAAGACGCACCCAGCGGAACTGCCATCACTCTGGCAGAGCAGATACTGGCATCTATTACACAAAAAACAAAATGGGTAAACGAAGCAAGCACTGATTCATCGGATTTGGAAATAGTTTCTAAAAGAATTGATCCAGCTCCGGGTACACACACCGTTAAATACACTTCAAGTGTGGATGATATCGAGATCATACATACTGCACATAACCGAATTGGATTTGCCGGTGGTGCCGTTTTGGCTGCTGAATTCCTGCAAAATAAAAAAGGCATTTTTGGAATGAAAGACGTGCTGGGTCTGTAAAATTCCCTCGGCTGGTAAGAATTACGAAACATCTAATCAAATATTTTGATAACTTGTACATATTTCTAATTTTTGTAAAGACGGTTGCTTTCTTTTAAAAGGTTTCAGATTTAAATTCCTAACAAGGACAACAATATGTTATCAAAAAAAACACAGTACGCATTTAAGGCTTTAACATACTTAGCAGAACAGGAACCTAATACGCCGGTATTAATTGCAGAGATATCTAAGAAGAAAAAAATTCCGCTAAAATTTCTTGAAAACATATTGTTGGAGCTTCGTAAAGCCGGCATGCTGGAAAGCAAAAAAGGAAAAGGTGGTGGATACTTTTTAAAACTAGATCCCGAAAAAATTCCTTTATCTAAAATACTCCGCCTGATAGAAGGGCCAATCGCATTGTTGCCATGTGTAAGCCTGAACTTTTACAAGAAATGCAAAGACTGCGATGAAAAAAATTGCGGCCTCAATCATGTGATGGCAGAAGTGCGCGACAATATGCTTTCGATATTAGAAAATAAAACGGTGGCCGATCTTATTGCAAAATAAATTGCACGCTCCTTCTCATTATATTGTTGATAGATTTTCCAGCATATCTGCTGTCATTCTATCCAGATCATAAGCCGGCTTCCATCCCCAGTCGTTTCTGGCAATGGTATCATCAATACTCTGAGGCCAGCTATTGGCAATAGTTTGACGATAGTCAGGCTCACAGCTTAATTGAAATTCGGGGATATGTTTTTTGATGGATGCTGCAATTTCTTTTGGCGAAAAACTCATTCCCGAAATATTATAAGAAGTACGAATCGATATCTGTTCTGCAGGCGCATGCATCAACTCCATCGTAGCCCTAATCGCGTCGGGCATATACATCATCGGCAAATAAGTATCCTCCGATAAAAAGCAATTGTATTTTTTTTCAGCCAGTGCTTCGTGATAAATTTCAACAGCATAATCAGTAGTTCCTCCCCCGGGTGCAGACTTATAACTAATCAGTCCGGGATAACGGATACTGCGCACGTCAACCCCAAATCGGTGATGATAGTAATTACACCAGAATTCGCCTGCATATTTGCTGATTCCATAAACGGTAATGGGTTCAATAATGGTTTGTTGCGGACAAAGTTGTTTGGGCGAAGTGGGACCAAATACCGCAATACTGCTGGGCCAATAAACCCTATGCAGTTTTTCTTCGCGGGCAATATCCAAAACATTCAATAAACCCTGCATATTCAGGTGCCAGGCCAAATTCGGATTCTTTTCGCCGGTAGCCGATAAAATCGCAGCTAAAAGATATATCTGCGTAATGTTCTGGCGAATCACCTGCACGTGCAACATTTCTTTATTCATCACATCTAAACTCACATAAGGACCCGTGCCTTTTAGCAATTCATTTTCCTCGCGCAGATCAGAAGCAACCACATTTGCAGCTCCATAAATTTTACGAAGTGCCTGTGTAAGTTCAACACCAATTTGCCCGGATGCACCAATCACCAGAATTTTGTCTTTTGCCATTTATTCATTTTTGAAGTGGCAAAAATAGATATTACTTTGAGACTAACAGTGGTTATCTTTTCTTGTTTCTAAACTAATACTGACACATTTCACTTATTTTCGCCCCTCAATTATTAACAACACATTACCATAAAAACTTTTGATATGATGCCCGATTTTCTAACCCGGCTTTTTAAAAATCAAACCTATCACCCGGATAACTTTTTTTTGATTGCTGGGCCTTGCGTTGTAGAAGATGAAGAACTTGTAATGGAGGTTGCTGATAAGGTTTCGGGCATTTGTAAACGACTTGAAATTCCATATATTTTCAAAGCTTCCTATCGAAAAGCCAACAGAACAAGTGCCAATTCATTTACAGGTATCGGCGACGACAACGGATTGAGTTTGATTAAAAAAGTAGGTGATCATTTTAAGTTGCCCACTACATCCGATATACATGCACACGAAGAAGCAGCAATGGCCGCACCCTTCATCGATATTTTACAGATCCCCGCTTTCCTCTGCCGACAAACAGATTTATTAATTGCCGCAGCAGAAACAGGTAAGATTGTGAACGTGAAAAAAGGACAATTTTTGAGCGGTCCCTCCATGAAATTTGCAGTAGATAAAATCAGAAAAGCAGGAAACGAGCAGGTGATGTTAACAGAGCGAGGAAATACATTCGGATACACAGATCTGGTGGTTGATTACAGAAATATTCCCTGGATGAAAGAACACCAAACGCCCGTGATCATGGATTGTACGCACGCTTTGCAGCAACCCAATCAAACATCCGGAATCACAGGGGGCAATCCACAACTAATTGGTACGATTGCAAAAGCCGCAATTGCCACAGGAGCCGATGGATTATTTATAGAAACACACCCCAACCCCGCAGTTGCAAAAAGTGATGGAGCCAATATGCTGCGCCTAGACCTTTTAGAGCCATTGCTGGAGCAATTAGTTAAACTTCGGAAAGCAGTACTATAATTTGTGTTTAGTATTACCAGTTTTTGATCGGGTTTCTTCTTCCCGCCATGATATAATTCTTGATGTTGATCAGGAAAGCCAATATCATATATATCAGAATGGGCGAGCCCAGGGTAAGAAACGAAATGTAAATAAACCACATCCTTATTTTAGAGCTTGCAATTCCAAATTTTTCTCCAATTGCTGAACAAACCCCAAACGCTTGCATCTCAATGTTTTCGCGAATTTTTTGCATGATGTTCGTTTTTTAAAGTGAGGGGGGAAGCTGATAACTGCAAAATTAGACATTTGAATCGAATAAATGTTTAAAACAGTTTTTCCCCTGAAATCGTTTTACCGTAAATTCGCGCAACTTAGCAATGAGTTAACAAAAGAATCTTCATCTCAAATCATAAATTTTTCAGACTATGGCTTTTGATATCGAAATGATCAAAAAATTGTATGCCGAAATGCCCGTTAAAGTAGATGCGGCACGTACAGCGCTGGGTAGACCACTTACCCTTTCGGAGAAAATATTGTTTGCACACTTGCACGCAGATCAGCCTTTAAACAGCTTTGAGCGAGGTAAACACTATGTGGATTTCGCGCCCGATCGCGTTGCAATGCAGGATGCGACTGCCCAAATGGCTTTATTACAATTTATGCAGGCTGGCCGCCCAAAAGTAGCGGTTCCTTCTACTGTACACTGCGATCACCTGATTACAGCAAAAGTAGAAGCCAAACAGGATTTACAGGTAGCAACTACCGAAAGCAAAGAAGTGTACGATTTTCTGGCTTCGGTTTCAAATAAGTATGGTATTGGTTTTTGGAAACCGGGAGCAGGTATTATTCACCAGGTGGTATTGGAAAATTATGCATTCCCCGGTGGTATGATGATCGGTACCGATTCTCATACTGTTAACGCAGGTGGTTTGGGAATGATTGCCATTGGTGTGGGTGGCGCAGATGCTTGTGATGTGATGGCAGGCTTGCCTTGGGAACTGAAATGGCCTAAACTGATTGGTATTAAATTAACCGGCAAATTAAGCGGATGGACTGCACCTAAAGACGTAATCTTAAAAGTGGCAGGCATTCTTACTGTAAAAGGCGGCACAGGAGCCATTGTGGAATATTTTGGAGAAGGTGCTACCAGCATGAGTTGTACCGGAAAAGGTACGATCTGTAATATGGGTGCAGAGATTGGAGCTACCACTTCTACTTTCGGATACGACGCAAGTATGAGCAGGTACCTTTCCGCTACAGGCCGCGCCGATATTGCAGCCGCAGCAGATACTGTGAAAGATTACCTTACAGCAGATCCGGAAGTATATGCAAACCCTTCTCAATACTTCGACGAAGTAATTGAATTAGACCTGAGCACACTAGAACCTCATTTAAATGGGCCATTTACGCCTGATTTAGCTACTCCGATTTCTAAAATGAAAGAAGTTGCTGCTGCAAATGGCTGGCCAACAAAAGTAGAAGTTGGTTTAATTGGAAGTTGTACTAACTCCTCTTATGAAGATATCAGCAGAGCGGTTAGTCTGGCAAAACAGGTAAGCGAAAAAGGATTAAAGCTTGCTGCTGAATTCAAGATCACTCCGGGCTCTGAACAAGTACGTTATACCATTTCCAGAGATGGATTTTTGGATGTGTTTAAAAATGTTGGGGCCGATGTGTTTGCAAATGCATGCGGGCCATGTATTGGAATGTGGGATCGTGTGGGCGCCGATAAAAAAGAAAAAAATACCATCGTTCATAGCTTCAACAGAAACTTTGCAAAGCGTGCTGATGGCAATCCCAATACTTATGCATTTGTTGCTTCTCCTGAATTGGTAACCGCTTTGGCAATTGCAGGTGATTTAACTTTCAATCCAATTACGGATACGCTTACCAACGATAAGGGTGAACAAGTGAAACTCGACGAACCTACCGGACAGGAATTACCGGTTCGCGGATTTGCAGTAGAAGATGCAGGCTATCAGGCTCCCGCAGTGGATGGAAGCGCTGTAACGGTTGCAGTTGATCCAGCAAGCAAACGACTTCAACTATTAGATCCATTTGCTGCATGGGATGGCAATGATTTGAAAAGTTTGAAACTCCTGATCAAAGCAAAGGGCAAGTGTACTACTGACCATATTTCAATGGCTGGTCCTTGGTTAAAATTCCGTGGTCACCTCGACAATATCAGCAACAATATGCTGATAGGCGCAGTGAACTATTATAACGAAAAGACCGATAATATCAAGAACCAATTAACTGGCGAGTATGGACCAGTTCCGGCAACACAGCGCGCGTACAAGGCAGCAGGAATCGGAAGCATTGTTGTAGGTGATGAGAATTATGGAGAAGGCAGTAGCCGCGAGCATGCAGCAATGGAACCACGTCATTTAGGCGTTCGTGTGGTGTTAACCAAATCCTTTGCACGTATTCACGAAACCAATTTGAAAAAGCAGGGTATGCTGGCATTGACATTCAATGACAAAGCAGACTACGATAAAATTCAGGAAGACGATCAGGTTGATGTAATTGGTTTAACTGCTTTTGCACCAGGAACACCATTAACGCTGGTTTTCAATCATGCCGATGGCACAAAAGATACCGTTATTGCAAACCATACTTATAATCAGCAACAAATCGACTGGTTTAAAGCCGGTGCTGCATTAAACATCATCCGTAAACAAGTTGCCAGTGCATAGTTAAACATGCACTTCGGATATAAAAAAAGCCCAAAAGAAATTTCTCTTGGGCTTTTTTTTGACTTTTGAATTTTGAATTTTACTTTTCGGCTTTTACTTTCGAATTCATCCATCCAACTGCAGCACCAATTATCGCCTGCACTACAGTTCCTGCAACCAAATCAATACAGGTTCCAGAAATACTCATCAGGTTGGTTGTACCATAATTGATGAAATCATATCCGGCTGTAATCATAAATCCAACTGAGGCTCCTGCAACAGCACCTCCCGCCAATGTGTTGATATTGGCCCATTTATTAAAAATGTAAGAAAGGGTGAAGCCCATAAACAAACTACCCAGAAAAATGGCCCAAAAAAGCATTTCCTTCGGGCCACGCATCACATTCGAGGCCGGCCCGGAATTGCTGCCCATAATATTCATTAGCAGCACTCCATAAACAAGCCATCCTGTAAAAAAGGAAATAACACCTCCAAATAATCCAGAGATCAAAAACTTTTTTTCGTTGAATTTTTGTTCAGACATAACAATCGTTTTAGTGTGGGGAATTGGTTGAATAAACAAGTTAATAGGTTGGCAGCAAATATGCAAGTACTATCTTTTGAATTTTGACTTCTGCCTTTTGAATTTTGACTTTTGACTTTTGACATTCAGTTTTCAGCTTTTTTTAATTAATTTACCAAATGAGAAAGTACTACCTGTTCATCCTAACCCTTTGTTTCACAGTTTCAGTTATCGCTCAAGACAAGCCGGCTTATATTTTATACAATTCAAAAGGCAAAAAAGTTTCCTTCGGTAAAATGATCAATAAAATCACCGAGAAGGATATCATTCTCTTTGGTGAATTTCATAATAATGCCATCGCACACTGGTTACAGCTTGAGTTGGTAAAAGATTGCAAAGAAAAAAGAGCATTGGTGATGGGGGCAGAAATGTTCGAACAGGATAATCAGGAAGTATTGAATCAATATTTAAGAGGCGAAATAAATGCAAAAGCATTGGATACCATGGCCCGTCTGTGGAAAAATTATTCAACCGATTATGCCCCTCTTGTAAATTTTGCCAAAGAAAATAAAATCGTGTTTGCTGCAGATAATATTCCAAGAAAGTATGCATCGATGGTTTCAAAAGGAGGTTTTGAAGCTTTAGATACAATCAGCGCAAAAGAAAAATCATGGATTGCGCCTTTACCCATTGCTTATGATGCTGAACTGCCGGGCTATAAAAAAATGCTGACCATGATGGAGGGACATGGAGGTGTTAATCTTCCTAAAGCACAAGCTATTAAAGACGCTACAATGGCTCATTTTATTTTAAAATATTATCAGCCGGGTAGCTTATTTATTCATTTCAATGGTTCTTATCATTCCGACCATTACGAGGGCATCGGATGGCATCTCAAAAAAGCCAACCCAGCACTAAAAATTGCAACCATCACAACCGTTTCGCAAAAAGACCTTACAAAACTCTTGGAAGAAAACAAGGGCAAGGCCGACTATATCATTTGTGTGGACGAAGATATGACCAACACTTATTAATAGCATCTTCCTAAAACGGGCTCCAAAAAAATCATTACTGATCTGCCCCTCATGTTTTATCACGAATTAATATTGTATTCATATTGTATCGATAAGTTTGAGTAAAAATATGCGGATACTCTTTTCGTTTCTCCTTATCATTAGTGTATCACTCCATGCACAACAAAAGTTGGCGCAATTACCCTCTTCTAAAAATAGATTTATTGTAATCTCGCATAGGGGCAACCACGTTGCCGCACCAGAAAATACTTTAAAGGCCTACGGCGATGCCATTGCAGTAGGTGCCGACTATATCGAAGTAGATTTAAGAACCACAAAAGATAGTGAGTTGGTGATTATGCACGATGGCAGTATTGACAGAATGACAAATGGCAAAGGAAAAATAAAAGATCTAACCCTGATTGAATTACAGGCATTCAGGATTACCGAAAAATCAAAACCCGAATGGGGCAGCTTTGATATTCCATCATTCGAAGAAGTTCTTAAACTGGCTAAAAACAAAATCAATATCTACCTCGATTTTAAAGAAGCCGATGTTTTAAAAACTTACCAAATGCTTTTAAAATATGGGATGCAAAATCAGGTAGTTGTGTATATCAATTATCCTTTGCAGGCAAAAAAATGGATGGAAATTGCGCCGCAGATTCCATTGATAGTAAGCTTTCCTGGTAATATCCGCGACAGCGCTACTTTGGCTGGTTTTCTGAAGCAATATCCTGTATCAGTTTTAGATGGTTCTTACAAAGAATATAATGTGGCCATGGTAAAAACAGCACAACAAAACCATACTATGGTTTGGCCCGATATCCAACACCCTGCTGAAGCCGGTTTCTGGGAAGAAGCCATTGCATTGGGTGTAAACGGTTTACAGACCGATCATCCCGAAGCATTAATCAATTTCCTTAAAAATAAAGGAATCAGGTAAGCCAAGTAAAGCCAAAAGGAAGTAATTTTAAGGATCATTTAATTCTAACTATTGCCATGTATCAAATTCTATTGAGCACGATTGCAACTGCATTGCTGGCATTGCATCCCGCAACTGATCCACAAAAATCAAGTACAAAAAAACTGACCAATCCCGACAAGAAAAAGGAGCAGAAAGTAACCGTTTACACTACCGCAGAAAACAGTAATCTGCGTTTAACACAAACAGGCGTATTAAGCTTTAGCGCTTATGGGCAGCCCTTCGAAACCGAGCCTGCCATATTTGTTGACCCTAACAAAAAGTTCCAGTCCTTTCTTGGAATTGGAGGTGCACTAACCGATGCTTCTGCAGAAGTCTTTGCTAAACTTCCCAAGAATAAACAACAAGAATTATTGGAGAAATATTATGATATCAAAAAGGGCATTGGCTATTCGTTGGCCAGAACCAATATTCATAGCTGCGATTTTTCGAGCGATAGTTATACTTACGTAAAAGAAAACGATACCGAATTAAAATCATTCAGTGTTGCGCACGATCAGCAGTACCGGATACCACTAATCAAACAAGCTATCGCTGCTGCAGGTGGAAACTTGCCCATGTTTGTTAGTCCATGGAGTCCTCCAGGTTGGATGAAAGACAATAAGGATATGTTACACGGCGGAAAACTCTTGCCTGCTTATTATCAAAGCTGGGCGAATTATTATATCAAATTCATCAAGACCTATCAGGAGATGGGAATTCCGATTTGGGGCCTGAGTGTTCAGAACGAACCAATGGCAAAACAAACCTGGGAATCTTGTAACTATACTGCCGAAGAAGAAACCAATTTCATCAAAAACTATTTGGGACCAACACTGGTTAAATCCGGAATGGCTGATAAAAAATTAATTGCTTGGGATCATAACCGCGATCTGTTGTATCAGCGTGCAAGTGCTGTATTGAACGATCCTGCCGCTGCAAAATATGTTTGGGGCATTGGGTTTCACTGGTATGAAGACTGGACCGGTGGCGGAAAACTATTCGACAATGTACGACGTGTAAATGAAGCATTCCCCAATACGCACCTCATGTTTACAGAGGGCTGTGTAGAAAAATTCGACTTCACAAAAATTAATGATTGGAGGTATGGTGAAATCTATGGCAAATCGATGATCAATGATTTCAATAATGGCACAGTGGCATGGACCGATTGGAATATATTGTTGGATGAAAAAGGTGGTCCCAACCATGTAGGGAATCTTTGTTTTGCACCGGTGCATGCAGATACCAAAACTGGTGAATTAACCTATCTGAACTCCTATTATTATATAGGTCATTTCTCTAAATTTATTCGCCCAGGAGCGAAGCGCATCATCAGCTCAGCAAGCAGAGGACAATTTTTAACTACTGCTTTTAAAAATCCAAATGGATCGATTGTTGTAGTGGTGATGAATCAAAGTGGGGAGTCAATTCCTTACCATATGAGCATCGGAAATAAAGCAGTAGCAGTAACCAGTGCAGCCCATAGCATTCAAACTTTAGTAGTGGAATAATTCAAATTAAAAAATATGCAATACAAACTGCTTAGCATTTGTTCTTTACTGGTATTAACCCTTGGTGCTTGTGGCAAGGGAGGAAACAGTGCTCCTTCAACTCCTCCAGTTACAGGCTCTACCGTTAGCATCAGCAGTATAACTGATAACAGGAACACTACAAACAGCAGTTTCTCGTTTTATGTTTCTCTCGATAAAGTCAGTAATGCTCCCGTTACTGTTAATTATACAACAGCAGATGGAACTGCAAAAAGCAATACCGATTACAAACCTGTTTCAGGAACTTTAACGATACCTGCCAACAGCAGTTCTGCCTCTTTTGATGTGACCATCATTGGGGATAGTACCAGAAAAGAAAATCAATATTTTTCTGTGCAGATATCCAATCCTACAAATGCTACAATGGGCACCAGCACTGGAACAGGAACAATTGTCAATGAAAACTTATTGTACTTTCCGGTAGATACTTCATTAGGTTATAAAACGCCAACTACTTATCCGGGCATGACTTTATATTGGAGTGATGAATTTAATGGTAAGGCAGTTGATAAAACTATCTGGACCTACGAAACCGGAGCCGGTGGCTGGGGCAATAACGAATTGGAAAACTATACCGATAGAACTCAAAATTCATTTGTTTCAAACGGCAATCTGATTATTGAAGCCAGACAGGAGTCGCTCAATGGAAGCAAATACACTTCTGCAAGAATGATCACCAAAAACAAAAAGTTCTTTACGTTCGGAAGAATTGATATCAGGGCCAAATTACCAAAAGGAAAAGGGATCTGGCCTGCTTTGTGGATGTTGGGAAATAATATTGATGCCGTTGGCTGGCCAACATGCGGAGAGATGGATATTATGGAACTATTGGGTCAGGAACCAAATAAAGTTTATGGAACCCTGCACTGGGGCAGTTCTATAGCTACCCATGCCTCAAAGGGTGGAAACTATGTGATGAGTACGGGTAGTTTTGATCAGCAATTTCATGTTTATAGTTTGGTATGGACACTCGATAATGTTCAGGTTTATGTAGATGATATTTTGTACAATACTATCACCAAGTCAAATGTTGGTGTAGGTTCTCCATTTAATAGCGATTTCTTTTTTATTTTCAATGTAGCAGTGGGTGGAAACTGGCCGGGCGCTCCTGATGCCACAACTGTTCTTCCTCAAAGAATGGTTGTAGATTATGTGCGTGTTTTCAAATAAAATTGCAGCCTCTTTTAAATCATTATTAACCCTCTATCGTGTCAGCAATCAGAACAGTTATTTTATCTTTCGGAATGTCGGGAAGGGTTTTTCATGCGCCATTTATTTCTTTGAATCCTGGTTTTAAACTTGTGGGGATATGGGAAAGAACTACAAATGCTTCGCTTGCATTTTATCCTCATATACATATTTACAGATCACTAGAAGAAGTGCTCAACGATCAAAATATTGATCTTGTAATAGTAAACACACCTACTAATACACACTACGAATTTGCAAAAAAAGCATTGGAGGCCGGTAAACACGTGGTGGTTGAGAAAGCATTTACCACTACCCTTTCTGAAGCAATTGAATTAACAGAATTGGCCAAAGCAAAAAACAAAAAAATATCTGTTTTTCAGAACCGGCGTTGGGATAGTGATTTTAAAACAGTTCAAAAAATCATCTCTGAAGGATGGCTTGGCAATGTGGTAGAAGCTGAAATACATTTTGATCGTTTTAAAGAATCGCTAAGTCCGAAGGTTCACAAAGAAAAAGCGGGCCCCGGTGCCGGAACATTAAATGATCTTGGTCCGCATTTGATTGATCAGGCTATTTGTCTTTTTGGAATGCCCAATGCAGTATTCGCTGATTTGAGAATCATGAGAGCGCATTCGGAAGTTGACGATTATTTTGAACTATTACTATACTATAACGATAAACCTGTTCGTTTAAAGTCGGGATACTTGGTAAGAGAAGCTGTACCATCTTATATCATACATGGTAATAAGGGCAGTTTTTTAAAATCAAGAGCCGATGTACAGGAAGTTGCACTGCTTGCAAATCAATTGCCCAATAGTGTGGATTGGGGGAAAGAACCTGAGGAAGAACAGGGCCTATTGCATACCGAAAAGGATGGAGTCGTTATCCGAAAGAAGATACCAAGCTTGAAAGGAAATTATGGCGAATATTATGAAGCAGTGCGCAGAGCAATCATGGAAAATACACCCATGCCAGTTTCGGGAGAGGACGGAATAAATGTGATGAAAATTATTAATGCGGCTTTTGAAAGTAATCATTCAAAAAAAGTAATTTTATTAAATAACCCATCCCCCCATAAATAATCGATCCCCAACTAACTATGCATCCTTTTATTGAACCCGTTTATGAGGCTCTGAAAAAGCAGGCTGATCCGTCCAATGCAGTCGCTATGAAAGCTTATATGGTAAACCATTTCGACTTTTTCGGTATCAAAACACCGGTACGGGACGAGATTGTAAAACCCTATTTAAAAGCACATTTACTTTCGAACGCATCTGAACTGGATGAAATAATAAAAGCGCTTTGGGCCATGCCCGAAAGAGAGATGCAATATTTTGCCATCGATGTTTTTCTGGCACATAAAAAATATTGGAATAGCAGTTCCATCAAACTAATTGAGTATTGTATTATACACCAAAGTTGGTGGGATACAGTTGATGGCATTTGCAGCGACTGGTTAGGTGCTTACTTTAAACTCTATCCCGAACAGGTTATTCTAATTACTTCGCAATGGAATAAAAGCCATAATATCTGGTTGCAAAGAAGCAGTATTCTTTTTCAAAAATCTTATAAAAAAAATACCGACACAGTACTTTTGTCGAACTATATCATACACTGTAAGGATTCAAAAGAATTTTTTATCCGAAAAGCAATCGGGTGGGCCTTAAGAGAATATAGCAAGACCAATCCCGATTGGGTAATTGCATTTGTTGCAAAACATAAACTTTCGCCGCTCAGCGAAAAAGAGGCATTAAGAGTTATTCAAAAAAAGCCGAAATAATTGCTGCATAAAAAATGCCCTCCGATAATCGAAGGGCATTTTAATTTATTTAAAATCAGTTACATTTTTTTGGCATCTTCCAGAAACTTAGCCAAGCCGATATCGGTTAAAGGATGTTTTAATAATCCTAAAATAGAATCCAGCGGGCAAGTACAAACATCAGCACCTGCCTCGGCAGCTTTAATAATATGGAGTGCATTACGAATAGATGCGGCGAGGATCTGAGTCTTGTAACCCTGAATATCATAAATATGACGCATCTGGCTTATCAATTCCATTCCATCCCAACCACTATCGTCGATACGACCAACAAAAGGAGATACATAAGTAGCACCTGCTTTGGCAGCAAGAATTGCCTGTCCTGCAGAAAATACCAAAGTACAGTTTGTGCGGATTCCGTTATCGGTAAACCATTTAATGGCTTTAATACCATCTTTGATCATTGGAACTTTTACCACAATATTTGGATGAATCGCAGCCAATTTTTTTCCTTCTTCCACCATTGAGGCAAAATCGGTAGAAAGTACTTCCGCACTAATATCGCCATCCACTAATTCACAGATGGTTTTATAATGCTGTGCAATAGCTTCTTCGCCTTTAATGCCTTCCTTAGCCATTAAAGAAGGGTTAGTAGTAACGCCATCTAATATGCCCAATTCATTGGCTTCCTTAATCTGTGCTAAATTACCAGTGTCAACAAAAAATTTCATCGTATTTATTTTAATAATTTTTTGGGATGAGATGAATCAGAGATCAAATTCTTGTACCCATAGAATAGCTCTCATTCAAACAAACACTCACTATTTCAATATGCTCTTCCTGAGAAGATCGCAGTGGGTTATCCCTATCTGCGAAAAAGAAAAAAATGGCAGGCTACTCACATCGCACCGCTCAACCGCCTATCCTTGCTGTATTCCTACCCTGGGGAGTTTCAGCAGGAGCTGGTCGTGTAAGACCTGCCGCCGCAAAAGTAAGGCTTGAGAATTAATTTTTTGATTTTTTTTAATCCAATCCCAAAAATCGGGCTCTAAAACATTTGAAATTATAACCCTAGCTTTTGAACTGGGCTAGTACCTCATTACCGCCCCAGCCTTGAATTGATCTGAGCAATTCCTACCAATTCATCGTGTCTTCCACTCAAAGAACGATAGTACACGTAAATGGTATAATCGTTTTCGGTTTCCCAATAGTTTCCTTCGGTATATGACATATCTGTAGGCAACGAAGGATGATGATTGTCTCTTACCCCGTATGCATAACTATAATAACCTTGTTTCAATAAAAGGGTTTTGGTATATGCTCCCTCCAAAGCATCAAACTTCATTAAAGAACTGTCGCTGATTTGATTACCTGTCAACTCTCCGATCAGGTAAACTGATTTATCTTTTATTGCCTGCTTATTGGGCGGTACAAAACTAAAATGCACCCATGCATAATCACTTTGCCACCAGGGGTTCACCGCTTCACTGCTATTAATTTCCGTGTATCCATTCCGATCCTGAAAATTGATATAAGCAAAACTATTTCTTGCCTGATCGGGTTTTATAAAAATCATATTTGGTTCGGTTGTTCTGTCAACCCTTGCAATCCTATCTGATTCAAATCGAAAACTTTGCAGATCTGCCCAACGGTATTCTTTTCCAGCAGCGAAAATATAATCGAGTTCACCATTATACTCCAATACATTTCCGCGCATAAACACGGGTTGTTTATCTATCACAGCATCATCCCACCGATTATTCTGCACTGCCACCACTTTAAGTTGTTGCGGACTCATCAGGTTTAGTTCTTTGGTTTCGATGGAGAACTGTAATTTTTGATGCGACCGTGAGAGTTGAATATCATAGGGCACCTGAACTTGAGCGCCGATAGAAACCATTCTATCAACTACCATCAAACGCTTGGTGAATGCGAGTTTTGAAGTATCTCCATTCAGAAAAACCTTCAGAAGGTAATTGCCACTTTTAATAGGTATTGCATTGTTTTCGGGTAACTGCACCTGATAATGCACATACCTCATTGCAGCAATGGAAGCAATGCGATACTGACTAATTCTGTTCAGGTTAAAACCCTTAATATAATCAAAGATACTTACGTTGGCTGGCGTCCAGTCGGCATTACACAATTCATAAGTATAATAATAATTTTTAGGGTAGGCCGACAAATCATCAAAATGTAATTCCAACTGATCACCAGAATTGAGTTGAAGAATTGGTTGACTAAACTGATTATTTAACTGAAACAGCTTCACTCCATTGATAGATTGTGAATAGATTCGGTCGGGAAGTCGCTGTGCAACAACCATACTAGAAATGACTATTAGGATAGTACTAAACAATAATTTCATACAATTCAATAATGCAATAAACTTACAACATTCTTAATTGCTTCAAAAGCTTTTGCTGTATTCAATGGGGCGGTGTAGTTTTGGAGACTAAAAAAATATTTTTGAATCTTGCATTTAATATCGCCAAAAGAATCGCTTTTACCCGACAAAAGTCGTTTGCAAGATTTATTATCCGCCTCTCAGTTGCTGCTACGGCAGTAAGTGTTATGTCAATGATTATCACGTTGGCATTTGTAAACGGGTTTCAGCAAACAGTTGCTAATAAAGTTTTTAGTTTTTGGGGACATATCCGTGTACAAAAATACGAGCCCAACAAATCATTAGTTGCAGAGGAAACTCCGATCAAAAAAAATTCAAAAGTATTGTCCATCATTACTAATGAACCCGGAGTATATCAAATTCAAACTTTTGCAACCAAATCGGCCATCATTGAAAAGAACAAAGAGATTGAAGGTATTTTATTAAAAGGTGTTGAGAAAGATTACGATAGCATGCAACTTAAACCATTCATCAAAGAAGGCAGATGGATGCATTTCAACGATAGTAGTTATAGCAAAGAGTTGTTGGTATCCGTTCAAATAGCTCGTCAATTAAAGATCAGGTTAAACGATACGATTCATATTTATTTTATTTCGAGTATCGATGGTAGCAGGAATTATCGGAAACTGGCAGTATGCGGAATTTATAAAACCGGGATTGAGGAGTACGATAAATTATTTGCACTGGGAGACCAACAATTGATCCGGAAAATAAATAACTGGGCAGCCGATGAAACTGGAGGCTACGAGGTTTTTGTAAAAGACTATCATCAAATGGATAGTATTTCAAATCGTCTCATTGACAAACTGCCTGCCGAATGGATGAGTAAAACCATCAGAGAAGTTTATCCAAATATTTTTGACTGGCTAAATATTCAAGACGTTAACAGAAATGTAATATTTGTTGTAATGGCCATTGTTGCCATCATCAACCTGATAACTTGTTTATTGATTCTGATTTTAGAAAGAACCCGCATGGTTGGCATCTTAAAAGCGCTGGGTGCCAACGATTGGCTTATTCAAAAACTATTTCTTTATCATGCTACCGTTATAACTTTTGCCGGCATTGGAATTGGTTTCGTGGCAGGAATCGGCATTTGTTGGTTGCAACAAATTACCGGCTTTATAAGGCTTGATGAGTCGGCATACTATGTTTCTGAAGCACCGATTTATATTATATGGTGGCAGGTATTTGCTGTGTGTGCAGGAACCACAGTAGTCTGTTATCTGGCTCTGATTATTCCTACTTTGATCATTAAAAGAATTCAACCCACCAAAGCCATACAATTCAGATAAACGCTATTCTGTTTTACCGCATAAATGTGATAAAAGAATCCCGGTTGCCACCGCTGCATTGAGCGATTCCGCTTTACCAATTCGTGGGATAGTAATGGCCTCAGTGATAAAAGGCATAACAGCTTCCCTAATACCTTTAGATTCATTTCCGATAACCAATATTCCTTCTTTCAGTGCTTTGGTTTTATTGATTGACCGCCCATTTAACAATGCACCATACACGGGAACCTGAGTAGTGGCAAGCAATTCAGGCAAATTACGATACCAGCATTTTACCCTGATAAAACTACCCATGGTGCTTTGAATTACTTTGGGGTTATAGAACTCAACGGTATCCTCACTGGCAACAATTTGTTTAACACCAAACCAATCTGCAATCCGTATAATGGTTCCCAAATTGCCGGGATCTTGCAAGCCGTCTAAAACAAGACTCAAAGTATTTTTAAAATCAGGCTCCTCCTTAATAATTCTTTGTCTGCATACCAACATCACTTCGTTGGGTGTTTGTAAAGAACTCATTTTAGCAAGTTCAATTTCTGTAACCGTTGTGGTATCTACATTGATGGGATTCTCCGCAAGCCATTCGGCAGTTGCATACAACTTTTCTATCCGATAATCGCTACTCAAAATTTCCTTCGCCAGCTTGGGTCCTTCCGCTAAAAAAAGGCCTTCCTGCAGTCTTTGTTTTTTCTGGCACAAAGATTGAATATATTTGAGCTCATTCTTGCTTAACATACAATATGCATTTGAAAGGGGCTAAAGTTAATAGGTTTTTATGGCTAATAGGGGTTCTTACTTTATTGGTAATGGCTTCCTGTTCTGAAGAACGTCGTACTACCGTTGAAAATTATCCTGCCAATACTGCATTTATTTACCACAATCAGATTCAAGTAAACGGGGTTCAATCAAAAGTCGAAAAAAAAAGGCTTTCGCTTGACCTTGAAAATTATTGGGATGATAGCTTAAAAGCCAGAAGAGAGCAAAGAAGATTGTTTTGGTACCGGATCAAGAAGCCGCCGGTTTATGATTCTACAAATCTCCTGCGTTCTAAAAATTTCATGAATGCTTATTTAAATTCACAGGGTTATTACTATGCCAGCCTGAGTGACTCGATTCATGTGGACACGGTGAATGATCAGATAAGGGTATCAGCAATGATGACAATCGACCCCGGAAAAAATATTACGATCGATTCTATCGGATACCAACTGGATGATTCTGTTTTGCAAAACATCGCAGAGCGAAATATGAAATTCAGTTTGATTAAAAAAGGGAATGCTTATTCAAAACAATTAATCAATGATGAGCTCGACAGACTAATTGGCATTTATCGCAGAAAGGGATATTATAAGTTCACAAAAGAAGATATTTATGCAGAGATCGATACCACAGATCAAAGTTTGATAACGGTTACACTCGATCCGCTGAAAGTGGCAGAATTAATAGCAGCATCTGCGAGAAAAAGAAGTCTTAATCCTACTTGGGATGTAATGATCAAAAAAAGAACCACTTACGACTCCAGTAAACTGATACAATATAGTGTTGGCAATATTTATTATTACCCCGAAACAAAATTAACCGATATCACAGATAGCCTGATGTTTGATAAAAGATTCAGTGAAAAGAAGTACGGTACTTCATGGATGCGCTATAAGGAGGGAAAGTTTAAATACAACCCCTTAAAAGAACATACTTATATCACACACGGCGAAAAATACAACGAAGAAGCCTATTATAAATCGATGAATACACTCGGTCAAATAGGCGCCTGGCAACAGGTTGACGGAAAAATTGTGGTACGCGATAAAGATAGTCTCGACTTTTATTTTTTTCTAACACCAGCATTGAAACAAAGCTTTACAATTGATCTGGAAGGTAGTAGAAATACAGGCGATATTGGATCGGGTAATCTGTTTGGTATATCTACAAACTTATCTTATCGAAACCGCAATGTTTGGAAACAGGCAATACAATCCATCACAAATTTCAGGGCCGGTGTGGAGTTGAATTTGAATATTGGGAAAAATACAATATCCAACCAACAACTCATACAAACATTTAATATCAGTGCAGGAGAAACATTTTCTTTTCCCAGAATCATTCAGCCTTTTAAAAATTGGAAGGCGCTAAAATCGGTCGATAATAAAAAAACATTATTGTCTTTCAATGCGGCATATGTAGACAGAAAAAATTATTATAAACTCCGGTCGATCGTTGGAAGCTGGGGATATGAATGGAAAAAGACAAATCACCGACACGATAATATCTGGTTGTTTAAACCTTTTAATGTGGAGTTGTACTCGCTTGATACATTGCCCGGGCTGGATACCCTGTTTATAAAAAATCCTTTTTTAAGAAACAGTTTCAATACCGGCAATATTTTTAGCCAAAGCCTTTCTTACAACCTTATTTATAACAGTGCCAATAGGAGAAGTCATTTCCTGCGTTTGGGTGTTGAAGAAACGGGATTATTGTTTGGAGCTTTCAAACAATTAAAAAATAATATTTACAGGTATATTAAATTAGAAGCAGAATATCGACAAAGAAAACAATGGACAAAATCAGAAATGGCGTATCGCTTTTTTGCGGGCTATGGTTATAACTATGGGTCCTATCCTGGAACCACTAATGCTACACTACCCTTCTTTAAACAATTTTCGCTGGGCGGACCTTATAGTATGCGTGCATGGGGCTTGCGACAATTAGGATTAGGACGCTCCAATACCTACGACAGTATTTCGAGCAGTACTTTTAGAGATCGTTATGGGGATATGGCAATTGAAGCGAATGCAGAATACAGGTTCAATATTGCAACTATTGGCGGAGTAAAACTGGGTAGCGCTTTGTATACGGATATTGGAAATATCTGGAACGTAAAGAAAAATCCGGGCGACCCTCTTTCTGAATTCTCATTGTCGAACATTGCAAAAGATATAGCAATTGGTGTGGGTACTGGACTTCGAATTGATTTTACTTATTTTTTGATTCGTCTGGATTTTGCTTATAAAGTAAAAGACCCTGTAAGAATAGGTAACGACGGGTGGATGAGTATTAATAAATTCAACTGGACGGATATCAGGCCCAATGGATTAGAAGTGCCAAATTTTGCGCTACAACTCGGTATTGGTCTCCCCTTCTAATAATAATGATGCGCGTAATAATTTGATCTCCTCTTCAAACTGCATAATTGTTTTGGCATCTTCTACCAGAAAATTTCCAATTCTGGTTCTGCGCAAACTGCTCAAATAACCACCCACTCCTAATGCTGCTCCAAAATCGTTTGCTAAACTGCGAATATAAGTACCGGTGGAGCAAACTACTTTGAAATAAACAATGGGCAATTCAATTTTTTCGATGCTGAAAGAATGTATTGTAACAGGCCTCGCTTCCATTTCTACAACAATTCCTTTTCTTGCCGAAACATATAAGCGCTCTCCATTTTTTTTGATCGCCGAATGTTGCGGAGGCATTTGTAAAATATCGCCTTCAAAATTTTTGGTGGCAGCAAGAATCTGCGCTTCCGATAAATGATCCACCGATTGAAAATTTTCAGGATCAGATTCCAGATCGTAAGTGGGGGTAGTGGCACCTAGTGTAATAGTGCCCGTATATTCCTTTTCCATCCCCATGTATTCATTAATCTTCTTTGTAAATTTTCCAGTGCAGATAATTAGAAGACCAGTAGCCAGCGGATCGAGTGTGCCGGCGTGCCCAACTTTTTTAATCTTGATCAAGTTTCTCACTTTGTTCGCCGCATCAAAAGAGGTCCAGTCCTTTGATTTGTCTATCAGAACCACTTGTCCATCCAAAAAAGATTGTAAAGCTTGCATCCGGCAAAAGTAATAAAGTTGACAGACCTTGCATTCGATTTAATTTCAGAAAAACCGAAACAGATGCAATGAATTGACTCAAGACTGCGTCATATCATTGAGCAATGGCTATGTATACAGACCTACTAATAAAAAAATGCTTAAAAAACGAGAGGGCTGCTCAGGCTAAGCTCTATCAACTGTATGCGCCTGCCATGCTCGGTGTTTGTTATCGTTATAGCAAGAACAAAGAAGATGCAGAAGATATTTTGCAGGAAGCTTTTATAAAAGTTTTCAGAAACATCCAACAGTTTCAACAGAACGGGCCTTTCGAGGCATGGCTTAGAAGAATTATGGTGAATACCGCTATCAGCTATCTCCGTAAACATAGTCGTTACAGAAATGAGTTGCAGGTGGAGGAGATTGGGTTACATCCCATTAGTTCTGAAAACCCGGAAATCAATCTGGATATCAAAGATCTGATAGAATGTATCCGTGCACTGCCAACAGGTTATCAAACCGTTTTTAACCTCTTTGCAATTGAAGGATTTGAACATCAGGAAATAGCTGAGCTTCTGCAAATGAATATCAATACCGTTAGGAGTCAGTATAGTCGTGCAAGAGCGCTGTTAATTACAGCCATTAAACAACAGGAAATCACTATCCAATCAAAAAGTTATGGCGGATAATTTTGAACATATAGTCGCTGAAAAAGTCAGCGGATTCCAAATCAACCCCACCAAACAAGTCTGGGATGGAGTGGAGGCGGAATTAGATAAAACCAAGCGCAGGCGGAGTCCTCTGTTCTGGTGGATTCCACTTGGGCTGCTATTGCTGTTGTCTGGGATTTATTTAATGCATCGGAATACCAAAGAACCGATTCTTTCACAAAGAAAATCTGTGCAAACAGGTCCTAAAAAAGCAATTCCGATAGTACCAATAGTTCCATTTAATGCAGCACAATCAACAAACAATGATTCCACAAACAGTATCCCTGAAACCCAGCAGTACAAGCATCTTGATCAACAAAAATTGATTCCAAAAAAAATAGATCAAGCTTCAAAAATTGTTGCTAATGAGAAACTAATTATTCTAGGAACTACGGATACACCGGCAATCGAACAAAATAAAATGAAAACTACCGGAGAAGAAAAAACAAGCGGTTTTCCAAATTCATCAGTGCCAATTATTTCAAAAACAGTTTCCGATACAACCACTATTTCAATCAGTTCAACGCCCACTAATTTAACATCGGCTACAAGTGCACAAAAGGTTTCTACAAAACGAAAAAATTATTGGGCGCTTCATCTTGGTGCTGGAAGAACGAATATTAATGAAACTCCTTTTTTCAATAGTAATGCGGCAGCAAATAGTCTGGCATATATAAATAATCAAAGTTCACTCGGAACCCCCAATACCATCTCGTTGATATCTGCTAACAACGGCTTCCATCTGCAAGTAGGCCTGTCACGCCATTTGCAATTGAATAAGCGATGGGGTTTGGAACTGGGTTTACAATATCGTTATCTGCAAATTAAACAGCAGGTGGGCTCAAAAAAAGATAGTACACTAAACATTAGCGATCAGGTAACAGACAATCATAAATCTGTTGTGGTACCAAATTATTATCAGGCCGGCAATAATAGTGTACTTACAAACAGTGCACATTGGATAATGCTACCGGTTTTAATTCAGTTCAACCTAAACCCTTCAGCAAAAATAAACTGGCAATTATATACAGGTGCCAATGCGTCATTGAATTTTGCCGGCAAATGGTTACTCACCGACGATGCGTATCAGATTCTATATTATTCCAAACCGTTAAGCAATCAATTCCTTTTCAATATTCAGGCGGGCGTTCGTGTTCAGTTCTCCAAACAATTTACGCTGGGATTTGGATGGGAGAAGAGTTTGACCAGTGTGAGCAAGTTGAGTTATTACAAAAATTATTGGAACCAATACAGTTTACAATTTAGTAAACCTGTGCAACTGTCAAAATCCAAACACCCTAAAAATTAAACCATGAAATAAGCATAACAAAAATTTGTCACCAACCGGGATGTTTGTTAGCGAATTACATGTAACCAAAATAAAATAATAAACACATGAAAAACCATTTTTTTCAGTCCCTTAAGGGAGCGCTTGTTTTGTTGGGATTGATATTGTTTGCAGGTTGTTTCAAGGACTCTGCTAAACAAACCTATACCATTACAAGACCTGTATTAGCAAGGCTTTCAGATGCCCGCAATAATATTAAGATGAATGCAGCCATTGCCATTACAGCACCGGGAAAAATGTACCTCTATGGCAATACCATCTTTCTAAACGAAGCCGGTAAAGGAATTCATGTAATTGACAATAGCAATCCCGCTCAACCATTGAATAAGTATTTCATTCCGATACCTGGCAATTATGATCTGGCAGTTGCAGGCAATACACTTTATGCGGATTGCTTTACCGATTTGCTGGCATTGAATATCAGCAACCCAGATCATGTTGAATTAAGTTCGTTTATAAAAGGAATTTATCCTGAAAAAGCTTATCCAAACGGGTTCAATATAGATACCGGGTATTATGTTGTTGACTGGGTTACCAAAGACACTAGTATTAATTTATCGCTTACCAATAATCAAAATTATCGGCAAAATGGAAGTGTAATCTTTCTGTTAGGGTCCACCAATTTCATGGCCGGTAATTTAAATTCTAGCAAGTCATCTAGCAACGGAATAGCAGGATCCATGTCGCGTTTAGCCATACAAAATGGTTGGATGTATGCCGTTAGTAATTACTTATTGAATGTGATTGACATTAGTAATCCCGAGAAACTTTCGAAAACAAAATCAATCTCCTTAAACGCGTTTACTGAAACCATTTTCCCATTCAAAGACAAACTCTTCATTGGCGGTCAAACAGGAATGAATATATATAGTGTTGCCGATCCTATAAAACCAGTGTTTCTGAGCACTTTCTCACACGCAAGTGTTTGCGATCCGGTGATTGCAGACGACAACTATGCTTATGTAACACTGCACTCCAATTGGTCGGATTGCAGGGGTACGCTGAATGAAATGGACATTTTAAATATCAGCAATATTCAAAGTCCTTTGCTAGTAAGAACCTATCCCCTCTCACATCCAAAAGGTTTGGGAAAAGAAGGCAATACGCTGATGGTATGTGACGATCAATCGGGGTTACTAATTTATGATACCAGTAATCCCGAATACATCAAACTCTTGCAAACTATTCAGATTGCAGATGCTTACGATGTAATTTGTTATCATGGCATCGCTTATGTTTCTGCGAAAGATGGCTTATACCAATACGATTTCAGCAAACCCGAGCAAACCAAATTGATCAGTAAAATCAGCATCAAACAATAAACATGAAGAACAGTTTGATACTTATAGGTTGTTTGCTCATTACAGTTAGTTTGCACGCACAAAAAAAACAAAAATGGTTTTTCCATAGCAGCAATAGTATGGGGCTGTTAACGGGTGATGAAGGTAGTAAGTTTAGTATGAATAGCGTTAATGGTTTTCAGAAAAAAAATTGGAGCATCGGTCTGGGGCTGGGTATCGACCCATATGGATACAGTTCCATTCCTGTATATGCAGATCTTCGAAAAGCCTTTGGTAGTAGGCTCTGGAAGCCCTTTGTGTATGCTGATGCCGGCCCTAGTATTCCATTGCCCAATAAGGATCTGCCTAAAACCTGGATGAATGGTCAACCTGCTTTCGATTTAAAAATTGGTTGGATATATGAACTGGGTTTGGGTGTTCAGAAAAAGCTGGTTGGTAGTACTGATTTCTTTTTGCAAATCGGCTATAGTCAGAAAGCCTATGCCTATGTTGATAACCAAAACTTACGCTTGCCAGATCCTTTTCCATGGGGAACACTAACACCTATAAAGTATGATTATACTTATAGAAGATGGGTTGTGAAAATGGGCATTACTCTTTAGGAAGATGGCACGCAGATATAACAGATCTGCGCAGGTTATTAATCTGTGTAAATCCGCTTTATCTGCGTCATCCGCGTGCCATTCCTATTTGATTTAAAATGTAGCAGTTTAATATGCTCTTGCAAACAATACTCTTTGAGTGGAAGGATTTCCTGTAAAAATACATTTACCATCTTCGAGCGGATTGTTTAAAGGAATACAACGAATAGTTGCTTTTGCCAATTCCTTAATCTTATCTTCTGTTTCGCTGGTACCATCCCAGTGTGCCGAAATAAATCCACCCTTTGTATCCAACAACGCTACAAACTCATCCCAAGTGTCGGCCTTGCTAATATGATCCTGTTGAAATGCTTTTGCTCTGTTGTAAATATTTTGTTGAATTTCTTCGAGCAGATTTTTAATGTATTGCTCAATTCCATCCAAACTTACACTCTGCTTTTCTTTAGTATCTCTTCTTGCTACTTCAACAACATTATTTGCTAAATCTCTTGCTCCAATTGCAAGGCGCACAGGAACTCCCTTCAATTCATATTCGGCAAATTTCCAACCGGGACGTTGATTATCAGAGTCATCATATTTAACAGAAATACCCAGGGCTTTTAATCCTTTCACAATTGCATGAACCCTTTCGTCGAGTTGCAGTTTTTGTTCCTCCCCTTTATAAATCGGTACAATAACAACTTGTATTGGTGCAATTTTTGGTGGTAATATCAAACCATCATCATCGCTATGCGCCATTACCAATGCCCCAATTAATCGGGTGCTTACGCCCCAACTGGTAGCCCATACATAATCTAATTTATTTTCTTTGTCACTGAACTTTACATCAAATGCCTTTGCAAAATTTTGTCCTAGAAAATGCGAGGTACCTGCCTGTAATGCCTTGCCATCCTGCATCATCGCTTCGATGCAATAAGTATCTTCTGCACCTGCAAAACGTTCGTTCGGAGTCTTTACCCCTTTAATTACCGGAACGGCCATCCAGTTCTCAGCAAAGTCGGCATATACTTCAAGCATCTGTTTAGTTTCAGCAATTGCTTCGGCAGAAGTGGCGTGCGCGGTATGACCTTCCTGCCATAAAAATTCGGCAGTTCTTAAAAACAATCGGGTACGCATTTCCCAGCGAACCACATTGGCCCACTGATTTACAAGAATCGGTAAATCGCGATAGGATTGAATCCATCCCTTATAAGTATTCCATATAATGGCTTCACTTGTTGGACGAACCACTAATTCTTCTTCCAGTTTGGCTTCGGGATCAACCATCAGTTTACCGGGGCGATCAGGATCCGACTTCAGGCGGTAATGTGTAACCACAGCACATTCCTTTGCAAATCCTTCTGCATTTTTTTCTTCCGCTTCAAAAAGACTTTTAGGTACAAATAGCGGAAAATAGGCGTTCTGATGACCAGTGTCTTTAAACATCCTGTCTAAAACATCACGCATGTTTTCCCAAAGTGCATAACCATAAGGTTTAATAACCATACAGCCTCTAACAGCACTATAATCAGCAAGACTTCCTTTGATTACTAAGTCGGTATACCATTGCGAATAATCTTCTTCCCGTGTAGCGATGTCCTTCCCCATTTTTATTTAAGATTTCTTTAACAAATAAGTATTTAATTATAATTAAGGTGGCAGAGTATTTGACGTAATACTGATGAACCCTTTTAGCAACGCAAATGTATGTAACTTCACATTATCTAACAGTTCAAACCTAGAACCATGAAAAACACTTTACTTTTTGCTTTAATTGGAATGGGAATATTCGCAACAAGTTGTTCTACAGCTTACAAAACTGCTCAAACTCCGGATGACGTTTACTACTCTCCTACAAAGGAAGTATTTGCGAAGGCCGACGTGAAAAAAGACGAGCAGTATGAAGAGTATATCAGTAGTGCCGACGACAGGTACCTAAGGATGAAAGTAGCGAACAACTACCGCTGGGGCGGACTGGATGATTTTACATACTGGAATGATAGTCGTTATGATTTTAATTACTACAACAATTACAATAGCATTGGTTGGAATTTTTATTTTGGAAATTATAAGTGGAACTATTGGAATTATCCAATTGGCTTAGGTAA